>CALEUQ010000008.1 GCA_937920495.1 uncultured bacterium | reverse complement strand
TTGAGTGTAGTAAGGCGCTAAAGAAGTTATATTCTGGTTTTGGGCGATAGTTACCAGTGATTTATCCCCTGCAGTATCAGTTATTGGATAGTCATCAGATGTTGTTGGATTGTCAGCAGTAATAAAACTGCCTGTTGCTGTGATTGGCCCTGGATATTGTATTCTGAAATAATATTTGGTTGTTTTTGTTAAACCTGTTAATGAAACCTGATGCACGGTACGTTTTCCTGCAGGTTCTGAGGCAGATAAACCATATCCCGATGTTGGTCCATAATCAACATTTATGGCTGCTTGCGGTGTACTTGTAGTCCAGTAAATATCAGCTGATGTACCTGTGATATTCATTACCCACACATTATTGATGGCAAGGGCTCCGGTTGCGGGTGCAGCTTCAGTAGTAAAAGTCCAGGTATGGTTGCCGTCAAGGACAAGGGGGTTTGGCGGTATAGATAAATCCTGAATTGCAGCTGTAAGAGCAATTGTATGTGCAGTATTATATTCTAAAGGAGTTAATATTTCCAACCTGAATGTCTGATTATCGGAGGTGCTGACCCCGGTAGCTGACCCCGGTGTTATAACAAAACTGGTATGTGCAACAACTGTTGCAGGATTAACCTGCTTGGTAAAAGTAACATCAACAAAACTCTGGTTTATGCTCACACTGGTAGCACCTGCAGCGGGGTATCGTGATGCTGCTATCACACGGGGGTGTTCAAATGTGGAAGTATCAGCAGATGTGGTGAATGAAAAGCTATAGTTTGTGATAAGATTTCGCGGGGGTACATCCTGATCACAAACCCCTGTGCCTACGTCAATTGTATAGAAAGTATTTGGAGCAAGATTACCAGACGTAATAGTTAATATAACTACCCTGCCATCGGATGAAGCTGCTGCACTGTAGGTTACTCCTCCAGAAATTGTAACATTGGCTGGAACTATCGTACTTAAATCAATGGGTTCTGAAAAAATTAACACAATTGAGGTGTCAACAGGAATACTTACATCACCGGCAGCTGGATATGTGCTGATTAAATCAGGTGCGGCCGTACCTAATCCAGAACCACCGCCGCCACTTTGTTCAGGGTTTGGCTGTACGGTGGGTGCCTGTGCTGCACACTGTATAAAGAAAGCTATGCTTACAAGTAACAGTATGAATACTACAATTTTGTTTTTTTTCATGAGCTATCGCCTATTAATAAGGTCACTATGTAATAACAAATAAAAATATTGACCTTTTGATATAATATACGGTAATATATATAAAAGTACAAATTAATTTTTATTAAAATGAAACGATATATATACATCATCGCAGCAGTCATTCTGTGTGGATTGTGGGGGCCTGCGTATGCAACCATCACATCAGTTGTGTTAACACCTGCCAATCCCACATCCCTGTCGATGGACAATGGGTACTATCTGGCGGGGAAGTCGTATACGTTTACGGTGCAGGTGGTGGACCCTGACCTTACCGCATGGACAGAGATAACCGAAGTTGTGCTTACAATTCCCAATTCCACAAATATACAGCTCAGAGTTTTTAATATAACGGGTACAGGAGCAGGTAATCACACATTGACGATAGTTTCTGGAACTGTAGCATGCAGTTCATCCATTGCCGGAACATGGAATAATTTTACTGTTACATTTACTGTTACATTTCGGTGGAACACACAAGAAGTAGCATGGGAATTGAACAGGAATATTGTTGCATCGGCCACTACAACAGTCCCTGCCAATAATACGCTGACAGATACAAAGCTGGTTTCATACGGTGTGTGTGCTTCAATCAGAATATTGAATTTTGCACAGGGTGGAGTTGCTGCTGATGGCATGATTAACCCATGGCACAGCGCGTTTAATGTCACAGGCACTGTTGTCTATAATGTGCCGGGAGCAGCAGCAGCTGATGCGGTGCATCTGGTTGCTGATGCAGGTGCAGGTGAAATTACAAATGCTGAGTTGCGACGTAATGGAGTTGCAACTGTTGCCAGTGATGACGATGAAACAAATGGGCTAACTTTGCCTGTTCCACTGGAATATTTTTTTAGTTTGGATAATACCCCACCATACAGCCAGCTGGGAAATCACACCTGGACAGTAAGAATTACCTGTAGCACTCCTGGTGGTCCTATAGTTTCTGCAAATTCACTGACAATCAATTGTGATGTGGTTGAAATAACAAATATTGAAATCATCAATGGTGGTGGGGTCAATGCGTCTCCCAACTACTGGCGCAGTATAAATGTGCCCGGCACACAGGTAAGGGTTACAGCCCGTTTGCAGTGGGCAGGTACCAATGTTGTGGGGAATACAACGGTGCGCATCCAGGATAGTGAGGGAAATAATACTGATGTGCTTATACCCAATGGCCAGCCCAATGCTGTAGCAAATGTTACTTATCCAGCAGTTGCAGCACAGGCAACCGATATCATCACCTACCAGGCGATACGTATCAGCGGTGGAGCACATGATGATGAACAAAATGTTGCCAGCCGAATACCACAGGTGGCAACACGCACTGTGTACTGGGATAATGCTGACCCGCCAGGAGCAAACACTCCACACTTTACTACATACAATGGTCATTCTCAGACAGGTACAACAATCACTGTGAACTGGGTAGCATTAAATACTGCTACAATTGATGGTGATTTTGACAGCTACAGGATTTATTACCGTGAAAGCTCTGCCGGTACATGGTTTATGATTGATAGGACAATCATAGCAGCACTGGGTAATTCTGCCACTACACAGGCAACGATTACAGGGCTAACACCGTTAACAAACTATAATATTCGTATATCGGCAGTGGATGTGTTTGGTTATGAGGTTGCGTCAGCAAATCAGATAACGGATACAATATCAACAACTGCAACAAGCATTGAAGTGTCTATAACTGATGGTATAACTGAATGGGGAGATACCACGTTTGGCACAGTTGCAACCGATAGGCCTGTGAGAAAAACAGCAATAAGGGTAAATGTAAAAATAGTAACTGCAGCTGATTTACCTGAAACTGTAAATATAATAGTAGCACAGGGTGATATTACGGTTGGTGCAGATCTGATTGTAGGTGGGGTGATTGATCCGGGGTTAGTTTTAGGTACGGATTATTTCAGGATACCTACATCCAGGGTGGGACCAAATACGTGGGTGGGTTATATACCGGACACAAATCCATTAATAACCGTTGGGAATAGCGTCAGGTTTTTAATTGAAACAATTAAATCAGGTGTGACAACGTATACTGACAGCGATTCGGAATCTGAATCACCACCGGGAAATCCAAATGACAGTGAATATAGTTTTGCTGTAACAGTACAGACTCAATTCACCCCCTGGCCCACGCGCATCTTAAACAATGTCATAGACGACAAAAATCCAACCTGCTACCCCGCCTACTATCTTACCGACGATGCGTATGTGGAGATAACCGTGTATGATGTAAAGGGAAGGCCAGTGACAAAACTTTTAGACAATGCATTCCGCAAAGGAGGACAGAATATAAAAGAAGGCGGCTGGAGCGGCACCAATAAGGCAAACAAAAAGCTGGGTGTGGGCCTGTACTATATACATATACGTGCAAAGCGGGCAAGCGATGGGAAGATCATTTTAAATTCATTCCAGAAGGTGGTGATTGCACGATAATTCGTGTAATCTCTTCAGGTAGTGATATATTCATCATTTCTAATTTTTTTATGATATAATCATTATTCACAGGAAAAGAGCCATTTAGAAGAGCTACAACATCGGCAATATCTTGATGTCTTCCTGCAGCACATATCATGACAATGAGATCTTCAAGACTAATGACAGGAATAGTGATGCCAGACATACTGAATATTTTGCTATTTTGTATACATCATTAGTATCATCAATTAACGCAATAATATCTAAAAATTCAGTTGCTCTTACATGACCCCGGATACTGACTGCTATGCCATCAGCAATACAGAATGGAATGTGTGATGTAGTTACACACTGGCATAGAGAGAATGATGTCATGTATGCATGTGATTGTGCATATAAATTTTTTTGCTTTACTATGTCGTTGATAATCTTTTTCCAGATTTCGCTGTTGCTTACGCCAGGATATAGTGAAGAATAAAACGCATATTTCATTGCAAATAGTGATTGAGTAGGACTGCAGCATCGCGCAAAGTTATTGCGCATTAATTCTTCCAGTGTTGAGGTAGTTTTATTTTCCATACAGTGTAATCCATTCTAAATCTGCAGCATCTTTTGCTCTGCCAGAACTCTTTTTATTCTGGATTAAATCTTCTAAAGAAATAATAAAAACAGGAACATCATCAAAAAGATCTTGCACGTGTCTGTCCCAGGCATCGTTAAAATTTACACCATCTATTGATGTTAAAATATCTATTCGTTGCGGTGGCAATCCTAATTGCAGAATTTGCCCTGGTTGAAGAAGATCGTCAACACTGAATTTTAAACTAGCAAATCCAAATTCATTCAGAACCGTGATTATCTTTTGTGCATTATCTTTTGAACGTTCTATCCAGATATCAATATCTTCAGTGTACCGGGGTCTGGAATAATATCCTATAGCATAACCGCCAACCAATAGATATTTTACATTATTTTTGTTTAACAATTCTATAAACTCTTTGAAATCCTTGCTTGCCTTCACCGGTTATTTCCATATACCGTAATCGTATTTCTTCTAAAATTTCTAATTTTCTTCGTGGTTCCAAATTTTTCCAGAAATGAACTTCGGCTTTATCAGCATCTTCAAAACTATTGTATTTTTGTATAACTTTTTCCATGAGTAAAAGTATACATAAGAAAACACAAATTGTCAATTGTAAAATGTTTACTTTTCCATATGTGCCCTGAATGCCTTCAGGTCCCGTGGGCCATCAATGTCATTTTCCCAGTGAGCAGCGTTTTTTTTAATATGATAAATATAAGCACCAAACCGGGATAGATCAATTTTATACACACGCTCTATCACATCAATAGCAGCGTTATAAAATTTTTCTTCTTGCAGGCAGCGCTGTTTTACCTGCCGTATGACATCAAAATTTTTTGTTTTCCATAAATGATAGAGTATTCGGGAAAAGATATTGGGCTGTAGTGCCTTGCGTAAACTGTAAAAGAAATCAATAATCTGGAATTCAACTATCGGGTCAATTGAATGATCTTTACGTATGGCGGCAGAGTTGCCAATGCGTGCTTCAAACGTGTCAAACCCAACAAAGTATTTATGTGTGCCTTTATGAGGACCGCGTTTGAATACTTTTAACCTGTGAGGCAGCCAGGTATCTTTTGCAACGTCCTGATATTCCACGATGCTGTAAATTAAATTAACTATCGCCCCACGATAATCCTTAGCTTTTCCAAGGATTGAATCATATTCACCATGTATCCATTCAACATCCTGTGATGTAATGCGGGGAGTATCACCAAAGAAGATATCAAGCCGCTGTCCATAGTTAATATAGTTGTAGTAAAAATCTTTAAGATGCCCGCCCACCGATTGCTTCATCTGTAATACAACAAGGTTTTTGTATTTTTTTGTATCAATAACATCGTTAAAGTTTTGTATATCATTATACACATAAATATTCTGGTACAGTGGCTTGCCCTTTTTTTTGGCATGATAGACAGCATCAAGCACATACTGAATAACAGGCTTACCTGCAAGGGTTTGTAAAAATTTGTTTTTTCCAATATATATGGAATCGCCGTCGTAGGCTTCAATGATCTGCTTTTTACGCTTGATCATGGTTTTACGGTCAGGCCTGTCAAAACCTGCAAGTATTAATGCAATGGGTTTGTTTTCTTTTGCCATAAAAGTAACTAATGATGTAATAATCGTTGAATACTACTATATAAATTTGTATTCAATCGTCAAGCCTTTAATCTATATACTTACATTATCCCTGTATATATTTATTGTAATTTTACTTGACATTGGTTATAATGAAAGTAGAAAAATTAAAAACCATTTTTATTATATTCATACACCAAGCGCAACTTTTTAAAGAAGAATGCCTGTAAAATATACAGTAAAATTAAAGTAACTCTGAGGTAAAATAATGAAAAAAATACTAATTCTTTTGCTATCTGGCTTTGTGGCATGTGCCTCCGGAGCTAATACCAGCAAGACAAAATCTTTGTCAAAAGACCTTAAAAGTTTAATCAAAGAATCATGCTTTGAGGTTGTTGTAAACAAGCCAGAAAAGGATACACTGACATACGAAAAAGAGCTTCCATGGCATCTTTTACCGTATAACATACGGGTTGATAAATATTATTCAATTGGCACTGCCTTTGCCATCTCGCCAACTGAGCTTTTAACAGCATTTCATGTACTGGATTTAAAGACGGATTCACTTATTTACAAGGATTTCTATATCCGTGATATGCAGGGCAATGTGTATGAAATTGATACCATAGTAGCGTTTGATAGTCACAGGGATTTTATTCGCTTCACGGTTAAAAATAAAACCTTTACTAAATATTTAAAAATTAAAGAAGAATATAGTATTGGCGATAGTGTCTATGCAGTGGGCAATGCGTATGGTGAAGGTATCGTCATGCGTCAGGGTGAGCTCATTGGCACATATCCTGAGCCAGAGGATGGAAAATTTAATCTTCTAAAAAGCTCTTCTGATGTCAATTTTGGAAACAGCGGTGGCCCACTCATTGATGAACAGGGCAATGTCATAGGTATTGTCATACAGCGAAAGGATAATATTGCCTATTCATTGCCAATACATGAAGTTACAAAGATAGGGAATAAAGGTCTTTTCCATGTGCGAATGAATTTTGGCTTTACGCTGCTTCCAGAAAAAACAGTGGTGAAAGATTTTGATGATGAGATACCCCTTCCAAAAGGATATAAAGAAATAAAAAAAGCGTTTAATGAACGTTTTAAAAAGTTTTATGTAGCAACAATGGATGAGCTTTTAAAAGATCAGGGCAGGGGAATGTTCCCTGAGGGGGAAGAGTCGCTTATCCCACTTTTTGATTTTACCGATAGTTACTTTTTACAGGTCAACTATTTAAGCAAGGATAATAACAAATGGACTATCTCCAATATTGAATATAAGGAAACAAAGATACATGGCAACGGCGTTATCCGCATGGCAAACCCTGATAAGCGTGTGCTCTTCATTGATATATCTCGCCCTGATGATGTGAGTCTACAGGACATGCTAAACGATCCCAGGGTAGGCATGAAACTTGTACTTGAAGGGCAAAGCATTACCCGCGATTTTGGGGATGTGAAGACACGCATTCTGTCCTTAGGCGATCCTATTGAAGTGCAATACCATACTGATAAATATGGCCGTAAATGGCGGATGTGTACATGGGTGCTGGAATATTCTGATGAGGCTGTCATAAGCTGTGCAACACCAACACCTGAGGGTATGTCGGCAGTAGTCTTTGTATGCGAAACTTCCGAGATTGAGTTCTGGAAATATGATGCGCTCAAGCTTTTGGATTTTGTGCAATTATCGTATTACGGAAGCCTTAAAGATTGGAAGGAATTTTTAACACATAATACATTGCTGCCAAAAGCGCTGAGTGATCTAAAGTTTGAGTATTCAACACAGAATGGGTTGAAGCTTGGTACGGGTTTATTTTCAATTACTACTGGCAGTGACATCATTACCATTAATGATGACGTGCGTATGGGTATCAATTTTGGGTATATAAAGCAAGCTACAGCTACAGAATGGACCATACGTCGTGTCATGTTAAGCGAATACCAGAAAGACAATTATTTTGTGCTGGCAAACTGGTTTGCACCTGATAGTAGATTGCCAAAGGATTATCTCAACTACTGGAACAGTATTGTCAATGCAGAACACCCTTACACCATGAAGCCCTTTACCAGCGACAATCTGACAAAAATAGCTGCAGTAGTTCAGACCATACAGGAAAAACCTGAAAAAGTCAAGAAGCTATACACGCTGTTTTTGGGTAAGGCAGGAAAAGTGGAAGAAGAAAAGATGATAAAAGATTTTAAGGCTCTTATGAATGGGATAAAGATATATGAGTAAACCGCATGCCCTGCCGTATGGCAGCGCGTGCTGTTTTTATTCTTCTTCTGAATTAATTATTTGCGCCAGGCGTTGTGCTACCTGCTGTTTTTCTTTTACGTTAGATTCACGTGCAATCATAATGCGCTGTGCCTGCGGTGAGCCGGCACCATGCATGGATTCGGTCAAATAACCTACCGCTGCAGTGCCCATGGTAATATTTTCAATAAGGCGCAGAATACGAATGCGGTGTTCGGTGGGTACATCACTTTTTGCTTTGAAATATTTTTTAATCCATTTGCCTGCTATAGGGTGATTGAAGTCGCTGGCAGAAGGAAGTGTCACCAGTGCACCGCCGGCTATATCCTGAGCAAGCCGTGCAATCTCATACGGAAAGCGAGTGATGTTCTGTTTGTGCACATTTGCAAGCAGTGTGTTAACCATGTATGTGCCGGGTTCTTCGCGCCTACCTTCAGATGCACATGCAATACTTCCGCAATATAGTGTTTCATTTAAGTGTATCATCTCAATGATTTTATCCTTCACATGTGATGCGTTGTCAATGCCATTGTATTCAGCTATTGTCTGCGTTGCACCAATCAGTACATCACCCACACCAACCTTGCATGCGTAACTCTGGCGATGATATGCTGCAAAGCGTTCAACTAAATGACCTGCAAATTCATATTCTTTATACATAAAAACCCTGTCCCACGGAACAAACACATCATCAAACACTATCAGTGCTTCATGGCCGCCAAACAGGGCGTTGCCCTGATCAATGGTATATTGTTCCAGTTTGCGCGTATCGCATGATTGACGTCCGTAAATGTAGATAATGCCTTCTGTATCTGCCGGCACTGCAAATGACACCGCCCAGTCTTTATCTTCAGGGCGCATGGCGATAGTTGGCATGACAATGATTTCATGCGAGTTGAGTGCGCCGGTTTGATGAGCTTTTGCACCACGTACCACAATGCCGTCTTTAGTTTCATCTACAACATGCAGATACAGGTCGGGATCTTCCTGCTGGTGTGGCGGAAGTGATCTGTTGCCTTTGGGGTCGGTCATTGCACCATCACACACTAAGTCATTATCCTGCACATACTGCAGGTACTGTAAAAAGCGCTGATAATACTGTGAGCCATATTTCTGGTCAATTGCATAGGTGGTCATTGAAAGCGCATTGAGTGCATCCATACCCACACAGCGCTGGAAACAGCATCCTGTCTTTGCGCCAAGTAAACGCCCCATCTTGCTTTTTTTTACCAGATCATCAACACTCTGATGGATATGGGTAAACCGATTTATGACATTTCCGGTGATATGTGAAGTTGCAGTCATAATATCCTTATACTCTTCTTTGTGCGCAAGTGCATAGGTCATGGCAACCGCATTCAGTGAAGGTTTTATTATAGGATGATCGGTGGTATCATGTATTTTTTGGCCAAACAGATACACTGTGCGTTGTAATTTCTTTATGCTCTCAATATATTCAGCAGGGGTTTTAAGCGGCATAGTTATCCTCCTTTTGGTTTTTACTTAGTTAATGTATATTCATAAATATATAAAAACAAAAAAATTGTCAATAAAAAATACCTGATTGCAATTTTTTACGGATGTAATTTCAACCACGAATGAATATATTCCAGAATCGTATCGACATGTTTTTGATGGGTGAGCGTGTGATCGCCATCAGGGATGATGTGTGTGGTATGTGGCACGCAGAGGTTTTGCTGTATATCATGTGCGTGGTTAACCGGCACAACATCGTCATTTTGACCATGAATAATGCACACAGGGACATCAACGCGGGGTACAAGCTTCTCAAGCTGGATGCTTTCCATCTGTTGCAACGACTCTGCAGTAATTGAATATTCGCCTGCGGTGACATACGTGCCCAAGATTCCTTGCGGAGCTATCGCCCTAACTAAATGCGAAAGGTGGACGGGGGTTGCAATAAGGCTTATGCTTTTTATGGTAAAGATGTATGGAACGGTTGCTACATAATACAGGGCTATGGCTCCGCCCATACTTGAGCCAATGATATGCAGGTTTGGGTTATATGTGTTTGCCGCATACTCTAACACCGCATTGAGTTCATCAGCACATTGGGGTAGTGAAATAGTAAGTGGAATGTTGCGTGTGTAGTGCCGTGTGTAGCCATAGCTGAAAGAAATAACCGTATAGCCGTGTGAGTGAAGAGTTGGTGCCATCTGGTGTATCTTGTAGGCATCTTTTGAGGAAAAAAGGCCATGACTGTAGACTACAGTGCCTATACTTTCAGCACAGGGGTATACAATTGCGTCTATTGGTTGTCCATACGGAATGGTTATGGTGCGATAGCTCATGGTTACATGCGCGTAAGTAAAATAACCGGCTCAAAGTATCCTTCAGAATTAATGCCATCAATGACAATAGACAGTGGTTTTAATTCAAGCATTTTTTTGTTGTTTTTAGTGATTACAGAAGCATTGAAAAGAAAGTATGATGATTTTACCTGTGTAAAGCCGGTTGTAGTATTGACATCACAGCAGCTGTCAACATTTTTCATCTGGTTTATGTTGATGCGGATGGTTTGGGGATTATCAAACGTGTACACACCTTTAAATACCACTGCACTGGTCTGCATATAAACAATACACACTGCCTGATAATTTTTATAAAACCTGAATTCATATCCCCAGTTGCCGCGGTAGAGTAACTGCCACCTGCCCTGGATATCACCAAACTGCAGTGCATACGCGGCGATAGTTACTGTTAAGAGAGTGATTGCAATATATGATTGTAATACTTTCATTTAAAAAACCAAAGATGTATACTATGTACTATAAAAGAACAGTTACAGTAATAATCAATATATTTTTTCATATATGCTCATTATATGCTTACTATCGAATTTCCAGTGGCTGATATGCGTTGTGATGAATTTTACGCACAATATCGCTGGTGATATCCGCTATTGTTGCACAGCCTGTAAGTATCATGGCTTTTTTAAGCTCTGCCTGTAATGTTTTAAGGTAATAGGCAACTGCTTCTGATCCCATACCAACTGCGGCAATGGCAACAGGCCTTCCTATTAACACATATTCAGCACCTAACGCTAATGCCTTTATAATGTCAACACCAGTTCTGAAACCACCGTCGATTAGTATATGAATATGCCCGCGTACTTCACGTACAATATCCTCAAGCACATCCATGGTGCCTACCATCTCATCAAGAACCCTGCCCCCATGATTGGATACTACAATAGCATGTGCGCCAGCTTCAACAGCCATTGCTGCATCACGTGGGTTCATGATGCCTTTGAGTATAAACGGAAGGTGCGTGGATGAAATGATGCTTTTAAGCTCGTGTAAACTTTTTGGTTTTACTGCCTGATGTTTTAATTCCATGGTCTTGAATACAATGGCATCGATATCCATCCCCACAGCAACAGCACCTGCCTGTTCGGCTGCTTTTATGCGTGTTATGATATCATCATTGCTGGCACGTGGTTTAAATATTGGTATTCCCATACCGCCAAACTGAGCAAGTGCTTCCATAGCTATTTTGTACTTTTGTGGATCTGCGCCGTCACCTAAGAAGGCAATAGTACCGGCATCCATACATCCTTTTACCACAGCAATGTTGTAATCACGTTCATCTATGGCTCCACCTAAATTGGTGATAGCTCCGGTAATGGGTGCTGCCATCACAGGGAACGATAATGATACGCCAAAAAGGGAAGTTGTGGTGTCGGGGTTGGTGACATCATGAATAACACGTGTATTAATTTTATAGTTGAGTAGGGCTTCGCTGTTACGTTTGAACGAAGCGCCACTGCCAGCTCCGCCCATCCCGGGAACGCCGCTGGCGCAATCCTTGCCGTTACACTGTTTGCACACATAGCATACTTTGCGCAGGCGTTCGCGTGCAGAAATATTGATGGTGTCCATGGAAAGTTCTGACTCATCGCATATTTCTATTTTTATCATTTCTTTGCATCTTGCCACTGCTTCTTCTGCTTCTTCTAAGGTATCTGCAACAGCAATAATATGCCCTGCCTTTTCAACATTGGATGTTGGCTTTTTTACTTTATCGCCAGGCTTTACATTTATGAATATCTCAGCAATCCCGGGAATTTTTAGTGCTTCTTCCACCCCACATATCTTTTTTACTATTCCAGGTTTTGTTATAATTGCCCGTTCAATGGATACCCTGTTGTACAGTGGTTCCAGATTGCCCGGTTCCTGACCCAATGCTATCTCAATGGCAGCACGCATCAGGTTAACGCCGGTTGAAAGCGGATAGGTGTATGCAGACATAAATCCACCGGAAAGGCGTGCAGCCAGCTCGCCAATCTTGGGACCATCTTTTGTTATTTTAATATCTCCTTTAGCACAGCCTAAATGTATGCCCAGTGCTTTGATACCTGCTTTCATCACCTCACAGGCGCTGTCCTGAATCTCTTTTGGTAGCTGTGATGGCATGGTGTGGCCTGTTTCAACAAAATGTGGTGGGTATTCTATGATGCGGTCGGCAATACCGGTAAATGTTACTTCACCATTGAACACTACTGCATCTATGGATAATTCATGACCTTCCATAAATTCTTCTATGATAAGCTCACCACTGGGGGATGCGCTTTTGGCAAATGCAAAGGCATCAGCTATCTGGTTTTTATTATCTATTCGCACAACACCACGTGCTCCCATATTATCCGAAGGTTTGATGACCACAGGAAATCCTAAAACCTTGCATGCCTTCTTTGCATCAGAAAGAGACCACACAGGGAAGAAATGTGGTGATGGTACACCATGTTCAAAAAATCGTGTACGCATCTTGATTTTGTTGGTGGCAGCAATGGCATCTTCATATTTTATGCCAGGGAGGTTGAGGGCATTTGCCACAGCAGCAACTGTAGCTGATGCATCCGTACCAACAGTCAAAACACCGGATATAGGGGTAATCTCGTTTTGCTTTTTTGCAACGCGCACGGATCCTTCAATATCGCGGGTACTCATCACGATGGGGATATCGGCATACTTCATCCCCAGTGCATTGGGGTTATAATCAGTAACTATCACCTTAAGTCCCATCTTTTGGGCTGTCTGTATAACAGGAACCTGTAAAAGGCCTCCGCCAATTACCATGATAGTCTTTTTCATATTTTCCCCCTTTATTATGTCACATTAGCATTCCCTGACAAATAGAGCAACACTTTTGCTATTATAATTATTGGCGTTTACCGATTAAAACTTAAATGTAATTTTTAGTTGCATTTCTGTGGCATTTCTCAATAGTATATAGTACAGTGAAATGTTACAACATAGTAAGATAAGGAAAGGTCTATGTACAAAAAAATAATTATCGCATTATTTCTTGTTTTTGTTACAGCCCTATATGCTCAGGATCCTGAAGAATTAACTAAAGAAGGGATTGAACTGGGCAGGAAACAAAAATATGATGAATCGCTGCAAAAGCTGGATGAATCGATCAAGTTATATAATGTCCGCTCAGCGAGGACATTGCATAATATGGGATATGTATATGAACTTAAAGGTGACATTGATAAGGCAATTCCTGCATATGAAGAAGCAGTACGGCGCAATCCTATACAGATCCCGACACTGGAAAGGCTTGGCTATTTATACTATACCACAGGTCTATTTGATAAAGCAGTTGCAACGGGAGAGCATGTATTAAAACTGGACCCAAAAAATCAGGAAGTTATCAAATGGCTCCCGGATGCCTATAAACAAAAGCTTATTGCACAGGCAAAGGCTCAAGTTGAAGAACCAGCAAAAGAAGAAAAGAAGCCTGCTAAAGAAGTGGTAGCAGAAGAAGAAAAGCCACAGGAAAAGAAGAGGGTGTTTCTTGCCACGTTAGACGGGATGTCAAGGACAGGATATTTTCTTAATGGCGGAGGTTTTGAGGTTGTGAGTGATAATGGCATTGGGCTCAATATGCCAAATCATTTTTTTATTGATATAGGCCCATTTGATGGATGGGAAGCTCGTATCACAACAGGCAATCGTTACTATGGAGCGTTGATGCCGGATGTCAATGCGTGGATGGAGAAAGTAGAAGGGCTGTTTAATGCGGGAGGATATTATTTAGGATTTGGAGTGCTGGGGAATCACCATCGTAGTGGCAAAGTGTTTGGTGAGAATACACACATCAATGATTACAAATTGGGGCTTGTATTTGGTTTTACTCAGGATAAGGCTAACATTGATATTGCTATGTACCCACGGCTTATCTTGCGTGATGGAGAAAATTCAAGTGGTAAGACCTTTGATGCTGATTATTTTGATTTTGTATATACGTACACGTTTGATAAATATCTACGTTATTATACAAAGCTTACTATCAATGAATTCTACTTTTTTGACCATGCAATACCTGTATGCAGGTATGCCGGTGTATATGATTTTAGTATAGGAGTCATTCTTAACAGGTATAATGAATTAACAGGGCAAAAGAAACTTTCGTTTAGTTTTAGCCTTACCGAGAGGATGTATTTTGGAAGTATCAATAAAGATAATCCATATGCAAAATTTGGTAATGGGCAGGGGTGGTTTGGTATAAACACTGATAAATGGACAAAAGGTGACCCCTTCTCAGGATTCAGATCTCTATCTCATGTGTTTACGGTTGGTGTGGAAGAATATGTGCATAACAATATATTCCTGTATCAGACGTTAGGATTTGAACTATCTGATACATCAGAGGATCATCATGAAATTACATTTACACTGGGAGCAGGAGTTGAATTGTAGGTATGGAGTATAAGGCAATCACGGAGTATGCTATTCATATTTGTAAACAGGCAGGAGCCCTGGTGCTGGAGGGATATTACAGCAACGATGTAACCATTGATTATAAAAGCAGAACAAATCTGGTAACCAATATTGACTATGAATCTGAAAAATTAATTGTTGCAGGCATTACACATAAATTTCCAGATCATGATATCGTTGCGGAAGAGGGGAGTGTAAAGAAATCGAGCGGCAACTATGTGTGGTTTGTTGATCCGTTAGATGCTACCAATAACTTTGCCCACAAAATCCCGCATTTTTGTGTTACTATTGCCTTATACCAAAGAGAAAGTAATTCAACCGTTGTTGGTGTGGTCTACGACCCATTGCGTGATGAGTGTTTTTATGCGTGGAAGGGTGGCGGTGCCTATCTCAACACACGACGAATATATGTTTCACAAATCGATGATATTGGCATTTCGGTTATTGCAACGGGTTTCCCCTATAAGAAAGATGATCCAGAAGTTAATAATCTGAAGCAGTTCAATAATGTAGTGCCACATGTGCAGGGTATACGGCGTATGGGTTCAGCTGCTATTGACCTGGCCTATGTGGCGTGTGGCAGATTTGACGGTTACTGGGAGCCAGAGCTTTTCCCATGGGATATGGCAGCAGGCGCGCTTATAGTGGCAGAAGCAGGCGGGATGGTAACAAAATATAATGGGGATGCATTTGATCCGGAGTATCCGGAAATTTGTGCCACAAATGGATTGATCCATCGGCAACTGCTTGATTGTATTAATACATAGATGGTGTATTCTTCTAAATTTTGCCATTACTATGACCGATAAGTAACTATAATCATACACATTGTAATGATGGGCGGTTGATATGAAGAAAAAATTTTTTACTATAATTTTGGTAGTGTGTGCATCTGCATTATTAGCACAGACCACTCAAAAAACAGATATACCTGTCCAGTCTTTATATAGCAATCAGGTAAAGATCAAAGATATATATTTTAACAAAAGAGTGGATAGAGCGGGGAAAGGAGAGGAGCTTGAGGTTGAAGTAATATTTAAAAATTTGACAGATGACCCCATGGATATATATGTTAATATTATTGCAACCTATGAAAAAGAGGAAAAAACCAAATCCAGCTTTGAGATGCCTGTACCCGAGAAAGAGCGTATACGAAATTTTGTTCCCTATCCAGATGATATATCCAATTATGAATATACTGATAGTAAAGGGAAAAAAATATTCCAGGCGTATCCAAAGAATACAAAAACGGGTATTAATCCTTTGACAAATAAACTTTATTTTTTACCGGTAAAAGATGATTTGGTAGTGCGTTCATATCATGTTTCTCCATATCGCAAAGATTTTATATTTTTTAATTATGTTACTGTACTTGTTTTTGATAAGGATGGAAATCCAATTTTACGTGAAGTGTATGAACTAACAGGCAAACGGAAATAACAAAAGGCGGTTTTTTAACCGCCTTTTTAATCTGATAGATAGATGATACTATTATATAAGCTTTCGAGCCTTCAATGCGGCAATCACAATTGAAGCTACCTGATCAGGTGTAAACTGGGCAATATTAAAGGTAAGGTCGTAGGATGCAGGGTCATAGGCATCAAATTTAATGTATTGAGTCATAAATTCGTGGCGCTGTTTATCTTTTTCTTCAATGAGCTTTTCTGCGGTAAGCCTGTCTTTAATTTTATGAACTTCCATAACTTTTTGAATACGGTATTGCAGTGGAGCAACAAAGCGCAGATGAAGTCCAAAGCGCAACCCTTTTGTAATGATTACCGAACCCCGCCCTACTAAAATTGCATTTCCATGAATTGCCAGTGAACGTATAGTGCTGGCAAGTTTCTGGAATACAGCTGCCTGTGGTGGCAGGTTAGAAAGCATGGTGCGCCATAATTCGCTCATCTCTTCACGCTTTTTTGTGTCGATAGTTTCCACAATCTTTTCTGAAATGTTGTACCGCTCTTCGATCTTACCAATTAGATTTTTATCGTAGGTAATCCATTTGTCAGTGTGCTGAAATTCATTGAGGCTTGTGGCAATAACTTCAGCAATTTCATTTGCAAAACATCCATATTGACGTGAAATTGTGATAAACGGACGGGGTAGGTCTTCTTTTTCAATGACCTTTTTTTCTGACTCCCAGATCTTCATCTGGTTCTGGATCCAGCGTTCCAGTGTTGATTCTTTAATTGGGTTACTCATAAGCTGCTCCTATAATTGCTAAGATATAATAAATAAATGTTAATAATAACAAACAGATAGCGTATTACCTTATAACGTATGCCCGGTAAAGGAATAAAGAGCTATAGTAAGAATTAATCCAACTATCTAATAGTGATATTTTTTTTCAATTATTTTACTTTGCATATTGGACAATTTTTATTATCTGAAATACTCATTCAAATGTTTTGAAGGATATATATATTTCACTTGACCTGAAACTTTATAGATGTGATAGTACTATTGATTACACATCCTATTTCCAAAACCCGGGAATATATATGAAAGCAATAATAATGGCAGGTGGAGAAGGTACACGATTACGGCCTTTAACGTGTAATAGGCCCAAACCAATGATACCGGTACTTAACAGGCCAGTTTTGGAATACACCGTACATTTGCTTAAACAGTATGGTATTATTGATATCACAATGAGTTTATTTTATTTGCCAGAAAATGTTGTCAATTATTTTGGTGATGGCACTTTTTGGGAGGTTTCAATAGATTACAGTATTGAGGAATTGCCTTTAGGAACTGCGGGCGGAGTGAAATTGGCGTTAAAAGATTATGATGACACATGTATTGTATTGAGTGGCGATGGTATCTATGATTTCAATTTACAGGATATTATTAATTTTCACAAAAAGAACAATTCCCCGGTTACTATCGCCCTGACCCGCGTTCCGGACCCTGTTGAGTATGGTATTGTGATTACGCGTGAGGATGGCACCATAGAAAGGTTTCTGGAAAAGCCATCATGGGGAGAGGTTTTCAGCGACACCGTTAATACAGGGCTGTATGTCATTGAATCTGAGATAATGGACAGGTTTGTGCCTGAGAATGAAAAATTTGATTTTTCCTATGACCTTTTCCCGCTATTGCAAAAGAATAAAATCCCCATCTACGGATATATTTCGGATGGCTACTGGTGCGATATTGGCAACCTGGATGCATACCGTAGAGTACATCAGGATATACTAAATGGTATGGTTAAAATTCCATTCCCTGGTAAAAAAATTGGCGAATATATATGGGCAGGAGTGGATGTGGAAATTCATCCTGATGCAACTATAATTGGTCCCGTTGTGCTTGGTAATTATGTGAAAATTAAAAAAGGTGCCGAGGTTTCAGATTACAGTGTCATTGGTGATAATACAGTCATTCATGAAAATGCTTCTGTGCGAAGAAGTGTTGTGTTGCATAATACCATTATTGGTACAAAGACTGAGATACGTGGTGCCATTATTGGCAAACGCAATGTTATTGAAGATACTGTTTCAATCTATGAGGGTGCAGTAATCAGTGATGACTGCCAGATAGGCAACAATGCTAAGATTTCTTCAGGGATACGAATATGGCCGGAAAAGATCATTGACCAGGGTGCACAACTTAATTCTGACCTTATATGGGGCAAAACCGAAAAAAAGATCCTGTTTTCCAGTGAAGGTATCTATGGTTCTTTTAATATAAAGATTACACCAGAGTTTGCTGCAAAATTGGGTTCGGCCATTGGCGCTTTTTTAGGTAAGAATAAAAGGGTCATTGTAAGCAGAGATACTACCCGTGCTTCACGTCTTATCAAGCGTGCCCTGACGGCTGGGTTGTTATCCATGGGTGTAGAGGTATTTGACCTTGAAATAGCCAGCCTTCCAATAAATAAATATTCTGTTGTATATGAAAATGCTGATATGGGGATTTATGTTCAGATCTCGCCGCATACTGATCTGCAGTTTAACCTTATCAGGATTTTTGACAAAAAAGGTTTTGAACTTGGTAATGTGGAAAGAAGGAAAATTGAAAATATATTTTTCAGGGGAGACTATCCCCGAAGCAGTGCCTTTGAGGTTGGTAGATTATACTATCCCACTCACAATGTTGAATCGTATATCATGTTTGTTTCAAATTTTGTGAACAGGGAGATAATAGCAAGAAAACAGTGTAATGTGATAGTTGACTGTTTTTATGGTACTACCACACATATCTTCCCTTCACTTCTGGCTGCATTTTCATGTACTGCCACAGTGCTGCGGGGGCAGATTAGAGAATTCAACAGTACTGAAGAGATACGAAATGAAAGCAGGGATTCAATAAATGGGATTAAAAATCTTGCAAAACTGAATAATGAAATTGGTGTGATAGTAGGCCCGCATGGGGAACAGGTAACTGTTGTTGATGAAGAGGGCAATATTTTACAGTGGGACGATATTACAAGCCTGCTGGGTTTATTGTTTATACGATACAGGAAAGTGGAAGAGTTATGTATACCTGTTATTTCATCGTCAAGATTGGAGACTATTGCTAAAGAAAAGAATGTGATAATCAAACGGGTTGCCAGAACGCTTGTTTTTGAAGATGAGTTTAGACTATTTTCCAAAAATGCAAGATCTGTGTATCCACATAGTATGTATGAATATGACCCAATGATTGCATTTTTGCTCTTGCTTGAGCTGGTTGCACGGGAAGGAAAAAAATTATCTGATATTTGCCGTGAGTTGCCTCTATCCAATATGTATCATATTGTATTGCCATGTCCGGTTGATGCCAAGGCTGCGGTTATGAGGGAGATAGCTTCAACGGCGGATGGTAATGTAGAGTTAATTGATGGTGTAAGAGTTGTTCATGATGATGGGTGGATTTTAATTCTTCCGGACACCATGCAGCCTTCTGTGCATATATATTGTGAAGGAATAACTGAAAAGGCGCGTGATAGAAGAATTGATGAGTACAGTGTAAGAATAAAAAAAATAACTGCAAAATATTACTGAGAGAGTACCATGAAAGATTTAATTAACAGTGAAAGATTGGTTACAACATTTATTGATCTGGCCAAAATAGCGTCCCCTTCATGGGCAGAAAAAGGGGTTATTGATTATATCACACAAAAATCAGAAAAATTAGGTGTTGAATGCGTACTATACCCATGTAACAGTTCACACAATGTGGTAATACGTATTCACGGTGATGGGGGGTACATTCCAGTTCTTTTTTCATGCCATATGGATACCGTGACGCCATGCGAAAACATACAGCCGTTGGTGAAAGATAACAGGATAGTATCAGATGGAAGAACAATCCTGGGTGCAGATGATAAATCGGCCATAGCTGCATTCCTTGAAGCAATAACAATACTAAAAGAAAAAAATATACCTCATGGACATATAGAGTTTTTGTTTTCATGTGCTGAAGAAGTAGGATTGTGTGGGGTAAAGGGGTTTGACCTTTCGCAGGTTAGGGCACAGTATGCGTTTGTCTTTGACAGCGATGGCCCTGTAGGGAAAATCATTGTGGCCGCACCCTACCATATCAGCATGAAGATTATTGTTAAAGGAAAGGCTGCACATGCTGGCATGGAACCTGAAAAAGGGGTAAGTGCTATCAGGGTCCTATCAGAAATTATCGCTGCCATTCCTCATGGAAGGCTGGATAAAGAAACCACTGCAAATGTTGGAATAATAAAGGGTGGGCGGGCAACCAATATTGTTGCGGAGGAAGCAGAATGTACACTTGAAACCCGTTCACGGCAGAAATCCAGGGTACTTTCAGTAAAAAAAGAGATTGAGACAATTGCAAAAAAAATTTCACAAAAACATAAAGCAAAAGTAAAGATTGAAAGTACAATGGATTATGAAGGGTACACCATTACGAACAGCGACACCATCGTTTCTATTGCCTGTAATGCTTTAAAAGGTATAGGAATAAAGCCCACTCTGGCGGTTTCAGGGGGAGGCAGTGATACCAATATCTTCAATGCACATGCAATTAAAGCAATAAACCTTTCATCAGGCATGCGGCAGGTACATACCACAAAAGAATATATCATGATACCGGATCTGGTAAATGTTGCGGCACTGGTGCTGTCTATTATACAAAATGCAAAACGTTGATATGTTATTTACCACACCCTAATTTTACTATGAAATATGCGCCACACACAAGTGTAAGCGGAAGTGTTAAAAAGTAGGTAAAAAGTTCGGGCATTTTTACAACATTGGGGTGCAATACCTTTTTACCAAAATATGAATAATGGAAATACCGGGGATCTTTTGTTCGTTTATAAATATTGACGGCAATTTTTGTCTTTACATACAGCATACCAAAAAAAATTACCCCGGATTCAATAAACAGAATACGTTCTATATTAATGGCCTTAAGTTCCTGCGGGAATAGTAAAATAAATACTGACAGGAATATCCCCAAAAAAATATTAATCATTGAGGTAAAAAGAAAACCTTTGAAGTCTTTATCCTGTTTTTTTGAGATATAGCGTATAATATAATAGACATGGACGGCAAGTGATATTTGTAAAATGATAATAAACGTTAGAACAATCATAAATTCTCGTTGGATACTATATAATAATATGCACTGCCGCCCGGGGCGGTGGTGTACAAAAGGTAATTCATAAAATAATTGTAAGTAATAATTCGTGATAATCGTAAGTAGTATACTGAATCTTATGTACAAGTCAAGAAAATCATCAGTACTTCATTAAACATTTACTTGTCTTTTAAGGATAGAGTGTGATATCATGAAGTATCGCTAAAAAAAGGAAATGAAACATGTGTAGTCAGCAGTTTACCTGCAATCTGTATGAACTTTTCCAGGAAAATGCATTGAGATTCCCTGGAAAAATAATGTTATACTATAACAGTGTTCCAGTGTACTATAAGGACGCACTGCATAATGTACATAAAATTGCACACGCATTGCGACAGCTTGGAGTCCACAGTGGCTCTACGGTGATTATGCAAATCGGGAACACGCCATATTTTATCTATACTTTTTTTGCCATTTTGCAGTGTAATGCTATCCCCGTGCTTGTTAATCCTCTCGCGCGACAGTATGAATTGCAACATTATTCTAATGTGACACAACCAGCATGTCTCATAACAGATAGCGGTATGGCGGACAGGCTTGTGCAGTGTAACGTTATTAAAGATTTAAACAAAGTAATTACCATAGATGATAGTGATAAATATACATCAATGGATTCAATTATATATGCTGATGCAAGTGACAGCCATTATGTACAGGAGAATACTGATGCTGCAGCAATAATCTTTACTTCAGCAATGGATGGCTTTGCACTTGGTGCAGTTCTTACCCATTATGGCATTTACCAGAGTGCTCACACAGTAGCTCAGATGATGCCTGAGTCTGCTTCAGTGTCTGTTGCGGTACTTCCGTTATTTCATGCATTTGGGCTTACCTCATCGCTTGTTGTGCCGATGATTAAAAATGCTTCTATTGAGCTTGTTGAAAAATTTTCACTAAAAAAATTAGTGCGAACACTGTCAAATAAGGAAGTAGGTGTGTTTGTGGGAGTTCCTGCCATGTATGCTATAATGAAAGGGCTATTTGAGCGCGGGAATACTTTTAATCATATACAATTGTGGGTAAGTGGTGGAGATTATCTTCCCCTTTCGCTTCAGCAATGGTATGCCGATAGGGGAGTAGACATACGTCAGGGGTACGGCCTGACAGAGGCATCGCCTATTGTAAGCTGGAATATGCCGGGCATAGTAAATAAGATGGGCTCGATAGGCAAACCGATGCCTTATAACCAGGTGCACGTGGTAAGGGACACTGAAGTTTTAGGCAACCATGGCCAGATAATTGTGAAAGGAATGAATGTGATAAAGCATTATTATAATAATCCGGAAAAAACGAAAGAATATATTAAAGATGGTTGGCTTTATACAGGGGATATTGGCTATTTTGATAATGATGGCTATTTATTTATAACCGGGCGAAAAAAAGATATGGTGCTGAAAAATGGGTACAACGTGTATCCTAAAGAGGTAGAGAGGTTATTATTGTACAACCCTGTTATACAGAGTGTACGTGTAACAGGACATGTTGAATTCCTGGGCGATAGTACCAGGGAATGGCTGGTTGCTATCATAAAACCAAAACCTGGAACACAAGTATCCGCAGAGATGATTAGAACATGGTGTGCTGAAAATATTTCACTGTATAAGATACCTGATGAGATTATAGTAGAATAAAAAAAGAGAGGTAATCGGGCGATTACCTCTTAGCTTTACAAAAGCATAGCGGAATACTTTGGAAGGAAATTGTTGTGTACCAGGATTTTCCCAGCTCACTATTATATATAAGCAAATCATATGCCAGCGTCAAGTAAAAAATTTAATTTTTTTTATAAAATAGGAAAAATTTTTAAATTTTAGTCAATGATCTATGCATTGTAAGGAAAAACACATTAATTTTGTATAGAATAATGGAAAAAATATAAAGATAAATAAACAATTATAATTAATATGTCATATAAAAATATAGAAAAAGGGTATTGTAATCAAAAATATGTATGGAAAAACGGACATATGTTGTGTATACCGTACATACGGACTATTTTTTTCAACATAATGAATGAATTTTCAGTGAAGTGAAGAAATTGTGCGTCTTATATAATTTTATAAATACATTCAAAACGGTGGTCATACTATCGATTAAATATAATCCATTTACATGTACTCACAAATTAATATAGTACTATACAATCAATCCCATCTATAATGGGTATGAGGTATATGCATATTTTGTACTTTATACAGAGTTATTGATATTCAATCCCCTCGGGATAAAAATTATAAATTATAAAGTATTTATAACTTTATGTAAAGACCAAATGCTATTTTCTAGTAAAATCATAAAAAAAATAATTGCTTGACGTATGAATTTTTATTGTCTATTATTTAAAAAAAAAGAGGTATTGGTATGCAACAGTGTATATCCCACCGGGGTGATTTGCTTGATGCGCATGGGGAACTTATAGAAAAAGGGTATTCAAATATCCCTGTAAAAACATATAATCCTGAAAATATTTCTGTGTATCCCTTATCGTGGTTAAATAAAATACGTACAAAGGAGTGGGATTATTACGGTATAACAACAAAAGATTATTTTGTCTCAGCAACTATCTCACATATTGGATATGCAGGCCTTATATTTGTATATTTTATTGATTTTAACACAAAGCAGTATATTGAAGATACACTCATAACTCCGTTGGGAAAAGGATTTAGCTTGGGGCGGTCAAGTGAAGACGACAGTTACTTCAAAAAAGATGATATAACCTTTGCATTTAGAAAGAAGGGAATTGAGCGAGAGGTATATGTTAACTGGCCACAGTTTGGTAAAGGAAAGGGTTTTCACGCACACTGGATTATAAAGCAGACACCACGTGACTCTATTGTGATGATGACACCTATTGGGAAAAAGCGATTTTACTACAATCAAAAAATCAATTGTATGCCTTCACGTGGTGCATTTATTCTGGATGGGAGGGAATATAGTTTTAGTCTAAATGCTCTTGCAACCCTGGATTGGGGCAGGGGAGTGTGGGAGTATAAAAGCTTCTGGAACTGGGCAAGTGCGTCATGGTTTTTGCCAGATGGCACTCCTTTTGGGTTAAATTTAGGTGAAGGTTTTGGCGATTTATCGTATGCCACAGAAAATTGTTTTTTTATACACGGGCGTATTCATAAGCTTGATAAAGTGAAATTTAATTACGATAACACAAATTTCATGAAACCATGGTATTTTGGTTCCAATGATGGCAGGTTAGGGTTAACGTTTACACCTTTTTTTGAAAGAGTAGCAAAATCCAATCTTCTGGTTATCACAAGTGAAGTACATCAGCTTTTTGGTATGTATAATGGATTTGTTGTAGATAGTAATGGTAAAAGGATAGAAGTAAAAAATATTATTGGGTGGGCCGAAGAACACCATGCACGCTGGTGAAAGGAGGTAAATATGTCCGGCTATTTTACTGTGCATTTGCCATCGTTTTCACTGATGCATGTGCACTGGGCTATTGATAATGATGACTGGGATACCATTGTATCACATGCTGTAGCTGATGTATATGGAGATCCGGTGTTATTCTTGAGGGTTGTGAAATTGCATGGTACACAATGGATACTGGACCAGCAAATAGATGTCTTTGGAAGGAATAATCACTGGATTGTATCAGTTGGTGATCATTTGCATGGCTGCACCATAAAAGTAATGCTGATGACAGCTATAGAAGGAAAAGGCGAAGAGATTATTTTTGAATCGGATGTTATTACATTGCCGCTATCACCTGAAAACTTGAAAGATACAATACCAACATTTACTAAGGAAATTCATGCATTAAATTCTATACACCTGGCAGATGAAAAGCGCCTTTCTTCATGACCGCTCGCTCACATACCAATGCAACCAAGCTATGTATCATTCTGCATGCACACCTTCCGTATGTCAGGAATCCTTTAGCTGCATTCCCACTGGAAGAGATCTGGTTATATCAAAACATAGCGGAGTGTTATATTCCCCTTCTTCAGATGTGTCACAGGCTCATTCAAAAACATATCACGCCATCTTTTGCTCTTTCCATAAGTCCTGCGCTAATTACTATGTTGGAGCAGGCGTACTATCATACGCGATTTAAAAAATGGGCATATACACTGATTGAAGCTGCTACACTACTTAAAAAAAAGAATACACATGCACAGAGTGCACTGGATTTTTATAACACGTTTATAACACATTCCCTTGCTTTTTTTGATGATATACACGGAAAATGTGTAGATGCATTTGGAGAATTATTCAAAAATAATTCCATTGAATTGTTTACTACTGCTGGAACACATCCTTTCTTCCCGCTGTACAGAACATATCCTGAATTTGTTAATCTCCAGGTTATGACAGGGATTCATACATTTGTAAAAAAGTTTGGGATAATGCCAAAAGGTTTCTGGCTTCCTGAATTGGGTTATTATGCAGGTTGTGATGAGCTTTTGCATGGCAATTCAATTGCATATACTATAGTCAATGACACCAGTGTACTGTACGCAAAGAATATTCCTGCAACAGGTAACTTCTCTCCGCTTAGAACTTCTGCGGGGCTGGTGCTCTTTCCACGCGATGCTGTGCTTTCCATGAAGATCTGGTCTTCCAAGCTGGGATATCCGGGTAATCCTGCCTACAGGGAGTTTCATAGAGATGCAATGTATGAATTACCGGAGCTATCGCCAGACAATGATCATAGACTATTGGGTTTAAAAATTTATGCGATAAGCGGAAGCGACCAGAAGGAATATTACAACGCAAAGAAGGCTATGAATGTGGTGCAGCAGCAGGTGGATGATTTTATTGCTGCGATAGTTGAGCGCGCACATGACGTTGTACGCGTTATCAAACGAAAACCTGTATTTGTATTGCCGTTTGATGCAGAGCTATTTGGCCATTGGTGGTTTGAAGGACCACTTTTTCTGGAATTGCTTTTTGAAAAGATTGCGTTGCGTGATGATATAATCTGTATAACACCGCAGGAGCTATTACAGTATGATATGGAAACCGTTCATCCCGTGGAATCATCGTGGGGCAGGGGTAATGATTTTTCTACGTGGTACAATGCAAAGGTGCGAAATAGTGTTGTGCAACTTGAAGGATTATTATACAGGTTTGCCAAAATAGTATATAGCAATGAACCTGCAGTGCAGCAATGTGCAAGGGAACTTATGCTTGCATCAGCATCAGACTGGCAGTTTATGATTTCAACGGGAAGCTTTGCCGATTATGCAATGAAACGTTTTGTGGAACACAGCTATGCTGCTGATAGGTTATTGACGATGATTAAAAAAAAGCATATTGATAGTACCTTCATCAAGGCACGGTTTGAAAAATATCCTGTATTTGAGGATATTGACAAAATACTTCCTATCCCTGTGAGGCAATAAAACTTTTGACAGTGTGATAGTAATATTCAAATGGGGGGCATGATGGCGGTAGATCTTTTATAATAAGCTTTCGTGCCCATCTGCGTTCGGTTTGTTCACACAGGTCCTTAATTGTTCTACCTGAAAGGCCGTGGCTTGCTGCCGCAAGTTTACCAAGCTCTTCGGGTGCAAGATGTTGTGCGTAATTTGCAAAGATGCTTGCACGCTCCTGCTCTCCGGGTAAGGGAAAATGGATAGTCTGGTCAAAGCGTGAAATAAGAGCATGGTCAAGATCCTGCTTGCGGTTTGTGGCCCCAATCACTATAGTATTGGTGATAGCTCCTATACCGTCAAGCCTGCGCAGAAGCACCGATAAAATACGGCGAGTTGCCTCATACATATTCTGATCGCGCGAACCTGCCAGTGAATCAATTTCATCAATGAATAAAATGGATCCCCCTATGTCATCACATGCATCAAAGATTGCAGCTAAATTTTGGGATGATTGTCCATACCATTTTGACATTATTGATTCCACGGGAACATATACCAATGGTACCTGAACTTCCTTTGCTATGATTCGTGCTATGGTGGTTTTTCCCACGCCAGGAGGGCCTTCAAAGAGTATTGCCCGTGGCCTGTTGGTCTCAAAGGTCTTACGGGTGATTTCTGCAATCCTGTCGTACACCTTTGGATTTTTGAGTGGCAGTATTATGGATTCGCGTATGGTTCGTTTCACTTCTTCGTAGCCTGCGATATAATTCCAGTCAAGCCCTCCCGCATCGGTATACACTGATGCTCCATATTTTAGAAGCCGTGTTACAGGATTTTCTTTTGCCTGTGCATACGCTCGTTGAATCAGAGCAATGATGCAATTAATTTCCTCCTGCGAAAGGTTTCCTTTTTTTGTGCACTCGATTTTAAAATTGGTAGTAAGCCCTGAAAATTCTATTTTAAGATTATCAAAGATATTCTCTGTTTTAAAAAGATTTTTATTTAACGCCTGCACTGCATAATAGCCATCCGAAAATGCGTGTATGCGTATATGTTCTAAATGGTCTTTTATAATACCCAGACACTGTATTATAAGTGCAGGCGATAGCTCCGGGATTGATACGCTGATTCGTGTGAAGCCCTTTTCAAATCCTATATAAGGATCGCTGACAAAGGTGATGTTTTTAATCAAAAGTTCATCAAGCGCACTGTTAATCTGAGTTTTCATCTTATCAAAAGAGATGGTGTCACTTTCACTATTCATGGTTGCAATTGCCATGTTCACCTTTCTTTTTCATTGTAATAAGATTTACGCCAGCGCTCCTCCATCAATGACTATGGTAGAACCTGTAGTGTAGCTTGCGGCATCAGACACAAGGTATAATACGGCTCCTGCCATTTCATGAGGGTAAGCGACGCGCTTCATAGGTATTGTCGGCAGAATCATGTTTAAAATTTCCTGATTTTGTGTCATGACCGATGAAAATTTTGTTTCGGTGAGGCCTGGCAGGATAGCATTGACACGAACATTAAATGGTGCAAGTTCCTTTGCAAATGATTTTGTCATGGCTATGACACCTGCTTTTGTAATAGAGTATATACCCTGAAAGGGTGCGGGGCGTATTCCATTAATAGAGGCAACATTGACAATGGAACCACCACCTCCTTTTATCATGAGGTTGGCGGCATACTGGCTTGCAAAAAAATATCCCTTGAGGTTTACATCAACTGTTTTGTCCCATGCATCCGGCGTTGCATGGAGTACATCACCAAAAAATGGATTGGTTGCGGCATTATTAACCAATATATCAAGCTTTCCGTATTGTTCTTCCACAATTGTAAATAAATTCTGTATATCTTCTAATTTACCGATGTGACAGGCAACTGCATGTGCTTTACCACCCCGGGATTCAATATCCTGTTGTACTTTTTTTAGATCATCAATTTTCCGGGATGTGCAGTACACCACGGCACCATGGCTTGCCAGCGTGTGTGCTATTGCCTGACCAATACCCCTGCTTGCACCGGTTACTATCGCTATCTTTCCGCTTAAATCAAATGTTAGTTTACTCATAAAGCCTCCTGTAATATAAGATTAAATCTACTCTCTCCCTAAATTGGGGTTACTGTTCGTCAAGTTATTTGTGCAGTATAGTATGATTTTGAAGGCAAATGCAACATAAATTATTATTTAGAGTATGTGCATACATAATAAAAAGTAGATCTTGACCACTTAGAGAAATGATGTACTGGTTGTAAATGTGGCGATAGCTCTTCACAATTGTTACAATAAAAAAATCCTTTTGTTGTATATGAAGTTAACAAAAAAATGTATAACAGTCATTCATTTTTATATTGCAAAATATGTATGGTATGTAGTAATGCAAAAAAATTGTGAGGTGGCTCTATGGGTCCGCTTGAAAAGCTTATTAATCCATCATCAATAGCTATCGTTGGGGCCAGTAATAATCCCTTAAAAATGGCTACCATGCACCTTTTAAGTATTATGAAGGATGGCTATACAGGAAAAATATTTCCAGTGCATCCTAAGGAGGACGTGGTATTTGGTTTAAAAGCATACAAAAGTCCGCTGGATTTGCCACAGGCTCCTGATTGTGCCATATTTGTTATTCCCGCTTCAGGAATTCCTGCAACGCTTGATGCATTTGGCACAATTGGCACAAAACGGGCTATCATTATAAGTGCCGGTTTTAAGGAGGTTGGTGAAGAGGGTAGAAAGCTTGAAGAAGAAGTGAAAGCAATTGCAACAAAGTATGGTATTCGCTTTTTAGGGCCCAATTGTATGGGCTTAATTAATTCAGAGATATCTTTGAATACAACAGTCATGGCATATACCGCAAAACCCGGTTCATTGGGATTTGCTTCTCAAAGTGGGACATACATTACACAATCAATCATGTACCTGCAACACCATGGTGTACGTTTCAGTAAGGCGCTGAGTGTTGGCAATGAAGCTGATATTTCCATTATCGATGCACTGGAATACCTTGGTAATGACGAACAGACAAAAGCAATTTCACTGTATATAGAAGGTATACGGGATGTGCCCCGTTTTCTTGAGGTAGCTTCAAGTATCACGCCTAAAAAGCCAGTAATTGCTCAATATGTTGGTGGATCCAGCGCTGGTGCACGGGCTGGATCAAGCCATACCGGTGCAATGGCGGGTCCTGATTATCTGTATGAAGGGCTATTTAAGCAGGCAGGCATAATCAGGGTGTATTCTGTTGAGGAGCTGTATATGCATGGGCAGGTGCTTGCAACTCAGCCACGGCTCAAAGGCAATCGTGTTGGCATTATCACAAATTCAGGCGGTCCGGGAACATCAATGGCCAATACCTGTGAAAAAGAAGGATTTACGGTGCCCCCATTTAGCCAGCAGTTGCAGGAAAAAATAAAACCCTTGATACCACCTCATGCACCGGCAGGAAATCCTGTAGATATTACGTTCAATCTGGATCTGGATGTATTGACAATTAAAATACCGGAGATTGCAATTCAGAGTGGGGAGATAGATGCTCTGTGTATTCATGGTGCATTTCGCAAAGGTTTTATAGAATGTATATTCCCTCATGTGCAGCAGATATTAAATCTACAGAAGCCTGAAGATGTTCTTGGATTTTTGCCAAGTGACTTAGATACTCCAGGCACTATCCCCTATAAGTATGGGATTCCGCTGGTTATGTCTTCGTTTTTTGATTATCAGGATGATTTTACCATTGCGATGCAGGACAAAGGTATACCGGTATTTGATTCGCCTGAAAAAGCAGCAAAAGGATTGGCGGTACTATTGCGATATAAAGAAGTAACACAAAGGCTCCCTTATGAAAAGGTTTCCCTGCCACCGGTTAATCCTGAAGCTACGCTGATGATACAGAATGCTCTGGCACACAAGCAAAAGGCATTGGATGAATATTCGGCAAAAAAACTGTTAGCCTTATACGGTATTCCGATTCCAGATGAAACACTTATTACATCTGAACAGGAACTATCTTCTGTTGCTGGTTCATTCAAATATCCTGTGGTAATGAAAGCCTGTCATCCTGATATAATGCATAAAACTGAAAAGGGGCTGGTTATACTACCTGTTAAGGATAGTACAGAAGCAAAAAATGCATTTTCACAAATACAAAAGCGTGCAGGTTTTGCAACACCGGTTCTTGTTTACCCTATGATAGAAGGTAAGCGGGAATTTATGGCAGGGGCAATAAGTCAGCAAGGATTTGGAAAAGCGGTTCTGTTTGGATTGGGCGGAATCTTCACGGAAGCAATAAAGGATATTACTTTTAGGGTTGCTCCGCTATCTAAACGGGATGCACTGGAAATGCTTGAAGATATTAAAGCCAGAATCCTTTTAGGCAAATTCAGGAATGAAGATGCGGTTGATAGAGCTTCATTAGCAAATCTGCTGTACATTTTAAGTACTATACCATTACTGCATCCCGAAATATCTGAAATAGATTGCAACCCGGTAATTATCAGTGGAACAAGGCCTGTGGTTATTGATGCTCTGATAGTGTTGAATAATTAGTTATGAATATAAAATTACCATTGATAGTAAGGATCCGATTATTGCTGGTACGCTATCTTGAAGCGCTTAATATGGAACGAAGGGTGGTGGTTCCCCGCTTTGAACCTGATTATAAACCACAATGGGGTGTTATAACTATTCTCTTTGTTACAACATTTTTAACAACATCAATTGCGGGCTCCAGTGGCGGGGATACACTTCTTGAAATAATAATTAATGGCCTGCCGTTTTCAATTTCACTTTTAGGAATTTTAATGGCTCATGAAATGGGGCATTATATAGCTGCACGCTATTTTAATGTCATTGCAACACCGCCATATTTTATCCCTTTTCCATCTATTGTTGGCACCATGGGGGCTGTTATACGCATTAAATCACCAATTCCGGATAAACGTGCGTTGCTTTATATAGGAGCAATGGGGCCGATAGCTGGTTTTATAGTAAGCTGTGTGGTAACCCTTGTAGGGCTACATCAGTCTACGGTACAGCCACTTCCACAACCTACCGGAGATACAATCGTTCCTGTATTTGGCGATTCATTGCTGTATTATATATTGACACGATGCATTCATGGTACCATCCCTACTGGTAGCGATGTGCATCTTTCGCCACTTGCATGGGCCGGGTGGATTGGTTTTCTGGTTACCAATTTAAACCTTATGCCTATTGGCCAGCTTGATGGCAGCCATATTATCTATGCATTGTTTGGTGAAAAACAACGGTATACAGGCTGGGTTTTTTTTATAGTATTATTCTTTCTTGCGGTACTGTGGCCAGGATGGGCAGTATGGATAATCCTTACGCTTACATTGCTTATGATAGGGCACCCGTACATCCCTGATGGCATGCCACTGAATAGGTGGGAACGATGCATTGGATATGTGTGCATTGTGATCTTTTTTCTTACATTTATACCGGTACCGGTAAGCATTCTTGGTCAATAAATATATTTTAAGGGAGGTTAATATGCCACTGTATGAAATTAATGGGAGGAAGCCGGTAATAGGTGACGGAACATGGATAGCGCCATCAGCAGAGATTATTGGTGATGTGAGGATTGGCAAACGCTGCTATATAGGTTTTGGTGCAATTATACGAGGAGATTATGGTACGATAGTCATTGGTGATGAATCAGCAATTGAGGAGGGATGTATGATTCATGCCCGCCCAATGCAGCTGGTACAGATTGGGAATCGTGTAACGGTTGGCCATATGGTGATGATACATGGTTCCACAATCATGGACAATGCAGTTATTGGTATGCATGCAACAATAAGTGATAATGCTGAGATAGGAGAATGGGCAATTATTGCTGAACATGCTTTGGTGGTAAACAAACAAAAAATCCCTGGTTACAAGGTATACGGCGGTGTGCCTGCAAAAGAGATAGGTGATGTAGTACAGAAACATATAGATATATGGAATGCCGGCAAACAGGTGTATGTTGATTTGACCTATCAATACCCACAGACGTTTAAGAGGATAGATTAAATAAAAAAGGCGTCGCTACTGGTGCGACGCCTTTTGGTTTAGTATTATTTTTCCATTGATTCCCAGACATATTCTGCAAGGTCAAATGTCTGCAGATTCTGAATATCAAGTTCATTGGCACCATCAGAGAGCATGGTCAAACAGAATGGGCATGCAGTTCCTATTTTTGTAGCACCTGTAGCCTGTGCATCTTTTGTTCTGAACTGATTAATACGGGTACCCAAATGCTCTTCAATCCACATGCGAGCACCACCAGCACCGCAGCAGAAGCTTCGTTCATGATTTCTGCTCATTTCAACAAAATTGGTACCAGGTATAGCTTTGATGATGTTTCGTGGCTGGTCATAGATCTCGTTATATCTACCAAGGAAACATGAATCATGATATGTAATAGTTTCATTAAGAGGTTTGGACAATCGGATCTTGCCTAATTTGATAAGATCCATGATAATCTCTGTGTGATGATAAACTTCATAATTGGCTTCTAGTGGATTGCCGCTTGAATCAACACCAACTTTGGCAAATTTTGGATATTCTTTCTTAAGCATGTTGTATCCATGCGGGCAGGTGGTGATAATCTTTTTTACACCATAATTTTTGAATGTTTCAAGATTTTGTGTAGCAAGTGAATGGAACAGATATTCATTGCCTGCACGCATTGCTGAATCACCGCAGCACGCCTCTTCTGCACCAAGGATGCCTACTTTGTATCCTGCAGCCTTCAGTATCTTGCAGAGAGCTATCGCCACTTTCTGGTTACGTTTGTCATACGATGCAGCACAACCAACATAATAAAGAAAATCTATGTCAGGATCTTCAGCTAATGTCTTAACGCCAAGATCTTCAGTGACCCAGTCACCACGGGCTGCAAATGCAAATCCGTAAGGATTGGAATTGTTTTCCATGTTGCTGAATGAAGTCTGCAGTTCAGGAGCCATCTTGCCTTCCATAAGCACCTGATATCGGCGCATATCGTTTATTTTTGGAACATGTTCAATCTGAACAGGACAGTTTTCCATACACGCAGCACAGTTGGTGCATGACCAGATTTCATCTTCCAATACATACTCGCCAATTAATGCTTTTGATTCAACTGATGCAGGGTCTTCAGCTACAAGCAGTTTTGGGATACGGTCATCCATTGCAGCTTTTACATCATTGACTATCTTTTTGGGAGATAGTGGCTTTTCAGTTAAATATGCCGGGCAATTGTCCTGACAGCGGCCACAGCGAGTACATGCATCACCATCCATAAGCTGTTTCCAGGTAAAATGCTCTACAGTCCCCACGCCAAATGATTCTGCTGTTTCAAATTCCTGTGGGCTTATAATTGGCATTGCAAACTTTGTTTTTGGGCTTTCGTTGTCAAGATTCTGGAAATATACATTAAGCATGGTTATAAGCACATGGCCCAATTTGTCAGTTGCTATCAGCCCTATAAAAGTGAATGCCCCAAGCATGTGAAGCCACCAGTTAATATAATGGGTTACTTCCAGTGTGGAAATGCTTATCCAGCCAAAAAGATGCGCTAATGTATACCCTACAGGTGACCATACTTCAAATTCAGGGAAACCTGTAATTGCAATTCTTAATGCTTCGTTTAAGAATCCTGTAAGGATAATAAACGCTATCAGCACCAGTGCAAAAGTGTCAATTGGTTTGGTATCCAGTCGGCTGGGTTTTACCTTGTATCGACGCCAGAATGCCATGACCAGTCCAACGATAACCGCAACACCAAATACATCACCAGCTAATGACCAGAGAAGATATGCATCACCAACTAAGAATTTGAAGTGAAAGAAAAGCTCTGTGACGTCTTCCTGAATCAGTATGATGAATGTTACGATAAACAATCCCACAAAACCATAGAACAGGGAGGCATGCATTATGCCTGCATATTTTTCCCGCAACACTTTCTTCTGTAAAAACACATATTTAAGGAGCGCAACGATTCTTTTTTCGTGAAAATCGGTTCTAAGTTCCGGTTTACCCTTTCTCCAGATTCTCACTCTCTGAATTAAGCTGTACAGAATATATACACCTGCGATAACTAAAAAGATATATACACCCCATCTCATGAAACCGTGCATGCCACCAACGTTAAAATATGATTCCCTTGTAATCTGGTCGACAGGCAGGTCATATAAACTTGAAAGGCTCATGTATAACCCTCCTTACCCTTGAAAATGATTGCACATATACACTATTCAACAATACTTTAACAGTTGAAATCCTTGTCAACATTATTTTAAATAAAATAGTAAATCATATATGATTGATTAGCAACCAGTGATATTCTTGTGAAGAACTTTTACCTATATTTGTTAAAAATAGTTTGACTTGCTTCTGGAATTATTGTAATGTATATTCTGTACATTTCTATACATAATAAACTATTACATAATACGAGGTTGAACTATGAAACGACATGTTTTCTGGATAACACTGGTCGTGATTATTTCTTTTGTTGCTTGTGGCGGTTCCAAACCACAGCAAAAAGCATCACAAGCTACGTGTGAGATGTGCGGCGAAGCTGATGGTTTTGCTGCAATTTTTGATAATGACATTGCACTTGCACGAGACAGAGCCATTGATGATGCTATGAATAAACTGGTAAAAATGAAGCTGGGTACAACGGTGGAAGGTCGTGCTATTGTAGAGGATTTTGCGTTAGTGGAATCAATTGTTGAAGCAAAATCCACCGGTATGGTACGAAACTGGAAGGTTATTAAAGAAGGATCGCAGGAAGGTGCCTATACAGTGCGCATATACGGGGAGGTGTATCCACAGGCAGTTAATGATACCATTGAGGCCACATTGAAAAATTACGGCCGCCCAAAGTTTATGATATTAGTACGTGAAACATTTGAAGGTCAACAGAAAGAGCCTGGCTTTACTGTAACGGAGCTAACTATGATGGAAATTATGCAGAATGCTGGTTTTGAATTTGTGGATGCAGCCACTGTTCAGCAGTTGATTAAAAAAGACAGAGCAAAGATGATGCAGGCCATGCAGGGACAGGTTGGTGGTAATGTACAGGAATTGTTACTGGATGATGTTGGAGCTGAATGTATTATTGTAGGCGATGTTAAGACATCTGACCAGTCAGCGGTGTTGAAACAATATTCTGCTAACATGAAATCAAAACAGGCTATCCTTAATTTAAAGGCTATTGATGTGTATACCGGGAGTATTCTGGCGTCTACAAGCGTGAACATGCCTGCAGCGCATATTGACGACGAAACTGCATCAAAGAATGCTATTCAGCGTGCACTGGTAAAGATTTTAGGCAATGTTGATGAAGAAACAGGAAAGTTCAAATCAGGGCCTTTCATGAATCAGATTACCAAAAAGTTTTTGCTGGCAGCAACGCATAGAATGATTACACTGAATATAGTGGGGCTGGACTACAATGGCCTTACAAAATTCAGGGATATTTTACAAAACAGGATTCGCGGTATACAAAAAGTATATGTACGAGGCCAGGCTGGTAAGCAATCCAAAATTGATGTTGAGTTTGCTGGAAAAACAACAGATCTGGCTGATGAACTGGTTGGCAAAGCCAATAGCATTGGCTTTAAGATAGAGATAAAAGAAACTTATCCAAACAAGATAATGATGCTTGTGCAGAAAATGTAGTTTAAAAGCATATTGTAAAATAATCATATAAAAGGGCAGTGCGTATCACTGCCCTTAATTTTTGTTGACAATTTGGTTTAGTATCGTATTGTTATAGACAGTACTGTGCATAGTGCAGCCCTATAAGGGTTGTGATGAAATCAATGCCATGCACAGCATCGTTATGTTAAGGATGTGAAAGTATCATGAAAGGTGTAGTGGTAACATAATATTTTCCCGGGGAGCATGCAATGGATACGCAAGAAAAGCAGCCTGAACGCATTCTTGTAATGGATGAAATATCATCAATTGTAACCAGTGATAATATTGTAAAAGCTCTGGCACACTATAAGGCAAACACTCCTGAAAAAGAACATGCATTAGAATTTGTGAAAGCCCATTACAATTTCATTCAGGAGATAGTTACTAACGATATAGAGCGAAAGATTGTACGTTCTGATTTTGAGATAAAGGATCTTGTTTCGCATGTGAATGCGCTTATGCAGCATAAGGATGAGTATATGTTTACCACACTTGTGATACATTCACCAAAGCATTATCAACAGGTTCAGAAAGCAGTATTGCAGGAAATGGCTAAACAAGAAAAAGAAGACAAAGAAAATCAAGGTTAAAGTACCATTAATTTTTTTAAATTTTTTAAAGCATATACTTTCTATTAAAGTAACATTAAAATGATTTAAATCATTGCCCAGGGCGGCCGGGTATATGATTATTGCAAGGACATCTTCAGATCAAGTTGCAGCGTATCAGTAACTTCAAAACACAAAATAACACAGCTTCCCTGGAAGTTCTTTTCAAAACCTGCATCGGATTGTGAAATAGTGTATATCGGGTATCGTATCAATGTAGCGGGTCTATTTGTCTGCACGCTGAAAGTGACATTACGATTATTATCAACAATATCGTAACGGGTAATATTGTCTAGTTCCCCTATGCTGTCTAAATATGATTCTTCAGGAAGAATGCCTTCAATTTTATAGTAACATTCTTTTACATGAGGTGCAAGCATATTCACGTTGCATTCTATTCCCAGTACTCCATTAAACCCGGTAATAGCATAATGAACGGCAATGGTGGGGTCAGTAGTATGAACGGAAAACGTTTTTGTTATTGCAGGTAGCAAGGTGCCAGAACTAAGGCATATAATGCTATTCTTGTGTATTGTGTACGTATAGGGATGATGCGAGCAATCTGTATACGCTAGTGTATTGAACATAAGCTCCTGTGCAGAGGGCATGGCAGAAAATAAAAGCTCCTTGCATGAGTAACGTCGTGAGCTGTCATATACAAGGTAGCGCTTAAGGCCTTTTTCTTTTACTGTAACCATGTCATGAATTGATTTAACGGCATCGTTATTAAGTTCATCCTCATTGAGTTGTGCTAACAACTCGTGATATGCTTCTTTGCGGCGAGCTATAACATCAAATGCATTGACTTTCTTGACTCGATTGCTGAATTCAGAAATTGAAGCGCCAAATGCAGGGTTGATGAGCAGGCTTAAGGTCTTGTTACGAATAAAAATCTGATCTGATCCTTCGTTGCGAAAATCACCGGTAACTATCTCAACATTGCTTAGCTTTTTTGCTTTGCATACAAGCTCTTCGCTTGCAAGGATATGTTCATACAGTGCGTTTCGCAGATGTGTAAGATAGATACCGCCAAAGAGTCCATGCCAGTATGCGCAGTTGCACTGTGCTTTGAAATTTTCAGATTTTGCCTGTGATAAGTCTTTGCCTGTTCTCATCTCAAGATTGTTTATCTCACGTGAAAGATAGAGTGTCCGTTTATTAATGGCATTTGATTCGGGGTACTTATTTAAAAAATTATTCCATACACCACCTTTCAAAAAAGGATAAAACTCTGCTTCCCTGCCGGCGGATTTTATTTCATTATGAAGCCTTACAAGCAGAGCGGCGCTTTCAGCAGGAAGTGCCCATTCTGACATTTCATAGTAACTCCCCTGAGTAAGGTATACCCTGTCAATTGGCGGATGATCTTTAATATAATCTTTTGGATGAACCATTGAAATGAAGTTTTCTTTCAAAATTGCTTCTATAAAATTTTGCAGCCATTTTTCTTCAAATACCCATTGATATGTGTGTGGCCATACGCCAAACTTTTCGCCATCATCACCATAGACAAATGCACAGTTGCCATATTTATCGCACTGGCGTTTGAAATAGTCTATTGTTTCATGTGGCAGCTTAAAAGGAATTGAGTAGCGCAGGAATTTATCTATGGGGAAAACGCGTAACGGCCTGAGCAGACGCTCTGTTATGTAATAACCGTATAAGCCGCTTTCGGGAATTCCAGCATAACGGAAATGGATGTCGTCAAGCAGTGTATATTGTAATTTAAAGTCATATACCAGCCGGGGAATATCAGGATCCCATACACGCTCAGCAGTCCAGAAACCTTGCGGTTCCACGCCAAAGCGTTGTTTACAGAAACTCTGCATCAATGATATGTGGCCATGTATATCTTCTTCGCTGATAATTGAAAAAATGGGCTCGTAAAAGCCACCGCCAATTATTTCAACCTGACCGCGCTGTACCATTTGTGCCAGCATGTCGCAATATGAAGGATCATGATTTTCTATCCATTCAAGAAGAGGACCGGAATTGTGAATTGCAAATTTAAACTCCGGGTATTGGTACAAAAGATCAAGAGTTTTTTTGTAGCAATCGTTGTAAGCCCATTCAAACACATGATCAAAATTTCCAACGGGCTGATGGTTATGCAGGCAAAAAATGAAATTGCTGTCCACCTAATGTTCCTCCCACAACACAATTTGGCATATTGGATTAATCTATCACGTAAAAAGTGGTTTGCTATAATTTTATTGCAGATATCCTTTTGGTATTACAACAATCCCTTCGGGACTTACGGTAAAATGTTTTTTATCTTCTTCCAGATCGTACCCGATATGCATGTGTTCAGGTATATGATTGTCTTTATCAATGATGGCGTTTTTTATTTTTGCATGCCGCCCAATGCTTGACCCATGCATGATGATGCTCCCCCTGACTTCAGAGTAGCTGTTAACCTTTACCCCGGGAGATATGACTGACTCTTCAACATACCCACCGCTTATGATTGCGCCATTGGCAATCAGTGAGTTGATGGCAACACCTCGTCTTCCTTCTTCATTATGAATAAATTTTGCTGGAGGCCACTGTTCCATATATGTACGAATAGGCCATTCTTTATCGTACAGGTTGAGAATAGGTGAAACTGAGATAATATCCCTATGGGCTTCATAGTAAGAGGCGATAGTTCCTATATCGCGCCAGTAGGCGCGTTCTTTTTCATTATGAACGTAGTCGTAGGCAAACACGCGTTCGGTAGAAAATATTCGTGGGATAATATCTTTTCCAAAATCCTTTGTACTATCGAGCTTATGGTCATCAGAGACGTAACGGACCAGCTTATGAGTGGTAAAAATATAAATTCCCATAGAGACAAATGCAACATCAGGATTTCCGGGGACTGATTGTGGATTATCAGGTTTTTCTTCAAAACCGATTACTTGTAAGGAACTATCGGTTACTAAAACACCAAAGCGTCGTGCTTCCTGCACCGGCATTTCGCATGCAGCAATGGTCATATCAGCATCTTTTTCTATATGGTATTTGAGCATTTTGCGGTAGTCCATTTTATAGATATGATCGCCAGAGAGGATTACCGTATAGAGAGGCTTTTCATGTTCAATGATATAAATATTCTGAAATATGGCATCTGCGGTTCCAAGATACCAGTTTTCATCATATCGCTGCTGTGGCGGTACTACATCAATAAAATTTCCGGATTCTCTAAAATACAGATTCCATGCAGTTTTTATGTGGCGGTCAAGCGACAACGATTTATACTGAGTAAGCACAATAATACGGCGCAGGTCAGAGTTGAGGCAATTGCTTAATGAAAAATCAATGATTCTATACGTCCCGGCAAAATGAACTGAAGGTTTTGACCTGTCTCTTGTGAGAGGGTATAACCGCTCGCCCTGCCCACCAGCCAGGATAAACACAAGTGTTTGTTTTAATGCCTCTTGCAGTTCCATTTAGCTTCGTGCTGTGACCAGTTCTTTGATTTTATCTTTCAATTCTTTTAAGTTAGATGATTTAGTAATATATGCGTCTGCAGTCCATGTCATAAAGTTGCTTTTATAATTGGAGTAAGCGGTATAAATGATAATAGGCACTTTTTTATCACGTGATAAAATTTTTCCAAGCGCTTCAATACCATCCATCTCGGGCATACGGATATCCAGCACCACACAGTCGTATTTGTTTGCCTTAACCTTATCAACGGCTTCTTTGCCATTTGCTGCCTGATCAACATCATACCCTTCTTCCTGAAGCTCCATTGCATACAGTTCACGTTGATGCTGTTCATCTTCAACAATCAATATTTTTTTCATAGCAACCTCCTGGTGTATTTCTATTATGTAATGTACACTATTTCTATAAAAAAATCAAAAACATTTTTTATTGAAATATGATTAATAATTCCTTAAAAATATTTTGTTAATAAAAAGATGTACACCCCCTCCGCCTTCGGCGACGGGGGTGTACAATATGTTTTTTATGTTCACAAATTTTGTTTGATGAGTTGTGTACCGCCAACTATAAAAGCGCTGTGAAGAATTCATCAAGGCAATGGTATTGAAATTGAGAACACTGCCCCTCTTTCTTTGTTGGTTACTTTTATTTCGCCATTGTGATCGGCAACAATTTTTTTTACGATTGCCAGTCCCAATCCAACACCGGTTGTCTTGGTGGTATAAAAGGGCTCAAAGATAATATTGATATTTTCTTCATCTATTCCTGTTCCGCTATCACTGACATCAATGTAGACATGTTTGTCATCTGCATATGTTGTAACCTCTACCACACCATAAGGTTGTGTTGCATCAAGAGCATTTTGCAAAAGGTTGAGCATAACCTGCTTCATCTGATTAAAATCTGATTTAATTAATGGAACTTCCTGAAGTTGGAGCGATAGCTCTACGCGTCTTTCCTGAAATACATTTGAAAGCAGGGATGCTGTGTCTTTGATAATATCATTGATGTTATTAAACCGCAGCAAAAATGGTGATGGGCGTGTGAAGTCCATTACATTGGCCAAAATTTTTTCAAGCCGCTCTGTTTCGGTCATAATTATCTGTGCTGCTTTTTTTATTTTTTCTACATCCGGTTGATTCTGGGATATATTCTGTAATATTCTGCGTGAATATCCTCCAACTGTCACAAGCGGATTACGGATCTCATGTGCAATATGGGATGCAATACGGCCAATGGCTGCCAGTTTTTCAGATTCAACAATGGCCTCCTGTCGCTGTTTTATTTTTTCCATCTCTTTTTTAAGAAGCTCAAGGCTGTTATAGCTTTCTATTGATAAAGCTGCCTGATATGCAAATACAGTTAAAAGGTCAACACTATCCTGAGTAATTGGCATCTGATTAAATTTATTGTCGGCTATGACAATGCCTATTGTTTTATTCAAGGCTATCAGGGGCACAATAACAAATTCATTCACATCAATGAAAGACCTTATTTCATCATTCACGCGGACATCCCGGTAGGCATCGTATACATGGATTGTTTCTCCGGTTTTGAATGCTTGGGTAAAAATAGTATCTTCATTCAAATCAAATGAAGTAGATGCAACTTTTTCTTTTAACAATCTGCCGTGCTCGTCATCACCGTTGATGCCACGACTTAATATCTCCTTGTCTTTTTGAGGGCTCAAACTGCTCCAGATAGCAAACGCTTCTTCAAGGGTATCAGGACCAACTGCCATTCTGCCAAATAGGACATTGTTCTTTTCATCCTTCAAAAAAAGCATTGCACGGTTAAATCCCAGCCCAGTACCTGATGTTACGGCGGTTAATATTGTCCTCAATACATGGTCTAATACATCATCTTTCTGGATTTTTTCTGATAGCCTTGTAATAAGTGAAATCTGATAATCACGCTTTGTTTTGCTGGTAACATCATCCATTACCATAATTATCTGTGGTTCATTGTTGGAAATCATATATGACAATTTAATGTCAGCAATAATCGTAATACGGTTATTTGAAATCAGATGGGCTTTTTCTAATACTATGGATTCATGAGTTTTTTTTATCTCTTCAATAGCCTGCAGCACTGTTCCTGTTAAAAAATAAAAAAGTTCATTAATATTTTTTCCAGATACATCCTGAGATGTGTATTGAAATTTCTTCAAGAATAGATCATTGGTGAAAATGATAGTGTTGTGTAAATCAATCACAACAATATAGGCATTCATGGAAAACATCATATTGGTATAAAGTTCGCGTAACTTCTCTATTTCACTTTTCTGTGATTTGATGATATTTTCCAGATTTCTGGAAGCCAATAACAGCTCAGTATATATTTTTGCAATGGGATCATCACCAGCTATATGATCAACAGTATGAAGGAAGACGCCCTTTTTAAAATTTTCAGCAATTGTGTGTAATTTTTCAATTTTATCTATGAATAGAATTTTATGTATTTTTTTGATATAGATAAAAAGTAAAATTAGTAACGCAGTACTGGCAATATTTAAATAAAAAATCCAGGAATGCGGGATAATACAATAGCTTAATATGGAAATAATTGATGTAACACCAATAACAATTACAAACAGACTTATAGCAAAATATTGTAAAAGCTTATCTTTCATAACGTAATTGCTTATTTTGTGATTTCTTCCATGAAATATGGTTTGGTGTATTCCTGAATTAGTTTGGTTAAAAATCTTTGCCACACTTTATGAGAATTGTCAAAATGAAATGTTACAGCCCCTTTTAAAAATGATTTTGGTTTTAAATCATCATGGGTAATATCAAGAATTCTGATATATGGGTCATACTTTTTTATTTCATTATAGATTGATACTTCCTGGGCAACCTGTTTTACCGGTATGTACCCAACTACAACCAATTTTGGTGAAAGACCTTTTTCAAATAACTTGAAAAGTTCATAAAATCCTGGCACAGTATAAATAAAAGGTTTATATATTCCTCCGCCAATCCCTTCAATGGTAGAAATAAGTTGTGATGAAAACTCCTTTGCGTTAGGTGATTCGGTATTGGTTACAATAGCAATACCTTCATCAGAGCTAAATATCTTAAAGTCGGTATCCGGTTTGAAATTTCGCTGCAGTAATTTTACAACTGATATGTTTATATCATGGGCTTTTTCAACAATAATATTTCCATACACATCCTTTAAGTCCTCCCGTGAAACAACAAATCGTCTTCGTCGGGAATACTGATTCATAAGTCTGAATGCCTTTACCAGCTCTTCCAGTTCAGAAAGATTGGCAATTCCTATTCTTAAAATATTAATCTTTTCCTTATCTTTCATAACATTGAACTAATATATAATGATAATAAATTTTTCAATTAAAATAAATACCAAAGGTGTAAAAACTATGTTTGAAGAAAAACACTTACGGGTGCAAGTAAATGAGGGGATATATAATTTTTTAACAGATGATGTCCTATTTTATTACGGTGTTCATAAAAAATGGCAACCACTCTTATTTTGGATTGACTATTTTATTAAAGCATTCAATTAATATTCATGGATTATTCTTTTACTCCTGCACATTCAAATTGGATAAAATATTTTTTTAGGAGGCATGTGCCTTCATTATTGTTATAATTTGTATTGAGAATTAATCTGACATGTCATTATATCGTTACATATAGGAATAAGTGCAGGAAGAAGTGTGTACAATTTCATTACTATTGGGAGAGTTAACAAATTATTATGGAAGTTGTAGTTGCAACTCGCAATAAAGGGAAGATGAAAGAAATACTTTCTTTTGGTATTCCGTCAGTTGTTTTTACATCACTGGAAGATTATCCCGCAATTGGCGATATAGAAGAGACAGGATCAACATTTACGGATAATGCATTGCTGAAGGCCAGGCATGTGTGTAATGCGACAGGATTGCCTGCGTTAGCGGATGATTCGGGGCTGGTGGTAGATGCATTGGGAGGTGAGCCCGGCGTCTATTCAGCCAGGTATGGCAATTGTGCAACAGATAAAGAACGATACATGCTATTATTACAAAAGATGATCGATGTACCTGATGATAAACGTCAGGCACGGTTTGTATGTGTTATGGCACTTGTTTTCCCTGATGGCAGGGAATATGTAGAAGACGGTGTTTGTGAAGGTGTTATTGCAAGGAAGCCAGCAGGTGATAATGGCTTTGGATATGATCCTGTGTTCTATATACCAGAATTAGGAATGACCATGGCGCAGCTGCCAATGGATGTAAAAAATACAATAAGCCACAGGGCACGCGCGTTACAAAAGATTAAACGCCTATTAGAAAAGATTGCAGGAGAATACATACTATGAAAAAATATATATTGTGTGCAATCTGCCTGGCAGGTATCATGCTTGTACAATGTTCATCAGTGCAGCACAAAACTCATAAAAAGCTCTGGCGGTTTGATGACCCGTATATAAATCAAACCATTGTCAATGCATGGGAAAATGTATATAAGCGCCGATATGAATGGGCTGCCCTGGATTTTACCCGGCTTATCCAGAAAAATTACATTGATTATGATATACTGTTTGGGGCAGGGCTTTCCTACTATTTTATGCATGATGCTATAAAAGCTATAGACTATTTTACACAGGCTATAGAAAAAAAACCCAACCACTTTGAAGCATATTACTTTCGAGCAAAGCTGTATTTGAGCCAGGGCCAAAAGGTTAAGGCACAACAAGATCTGGAAGCAATTCTTGGCATACAATATGATGAACCGCTCATTTGCGGGTATTATTTTAATAATGATGATAGTGCTGATAGTGCTATACTAAAGTCCAGGCAAAAAGAGGCCCAATCACTTCTTCTATCGATAGCTCATGGTAAATAAAACAGTTTCAAAAAAAATCATTAAGCGTTTGAAAACGCAGTATCGGATTTCTACCCCCCTACGATTTACTAACATATATCAGTTGTGTGTTGCAGTGGTATTATCTGCTCAGACAACGGACAATCAGGTTAATAAGGTGACGCCTTTGCTGTTTAAAACATATCCTGACTTTTACTCACTGGCAAAGGCACCAATAAAAGATGTTGAAAATATTATTAAATCAACGGGTTTTTATCACAACAAGGCAAAGCATATTGTGGCATTGGCCAGGACTATCGTAGATAAATTTAATGGAGTTGTACCTCACACACGCCAGGAATTAATGAGCCTGCCAGGAGTGGGCAGGAAATCTGCCAATGTAATACTGGCATTTGGTTTTGGTGTTCCTGCAATACCCGTTGATACTCATGTGGCGCGTGTTGCCTATAGAATAGGATATACGGATAGCAAAAAACCCATCGCCATTGAGATGGCACTTGAGGAAAACATCCCTCAATCGGACTGGATTACAGCGCATTTGCTATTCATCTATCATGGGAGAGCAGTGTGCAGTGCACGAAAGCCTTTATGTAGCAGTTGCCCCATTATTTCATATTGCTGCTTTGAAAATAAAAATCTTTAAACACCTTAAGAACCTGGGGATCATTGATGGGGATGTTACGTTCAGCGGAAGGATTTTTACCAGTAATTTGTACCAGTGTGCTGTACGCGGTAGTAGCTAATGTGGTGTTAGTGTCGGCGCAATAAGGCAGCAACACAGGCAGATAAATAATTTTTTTGTGATTCCCCATAACACTCATTATCCATATTTTTAATGAAATATTTCCTTTCTCAAATGTGGCTATAATTGTTTTTTCGTTGCCATCAGCAAATCGTGCAGCAAGGCGAGATAGATTGCCTGCCGATTGCAATTTTTCATTTTGTTTAAATGACATGCTGTATGCATAGTCAATAATTGAATTAAATGGTATGGCGATGCTTTTCTTTAACAGTACTGAAGCAACCTCATCTGCCATCTGGGTGTTTTCAGAAAAGAGCAGACTGTTCCACTCTTCATCAGTAAAATTCACAGGTAAACCCAGTACAGAAGAATACCGTAGAAACAGTTGATAATCATTGTATTGACGTTGTGTCAAAACATAGTTTTTGAGTTCGTTAATCTTAAATGGAATTCCATAACGAAGAAGTTTAAATTGTATTTCTTTTTTAACATGCGCATGTTTTACTGTAGAATACAAAAATATATATGTTCCGATAGTACCTGAAAAAAGGATACACGCAGTAACTATCGCCGTTAAAAATAGTTGGGGAAAATTTACATGAAAATATTCAAACACCAGTACACCTATAAGTACAGTAAGTTTTATAAGTTTAACGGATACTATCGCAAAGCCAGCTGTGAGGTTGGTATAAATGAATTTGTCAACAATATAAAATGCTATAGATCCCCCAACGAATAATGGTACTGCAATAGAAGGTTTTATCTTATATCTTAGTACAACAAAAAGAATTAATGAGTAAAAAATAATGTTTGTATATCGCCCATCCAGTATTGCTATATATGCGCTATATGGCCAGCTGTTATTGTTGATATAATCTATTAACGTATGAAGCATTGCAATAAAATATATAAGTAAAAAGGGAATAATCCTTGATTCAAAAAAAATAATAAGATGTGCATATCCTGGATGACGCGTGGTATACAAAGATGTATAGCTTTTGGAATCTATGTGGGTGTAATTAAAAATACATAAAAAGGAAAAAAGAAAAGAATAAGACCTGACGATTAAATCAATGCCATACCAGTTAAAAAATAATTTGGAATACAAATTATATAATAACAAAATTACTAAAAGTATTATGAAAAGTCCCATGCGCTTGAGTTGTTCTGATGTTATTACCATAATGAGATATTATAAAGTATTTTTTAAGCGGTCAAAAGAAATGTAATGTTCTTCTATCCCATATCCCTTTTTGTTGGTGCCTATGATGGTAAAATCTGAAAAACTTATAACATGAACATGAGATTTTTTAACTTTCGTTGGGACATCTATTGTATGGGTTTTGACTGGTTTTGAAACAATCAAATCAATATCATCCTGAGCGTCTTTATACGTAAATTCGGATGATTCCAGCAGGGCGTTTTTTATTGATAAGAATTCCAGTTCTACCAGTACAAGTGCAAGGTTACCGTTTTTTTTGGAAATACAGCCATAAGAATAGCTCATCCCGTTATATTCGATGTATCTGAAAGAAATGGTCTGGTCACGGAAATGGACCACTACTCTGCTATCACAGGTGATAAGGCTGTAGGGGTATAAACCCCATGTATGTTCTTTAAATCCTATGCAATCAAAATTTTTTTTAATGCTTTTTGATTTAGAATGCAGCTCAACAGATACTTTTGCTTTGCAGCGGGTAAAGTAGCTTGAAATCATATTCTCAAAACTTTGGGTTGATGCTTTTTTGTTATGTAATAATTCATAGTAAGGGAAATAGTCAAACAAAGATATGTTGGCAAGAAAATTGGAATCTTTGTACACTAGCCTGCTTTCCTTTAATGGCTGGATGATAGTGTATTTACACCGCTGAGTACCAAATGATTTCCTGGGTATAGTATCTTTGATAATTTGATTGCTATGTACAAAAAAGTCTGAAAAGTTAAAAAATGAATTTACAACCATCTGGCCAAGATAAGGATTCCATGATATATTTGAAAAGCTATACCACTTGTCACGCTTACTAATAACGCTTATCCTGTATGATTCAACAAAATCCGGTACATTGGTATCGTGTAACAATTCCTCTCTGGTATTAATCATGCAGTGTGCTTCCCCTTGTTGATGGAATGCTCGTGTGTATCAGGATGTTTCAACAAAATGACAGCATATATCGAACGTAATTAGTTATTAGTAATATCGAATAAAATTATTATAAATTTATCATTATTTCTTCAATGTTGATATTTTTTGTTTTTTAAAATAGCAACTCTAGCTAAGCCTGCATAATCTTTCAGAATTGAAATTGAGAAGTTGTGCAAAGAGGCAAAGTTTTGTATTTTAGTTGATAGATCTTCTCCGATTTCAATAATTACAAAGCCATCATCAGAAAGGGAGTGGTGTGCGTTTTCAATCAGTGCCTTAATAATGCCAAATCCTTTATCTGGTGCAAGCAAAGCTTCTTTTGGTTCGTAATGGATATCCTTTTGCAATTGTGAATATATGTCAGGATTAATATACGGAGGATTGCTTACAATTACATCGAATTTCATTGGCGGTAAAGAACTAAACAGATCACTGTGCAAAAATTTTATTTTTTGTTTTCCAAGGATTGTAGTGGCATTTTGTTTAGCTACTTTTAAAGCACTAATCGAAAGATCCGTAGCCCACACAGTGCAATCAGGCCTGTTATATTTAATGGCAATTGCTATGGCACCGCTTCCGGTTCCTATATCTATAATGCTGGCATGTTGCTTAGCATGGTAGATAGCGCAATCAACCACTAGCTCCGTTTCAGGACGAGGGATCAGGACATGCCTGTTGACCTTAAATGTCAGGGAGTAAAATTCTTTATATCCTATAATATATGCGATAGGTTCACATTTCAATCTGCGATTAAGAAGCCGTGAAAATCTTTTTAAAATTGTCTTTTCAACGATAGTAGTATGGTATAAAACCAGTTTCTGGCGATCAATATCCAGCGTGTGAGCCATCAGAATTTCAGCATCCAGTACCGGAGTATTTGAAACAGGTTCAAGCTGTTTTGCAGCGTTAGCTATGACCTTGATAACAGAATTTTGATTTGCAACATTAGACATGTGCAGATTTCAGTAACTGCTCCATTTCATTTTCCCGCAATGGGATGATGATTTTGTCAAGTTCACCATCAAGCACGGATTCCAGATCATAGATAGTAAGATTGATTCTATGATCGGTAACACGTGATTGAGGAAAGTTATAGGTTCTGATACGCTCACTGCGGTCGCCACTACCTATCTGTGAACGGCGTAATGATGTTTCTTTTTCCATCCGTTCCCGTTCTAATTTTTCAAAAAGTCTGGCCCGTAATACCCGCAAAGCTTTGGCACGATTTTTATGTTGTGATTTTTCATCCTGGCATGTTACCACAATTCCTGTTGGAATATGGGTGATACGGACTGCAGAATCGGTTGTATTGACTGACTGACCACCATGGCCTGATGAACGATACACATCAATTCGTATATCGTCTGGATTAATTTCCACCTCACTTTCCTCTGCTTCAGGAAGAACAGCAACAGTAACGGCAGATGTATGAATTCTGCCACCTGATTCAGTAACAGGTATTCGCTGGACTCTGTGTACACCGGATTCAAATTTTAAACAGCTGTATGCCTCGGCACCGCTGATTGATAAAATAACTTCTTTAAAGCCGCCTAATTCTGTCTGGTTGGCATCTATATATTCAACTTTCCACCCTTTAAGGTCAGCATACCGGATATACATTCTATATAGATCCGCTACAAACAATGATGCCTCATCCCCACCTGTACCAGCCCTGATTTCAATAATGATATCCTTTCCTTCATGAGGATCCTGTGGCAAAAGCAGTTTAGTAATTTGTTCCTCAATTTCACGGAGTAAAGATTCAAGTTTAGGGATTTCCTCTTGAAGAAGCGATATCATTTCAGGGTCTTTTTCAGATTTTAAGGCAGTTTTAGTGTCGTCCAATTCCTTTTTTACTCGTATATATTCGTTATATTTTTGAACTATTGGTGTAAGCCTGGCATGCTCTTTTGTCAGTGATTTAAATACATTTTGATCACTGACAGATTTTGGGTCAGCCATAGCATGTTCAATTTCATTGTAACGGTTTATAATTTGCTGTAGTCGTTCTTCCATGGTCAATGCCTCTCTAAAAAAAACAGCGGGGTAGCCCGCCAGTATACGTAGTAAAGCTCTTTGCTCCCGAGAGGACTCGAACCTCTGACACATAGTTTAGGAAACTACTGCTCTATCCTCCTGAGCTACGGGAGCTTATGCATACATGCTTTTGCGGCGTGAATTTACAAGCCGCTGGAAGTCCCTTATATTTCGGACAACCACTCTATCATTGAATAATTCAATTTTCCCCAATTTATTAAGATGTGTCAATATTTTTTGCACATCGTTTATCTGCATACCCGCCCAATTGGCTATTTCCTGTACGGTGACCCTAAGAGTAACCGGTTCAGCAACATCTAAATGGGGATCCTGCTCGGCTAACATATTCATCACATCCATGACTTTTAACTGCGGGTCATCGAGCAACAGAATCATAAGTCTTCGTTTTGCGTCGTATATTCGTTTTGAAAAGATAACCAGCAGTTTGTATGCAAGCTGGGGATTGCCCTGTAACAGAGCATCAAAATTTTCCCTTCTAAATCGCAGTAACTTTACATGTTCAATAGCGATAGCTGATGCGGAACGGGGTTCTTCCTCAAGTATTGCCATTTCGCCAAATACATCTCCGGGACCAAGTATATCAAGAGTTTTTTCCCGGTTATTGATGATTTTTACAATCTCAACCCTTCCAGATTGAATAAAATAGAAGTCATTACCAGGTTCAAATTCGCAGAAAATTATATCGTTAGGCTCGTATTCTACGCCAAACTTATCAAACAGCTTTTCATCAAGTAACATAGCATACCTTTACCGTGATTCAAGATTTTTTAATCGCCGGGAAGCCTGTTTACCTATTTCCTCTCTGGCAGCAAGGGATATCACTTTCTGGTAATATGATTTAGCTTTATCAAATTGTTTTTTTACTTCATAAATCATCGCCAGGTGGTACAATGTGTTTACAATTAAGTCAGATTGAGGGAATTTTTTTATTAACAATGAAAAAGCTTCTATGGCTTCATTGTATTGCCCCATTTTGAAATAAGTTCTACCTATTTCAAAGTGGGCTTTTTGATAAACTTTGTTTTCTGCATCATTTTTTAACGACTTCTGGTTTAAGATTTTTTTATACAATTGTAAGGCTGATTCATATTCAGATTGTGAGTAGAGGCTCATAGCGTCGTAAAACATAGATGATATATCCTGCTCTTTGGAGCTTTCATCGGCAATGTCAAAATTTGAACCAGAGACGTCATCCCCTAAAAAATCGTCCATTTCGTCCACTACTGATTCTTTTGCTGGGACGGTGTCCATATCCTCGTCAAGGGTAAAATCTTTTAATTCTTCGGTAGATGTTTTTACTTCCTGGCGTTTTACTGGCTGTGGGGCAATATTTGATTCTGCCTGACCGGAATCAATTTCACGTATTCGCTTTGTTGCTAAATCTGAGTATTTTGCATTTGGATAGTAATCAAGGTATTTATTATATGCGTAGCGAGCCTGATTAAATCGGCCTGCCCTGTAATAATATTCACCAATTTTAAACAGCTCTTCCTCAGGATTTATAGTGCTTGTTTCTCCTAAAACTTCTCGCACCGCTCTTCCAATCCTTCTGAGCTGATTGCTGAAGATTCTGAGCATTTTTAATACCACATTTACATTCTTTAAAATGAGTCGCTCAAAATCTGCCAGTGTTAAGACAAGCACTACCGATTCTTTAATTACCTGTGCCGTTTCTTCACGGGGATAACGCCCCAATGCTGATTTTACCCCAAAAAATTCACCAGGCCTTACTTCTTCTTTCACTTCCTCACCGGTTTCAAGCTTCTGTGAAGTTAAGATTATAAGACCAGATTTGAGGATGTAAATATTTTCACTTTTATCATTCTCAAAATATACAATTGAGCCCGGTTTATAGGTTCGTGTGGTAATTCCTTGAATTGATGAACCATTTGACATAGAAATCCTCGCACACGTTATATATCAAATTCAACAGGAAGAAATGGAAATTCCTTTTTATAGCCAACTGCTTTACTTATTCTTCGCAATAATCCAAGTAAATCTCCAACCACAAGTTTGGGCTTGTTTCTAAGGATTATTTCCTGATATTTGACTTTGTTATAATCAAAAAGCTTTTTATAGATACTATCGCCATACATTGGCTTTCCATTAATGACTACCAGCGCAATATCTTCAAGTTGCGCATTCACTACAGATGAATAAGGATTATCTTCCATACGAGAAATAACAATAAAATCTGCAACATTGCCAGTCTTGATAGCGCCATGATCATGCAGCTTAAACGCATACGAAGGGTTTACTGTTATCATTTTGACTATTGTTTCGTCGCTAAGTTCCTGTCCAAAGAGCTTTTTATATAATTTACGGTCAAATTTTATTTCGTAAAGAAGATTTTCCCCACCAGACATGGGAGAGTCTGTACCTATGCATACATTGACGCCATAATCCAGCATAAGTTTGACATTTGCGGTACGGTTGAACATATACATGTTTGAATCGCCACACCACACAACGGATGCACCTGCTTTTTTGATACGCTTGATATCATTCTCATTAAATGCTATTCCGTGGACAAGTACCGTGTATTCTCCCAATGCTCCAAGACGCTCCAATGTATCAATATCATGGCGGGTTTCATCATCAAAACCTTCGCCCGAGTGGGTAATAAAGGGAATGTGTTCTTTAGCTGCCTTCTGGTATTCCAATGTTATGCCATCACCCCAGGCCAATGCAAATGAAACCACAGCATGTGCCAGAGCATAGTTTTTCAACGCTTTGACGGGAAGTATGTCAAGAAATGGTTCATTAACAAAATGGGGTATATGGTCGGAAACAGTTGTGACACCTGATAACAGATTGCGATATCCACCCAAAAGATAAAGATCGCGGTTTTCTATCTGCTGGCGTTCTTCGTATATTGGCGAGCTTTTAAGGTCATTATCCCATGGCAGCCAGTTTTCATAGGGGCCATTGCCAACTTTGGGGTGGTATGTACCAAGTAAATGGTCGTGGCTGTTGATCAATCCCGGAACAATGATCCCATCAACCTCAATAGAAAAACTACTGTGCCCATCAATCTTGTCAATTATTCCGTCGCTGACCAGTACACTTGCTTTCTTGATGAACTTATCCGGAGTTAATATTCCTTTTCCAGCTATTGACCATTCACCCATTAAACATCTCCTGTTTAGAAGATAAAAATAAAATAGTGTTTTTTAAATTTATAGTATACTATATTGATAGTCAAGTAAAATGTAATGTGCACTATCAGTTTACATATCGGTCATTTAGTGTGCTGTATGTAGCTTTTTGTATATACACCATCCCTATTTTGCTATTCGTACACAGTATATATGTTTGGTTGATGCACACTCATGCTGAAAGAATTACATCAACATTTAAAAATGTTATTCCAAAATCATACTGCACAATCTTACATATCAATCTCATCAATACCTGATATGATATCCTTGAATGGTTTTTTATGAGGCTTATGGTAATATTCCATCAATAATTCGCATCTGTCGGTAAAAAATCCATCTGCACCAAACCAGTCCAGTAAACGATACTGCCATTTTTTATTAACTGTGTATATGTGAACAATGAGTCCATTACGATGGGCTTTGCCGGTTATCCACGGCCAGCCAAGATATCCTGATGGTCCTATGCCTGCACATTGTGCCTGCTTTGCTTCGTTAATAAGAGTATCCCAGCCCTTTTGTGCAACCATATCCTCGTCGATCAAATATACACGAGGGACCTGTGGAGCAAGTTTTTGAAGTTTTTGTAAACTTTCAATTTCAAATGACTGGAAAATTACTGGCGCATAAGAAACATTAATCATTTTTTCATCTTTAGATATGTATCCGCGGGTTTGAAGTATATGAACAAGTTGTTCTTCAATACCCGGGAAATTTTTTGGGCTTTTTGTTTCGATATATAGTGGGTATAATTCTTTATTAGCATTGGCTATATCAATGACTTCATCAAGAGTCAATATTTGTGTTCCGCTATATGAATGTTTGGATCGTTCGGGAAAAGATGTATTAAACCATTTTCCTACATCCAGCCTTTTTAGTTCAGCTATTGTAAAACTGTTAATAGGGTCATTTTCTCTTCCAGGAAAAATTTCAGAAATATTTGTTATGCGGTTTAATGTATCATCATGAAAAACAATAATAACATCATCTTTAGTTCGTTGCACATCCATCTCTAAATAATCGGCGCCAACATTTTTTGCAATAGTATATGCATAATACGTTTCTTCTGGCGCCCAGTATGATGCTCCACGATGAGCGATAACTGTTTTATACGGGATGCTGGCATCCTGACACGCTTTTCTGCCTGCGTTGGGCCGTGAAAGAATGGATACAACTGCATCAAGCACAATTGCAATGATAATTATAGAAACAACAACTATCCCAATGTTACGAGCCATCGTATACCTCCATACAAGTTAAAAAAATCTTTTATGCGTACAATTTTTATATTCCAGCTATTATAAGCACAATATTTCGTCTTCAGTCAAATCTTCAACTCTTACAGGATCAATACCTTTAATGCGTGCAGCCAGTTCACGGGCAGAAATTTCAGGTAATGTTTGTATTATGCGATACTTATGATCGCGAAGCCATGTGAAAAATTTCCATGCATAACAGTCAGCACACAAAAGGGCTTTCTGTTTGAAATACTCATCACCTGTATATTGTTCCAAAGCTTTGTGATGGGCACATTTAATATCGATACAAAAAGTTCCGGAAATGTACTCTTTCTTTGGCATACACACCCCGTATATATTGTTAGATTTTAATAGCATTGTAAATAATTGTTTTAAAATTGCAAATAAAAAATAAGGTGATCCCGGTGTAAATTATTTTAGTTGCTTTTTTACGGCACATCCTGTATTGGTATATACACTGGCCACGCAGTGTTATTATGATAGATAAATGAAGGCATATACTGGTAATGTTACAAGATTCCATACTACCTGATGCATGTGTGCGTGAAAGGGTACGCAGTGATAGCCATACAATTCCCATGGTTGGGGTGATACTGTAATGAACAGATTAGAAATTTTAAATAATTATCTGGCAACACATACCGTCCCTGAGCTGGTTTTAAAAAAGTTAGATGCCAATTCGTTTTTAACAAATAATTTTGCGTACCATGCGTTGCGTATTGGCAATTCTATTGGCGATAATTTAGATATTTCAATTGAAATAATAATACTGGATGAGATTGCAAAGAAATATAACCTTATTCTTAACACTACCGAACACGCAGAATTGCATACAAAGGGAATAACAGAAGCAGATCTGGATAATCTGGTACAGGCAGCTATATTATTTGAAAATATCAAAAATAATAAAAAACAATATAAAGAAATTTTACGCAAGATAAGCTACTTTATACGAAAGGAATTTCATCCAATTATTAATCAAGAGTAATCATGCTTTTCCTGTAATCTGAAAAATAGGTATAGGATGTTCCTTGCCTTTTACCTTGATAGGGTCAAGTTTTTTGCCTTTGAATTTTCTTTTAGTAAGGTTTTCTATAATTTCCTCCGATACTAAGATAGTCTGTGAATCTGCATGGGAGCACAATCGTGCAGCCAGATTGACGGCATCACCTATTGATGTAAAATCCATCCTTTCCCTTGAGCCCATCCTTCCGTGAACAATATCACCCATATGGATACCAATTCCTACCGTAACAGTGATTTTTCCCTCTTTGGCTCGCTGTTTATTAAGATTATCAATGGATTCAATAATATCTACAGCTGTTTCAACAGCACTATCGGCTTTCTTTTTATCCTCAAATACGGCCATTATTTCATCGCCCACAAATTTATCAATGTCACCACCATGTTTTTTAATTATAGTGGCCTGTAAATCAAGATATTCATTGAGTATGGCTACCACTTCTTCAGGAGGAAGCTTCTCGGACATGGCTGTAAAGCCCCGGATATCAGAAAAAAGGAAAGCCATATTTTTCCTTGTCCCGCCAAGATCAAGTTCATCATCTCTTTTTTCACGAATCATGGAGATTGTTGATTCGGAAACAAATTTTTCCATCTTAAGCTTTTCACGAAGGTGATTAATCATTTCATTAAATTCTTCTGTCAGGATACCAATTTCGTCATGGGTGGTGACAGTAAGACGTGTGCTGAGATCTCCCTTCTTAACCCGAATAACGCCTGCAGTTAATTGTACAATTGGTTCAACCATCTGCCGTGCTATTCGCATTGCAGCATACATGCTTAATGATAGTAAAATAATGGCAACAATAAGCATCACAAGGCGGGCTCTATGTACCGGGCCAAGAACTGCATCTTCGGTAAAAACTATCTCAATAATTCCAATCTTTTTGTTGAAGAACTCAAAGGGGATGCGATACCGGTAACAAACTGTTGGTATAGAATCAATGCTCATTTCAATTTTTTCTTTTACGGTTGTATGTATTGTTTCAAATTGTGTAATTAAATCTTTTGAGTAGTTTTTGCCATGGAGTTTTGCGTTGGAATGAGCTGCATAGGTATATTTATGTTCGGCTATAATTCCATGTGTGTCATACACCGCTGCATATACAAATCCTTCAATATTAGTTTTTGAAAGCCCTTTTACAATGTCCTGTAATATCATGGAACGTTTTAATGGTTTTTTTTCTGCAGTTAAAAAGCTTTCAGAAGAGGATATAGTATGGGCGATAGTCTGGCATAATTTATCGTTGGCTTTGATGAGGGCACGCTCTGAAATGCTTATCAGCAAAAAGCTTATTGTTGAAATAACTATCGCCATCAACATTGAAACTGCTGCAACCCACTTTAAACGAATACCACCAGTTTTTATAAGCCTTGTCAGAAAGGGCAAGGATTCAATAACGGAGAATATTGTGTGCGAGGTATTTTGTTTCATACATCCTCAACTAAATATATATAGATTTATATGTTATAGAACATAATGTGTAAGGTATTCATAATATTCAACAAAAAGTTTTTTTATTTTTTAGAACACGATTTATTCATTAAATAAAATGTGTGAACATAATATATAAAGTGTACACTTTATATTAACAAAATATTTTTAAGAAATTATTAGTGTTTTTTGAATAAAATACAACCCACCAATAATGCCATATCGCTAATGTATGAACAAAATATGGAATAATGTACACCATCATCAAAGTTGTTGGAAATGGTAACTTCATTGTTTATATAATTATGATGAATGATGGTTTGTGATTAAAATCAATAAAAATAGCATAATAATGAAACATATTTAACAATAAATATCTATAATCATTTATAAAAGAATATAATAGCGCTTAGCAGATTTTCTAAATAAGACGAAGTTTGGAATGAACTATTTTTGTAGTTTAATGCTATCACGGATGATAGTAAATCGTTCAAGGAGGACACCATGATTATAAACCACAACATCAGCGCAATTTTTGCCCACCGAACGCTGAAATTTCACGATTGGGCAATCACCAAGGACATGGAAAAGCTTTCATCAGGGATGCGCATCAACAAAGCAGGTGATGATGCATCAGGGCTGGCTGTGTCCGAAAAAATGCGTTCACAGATTCAGGGCCTGCGGCAGGCTGAACGCAATACGGAAGATGGTATGTCAATGATTCAGACTGCAGAAGGCTATTTGCAGGAAGTACATGATATTCTGCAGCGAATCAGGGTTTTAGCGGTACAGTCAGCTAACGGTATCTATACACCTGAAGACAGACAGCAGATTCAGGTTGAGATATCAGAGCTTGTAGATGAGATCGATCGTATTGCATCACAGGCTGAATTTAACAAGATGAAGCTTCTTACCGGTGCGTTTGCGCGGCTGCATCCGTCAGCTTCAATGTGGTTCCATATGGGACCTAACATGCATCAGCGCGAACGTGTATTCATTGAAACAATGACCACTGCTGCGCTGGGATTGAGAAATCCTGTTACATTGACGTTTATTTCAATATCAACTCCAGGCAAGGCTAATGCGGTTATTGGACTGGCTGATGAGGCATTACGGCAGATTTCAAAACAAAGGGCAGACTTAGGTGCATATTACAACAGGTTAGAGCATGCTGCCAAGGGTTTGATGAATGCCTATGAAAATATACAGGCCTCAGAAAGCCGCATACGCGATACCGATATGGCAGAGCAGATGGCAGAATTCACAAAGAATCAGATACTTACACAGGCTGCTACTGCTATGCTGGCACAGGCAAATACAAAGTCTCAAACAGTATTACAACTCTTGAAATAACACCTGAGATAGCATCGCAACACCACATTAAAAAGCCGGGCACTCCCACCCGGCTTTTTACTTGCAACATTACATATCTCTAAAGCGATAGCTATGGATATAATACTTACAGTTTGCTATACGGTTACTTCTTTTTAGCTTTTTTTGTAGTTTTATTTTTGCTTGTAACTGCTTGTTTTGGTGTAGCTTTTTTTACAGGTTTTGATGGTGCTTTTGGTTTTGTTGTAGCAGTTTTTTTTGCATGAGCCACAATCCAGTCGCTCACAACTTTCAATACCTTCTTGCGATCGGGCTCAAGTTCATTCATGGTTTCATGATATAAGCCTTCAAAAAGTTTAAGCGTTTTATCTTTTGAACTTGCCCTGTCATATACAATTTTACTTGCTTCATCTAAAACCAGCGCATCAGCAGTACCGTGAAATAATAACAATGGGAGCTTGATCTCGCCACATCTGTTGATACACTCATCAATAGTATTCATCATTTCCACATAAAACCGTGGGGTGACTTTATCGTGGACAAGTGGGTCGTCTAAGTATTGTTTCACTACTTCCTTATCGCGGGAGATAGTTGTTGCATCAAGGCCTGATGGCATAGTTAATGAAGGAATCCTGGAAGAAAGAAATATGGCTAAATTCTTTTTCCACGCAGGAACTTTAATTGCCGGGACAAGCCCTGGCGAAGAAAGAATCAGGGCATCAAGATCTTCCGCATGTGTAAGTGCATATTTAAGTGCCAGTACACCACCCATCGAATGGCCTATCATAATAATAGGCTTGTTAGGGTGTTTATCCTTGATCATGTTGACAAAGATCTTCAGGTCATAAATATAATCCATAAAACTATCGACATGCCCCCGCTTGCCTCCGCTGCGGCCAAAACCCCTGTGGTCAAGCCCATAGATTGCAATCCCCTTATTTTGCAAGGCATCGATGAGATTCCCATATCGTCCTGAGTGTTCTCCCAGGCCATGGACGATAACAAGAATTGCCTTAGGGTTTGCAACTTCCCATTGCTGGAAAAATATTTCGATACCGCCTTTGCCAATAAATGTACCTGTGCTGTGTTGAAATGCTGCCATATCATCACCTCTCTTATTTTATTGTTTTTTAATCAAGAATACATTTTGAAATTTTGTGTGATATAGTGAAAATAGTATATTGTAATGAGCCACATTACAATATTTTTAAGGAAAGTATGATAACAGCAAATAAAAATCAAATATAATTTTATTTTATAAAAAAATTATTTACAATAATTCATAACGGTTGATACTACTTGTAACAAAACAAATTATTTCTATGGATTGCTTTTTGAATACTTAAGAGCATACCGTGGTTTTAGGGGAAGCACGCTTTATTCCATATACTGTTTGTAAATTGACATTCAGGAATGAATAGTAGTAATATACAAAATTTTCTCATCATATCAGGATTTTTTATGGAATTGAAAAAAATACGTGTGGCATTTCTGCTTCTTCTTTGCACAATTGGCTTTGGTACAGCCGGGTATTATACGTTTGAGGATATGAAGCCTTTTGATGCATTCTACATGACCATGATAACCATAAGCACTGTTGGCTTTCAGGAAGTGAAACCATTAACCATTCACGGACGCTTGATTACTATACTCATAATATTGAGTGGTGTTTCAATCAGTGCGTATGCTATAGGAACGTTGTTACGTATGCTTATTGAAGGTGAATTACGAAAAGAATTTGGGAGGAAAAAATTGGAACGGCAGATTCAATCATTACAGGAGCATTATATCATCTGTGGTTTTGGTAGAATTGGAAAGCTTATATGCAAGGAACTTTTTGACAGGAAGGTCCCTTTTGTGGTCATTGAGAATAACCCGGTTGCTGTTGAAGAGCTTGAAAAATTGGGGTATCTTTTTGTTGCCATGGATGCAACAAGTGAAGAAGCCTTACTGAAGGCCGGGATCATGAAAGCCAGAGGGCTTGTCACTGCAGTAATGTCTGATGCTGATAATGTATATATTGTGTTAACAGCCCGTGGGTTGCGCAGTGATATCTTTATATTGTCCAGAGGCTCTGACGAAAAAGCGCAAGTTAAGCTGCTGAGGGCAGGAGCCAGTAGAGTTATATTACCGTATCAGATTGGGGGCAAGCGTATGGCTGAGGTTTTAACGCGCCCTACGGTAGTTGATTTTTTAGATACAGCTATGATGGATTCGGAATTAGGTTTGGCCATGGAGGAACTAAAAGTTAGTCAAAACTCTTCAATGGTTGGGAAAAATTTAATAGAAAGCAATTTAAGAAAAGATTATGGGGTAATAATAGTTGCAATAAAAAAAGCACATGGGAAGATGATTTTTAATCCGCAATCCTCAGAAGTTATTGAAGCTGGCGATATTATTGTGGCATTGGGTAAAAAAGATATGCTGGAAAAGATGAGTACTATCCTATAAAATGTCACAATCTTTGTCGTTTAGTCATCTCATTGGAGATTTCGTTAATAAGAACATCTAATTTGAATGGCTTATGCATGTATATATCAATAACATTTTTGTATGCCTTAATGTTGTTCAGAATCCATCCTGTTAACAGAACGGTTATTGTTTCTTCTTTTTGTTCTTTAACTTTGGTCAATAATTCCAGCCCTGTTGTACCGGATAATCCATAATCAGCAATAACGATATCAAATTTATTAATTTTGAATGATTCAAATGCCTGGTCAGCGTTATTATAAACAGAGACTCTGTTGCCAAGCGAATCAAATACTTCATACATTATTTCCTGTAAAGCTGGTTCATCTTCAACTATACAAATGTCCATATCCCGTAATTTTGTTTGTGGAATTTGTTGTTCCGTATGAGGAAGTGGGGAAACGCTATCTTCGGGGAGCATTATAGTTATTGAATATTCCAGTAAGGATTCTTCTTCCATTAATTTTGCATGGTTTTGCTCAGCTAATTTTGAAAGATCCATGGTGGAAATAAATGGAAACTCATCTTTTGACTCAGTTGATTCTTTTTTTGCCTTCATTGCAATAGTCAATGTGCTGTTTCTTTTTAAGGTTACTTCAACCACACCTTTTGTAGCTATTACTGACGCAACTTTGAAAATTGTTGCAAGTAGCAAATCTCTGAATATATGAGGATCACCATGCATGTTGACAAGTGAAAAATAACGGCGCTCAATAGCAACAGATCTTTGCTTCTGTGCTTCTTCAACTTTAAACTGGATTTTTGCAAATTCTATTGCATCTTCTATTGCCTCAACAACATTAATATCCCCTTTTTCTTCTAATTTATCCCTGCCAATAAATTCTTCAATACGGCGAATCTGCTGTATGCCATCTTCTGCTGATTTTATGATAGTTTTAAGCCCCTCCTGAAATGAAGGTTTTTCTGTAATCTGTAAAAGCCACTGGGCTTTATTTAACATTATATTGATGATATTATTAAAGGAATGAAGAAATCCTTTTGTCAGGTCACCAATAATATGGAATCTGCTGAGTTGTTGTAGCTGATATTCCAGGCGTTTTATCCTGGTTATATCTTCCAGAATAATTTCAACAGCTGGTAGGGCACCCTCAATGTGTACTGGATAACATGTTACATTAACCCATCGTTCATCCTTATCTTTTGTTATAAACCGTACTTCGCCAATTCGTTTGTATCCAATATTTCCCTCAAATATTTGAGATAGGGTTACGCGCATACGATTAAAATCATAGTGATTAAGAGCGCGATATAAAAGATTTCGATTATTCTTTAAATCTTCTATCTCATAGCCAATGAGTTCCTGTACCGATGGACTTGCTTTAACGATGTTACCGGATTGATCTATCTGCAAAATAGGGAAAGGTGAATATTCATAGAGCAATGATTCGTAATTCTTTCTCTCATTATTGATAATGGTGTCAGTAGATTTGTCAAAAGAGAGTATTCTTTCATCAACTATCTGTAAAATAACAAAAAGAGCAACAATTGTGGTCCCCTGAAATACCGGGAAGATATAAATTTCTGCTGAAACACGCTGGTTATCTTTATTACGAAAAACAGCAAAACATTGCCTGGATATGCCTTTTAAAGCTTTTAAATATGATGTGGCCAGTTGTTTACGGTATTCTGGATAAAACGGGTGAGTAACATCAAGAGACAAATTTTTAATATTCACTAAATCAGCAAAAGCATCATTTGAAGCTATCACTTCACCAGAAACACTTATTACACATGCTGGCAACTGAAACATTAATACCATTTCAGTGGCAGAGTGAATGGTCATATCATTTATGGGAACCATACTATTATGGTTATTTTGCATAGAATACACCACTACGTAATATCCATCTCATAGATGGTATATTATTTTGCAATAAAAATATGAAAAATAAGTTTATTCAGGACTATTTGTGATAGCGTTCTCAGTAGTGAAATTAGTTGTAGCAGGAGTGGTGACATCATAGGGCTTTTCTGGGGCATTCCCAAGAACAACAGGGATTGTCATCTGGGATTTTTTCCTGATTATTGTTAATTGTAGCTGTTGACCGGCGGAAGAATTTCTGACTATCTGTATTAAATCCTGTGGAGATTGAACACTTTTACCATCTGCTGATATAATCACATCATTGGGCTGTATACCTGATTGTGCAGCAGGGCTTTCCGGAATAACGTCGTTGACGTACACACCAGAAGAAAGAGAAAGCCCAAGTTCCTGGGCTTTCTCTTTGGTTATAGATTTTATTTTTGCACCTAGATATCCTTTGCCTGTGCCTTGCTGTATATCAAGGCCAAATCGCGATGCCCCCTTCGTTGGAAGTATGCGTTTGTTCAAAAATGTTTTTTGCCCTGATTTTATTTCTATAGTCTCGTCCTGTGTTGATACAATATTTCCGTTATGGTCAACAAATTTAAGGGTAATTGTGTATTTCCCGGGTGGCAGGAATACTCTGGAAAGCTGAAAGTTCTCAGGTAATGTGTGCCAGCAACGAAGATCAGGCTTAATCTGAGATAATAATCCCACTCCAACGCCTGTACCAACCACAGTACCAATGAGCCCTGCATAGCCACCCATCTTTTTTGATTCTTCAGCTAATTTTTTTGCTGCATACCCTGCTGCCACAGCTGCTGCAGCTTTCACTGCGATGCCTGCAGCCACCTTGGCGTAAATACGCCCGTAATCATCCTCAAGCGTTTTTACCGCTGTGGATGCAACATCCTCAAGCATAATGGAGCGCGATAGATCATTACCATTCACATTTACAATGACATGATTAATATTGTTACCGCGTTTAACAAATTTTGGGATGGGGTTTTCTGCGTTATGAAGTGCCAGCAATACACCTGCAACAGTTACTCCTTCAGCCAGTGACATACCATTAAGTGTTACCTGAATAGATGCTTTCATTGCCGCATCCGAAAGAAGTGGCCCGCGAGATTGTTTTATAGCTCCTTTTCCGTTTTGTATTATGACCACAAGCTCACCTGCATTAGCCGGGATTGCATCCTGTTTGCCAAATTTTTTAATCCAGTTATTATAGTCTTCCATGTCGCCAAGTTGTTTTGCAAGCCTTTGCAGGTCACGATAGACCATTGTTAATCCGGGATTGAGTTCGTAGATTTGCTTATATTCAATGTAGGCAAATTCACGATCATTCATGTCATTATCAAGATCTGCACTTTGCTCAAACGCGATTGCAGTAAGATACTTTGCCATTAAATTTTGTTTATAGGATTTGCCTGTTGTAACATTTATATCACGGAGCATGTCATTGACTTTTTTAAATTCAACACGTGCTTCATCAGGTTTTTGTAGCAAAAGATAGTTAATGCCAAGGTACATGTGAATTAACACGCGTTCAAAATCTTCACCGTTATAGTTAGTGGTTGTTTCGTTAAGAAGAAGCGATGCAGCTTCTTTACTAAGGCTTATGGTTATCCTGTCACCAATTTTAGCTGCTTCGGTCAGTACCCTGGTGCTATTTTCATAATCGCCGGCAACCTGAAGCATCAATCCACATTCCATCATGTACAGAAGCTGATCCTTTGATTTTTTATTAACCATTGGGAGCAACTTGCGGGCTGCTTCTTTGTATTGCCCCGCATAAAACATCTTTTCAACCTCACCTATCTGCTTGTTATAATCATAACTGGCACATGCAGCAACTCCTATGAGAAGAATAACAACAAACAGGGATTTTACTTTGTGCATCATATAAGTCCCTCGAGATTAAAATGTTATCTGCTTTTTGCTGGCTGATTTCAAAAATTCCTGCTGATCCTGCCACTCAACCACCTGTGTTTTAAGGTTAATAAGCTTTAATGTGACTACAAGGTATTGCACTGACTTACTTCCCACTGTACGAACATTTTCCCGTACTTCACCTGTTAGATACAGGTTTGGAGATTTTAATTCGCCAACAGGGATAGCGCTGTCAGGATCAACCATACCGGTCATACCTTTTTCCATCTCGGCAATAGCATCAGCAGTCAACGACTGGTCAATAAATTTGATCCGACGTTTAATGAGATTTGTTGTTATTTCATCAGCAAGCATCTTGGTGTCAATATGCTCTGATGTTTTATTCCGTATCTGTTTCACTTCAATAAAGGCAGGCTTTTTCCATTCTTCCTTTAAAAATTTGTACATTGATTCAACCATCTTGTTGACTGTCATTTTAATTTCTTTTGGACCCCATTCCCTTGAGCCTTCGGCCTTGGTTGCATCCTGATACTGAACGCCACCACCACAGGCAACAAAACCCAAAAGAATAGCTATCATCAACACTGATAATTTCTTCATGACGTATGACCTCCTACAATGTGATATATGTATTGTGTGTTATATTTACAATACAATAATTATGGTGTTACAATAGCATTACAACATTTTACTATCGAAGTCAACAAAAAAATTATGATTGAAGCTTCTGGATGGAGATCACTATATACAATGGTTTCCACCAGCCGCCTTTCTATATATTAAATGATATGAACATCCCTGGTTGTAGTATTAATCTCACGACATAGAGGCGGTCACTTTCCCTTGTGAAAATAGCTCATCAATTGCCTGAAACAATATTTCCATATAGCGTGTCATTGATGGTGCAAAAAGCAAAGGATGAAAATCTTTTTTTGAGATAGTAGCCTGGTAGGTATGTGTGCCGTTAAATGCTTCCACTGTTGCAGGATATTCCCTGACAAAAATATCTTTGCAATATTCAAGCGGTACTGCGTAAATACTGCTTACTTCATTATCATTGAAGCAATATGAAGAAAGAGGATTGTTTGAAAGAAGCAGATAGACGCGCTGGAATTCGCGGTGAAAAAGGATATCATTAATTTCCTCATACCTGTAATAACCTAAATCGATGAGTTGTGTTTCATCAAAAGTAATCCCTATTTCTTCGTATGCTTCTTTCTGGATTTTATTGCTGGTAAGGCCAAAAGGCACGTGACCGCCAACAGTAATATCTAAATAATTTGGGTACATATCCTTGTGAGCTGCTCGCATCTGAAAGAGTATCTCTTTTTGCGGTTTACTACGCACTACCCATAGATGCACTCCCTCATGTGCAATACCCTGTGTATGGGCAATGCTCCTTGCAACCGGGTTACCTTTAGGTATGCCTTTTTCCCAATCCCATTCTTCTAACATTTCTTCGGGTTTTGCCATTATCATTGTCTCCTGAAACAATAGAATTTTGCCAGCGTTATTTCGGGTTTTCTTGCACTATGCTATATAGTCATATCACATTTGTTCTGGAATTTCTAATCCTATACGATTTTTAGTCAAGCTTGTTTATTCTAAATTGGTGTTTACATATATCTGTTGTTTCACTTATTCTTAGCCCGTTATAACAAACAATCATAGGTACAGGTACAACATTGAAAAATTATACATATCAAAGCACAAACATCCGATAATGAGATAGATATGTATAATGATTTTTTTGCGTACCGTTAGGTGCACTTATACGTAGAAACGATATCACGGTATATGGCATAGCAAGAATTATTGCAAGGCATTTAAATACAGTTGTTGAGAGCAATCATGCACAACACTACACACATACGGTTCCCCTATTTATTTGTGATAATACTTTTTTTTGTGATAGCAGCAATTGCTTCATCGGGTGCAATCTATTATAAATACATCCACGTAAAATCTGATATTGCTGCGTTTACCAGCCAGGTAAAAAATATTGCTAAAACATTGATTTCAACATATGCACAGGCCAGTGAACGTGCGTATGCAACCAGATCCAATGACCAGTTACTATCGCTCATTGAAGAATCAAAAAATATTAAAGGAATAAAAGAAGTTTTTCTTGTGTTGGATGATGGGAAGATTCTTGCGCATTCTGATACCAAAAAAGCAAATGAGCTCAAAGGGAACATTGCAAATGATGAATTTTATTACAATATTGATATGATTTTGTATCCACATGCACAACAATCCAGAGAACTTTTTATCTTTGATTATTTTGTTCCTGATCTGCGGCTACCATTTACTACCATAGTCAGAAAGTACATACAGCAGTTTTTGTATAAAGATATCAATACTAACAGCTGGCTTGTAACAAAAGCTGTATATGATAAAGGCAAATCCATAGGTACCATTAATTGTATTATTGTCAAAACTCCTATTTATGATATGATGAAACATGCATACATGGAACTGCTTTTTATGCTACTCATAATTTGCGGGACAGCACTGGTGTTTTCAGTTTGCACTGGTATAATCGTATTCATTAAGCAAAAGAGGTTGTTGCAGAATGTTAGAGAATTCACCGCACCATTGTATACAAAAGGCGATCAGATGCGCTCCGTAATAAAAGAAGCCATACCGGTAAAGGAGTAGACTACAATGTTTATTCAGCATACAGTAAAGGATTCAGTAGCGATAGTTACTGTAGAGGGGTACATCAATCATACAAATGCTGTGCAGTGTGAAGAGTATATTGCAACGCTGTCAAAGGAATACAACGCGGTAATAATTGATTGTGAAAAGTTGGAGTATATCAGTTCAACAGGTTTTGGCGCATTAATATATGCGCAAAGAGTAGTTGAATCAGCTGGAGGCTTAATAGTGCTGTGCAATTGCAATAAAGAGATAGCGACATTAATGGATATAATAGGACTTTCTATCACACGGTACCATTCATTAGAAGAAGCAATTGATGCAGTTCGTAATGCAGGTGATACAATTATAGAAAAACAATTTATAGCAAAAGAAAGCCAAAAAATAGAAGTGTATACAGAGACAAAAACAGATGAAAGGCCATCCATTGTGTTTGAACATCCATTGGTTATTGAATGTCCCGATTGCAAAACTATGGTACGGATACATTCACCGGGTAAATTTAAATGTCCCGATTGCGGATTACAGTTTGCAGTGGACGATGACCGGACTGTGTATTTTAATTAGTAAATGGTGTGTGATATTAAAAGTTGATTGACATTAATGTGATACTTAGTTTACATTACTTATCACCACTTATCACTACGTCATAGGCGTTAGACCATGCATGGGTGTAATGAATGAAATAATGTTGTGGCTTGAATTAGCGATTACATAACGTAACATTACTTTTGAGGTTTGATTATGAAAGTTATCCATGTGCTTAAACGAATTGAAATGATAGACCAGGACATCCGTGAGCTCAGAAAATTGGAAAAATCTTTGCAGAGGAATAAATCCTTTACTCAACCCATATTTATAACTATCGAAAAGCAGATAAACATATTACTGGGTGAACGCATAAAACTGTTAGAGTTGAAAATAGCAAACCCACCAGCTAATCTGCAACCTGAAGAGGAAGAAGTGGGTGAAACGTTAATAGCTGAACCTAAAAAGAAAACGGGTAAAAAGAAAGAGCCAAAAGATACTAAAATTAAAGATACCGCGGTAGAACTTGAAGAACAGGAATTTTCAATGTTGACGCAGGATGATATTGATAAAAGGATTGCAAAGCTGCAAGGTGATGAAGATAAAGCAAAAAAAGAGGATGATGATACGGCAGTAAAGTTACTGGATATTGCTCTGGAAAAAGGCACAATTAATAAGCAGGAAGTTGAAACTCAGAAAAAGAAAATACGCTTTTTTAAGGATAATTTCCCTGGTGGAGAGTATTGATTGGTATTAGACTTGTGCTCGCTGAAGCATGAGCTCTATTTTATATTTTTCCACAAAGTAGATGCTTGACCCTAATAACATTTCTTTCTGATTCAGATCAGTAAATATTAATTCGCCAATATAAGGGTAGATGGCTACGCCCACATTTTTTAATTCTAATAGTTTACGTTTAACACTATACAGTTCCTTGATTGTCATAAATCCGGAAGTAACATTGTCGGGAAATATGAAGTTGTAGAATATTTCATTTCCCATATGTCGTGCTACCTGAACACGAAGAGCATTTGATTTTGTAAAATTTAAGAGATAATCACCATGTATTTTTCCAGTTTCATCAATCAAGCTGATGCCTCCTCTGCGGTCGGCCTGAGCACTGAAACATATAATGCTGGACTCACTCTCCCTTGCGCTGCCTGGCAATCGTTTGAGGACGTTTGTGCAAAATCCGTATATATGATACAAAAAAACGCTCTTTATATTTTTGGGAGCAAAGAAGGTAAAAATATTCCCTTTTTCATTTATTACATATACATGTAATTTATCGTTGTCCTCAATGTAACCTATAGTGATCCCTTTTTGAATGCGTTTGTTATACAGTGTACGCAGCACCTGCAGGTGGTATGAATCACCATAGAAAGTGTAATGAGCCTCTATTCCTGGTTTTAAGGTGAGTGTGGTCATGACCTTCACAATGTGATCAAATGCCTGAACTTCGATGGTATTGTTACGTAAGACAGTAAAATACAAACCTTCAAGCTCGCCAATAAAACGGCTATGGGTAGTAGGACTGTGAACTATTGAGTTATATGATTCCTTGAAAAGCTGTATGAAATTTTTGCAGAAGCGTTTATGTGTACCCGGAGTGTTTATCAGGCAATAATCGTCAAAGGGGAGTTTTAATTCAAGTCCGTCTTTAAGAATGTTCTGCAATATGTGGGTAATATCAATTATGTTTGAATAACGCTTGATGTACTGTTCGCCCCAGCTTGTTGAATACACATGGTATAATGAATCAAGATGTTCTACTGCTTCATTATTGAAGTTGAGTATAATGCATTGGAGCATGTTAAATGCTGGTTTGAGATAGTATTGAGTCTTAATTTTTCCTTTTTCGGAAAAAAATTGTGACATTTGATTTAATAATTCAACAACCAGATTCTGGTTTATCCGTACATATCCGGACTGAATATTAATCCTTGTAACAGTGTGGTCATACACATTATTCACAGTTAACCATACAAGGAGCTTAACCAGATCACTTTCTGTCCGTAGTGTTGTTGTAGTGAACACATTTTTTTCACTGCGGTTTCGTTTAAATAGTCTCCACCTGACTTCGTGTATGCCTTCGTTCACTGGTTCAACGTATAGTATAGGTTCAGCGGGGGTATCCTTGAAGCTAATGAGCTTATCAACCTTGTTTTCCTCAACAGAAAAGTGCGACTTTATTTTTCGCGATAGCAATATAAAATCAGATTCGGACATCTGCCTTTGCAAATTTAATGTAGTAAATTGCGAAGAAATCTTCTGGTAGCTTATGAGCATGAATTTTTTAACTGCATCCCAGAAATGCATTACGCGCTGGAAGTCCCAGTTGTCAAAGTTATCCATATCCTGAATAACCTTGATGTTCCAGTTCCAGTCATGGACATACTTGAACATCACAGCTACTTTGTAGGGAATATTCTTTTTATCTTTTATTCCTACATATTTTGATAACTGGGGATCAATTTTTAAATAAAGGTTTTGTTTTAATATTTGCAGTATAGCAGGGTCATTCATTGTCTGACTATAGTAGTCATATACCTCATCAAACATTAAAAGATAGGCATCCAGTATTGAATTGGTAAGACGACTGAGCAGCACATGCATCTTGACCTTCTGGCTTAACAGAGGTGAATCGCTTTTCCCAAATAGATATTTTTCCAGAACTCCTATCTTTAATATTGATTTAAAAGGGTTGCCCAGTGATTTTATTATCTGAAAAAGCGCAGCACCTAAAAAATCTTCCCTGGTTATTTCATAGAGATTCCCAAGGTCAATAAAATCATCCCGTTTCATTTCAGCCGGAAGTTGATTATACAATGCTTCATATTCATCATCCTTTATAAAACTTGGTACAACCCACCAGAAAGGGATCTTGCCGGCAATGATAATTGAACTTCGAAAAAATTCATCTTTTAATACTGCACCAACGGTTGTGCCAAATGCTTCTTCTTCGTCTTCGGCAAAGATATTATTTTTAACGCTTTCAATATCGTTAATAAATATATGTACAGGTACTTCTAATTCTTTTGAAGCCCATTCCTGTACAAGGGTTACTTTCTTTTTAAAATTATCAAATGCTTCTTTTGATACTGTGTTTTTATGCACACATGCCCAGTAATCAAGGTCTGATTTTTTATTATATGCTACTGTACCAACACTGCCCATGACTGCAAACATCTTAATAAAATCGCCACGTTCAAAATCATGGAAGGTGATGCCAGGATAGCGCCCGTGCAGGTAACGTTTTGTGTCTTCATCCAGTGTAAAGTTTTTTATACCTAAAGGCACATCTCCTTCTACATACCCTGGCATTTTTTTATTGTTTATGCATAATAAAAAAGGGATAGTATTGACAATACGGCGCATGGCAGGGTTGGGAATAAGCTGCTGAAAGCGCTTAAACTTTTCATTATTAAACGCTATGAATTTTTCCTTGTTTTCTATGATTGTGTGTAGCAGATCCATATATACGGTGTCATCACATTGAGTTTTGCAACAGGAGGTCAACTAATGGGTTATCTTGCGCAAAAGCTTCTGATTGATAGCTTTTGAGATACATATCATACTTATATAGCATAGAAATTAATTTTCTAATTTTTTCAAGAGTAAAGATAGAGGCTTGTTTGGCAAATACTTTTTGCCTTTTTCCATATACTTTCAATTCTTTCATTAAAGTATCACTATGAACACCTTGTGCAGTGCGTAAATGAAATTGTTCTAATTTTTGCGCATGATTAAACAAAAGGGATAACAGAAGAATCTGGCTTATATTGCGTTCAATAGCTTCTGATAAAAGTTTCCATGCACGTGTATCTTTCAAAAAGAAGCAATCCACAAAATCAAATTCAATTGCCTCTCTTTCATTAATTACAAACCCCTCCAAAAAATCTCTGGAGATATCAGAATGACCGGAAAAAGATATGGTGGTAAGGATATCATCAATCTCTTTTATGTTGTGTGCTGTTAATTCAACAAGAAGTTCCGTTGCTTCCTGTGAGATAGTTAATGATAAATCCTTACACTTTTTTAATATATACGATTTGCAGTTTTCTTCAAAAGGTTTGTAAAACTGAATAACAGGAATGTGAGCGTGTAGTTGTGAAGGAAGCAATGAAGGCAGTTTGTTTTCCTCTGTATCAAATATGACGTACGCTGAATTGGGTAGATTGTTAAGGCAATCAAGAACCATTGTATGAATTTTTTTTGAAGCGCTTATCTGTTCACAATGTTTTATTACATATAGTGCAGTACCGCCAAAAAGGGGAACTGACGCTATGGCAAAAAGAGCCTGTTCAATTCCATCCTCGGCAAAGTATGTTGTTATGTTACAATCATCAATGTTTTGAGATTTCCATAGTTTCGATGCGATGAGAGCAACTGCTTCCTTTTTTTGGTTTTCATCATTGCCACAAAAACAATATATGTGCGATAGTTCCTTTTGAATGGCCGATTTCAGGTCATGAGCATACAGCGTTTTAGTTGCCATATTATTTTCTTCCTTTTTCCACTTCAGTTTTAAGAGAAGTGTACCACCCTGTTTCAACCTGCAATGCAATTCTTGAAGCTAACGTCTGCTCCACCTCGTCCTGCACGATATTAAATGGCGTAACAGGTGCTTCAATGTCAGAGAATTCTTTAAATGCCTGTACAGTGATATTACGAAAAATATAATTGCCATTATGAACATTTACTAAATGTATCACTGCAATGATTAACAGTCTCTTTTTTTTAATTATTCCAGCACTGTCAATCACTATTGGCTGTACCTGAAATGAGTGTATTGTGCCAGTAAGTGTTACATCGCTGTCAGATTGTACAGGAACTATCGCTAACCTGCCACCTGTTATTATTTTTTCTGTTACACGCTGTTGTATCTTTTCTTCGTAGCCCGGGATACCGGTCAGGTTGGCAAATGGAGCTATGTATAATTTATTAGCAGTGTAGGGTATAACAGGCTGTCCATTTATAGAATCCACAACATTCCTAAATCCTGTCTTATCATTAGAGGCACATGAAAGTATGAATACTATAACTACTGTGATTCTATATTTTTTCTTCATGGCACAACAAAATATTCAAGTTTTAACTTTATTTTTCCGAACTATATACCAGATCATTTTACACTCCAGGGCCTCCCACTTGTACTTATGGTGTCTGTGGAAGGCTCTTTTATTTTATACTACCCTTACAATTTCCTTGTGGGAATATAATATGTCAATATATTCTTTTGCCGGTTTATCCCAGTAATAGACTGATTGCATGGCATTTTTGCGTGCCAGTGCTTTGGTTGTATCATCAGTGTTGCGGAAGAATTCAATACATCGATGCATTGCATCATAGAACGATGATGAAGTAAAATCAGAAAATAAAAATCCATTACCTTCCACTGATGAATCCTTCATACGTATGGGAATGACAGTATCACGCAAGCCTCCTGTAGCACGAGCAACAACCAGACAACCGCATGCCAATGCTTCCAGCTGCGAGATACCGCCCGGTTCATGCAATGATGGCATTAAAAATACATCGCTGCATAGTAGTGGCACACTGATATCCTGAAAGCCAAGGTTAACATGCACATTTTTTGGATAAAAGCCTTGCAGATTCAGTAATCCTGTAGCAAGCTCGCTTCCACGCTGGTCTCCCCATGCAACTGCGCCACCTATAACTCCTTGAAATCCTAATGTAGCAAATATCCCATACGACGCATCGAGTAAAAGCTGAAAGCCTTTTTGTTCTGCTATACGGTGAATCATGGAAAATAAAATTTTGTCAGGATTAATTTCAAAACCCAGTTTGAATTGTAAACAGAGTTTGTTCCGTATATGAGTTACATACTCTCTACGTAAAGGATCTGTAATCTTTTCACAATTGCGGATACCTTCGAGTATTTCAGGATAACGTTCGCGAATAGTGTTATACATTGGAGCATCAGATGTTACTGCTTCAATCATTCCGGGGTAATATTCATCAATAAAACCTGAATTGTGAAAACGCATCAGGATTCTGTTTTTAAAGTCAACTCCCAATGCATTACTTATGCCAATAACATTATGCAGTATCTTTTCCAGGCCATCACAGGCTTTTTCTATCTGCTTTGCATATGAAGGGCTTACCGTAATAACCCTGTCAGCAAATCGTATGCCAGCAGCCATGCAGTTTATCTTATTGTAATCAGTGGGGTCAGAAAAATCATTATAACGCCAGTGAGGAAGATTAAACAGCGAAAAAAGATCTTTGCCATCCTCATACCGGTGATATGAATCAAAATACTGCCAGCCTCCATTGTGGATGATATGGAAGAATGATGTTCTCTTGAAATTTGGATTATCATAGTATACATGATCACTGCGAACAATGCCGTTGAAGATACCGGTATATGCGTCATTGGTGATAACAAATAGCGGGTATAAGCCAAATGTAGTGATAAGCTCGGCTGTGGCACGTGCAAACGCAATACGCCGTCGTAGTTTTTCCTGACCGGTGTAACCCCAGTATAAACCATCAAAAAACTCGTGATGGTCCAGCAGGTAATAGTGAATACCATCAATCTGGGCATAATGCACACCGGCTTCATAGGTAACATGTTCTATCATGAAGCGCACATTTTTGCCTGTGTACTGGACGTTATATTTTTCAAGTGCATTGTGCATCTTTTCCATGGCTTTTTCATCGCCATGGCGGTATTTTGGTGTAATAACTATTACTTCTTCACCCAGACTCACAAGCTCACGTGGCAGCTCATAGACCACGTTAGCAAGACCTCCACTTTTGGAAAAAGGTTCTGCTTCAGCTGATATAAATATTATGGGGCCTCGTCTGTTATGAAACTGTATGCTTTTCCCCAGATCAGATATATTTGTATCATCATGAAGTGCAAGTTTATCAATTAATTGTAAAATATCGTTTCCAGATTTAAATCCAAATTTAAACATATAAAAGAGAATTCGTTTAAATCCTATCTCGATGAAATTTTTGTGCTGTGGATAGAATTGTGGGATGATATGGGTATGTAAAAATTCAGTAAATTCCTGAAAGGTAGAAGCATGTGCAATTGTTTCAAGGAACATGAAATTTGATTTAAAGTTTTCAGGATTGCTGATTGAATATAACCTGAAAAGAGAATCCCGCAAGAATTCAGTGTACAGTGGTGCAATATCAGAAACAGGTTCTAATTTTAAAAGCTTAATCCTGTCAGTGTATGAAACAACCGTGTATATTTTTGAAGCCTTAAGCTCCCTTCCAGTATAGTAGCTGTAATGTTTGGTGATGGGTGAATACACCGGATCAACTACTTTAAAAAATGCATCATCGGCAATGGGCAGTCGTGGATTGTCAAACTGCAATGCCACATTCTGAGAACTATCGGCAAAATTAAAAACTCCAATCCAGATGGTGTGTTCAGTAAATTTTATTGATGCAGCCACCAGATGATTGTTTGCCCAGATTAAATATCCCCTGCCTTTATTGTTGCGATGGAAACGGTACCACTGTCGATAAAAAGACTCCAAACTTCGGTGAGCTGCATACTCAAACTGATTCCAGTTTACGTAGATGTTGTCCAGATATACTTTCCAGCTTTCACCCTCTGCACTTCCTTCATAATCCATGATGATATTATTTATAAAGATTGTAAGGCCAATGGCAGCCCTCAGGCCCCTGTGGCCAAATGTATTGAGAGCACGCCGTTCGTCGTGATTTCCCAGTATGCCTAAAAGCTCAGTGCCAGGCGGTAGGGCGTATGGGAGATAGTTATCATAAAAATGGTAGATCTCGCGGACATCAGTGGTGCCATGGATGATCCCCTCGCATATTTTAAAAAGTGCAGAGTTGTAGGGGATAATCCCACAGCGGGAAAGATAGCGCTCATGGCCCCAATAACATTCAGCTAAATGTACAAAAAATGTTTTATTCTTTTCCTTAAGTTTTTGTGCAACACGGCTCATTAAAAGATAATGGAAAGGTATGGCAATCTGATCCCTGCACGCACTGTCAAAATAACCGGTTGTGATAAAATGCCCATCTTCTCTGTCATTAAGAATAATCTCACCTTCAACCAGCGATTCCAGTGAACGATACGTGCCCCATATAAATGGATAGTTATTCTTCTTCATCATTATGGGAACAGCATGTGCCGAATCAAATCGGATTCCATCGATATCATATTTTTCGATCAATGTACATACGCTGTTGATGAGCCATTCCCACACTTCCAGTTTGCGATAGTTTAACAATTTGCCATCATTCCAGCTTCCGTAACGGCCATCAGTAGAGGCACGGATGACTAGATTGCCACTTTCGTCATAGCACTTGACTGCGTATTCATCGGGTAGCTCAGTGCTGCGGCGGTTAAGATGCGGCACTACATCGATGATGACTTTTATATCCATTTCATGAGCTTTTGCTACAAGCTCTGTGAATTCTTTCTCACCTCCTAAAAAGTCTTCTATCTCAACTAAACTCATTGGCGAAAATGGTGAAGGCGATGTTGCCTCAGGTGCCCAATCTTCACGGTTTGTGCCACGTTTCTGAACACCTAAAAGATACAGCGCAGTAATATGATAGCGCTCTTTTAAATCCTCCAGGTGTGCAGTAATGTCGCTGAAACGCCCCAGGCGTATTACTTCACCATGTTCATTGTATACCAGACCTGGATGTTCTTCATCCATCCAGTATATGCGGGTGTGGCCATGAATGTCAGGAAATATCTCAAGTACTATCTGGCCACGGACATCAGGAATGACATTTATTCTACCGCTACAGCCCTCATATGTTACCCACTGAGCGCGTTTTTTCTTTTTCTTATAAACCAGGAAATCGAAATGTCCTAATTCATGAAATGTATGTTGTGCGGTATAGACCCTCTTTGATTCGTTAAAGGATAGTTCTATATCAGTATAGGCGATGTCCTGTTCTAGAGGATAGGGGTTGTTGCCGGCATTTGAGAAAATTCGAACAAAATAGTTCCCTTCTTCAGGTATGGAAAATTCAAAGGTATATTCGCTGCCTGAAGCACAGTTGACAAATGAAGTAGCAAGAGGAGCATCAAACTCCTTGGGTGCAAAGATACGCTCCAGTAATATATTTGCATTGTTACGGATTTCGTGTATATCATGTCCTGATGCGGCAACCAGAATACGCACAATTTCACGCAGTGAGTTGAAATCATAGCCTTTTTTATAACGGCGTGCCAGCCGCTCAAGTGAGCGGATTGCCTTAAAGTTTTTTTCAAAGTCAAAATTACCATCATCAAGGCGGGCATTGAGCATCTTTAAGAAGCTTTCACGGTTGCGGGCCGTAAACGTGCGTATTTTTTTGCGGGCGGGTATTTCCTTGAATTCTACTTCTGAAATGGTTGCTATGCGTATGACTTCATCAAGCAACTCATTGAGAGCACGGGATACATGTGGTGGATACACTTCGATATGCGAATAACCAGTTTCTATTGCCCGCTCTTCAACCTTTAAGAGCCAGTAGAACGCTTGTTTCAGTCTATTGTCTTTATCTAATGCCAATACGTTGAAGATATTTAATCCCAGATAAATTGTGGGAATTTCGGCCCATTGTGGACCCTGACCAACGTGTGAGAGTACAGCGCTTTGAGGTGAAATGTAGTATAACGTTGGCCAGGAAGGCCTTTCTTTAATAAGCACAAAACGGCGATTTAGAATTGAAGTAAAATCGCCTGTGGCAATGACACTGTGGATTTGCATAATTGCATCTAAAATTCTTTCCTGTAATCTTACGTCGGATAATATTTTTTCTTTTGCCTGCGGGCTATCGGTAAGTGAGGAAAGAGTATCATTGCGGATAGCAATAAATAAATCTTTTAGCGATGAGGGATCCGCACCTTTTTTTAATGAATCAATGATACCTGAATCTACAACAAAAGGGAATGCCCTGAGCTCGTCAAAAGCTTTGCGAATTTCTTCCTTTACCCTTTCATCAGATAATTGTTCTTCATCAGAAAGAGTAAATCTGCAAAGGCTGCTGTAGGTAGAAACTTTCTGTACCATAATCTAATGCCTTTTTTATATTACTCTGACAGCATTTTTAAAACAGGATATTTTCCCTTATATACACCTAAGGGTGTAAAATCAACAGGTATAGAATTCCTTTTATCAATGGATGTTTTAATGACAATGATTTTTTCTTTTGGAATAAATACCAGTACTGTATTATCACTGTCAAACTGCATTAAACAAAGCTTATATTCAGGCAATCCATACACTAGAAGCGATGGGGGAATTTTGTAAAATCTCAGCGGTAGCATAGTGTTTGTAAATGACTGACCCTGCAATGCCGGGTACTGCTGTAGCAGTTGTGTAAATGTTGCAGCTTGCTTTTCAGGCATAAATTCTTCTTCTAAAGGTGGAGCAATCTCTTTTGACTCAACAGTCTCTTTGGGGGCAACGGCTGCCGTTTTTGTTTTTAGAATATAAAAACTTTGGATAATATAACCACTACGCATTCTCTTCTGTGCTTCTTCGGTGCACATTGTAACAGGAACAATCACATCACCTCCTTTACTGCGGGCAATCTGTTTGGCTTTTTCTATACGTACGGGCAGCGATACCCCACCAATGTCAGCGATGCCTATCTCATCAAACTGGTTTTTTTCAACCGTGAGCAATACCTTAACTTCAGCAGTTTCAGTAAGTGCCGGGTATTCTTCTCCGGTTTTAACAAACTCAACGGATGTGCATGCCATAGACATCAATACTATACAAAACAAAATGGGAAGTAAAGATGTGAAATTATGGTGTCTTTTCATGATGTGCCCTCGAACGTTATACTATGAGATTTAGAATAACCAATTGTAAATAACATTACAAATTATAAGTCCTCATTTCAATCTACATCTGGTGTATGTGTTATATTAATAAGCTTGTAGTACTGTTTTAGATTTAGTCAATTTAAAAAAAATAAAAATTAGTAAACTGATTAAGGTGACGTTCAATATGTGTACTATGTTCACATTCATTTAAGGAATACATCGTGTATCAGGAAATCATTTTGACATTTTGACCATATTCTGAATAGTTTTGTATATGTATTATTGATATACAAAAATAGGAGGTTGCCAGTGAACGCTGTTATTGTAAGTGCAGTAAGGACCGCTCTGGGTAATTTTAACGGTTCGTTGTCTTCCGTACCTGCTACCACCTTAGGTGCCATTGTCATTGAAGAAGCTATCACACGTGCAGGAATTTCAAAAAAACATGTCGATGAAGTGATTATGGGTCAGGTGCTTCCGTGTGGATATGGGCAAAACCCTGCGCGTCAGGCTGCAATCAAAGCCAATCTTCCATGGGAAGTTGGATGTGTGACAATTAATAAAGTATGTGGCTCAGGCTTAAAGGCGGTCATGCTCGCAGCGCAGGCAATCCAGTGTGGCGATGCTGATGTAGTTGTTGCCGGAGGTATGGAAAATATGAGTATGGCCCCCTATTATCTGGAAAAAGCGCGTTGTGGCTATCGAATGGGCGATGGGAAGCTTAAAGACCATATGGTGCATGATGGCTTGTGGGATGTGGTCAATGATTTCCATATGGGGATTTCCAACGAATTGTGTTCGGAAAAATATAATGTGAGCAGGGATGAGCAGGACAGGTATGCGGCGCTGTCGTACGAAAGAGCTTTAAGTGCAATACACACAGGAAAATTTAAGGAGGAGATAGTCCCGGTAACTATCGCCCGGAAACAAAAAGAGTTGATTTTTGATACTGATGAATGCCCAAAGCCAACATCGTATGAAGCGCTGGCAAATATGAAGCCGTCATTTAAAGAAGGAGGTGTAACGACCGCAGGTAATGCGTCTATAATCAGTGATGGCGCTGCAGCAGTTGTGGTGATGTCACAGAAAAAGGCGCAGGAGTTAGGATGTCGTGTCATGGCAGCTATTGGTGCGCAGGCATCGGCAGGTATTGATATGCGATATGTCCTGATGGCGCCTATACTGGCAATACCTAAATGCCTTAAAAAAGAAGGAATGTCATTAAATGATGTAGACCTTTATGAAATAAACGAAGCGTTTAGTGGCTCAACGGTAGGTGTGCTCAAAGAATTGAGTCTGGATAAAGATAAAGTTAATGTTAATGGTGGTAGCGTTGCGCTGGGGCATCCTATTGGTGCAAGTGGTGCTCGTATACTGGTGACATTGCTGCATGAAATGATACGCAGGGATTTACATGTGGGATTGGCATCGCTGTGTTTGGGTGGCGGAGAAGCAGTTGCATTAATTGTAAAACGATAACGTTTGGACATATCGCAATGTGCGCGTTACCACCATGTACCAGGGGACAAACCAGATTCAACATTCACTTTCATTTTGATACACTCAGGGATATTGCGTTATTCGTCGAAAGGAATATGACACATAAAAACCTTGCGTAATTGCATGGTTATTGTAAAAATGTTCAGTAGCTTTAAAAAAAGGAGTATGCATGAGTGAACATGATACGCTTTCCTATATACAGGGAATGAACGAAAACATTGTGTTAACACCTGAAGAAGTTACAGTTCTTGATGCAATAAACCAAAAGATAGCATCGGGGCAGTCGCTTGTTGATATAATAGAATATTTTTTTAAAGAAACACAGCACATCATGCCCTGTGACCGAATTGGCATTGCATTTTCTGATGATGGTAAACGCTTAACGCTGTACCATGTGATTGCATCGTACAGTCCACTCTATTTAGATAAAGGATATACCGCCGATCTAAAAGGAAGTTCCCTTGAAAAAATATTTAGTGATAGAGCACCCCGTATAATCAATGACCTTGAGGAATATTACAAAAAAAATCCCAAAAGCGAATCAACCCAACTTCTTTTGAAAGAAGGTGTTATGTCCAGTATGACATGTCCGCTATATGTGGAAGGTCGCATCGTGGGCGTGCTTTTTAGAAGTTCACGCAAAAAGAATATGTATGGACCACGCGAGGTTATGTTGCATCACGCTATTGCCGAACGCTTAAGCCAGGCTGTTGAAAAAGCATACCGTATTGAGCAACTGACACAGGCAATTAATGCATACATGGAAATGCTTTCGTTTGTTACGCATGAGCTCAAAAGCCCGCTTTCGTCAATTGTAACGTTAGGGACCACACTCAGGCAGGGTTATTTTGGTCAGATCCAGGAGCACTGTAAAAACACAATAGATCGTATCCTTGTACAGGCAGAGTATTTGCTGGCGATAGTTAATGAATATTTAAACCTTGCCCGCCTTGAGACCGCTTCCATGCCAATACGAAAATCCTCGGTAACTATCGCCACCGATATTATTGAACCTGCACTTGCAATTGTGCAGCCGCAGGCTGATGCAAAACATATTACAATTGAAAAACATTATGAAGATATTACGCTGCAGTGTGACCCTGATGCAATAAAGATTGTGATGCACAACCTTTTAAGCAATGCCATAAAATATAATGTTGAGAATGGCATCATCCGAATAACAGTAACGCGCAACGATGTATGCAGGATAGTTGTATGGAATACCGGCCCTGGATTTCCTGAAGAGCAGAAGCATAAACTGTTCAAGAGGTTTTCGCGCATTGAGACCAATGAACTTATGGCGCGAAAAGGCTCAGGCATTGGCCTTTTTGTGTCGTGGAATATTGTACAGCTGCACAACGGCAGGATATATGCGCACTCAGTGTTAGGGCAATATGCCCAATTTACCGTTGAGCTGCCGTTAGATTAAAAGATCCCCTGAAGCGCAGAATTTAACTTTGTGGGCTTTCATATTGGCAATAGCATCATCCACGCTTGTAGCAGGTGAATATACTGCCTTTGTGCAATCAGTGATAACTACAGCCTCAAAACCCGCTAAAGCTCCATCAACGGCACTAAAATGTACACAATAGTCAAACGCAAGCCCGCACACAAATATGCGCGTTACACCGCGGTGTGATAAATAGCCTGCAAGGCCGGTTACAGTTTTTTTATCATTTTCCATAAATGCTGAATAGCTGTCAATTTCTATAGTATAACCTTTGCGTACTATTGCATGACAAAAATGTGTTGCCAGATCTTCATGAAGCTGTGCGCCCCTGGTGCCAATGACACAATGATCAGGCCATAGCACTGGTCCTATTCCTGGCTCATCTATGGGGTCGTAAGGTTGTTTGCCATGTGATGATGCAAACGAACGATGGGCTTCAGGATGCCAGTCCTGTGTGCACACAACGGTGGCACCTTTTGTAAAGAATTGTTCCATGAGCTGTGATATTGGTGTAACTATTGTATCACCTTCTGCAACCGGAAGCTTACCCCCGGGGATAAAATCATACTGCATATCTATAACCAGCAGGGCATCATTCCGTGTGATGGTTGTTGTGCCATAGTTAGAGATAGTATGTAATTGTGTCATGAGTAG
>CALEUQ010000007.1 GCA_937920495.1 uncultured bacterium | reverse complement strand
GATAAAAATGTGCGTTGCGAGATATTGTAGTGCTCAGAATAAAACTTCATCAGTTCTAAATGTTCCACGGAAATACACGTAGTAGTTTCAATGTTCATGGTTTCCTCCCACAGTAGTATGTATGTTTAGGTGAAGTATTGTTGGATACTTTATATGGAGTACGATATAGGGGTTGTCAAATAAAAAATCAGGCTCATTGGGTAATTTTGGGGAAAATACACAAAATACAAAACAATATAGCTGCTTTTAATTCCAATGCAATCATTATCTATACACGTGCCGTACAGGGATGTACGGCGCGTCTATGTTGCGGGCGTTACGATAATAGGCAGGAGGCCGTCGGAACGCCCGCCGTGAAAGGATTATTTATTACAGGAGACAAGCCGGGGCGCAAAGGATAATCTTATTTCCCAAAATATACAAAGCGGGAAACATTAAATCAGTATCTAAAAAGATAAAAACCCTTATATGTATTTAAAGTAATACACATACAAATTGCGCGGGTTTGAGCCCCCATAATTAATCAGGGGTACCATTAAAAATTTCTACTGTTTACAGTAAATAATGTTGACATACATTACATATTTCTTTATAAAAAATCAAAACAAACACACTATAAGGGGGTTGCCATGAAAATAGATTTACCGTGGGGTACTTCACACATTTCACTAGATCTTCCTGATACATGGGAGGTCATCATTCCACAGCAAAATCATAAGGAACTATCGTACAAAAATAAAAAAGAGAAAGACATTGTTGCACACTCACTGTCACAGCCAATTGCTGCAAAACCCCTGTCTAAACACACTTTAAAAAATAAAAAGGTTGTGATTGTGGTTGACGATAACACGCGTCCCACACCGGCCTATAAATTTTTTGATATTGTACTGGATGCATTACAAAAAGCAGGATGCAATACAAAAAACAACGCAATTGTAATTCCTGCGCTGGGAATCCATACCCCAATGAAACAGCAAGAAATAGAAGAAAAAATTGGCAAAAAAAATGTAAGCCAGGTGAAGTGGGAAAACCATGATGCATTTGATAAAAACAAAAATGCATACTTTGGCAAAACATCGCGTGGTGTTGAAGTATATTTGAATCATCATCTGAAAGACGCTGATCTTGTTATCCTTATTGGGCTTGTTGAGCCACACCTGTGGGCAGGGTTTGGCGGAGGATTAAAAAATATCCTGCCCGGTGTTGCTTTAGCTGAAACTATCGGACATCATCACTCAATCATTGCCGAACCACCATACCGCTTTAACAGAGTTGCCGTTGATGCAGAACAGAATTCATTCCGGCTTGACCTTGAAGAAACATTGAATATGATACAAGCAGAAATATTCTGCATTAATGTAGTGCTTGATAGCAAAAAAGATATCATCGCCTGTTTTGCGGGTCACCCTATTCACTGTCACAGACAAGCCGTTGCATTTACCAAAACAATATGTGGACTACCACTATCAAAACAGGTTGATGGAATTATAACCAATTCAGCACCCATGGACATTAATTTTAAGCAGAGCATGAAATGTGTGGGCAATACCCTTCCTGCCTTAAGGCCAAAAGGTATTGTCATGGGATTTTTACGCGCCCAGAGGGGACTGGATGACATTCCACTGCCTGAAAAATCCACACCTCTTTGGTTAACCAGAACAATCCTCAGAACATTGGGACCCGCGCGGGTACTTGGATTTCTTGAAAAAGTAAAACCCGGACTTGATGTGGAGCAGAAGTTTTTAACCTATTATTCAATGCAGCTTATACGCGCCCATAATCTCTATTTTTACGTTCCGTCTTTATCTGATGCTGAGGTTAAAGCATTGGGATTCTTTGAACGGTTTAACCGGCCACAGGAAGTAATTGAACGAGGTTTACAACACCTTGGTAAAAAGGCAACTGTTGCTGTGTTTAAAGAAGGTGGAGCAACGTTTCCATTGCTCTCGTAAAAGTAATCAGGAAATTGGGGGTGTTTAAAAAAGTGATATGCGAATACATTTTGCGCCCACTAAACTATACTCTATATGTGTTTTACGAAAAATAAAGCTTTTGTTTGTGGTAAAACAAATATACACAGCAATGCGTAAATTATATTGAAACAACTTTTATATAATATATAACACACTATAGATCGTAATAAAATTATTGACATAAATAATTACATACCTGCATACAGGTACAAATGACAATCAAATTGTGTTATAGTATAAAGAGGATCTATGTCAAAAATTAAGAATACTTTACTATTATTTTTAGCTACCTTTATCTTATCGTGTAGCCTGTATAACAACTCATCAGCACGTATACAATCACCGTTTTCTGCAACACCTATTGATGTAAAGCTTGTAGAAGCAACACGATTTCTTTCAGGGAAACCTCTTTCGCCATCATCTACGCTTTTTCCGCTCACACTGGATAAGCGGTATATAGCGTATGTTCAAGAATTACAAAAAAGCTGGGCACGGCTGCAGCAGAAAAATCTTGATGAGATAGAAAAATGGCGAAAACAGAACCTGCCAGCACAATACAATAAAACTATCTTTTACCCTTTCAGCGGCCCCGATATCTTAAATGCTGTTGCTTTCTTCCCTGATGGCGATGAATATATCATGTTTGGCCTTGAACCATGTGGCGCCATACCTGATCCTCATGCTGTAGCAAAAGAACGCATCTTTTCAGGGCTGTGGGGATTGCGTACATCTCTTAACGAAATACTCAATATGAATTTTTTTATAACCATTGATATGCAGAAGGAAGTAAGCACTGATGAGTTTAATAGCATGATAAGTATCATCATGTGGTTATTAGGACAATTAGATTATGAAGTGGTTAATGCCAGAAAAATCTGGATAGATGACAATAGCCTCATTACCACTCTGCCACCTGTTACAAAGCAGAATAAATATATACCGGGAGCAGAAATATTCTTCAAGGACAATTCAGGTTACATTAAACGCATACGCTACTTTCAGATTAATGTTATTGATAATTCACTATCAACATACACAAATTTTATACCACACCTTGAATCATATAGCAGGTACACAACAATTATTAAATCTGCTTCATACCTGATGCACAATGACAATACATTTATAAAGATTCGAAATCTTACACTCAATCACAGTGACCTTATTTTGCAGGATGATTCCGGTATTGCGCTTAAGTTCTTCAGCCCCTATCAGTGGAAACTCACATTTTTTGGAGTATACAGCAAACCGATACCAGTGTTTGCACATCGCTATCAGGCTGAATTAAAAGAAAAATTTGATACCCTGTCTAAAGGCCCGTTGCCGTTTTCATATGGATACAACCGCGGCATTGGCAAATCCAATCTTATGCTTGCAGAGCGTGTGCAATGAAAAAATATGTTTGTATACTTGCAGTTACAGCATGCGTTCTCTTATCATATTCACATCAATTGCATTCACAGTATGCGCCGGGACTGCAGACAATTCTATTGCCTGATGCAGTGCAAAGTCCTGGCAAAACAATTCCCGTTGATATTATTATAAGCGATAGTAACTGTAAAAAAAATATGCTGGTATTACCAGGATGGAACTACAGCAGAAAACGCTGGATAGAAGAAACATCACTGCAACATGAAGCTTGTACACGAGGATACAATCTTATCCTTCCAGAGATGACAGTCACTATCTACGAATCCAATTATTATCCTGAAACAAAGCGCAAATGGGCAAAAACACCAGGATCACAATGGATAAAAGAAATATTAATCCCCAATTTGCAAAAACGTGGATTGTGCTTGGAAAACCAGTTCAACGTTGTTATGGGACTTTCTACAGGAGGAAGAGGAGCTGTCCTTACAGCTCTGTATAACAAGGCAGTTTTTAAAGCCGCTGCATCATTGTCAGGTGATTACAGGCAGGAGTTGATGCCTCAGGATAAACTTATGACCGCGGTATATGGACCATACCCAAGATTTAAAGATAGATGGGAAAAAGAAGACAATCCGTATTATGCAATCTCACAATGGGATATCCCGTTATATCTGGGCCATGGCACAAAGGATACTGTTACACCTTTTGCGCAGACAAAAATGTTTTATGACGCATTGATAAAAGCAAAACCACACATTCCCATTATATTCCATGAGTGTGCCTGCGGTCATGATTTTGCCTACTGGAACAGTGAGGTAGTGCCCGTATTAGATTTTTTTGATCAGGTGTATAACAATCACGTATTTAAAAAATGAGTAGTGTAACCAATCTTTCCCTATTATTGGGTAGATCCGTCATAGTACATTGCAGGAGTAAAAAATGAGTGATTTTGATGATATAAAACAAAAAGCTATGGAACTTGCCGATAGCATTGCAGAACATCCGGTGGCAACACGCTATTTTACACTGCTACACCAGATGAATGACGATAAAGAAGCTCTACAGTTACTATCGCGACTGGTTGAACATGGCAAAAAGTTAAACCAGAAAATGGAAGCAGGTGAGATAAACATAGAAAATGATCCTGTCTCAGTAGAACTGCGCGAAGCGTTGACAGAGAAGCCCCTTGTAAAAGAGTTTGTTACTGCCCAGAACGAATATTTAGGGCTTATCAAAGAAATAATGGAGATTTTACACAGCCGTCTTAATCCATAAATATAATTGACTTTTTTGCATTTATAATGCAAAATATCCGCATGTGGATTGAAAGAAAAATTGAAGCAATTATCACTCAGGCTTTTGAACAATTCCCTGCGTTACTTATAACAGGATTAAGGCAGGTAGGGAAAACTTCCCTTTTAAAAAAAATGTTTCCGTATGCTTCGTATATTACACTTGATTTACCTGCAAATCAGCATGCTGCTATTACAAATACAATTGAATTTATTCAGAGGTTTAGCACTCCTTTAATAATAGATGAAATTCAATACGTTCCCCAGCTTTTTCAGGGGTTGAAAATTGCTATTGATACTAATAGAAAAAATGGACAATACTTATTAACTGGTTCACAAAATTTTTCAATTATGCAGGGCGTGTCTGAAAGCCTTGCAGGCAGATGTGCAATTATGCAGCTATACCCTCTTTCATTTTTTGAGACCAGTAACCATATTGCAGTTTCACAAAACGAATTTATCTTTTTAGGTGGGTATCCCGAATTATATGTTTCCAACAAAAATTATAATCTCTGGTATTCATCATATGTTGCCACCTATTTAGAAAGGGATGTTCGTAATGTTCTCAATGTCACTAATTTGCGTGAATTTAATCTTTTCTTGCGCTCATGTGCATTAAGGATATCAAACTTACTTTCATATACTGATATAACACGTGATATCGGGATCTCAGTTAACACTGCAAAAAAGTGGTTATCTGTAATAACTACATTAGGTGCAGTATATCTGGTTGAACCGTATTTTGCAAATAGAGGTAAAAGGATAATAAAATCACCAAAAATCTATTTTACTGATACTGGACTGGCAGCTTTTCTATGTGGTTTTGAAACCGCATATCAACTGCAAAATTCCGCAATGGCAGGGTATTTTTTTGAAAACTATATTGCAAATGAAATAATAAAACACTATTCGTTTTATGGTAAACGACTCAACCTCTATTACTGGCGCGATGTCTACGGTAAGGAGGTAGATTTTATTCTTGAACAGGCATCAGGAAAAATTATTGCCATTGAATGCAAATTAGCGGAGAATCCAACATTAAAAGATTGTAAAAATATTTTTGCACTGATAGATTACTATGGAAAAGATAAAGTTACTAAATCATATATTGTGTGTAATACACCAATACCATATTACATTAATGAACATATTAAGGCTATTAACATCAAAGAATTAATTAATGAACTGTTCCATGAATGATGTAAAAAAATTCTCTCTTTTCGGATTTTTTGGAAATAAGGTTATCCATCAAAAAGGTATTTCATATTTTGTTCAATTTCCTCAAAATTACGGAATGAGCCAAAATATTTTATTAATAAAAAGGTGTATCCCCCGCCGCCGAAGGGGGCGGGAGGGTACAATAAATTTATTATGTTCACAAATTTCATTTAAGGAATAAAACGTGAAGATTTTATATTCCTGAATCTTCCAAAAACGCTTTATAGAACAAATATGTACAATATACATCTACTTTTGATGTCACCTCAAATGGTGAATGCATTCCCAACACACAGGGGCCAACATCAACACAATCCATTCCATAGCGGCTCATGAACATGGCAATTGTTCCACCACCACCTACATCAATCTTGCCCTGCTCTCCTGTCTGCCAGGGGATTCCATGTGTATCTGCTAATGTGCGCAAATAGTGCATGTACTCGGCATGAGCTTCGCTGGTTGAATATTTACCTCCTCGGCCGCCGTATTTTTCAATGCTTACCCCATGTCCCAGATACGAAACATTGTTGGGATCATTCACGCTTTTAAATGTTGGGTCAAGCGCTCCTGTCACATCCGCAGAGATAGAAACTGCGTTTTCTAAGAGCTCATCCCATGTTGCTGTTACACCTGTTTTTCTAATATACTCCCGCATAAAATTTATAAATACAAAACTCTCCGCTCCTGTGTCACCCATAGAGCCAATCTCTTCACGGTCAGCTAAATACAGTATCACTGTCTCTTTGCAATCATTTGCATCAAGGAGTGCTCTGAGCGCAGTGTATGCGCATACTCTGTCATCCTGTCCATACGCAGCTATAAGCCCTCGGTCAATACCTATATCCACTGGCTGATATGCGGGTACAAGCTCTATGTCAGCAGCTATGAAATCTTCTTCTACCAGCCCATACGTAGCATTGAGGTATTTCAATACATTACATTTTATCTTTTCTTTGATATCCGTATCATCAATGGGTATATGAGCAAAAAGAATATTAAGCTCTTCGCCTTCAATAATGTTTTCACCTGTCTTTTTCATCTGATCTTTGGCCAGATGTGGCAACAAATCAGGGATTATGAAACGTGGTTCATCTGGATTTTCGCCTATGTGAATTTCAACGGTTTTTCCTTCTTTAGTAAATGCCACCCCGTGTATTGCTAATGGTATATTGACCCACTGATACTTCTTGATGCCACCATAGTAATGTGATTTTAAAAGCGCTACCTCTGCATCTTCATATAGAGGATATGGCTTTAAATCCAAACGTGGTGAATCCACATGAGCGCCTATAATACGCACTTTCATGGGGTCAGAGCCTACCTTGCAGGCAATAAGGCTTTTGCCTTTGATATTTTTATACACTGCCACGCCTGGTTTTAACTCGTGCTGTACATGGATCTGTGAAAAACCAGCTTTTTCAAGCATCTCTATCATGCTGCGGATGCACAGACGCTCAGTCTTATTTTTGCCCATAAATGATTTATATGTCTCCGAGAAGCTATATATTGCTTCAATTTTGTCTTTCAATTTTATCCACGCACTTTCTTTTTTTACACTCAACCTTTCCTGTAATTGCTGATTGGGTGATTTTTTTTCTTCTGCCATAATACCCCTCTCAAATATGTTAACTTTACCTTTGAAATAATAAATAGTAATTGTTATTAGTGTATTGTATCACTACTGATGTTACTTTTATAGTAAAAAATCCCTTTTTACGTTTTTTAGGGTTAAAATTATCCCCATAAAAGAGATTCTAACTTTATTTAATCGTAAGCATCACATTAAGTACAGCAAAATATATGAATAGCAAATGATTGATGCAAGGATTTTTTCTTGTTCAGGTACTAAGCAGGCGTAGCAGAATTTTACGCATACCTAACAAAGGATAACAAGCTTTTAGTAATTTTAAGCAAAGAAGAAATTGCAAAGATCATAAATTCAGTTGACAAAATTACACATAAGGCCATATTGATGATTGTATATTCAGCTGGGTTACGAGTAAGCGTAGTAGTAAAATTGAAACCTGAAGACATTGACCAGGATAGAATGTTAATTTTTTCAAAGACTCAAAAGGAAGGAAAGACAGACAAACAGTACTACCGGCCAAAACATATGCTATTATACAATTATATAAAGATGGTATATCTGCAGTATTTCGCTTACCCTTCCAAAATTGGATAAAAAGCGAAGTAGTGCGGATATGAAGAAGTTGTGCGAAACGGCAGAAGAACCTTGGCCCGCCTTCGGTGGCGGGCTGAAGAAATAAATGGAGTGCATTATATGAAAGATCCTTTAACTGAATATGATTGGGATAATTTGTATAATGATTATGATTTGCATTGTGGAAGATTTAACTCAAACAGTATATACTTAGAATATTTCGAACCAAAACCATCTTCTGATAGGAATTGTTATTATTTTATTGTAAAAGAGCTAAATAAAATATTTAAATCTATCAAAAAGAATCCTGAACAAAATTTCCCAATTAAATTATTAATTGCAATTTTATATTGGAAATTATATTCACAGCCTGCAGCAGTTAAAAATGTATGCTATAAATTATATAACGATACTAAAGTTCAAAGTAAGACAAGTGATGAATTTACTACATACATAAAGAACTTACCTCTATTTATTAATAGAAACATTGATAAAATAGTTGAACTCATTAATAGATTTAATATGTATAAAATTTATGGAGCATCATCTAATACCTCACTTCCTGTAAGGACAACAATTTTACACTTTATATATCCTAATGAAATCTCTATTTTCGATAAAATGGTTTTGCAAGCTGTTGGAATTAATGAAAAAAATTCAAATCAAGATATTAAAATATTTACAGAATATCAAAATTTCGCATGGCGTTTAGCTGATAAATATAAAGAAAATATTAAAACATTCCAGGAATCACATCTAAGAGTTATTGATATGGCATTATGGTTAAACCGAGGAGTTTAATTTAAAATAATACCCCGCATTCGCCATCCATGGCTCATGCGGTATAAACTGTTTGGTATTCAACCGCTTCGCATAACAAAGCATAGCCGCTGCGTCGCTGGCGCTCCTTGGCCTCCGCGCCAAAAAATGAAATTGCTACGCAACTTTCATCTAACAAAGGTCAAGTCCACAATAGTGTGTAAACCTACCAGCAATATAATAATCATTTACTACTCCAATGACTTTTCTTGCTCCACCACTCGTTCTGTTCTTTAAATACCACCGCCATCACCGCTCTGCCTCTAACCGTGTTTCACAATTCCATAATCGCTGTAATTTTGCTTTCATTTCAGCCCGTAGATTTTTGGGATACTTCTTCTATACTATTTCTTCATAGCTACTTGCTAATAAATTGTTGTTACAATTATTTTCTGAATTATTATACTTTGGTTGTAGTATTGTGCTCCTAATTATAATAATTTTTCACTAATAATTCCTTAAAAATATTTTGTTAATAAAAAGTGTACACCCCCGCCGCCGAAAGCGGCGGGGGTGTACAATATGCTTATTATGTTCACAAATTTTATTTAAGGAATAAATCGCGATATTTTCTCATTTAATTTTACTATTATCGGGCAGGAGTACAATGCTTTTTTTAATCATCTTTTCCAAATTTTTACCAGGACGTTACATAGCAAAAAAAATTAAAAATTTTTAAAAAATTTTTTATCCAACCGTTAAATTTTTCAACCTCATGCGTTGTATATAAATGAAAAGTTTCATTAAAAATTATTAATGTGTGAGGTGATGATATGTCAAAACCAATCGATCTGGAAGGAAGAGTTATTCATGATCCCATTTTAAGAAAAACTACAACCGGTAAATCCGTGTGTACATTTGTCATTGCAATGGATCACCCGGTGAAAGGCGAAACAAAACCAAAATCTTCTTTTATTGATATTGAAACATGGGAAAAACTTGCAGACCTGTGTGCCGAAAATATAAGGAAAGGGCGTGTGATTCAGGCAACAGGCCGCCTACGACAGGACAGATGGAAGGATGATACTGGCAGACTCCACTCAAAGCTAAAACTTGTATCCAATCAGGTTAAATTCATTGAACCACTCAACAGCAAGCACAATGAAGAAGCAGTTCCATCTTCTAACTCCTGATAGGTAAAACACAATAACTCTTCCAGATTATATGAGCGCCCCTACAGGCGCTCTTTTCTTTCCTTGCACTCAGAAATAGGGCAATGCTCGCACTCACATTGCTGTGGTTTTCTGAAAGCTGAAGCAATAAAGTACACACTATATACTGATGCAAGTAGTATTATAGTTACCGTAATGACTTCTTCCATACAGATAAGTATATCACACCATACCCATTCATCTACTATTCTAACGCCTTCAACCCCTCCGTAATCAGATTATGACAATATGTAACTATAGAATCCTTAGCAATGATTATCTTTTCATCTTTGTTTCGCAGTTTGACCTCTACCTGGTAACTATCGCCAAAAAAAGCCTTCCCTAATGTAATGCGAATAGGTATGCCAATCAAATCGGCATCGCCAAATTTAAATCCTGGACTTGCCTTACGGTCATCGTACAGCACCTCCATGCCTGCTTTCATCAAGAGCAAATACAACTCATTGGCCATGGCTTCTTCAGCTTCATTTTTAGCCAAACTCACCAGATGCACATGAAATGGTGCAACGCTCATTGGCCAGATAATACCACGCGCATCATGATGCTGCTCAATTATGGCTGCCATGGTGCGGTTCACGCCAATACCATAACAACCCATGATAGGAGTAATAGCCTTCCCATTCTGGTCCAGCACTGTAACATTCATTGATTTTGTGTATTTATAGCCCAACTTAAAAATGTGCCCTACCTCAATACCTTTTTTCTCTTTAAGAGAATACCCACAATGTGGACATTTATCGCCAGCAACAACAAGTGTAATATCCGCCTCTTCCGTAATGGTAAAATCTCTGCCGGGGTTGACTCCTTTATAATGTTTGTCTTTTTCATTGGCTCCTGTGATGGCATTACAAATATGTTGTACCTGAGTATCAAAGATTATACGTATCGTTTTGCCTTCTTGCAGGATAGGCCCTGCAAAACCAACAGGGGCACCGGTCACTTCCTCCACAACCAGGTCTGGTGCAAGCTCCAGTTCAACCGCACCAAGTGCATTTTTTAGCTTCACTTCGTTTATTTCGCGATCCCCGGGAACTACAGCCATTACCGGAGTGCCGTCAGCAACATAAATCAGGCTTTTTAAAAATTTATGTGCACTGCAGCCAAAAAACTGTACCAGTTCATCAATTGTGCGCACATTGGGAGTGTCAACCGCTTCAAGCGCTTCTTCATTTTCTTTATTGGGCCATAGTTCATATTGACAGGTGGCTCTTTCCTGATTAGACTTATAGCCGCACGCATCGCATAACAGCAGAATCTCTTCACCCACTTCGGATGCCACCATAAATTCTTCCGAGTCGCTGCCACCCATTGAACCTGTATCGGCTTCTACCGGAATTGTATCCAATCCACATCGCTTAAATATGTTGCGGTACGTCTGGCGCATTGTCTGGTACGAACGTTCAAGCCCCGTTTCATCAATGTCAAAAGAATATGCATCCTTCATAATGAATTCCTTGCTACGCATAACACCAAAACGTGGGCGAATCTCATCCCGAAATTTTGTATTAATTTGATACGCATTAACCGGCAAATCCCTGTATGAGGTAACTATCATGCGTATAGCATTGGTAAATGCTTCCTCATGCGTTGGTGCCAGCGCATATTCAAGACCATTGCGATCTTTTATTCTAATCATCTCTGGACCCATAGTATGCCAGCGTCCTGATTCCTTCCATAAATCAGCATTAGTAAGCTCGGGCATCAAAAATTCAAGCGCTCCTGCTTTATTCATCTCCTGGCGTATTATATTGATGATCTTTTGCAGTACTCTCAATCCCAGAGGCAAATACATATACATACCTGCTGATTCCTTACGAATAAGTCCTGCACGTATCATTAGCTTATGGCTTGTTATCACTGCATCTGCAGGATCCTCTTTTAAGGTTGGTATAAGGTAGCGTGACATTCTCATAATGGTGTCCCTCTATGTATTATGGTGCTTGTTAGTTTTCCGATAGTCTGTAAATAATAAATATGATGTCAAGTGTAAATTCTTTTGAACAATCACTTGCAGGAAGATGTTGTGATGGATTGCCACTAATAATTCCTTAAAAATATTTTGTTAATAAAAAGTTGCACACCCCCGTCGTCCAAGGCGGCGGGGGTGTACGTTACGTTTATTATGTTCATAAATTTTATTTAAGGAATAAATCGTGCCTTTAAATATCTTTGTGCAAAAATACAAAAGGAAATACACCGCAAAATTTAAAACCACAACATGCATTTCCAGTAAACACAAAAAAAAGAGCACCCCGCAACAATACATTATTTATCGTTACAAGGCGCTCTCTTTTTCAAAATAGTATAGTACTATTTTATACTATACTGCTCACTATCTTCTATTCATTCATGTGGTATTCATCAACCAGCGAATACACATATTTTTCAAGCACACGGTTGTACCTGTCATGATCAACCACAGGTTTTTGTATCATCTTCAAGCACAACTCCTGCTGTTTGGCAGTACTGCTTGTTTTGGAATAAATCTGCAATGCAAACTTTGAGAAATCCCTGATCATGAAATCAAATATCTGATCAATCAAATCATCTTCAACATTGTAGATCTTCTTATTTTCCAGAATAAGCTGACCATACGCAACCAGCGTAAAAAGCTCACCAATTGAAAGCAAGAAGTCAATGTCTTCAGCCTGTTTCTGGTCAGGGGTGGCACCCATCATGAAATCTTTAAATGCGTTAATCTGTTTCTTAAAGATCTCAACGTTAGGCAGGTTGACGCTGTTATACGCAATGTTGTAATCGTGGAATTGAATCTTCCCCAATCCTTTGGTTGGTCCCTGATTAAAGAGAAAATCATCATTGGTAGCATCAAGCCTCTGCGGTATTTCAGGGAATTCTTTTGGATTAAAGAAGTAGTTAAACATGAACTTGATAATCAGCGCCATGTTAACATGAACCGTCCCTTCCAGTTTTGGCAATGCCCTGATATCGCGGGCAGCCATGTGGAAGTATGTATCCTTTTCAAAGCCTTTGGCGGCAATAATATCCCACAGCAAATTTATAACCTCTTCACCCTGAGTGGTCACTTTCATTTTAACCATTGGATTGTACAGCAAATACCGCTTATCATTCTCATTGGCGCTTCGCATATAGTCAGTTGCGCGTAAAGCAAAAAGCTTCATTGCCACAAGTCTGGTGTAGGCATCAACAAAGAACTGTTTGATGTGTGGAAATTCCGTCACATATTTACCGTAAAGGTTGCGGTGTGCAGCATGGTTCAATGCTTCATAAAAACAATGAGTTGCAATACCAATTGAACCCCACCCCAAATTAAATTTACAGATGTTGATTGTATTCAGCGATGCATCCCAGGCATCCCTGCCTTTATCAAGGATGTCAGCTTCGGTAATGGGATAATCGTGCAGCGCATACTCAGCAACGTATGACTGGCTATGAATAACATTCTTAATACATTCAAATTTTGGATGCTGCGAATCCACCACAAAGAATACATAGTCGCCGGTATCAGCAATTTTGCCAAATGTTGATACCATGGCAGCTTTGTTGGCATTGCCAATGTAGTACTTATCGCCATTTGCTCTGTACGTACCGTCCCCATTGGGATATAGCATCATATCGCTTGAATAGATGTCAGCACCATGTTCTTTTTCTGACAAACCAAACGCAAAGATAGCACCTTCCTTTAAAAGCCTGGCAGCTTTCTGCTTAACCTCTTCGTTTTTACCAATCCATATTGGGCCAAGTCCCAGCTGCGAAACCTGGAATGTGTACCAGTATGCAAGCCCGTAAAAACCTAAAATTTCAGCAAAATTAACAATGCGCCAGGTGTTCCAATGGCTGCCGCTATCGCCATAGCCTTTTGGCGTGAAAAGCTTGGCAAAAATCTGATTTTCTTTCTGAAACTGCAAGAAGTCATCGTACCACACACAGTTATGGTCATCATCTAAAACCTTTTTTAAGCCTTTTGTCTCAAAAAAATTAATGGTTTTTTTCATAATGTCTTCCGACTCTTTGTCGGGAAATTTAACATTGTACTTTTTTGGATTTAAAAGAATCATATTCCACCCCTATTCAAATTATAGTAACAAATTTGAGTATATCATGTGTATTCTTATTTGTAAAGAAAAAATTACACTGTTATGTACTTTTTTAATCAACTATTTTTTGCAATTGTTAATATTATTAGCCACCCTGCGCATCCCTCACGCAGTAACTATCGCCCTACAACAAAGACACCCTGTCTTTTATTTTTCCACTCTCCACCAGTTCTGCCAGCTCTTCAGCCATGTGTATACCTAGCTCAACTGCTTTTTCCCAGAAAAGCAGTCGTTCTTTATCATTACCCACAAATGTATAAAAATCATGCCTGTCGGGAATCTTTTTATACGGTAGTGAGTAAATAGCTTCTTTTGAAGGCGAAACAATACAAACATCTTCCAGGCTGTGGTGAGGCCTGCGATACGGTAGCGCTTTGTCAAACCAACCCGGTATAATACTATCACGATAATGTGGATACAGTGCAATGCCATCATCAAGCGCCAGTGGCAGATCCATCTGATAATCCACAAGCCCTCCGTCACGTAACATAGCGGTAGTGCCATTATGGGAATACGGCACACCCTTCATAACCAGTGGGATTGCACCTGACGCCATAACTGCTTTTTTTACATTTGATTCATCAAGCGGGATGTACTGTGTATTAAAATTTTTCCATTGTATAAATGATGGGAACTCCCTTCTGTCATAAAATACATATCTATCAAAGTTTAGTTGCAAACATTTTCTGCTTGCTGCATTTGTTATTGCAGATACGGCAAGTCCAGCCATAAGCGGTAATTTACTTTCATACTTCAAAAGATGCTTTGACCGTGCTGTGATAATACACAGTCGTAAAAGTGGATGGGAAAGTATTTCCTTTACCTTGCTATCAGGCAGATAGTGTTCCATAATTGCTACTGTTTCAGCACTTATCTCTTCCCTGTCAGGATTGAGCGAATACTTCTGAGCCATATACCGTTCCTTAAAACTATCCAGCGCCTTTGCACCATCCTTTTGTGCCATAGCAGCAAAACGCCACGTTGCTATAGATGAACCAATTAAATGCACTGTGGTTTTTCGTTTCTGCAAAAAACGTGTGTACACAAGCCTATCAAGCCCATACAATATGAGCCACTTGGGCCCACCTGCAGCACCAAGCACGCATCTAATCCTTTCTTTTTGTAATCCTTCTTCTTTTATAATCCTGTATGCGTTTTTGCCAGCTTTAATTGTGCATAATTGTTTCATAATGTCCTCAAATAATACATCATTTTAAGATAACAGTGTTATCACACTTTCAATAAAGGCAAGGATTTTTTTATTTAAAAGGGGGTTTTGTGATGTACGTATGATAAAATAATTAACTTTGATACTCATCTTATGAAAATGAGTTGAAAATGAGTGAGACTGGATACCACACAATAAGGTAAAATAAAATATGGCAATTCCCTACTATCACACATTTATGCTACCTCTTTTAAACTATGCTCCTGATGAACAGGAACATTAATATTTTAATGCAATTTGATGAATTTAAAGAATTTCGAAAAAAGAAAAATAAAGATGAAGATGATAAAGATATTCAATATGATATAATACCTAAAATAAATTTCATTTTTGAGAAAATGGACGGATAGACTCCCATTTCAAATTATAGGAAAGTGTGAAAACTGCTTTTATCCACAAACTTTTGTATAATATTTTCATATTTTCTCGAAAACACGAAAAGTTGATAATATATTGAATAACAGATTTTACATACACCTTCTACATATCACCCAAAAATAATATTTTAAAAATTTATCTGACACTATGGACTATATTTGGTACTATATTAGTACCAACATATGTCAAGGCAAACATGAACATAAAACAGGACATTCGCCCAATATCATATATCAAATCACACACAGCTGATGCTTTAAAACAAGTAAATGAATCTAAGAGGCCTATATATATTACCCAAAATGGTATAGCAAAAGCTGTTTTAGTTGACAGTGAAAGCTACGAAAGCATGCAAAAAGCTCTGGGTATTTTAAAATTATTAGCTCTTGGGGAAAAAGATTATATTTACTACAATAAAGACTAAATGTAATGAACTTAACAAATTCCCCAAAACAGGCAGAATTATTCCTGAGCTGAATAAATTCAATATTAAAATTTATAGAGAGCTGGTGATTTCACCCTGGAGAGTTATGTATCGTATTGAAAAACACAATGTTATCATTCCAGCCGTAATTGATGGCAGAAGGAACATTGTAGATATACTACTTAATAGAATTCTTACGCAAGAATAACGTAATTTATTGCTCTACCTCACCGGAATAAATCCCGCCTCTTTCACTATTGCCTGACCTTCTCTAGAAAGCATAAAATCTATAAATGCCTGTGCGGCTGGCTTTATCTTTACCTCGTTTACATACATATAAAGCTTGCGCGCAATGGGGTATTTGCCACTCTTTCCATTTTCTATTGTTGGCTCCACATTATTCACATACAGTGGTTTAACTTTGTCATTGAGATACCCGTAGCCCACATATCCAATTGCCTTTGGATTTTGTGATACAGTCTGTACAATAGCTCCATTAGAAGCCTGCAATAGCGCATCTTTTCGTACCTCAACATGCTTCATTACTTTGGATTCCCACACCTCAAAGGTACCCGAGCTTGAATCCCGTGATATCACAACTATTGTTGCATCATTATCGCTACACACATCCTTCCAGTTCTTAACCGAACCTTCGTAGATAGCTTTCAGCTGATGCAATGAAAGATTTTTAATAGGATTGGAAGGATGCACAATGGGGACTATCATATCAAACGCTATGGCTACTTCTTTAATGATTTCACCTTTACGTTTTGCTAATGCCAATTCTTCCTGATGCATCTCTCGCGAAGAGTTTGCAATATCGCAACTACCATCTATCAGCGACTTAATACCATCGCCTGAACCGGTACCCGATAGCGAGATAACAATTTTACTCTTTTCATAAAAGGCTTCAGCAGCTTTTTGAGTAATGGGTAACACTGTGGTTGAGCCCTTTACAACAACTTTCTCTCCTGCTTCTTTGGAACAGGATATGTTAGGTATCAGTGCTAAAGCCAACGTTATAATAATGCAACTGGATATGATGGTTGCCCTTTTCATAAGCCCTCCCGGGTAATAATATTTTTGTACAGTGCTCTCCTGCCATAAAAATGGCAAAAGTGTGCACTTTTTTATTCCTAAAACTAATTTATAACTTTACCTTTACCCTACGTGGTATCACAAAGATTTTCAACAATTTTTTAACAAAAAACGCTACATTGCTGTAGCGTTGTGTAAATCAGTGTTCTATATATATAGATATATATTAATCAGTGAGTGGTATAAAACCTGCTGCCTTAACAATCTGCTGCCCTTCTTTTGAAAGGATAAAGTCTATAAAAGCTTGCGCTTCAGGTTTTATCTTTACTTCATTGATATACATATATAACTTACGGGCTATTGGGTACGCACCTGATTTACCATTGGGTATTGTTGGTTCAACGCCATTCACAGTTAATACTTTAACCCTGTCATCAAGATATCCAAACCCTAAATATCCAATAGCTCTTTTATTCTTTGCAACAACTGATGCTATAGCACCATTTGAAGCCTGCAGCAATGCATCCTTTCGTACTTCTGACTTCTTCATAACCTTTGATTCCCACACTTCAAATGTACCGGAACTTGAGTCTCGGGATATTACCACTATCCTTTCATTATTACCACCCACCTGGCTCCAGTTTGTAATAGCTCCTTCATAAATTGCTTTAAGCTGAGCCATTGAAAGATTTTTTACCGGATTTGAAGGATGAACTACCGGGACTATCATATCATACGCAATAGCCACTTCCTTAATCTTTTCACCTTTTGATTTTGCCAAATTCCACTCTTCAGGTTTCATTTCCCGTGAAGAATTTGCAATGTCACAGCTACCATCGATAAGTGACTTAATACCATCACCCGAACCAGTACCAGAGAGGCTTATAACTGTTTTTGTCTTTTCATAAAATGCTTCCAAAGCCTTCTGTGCTATGGGCAATACTGTTGTTGAACCTTTAATAACTACTTTTGAACCTTTGGTTTGTGAAAACCCAATTGATAATGAGCTTATTAACGCCATTATCATCAAAAAAACTGAAAAACTCTTGACCTTCATTATGGCCTCCTGTTATAATTTAAAAAGCTTTATTTAAAACGCATTATGCATTTTTATACACTATACTATTTACATGGCTATTATGAAAATTTTATAAAGATTAGATTAATTTTCTATTTGATTTAAGCTATTTTGTCTTTTAACTATACAGATTAATACGCACGTTCAATGTGGAGGTATACTTTAGCAAAAAAACTTTATATTTTCTTTACATTATTATTATAAATCCTTAACATCCCCGTGGTTTGATAATGTAAATACTAAAAGTGATTGTACGATTTATTTCTTATGGATAATTTTATGTATAATTTATGAAAAAAAATCTGGAATAATGCATATCACCAATGCCAAAGCCGATGTGAATACACACTTCATTAATTCATAAAATTATTGTAAGGAATAATTCAAGAAAAGTGATGATATAATAATTTAACTGTAAAACAAAAAATGGTGATTTATGTCACAAAACACAATAAAAGTTAAAGCCCAGAATCTTTCTTTTTTCTACGGGGATAATCAGGCACTATTTGACATTAATCTATCAGTAGAGGCAAACACAGTGATGGCCCTGATTGGCCCTTCAGGATGTGGCAAATCCACATTCCTGCGTTGCATCAACCGGATGAATGATATAATACCCTATACAAAAATTGAAGGGGAATTGACCATAGACGGAGAGTCCATATACCATACCCGTTATGATGTAACACAACTACGTCGCAGGGTAGGTATGGTATTCCAGAAATCAAATCCTTTCCCCAAATCAATTTTTGATAATATTGCCTACGGCCTCAAGATTAACGGCATCAAAGACCGGTATACCATTGAGCGCATCGTTGAAGATTCACTGAAACGTACTGCGTTGTGGGACGAGGTTAAAGACCGTCTTAATGATTCGGCCATGAGCCTTTCAGGCGGTCAGCAGCAGCGGCTTTGTATTGCACGCACCATTGCAGTACAGCCCGAGATTATCTTAATGGATGAGCCTGCTTCAGCGCTTGATCCAATATCAACACAGAAGATTGAAGAGCTTATTCAGGACTTGAAGAAGCAGTATACCATTATAATAGTAACACATAACATGCAGCAGGCAGCTCGCGTAAGTGATTATACAGCATTCTTTTATATGGGAAAGCTCATTGAAGTCAATAAAACCGAAGTTATGTTTACAAAACCTGAAAAGCAGATGACCGAAAATTACATAACAGGAAAATTTGGATAATCATAAAAAAAGGAGGGCTCAATGCCAACTCATTTAGAACAGGAACTTAACGACTTATTGCGCAAAATACTTGAAATGGCAGATATTGCTATCGAATCAGTTGCTGATGCAGTACAGTCGCTTAAAACAATAGATGTCAAGTTAGCCCAAAAAGTGATACAAAAAGACTCTATACTGGATAAACTGGAGATAGTTATTGATGAAGAATGCGGCAGGATATTAGTAACCAAACAACCCGCAGCTGGTGATCTCAGGTTGATCCTTGCAATCCTTAAATCAAACACTGACTTAGAGCGCATTGGCGACCTTGCAACGAACATTGCAAAAGAAACCATACGTTTGGAAGGCAAATCTCTTTTAAAGCCACTTATTGATATTCCCCGTATGACAGAAGTCTGCATTAAAATGATCAAACTGGCATTCCAGGCAATAACCGAGAAAAACATCGACTATGCAAAGCAATGCATTGAATTAGACAAAGATGTGGATGAACTCAACATGCAGATTAACCGTGAACTGTTCAGCTTTATGGTGGAAAATCCTGCTACAATTTCACCGGCATTTGGCCTTATCATGGTAGCAAAAGCGTTAGAGCGCGTTGGAGACCATGCAACCAACATCGCTGAAAGAGCAATCTACTTTATTGAAGGCCAGGACATACGCCATCAGGAGTAGCACATGTCAAAAATATACGTAGTGGATGACGAAAAAGACATACGCGAGATCCTGAAGGTAAACCTACAAAAAAATGGTTTTGACGTTGCCACATTTGCTTCAGCCGAGGAAGTATTAAAACAATTAGCTATCGCCAAACCAGATCTTTTAATTCTTGATATCATGATGAGCGGTATGGATGGGCTGGATTTGTGCAAACAGATACGGGCTTCCAATAATTTGAAAGATATACCTATTTTATTCCTTTCTGCAAAATCAGCAGAACTTGATAAAGTGCTGGGACTTGAGTTAGGTGCTGACGATTACATTACCAAACCATTCAGCATTCACGAACTCATTGCCCGTGTGAAAGCAATATTGCGGCGAGTACAGGGAAAGGAAGAAACGCCTAAGGAAGTGTTAACCTACAAAGGCATTGCACTGTATCCAGAAAAATTTTCAGTAACTATCGACAAAGAGCCTGTGGACCTTACAAAAACTGAATTTCTTATCCTTAAGCTTTTCATGCAATACCCCGGTAAAATTTTTTCCCGTGACAACATTATTGACAGTATTCGTGGCGACAATGTATATGTTATTGACAGAACGGTTGATGTGCACATTATGAATCTAAGGAAAAAATTAGGGCACTATAAAGATGCAATCAAAACCTATTCAGGCGTTGGCTACGGATTAAAAGGGTAACAGCATAATGATGAAAAACCTTAAAACAAAATTAATTGTTGTGTATTCTATTGCATTAGTATGCTTTATTTCCTTTCTTCTCATTTACAGTAACCTTCACATACGTAAAGAATTTACAACATTCTTAAAAAATGAATTACAGCAAAGTATTGAATATATAAACATCTATTGCATGTCATTTCATAAGCCCATTGACAAAAATTTTTTTACGTATGAGATAGTATCTGCATTAAATAATTTATCAAAGAAAAGTTCCCTTCGCATCACCATCATACAACATGATGGCACCATATTATTTGATTCCGACGCAGACTACCAGAGCATGGAAAATCACTTATACCGCCCCGAAATTCTTGAGGCAAGAAAAAATGGAACCGGGATGTCAATGCGCTTCAGCCATACGGTGAACACTGATATGTTGTACGTTGCGTCATATTACAACTATTACTATATCCGTGCAGCAAAATCAATGGCCACCATTAATGCATTCATTGAGTCTATTACCAGAAATATTGTTATAGCCGGAATTATTATTCTTGTTACCAGCATTATCGTCACAGCTGTCATTGCTACTGCGTTTACACGGCCAATCAAAGAATCACTGCAATTCATCAATACATTTTTCAACGGCAATCTGAATGCACGCATTCTCAATTACAAAGATGATGAAATGGGTTATTTGCAAAAGTCCATGAATCAGCTGGCTGACAATATTCAACAGCGCATTAATGAACTTACCAATGAAAAAAACAAACTCTTTATGATTATCGAGAGCATTCATGACCCCATAGCGCTTATCGATGAAGATAAAAAAATTGTTATCTATAACAAAGCATTTGCCAGCTGTTTTGAGTATCCTGAAACTTTAACCAGCAAATACTATTTTACTGTCATCAGGCACAGTGAGCTCAATGCAAAAATTTATGTTGCGTTTTCACAGAAGCAAAAAATATCTTTTGAAGAAACTATCGGTGGCAATCACTTTCAGATATTTATCTACCCATTTGCTGAACCGGCTACAGGAATTCTGCTACTTATGCACGATGTAACCGAGCAGAAGCGCATACAGCAACTGAAGTCGGATCTTGTGGGGAACCTGTCGCATGAATTAAAAACACCCATCAGTATTATCCGCGGATACTTAGAAACCATTAAAGATAATATTTCTGATCAGAAAACAGCGGAGCAATTTATTGATAGTGCCCTTGCCAACGTTGAACGTCAAAATGCAATCATCAACGATATGCTAAAGCTTAATCAATTAGAGACATCATCCTACATAACTAACGAATCTATTAGTCTAAATAAAATTATTACACAATGCGTTGAGCTGTTAACACCAAAAATTCAAAATAAAAATCTGGCGATAGTTATGGATATTGAATCCCTGCCGGAAAACATTCAGGGCAATGCATTTTTAGCCGAAGAGATATTTTTCAACATTATAGATAATGCCATTAACTATAACAATCCAGGTGGTTCTATAACCATCACTGCCAATAAACAATCCAAGCTACTTACCATACATATTGCTGACACAGGTGTAGGAATACCTCATGATGAACTGCCAAGGATTTTTGAACGTTTCTACCGTGTAGATAAAAGCCGCTCACGTGAAACCGGTGGAACTGGACTTGGATTATCGATTGTAAAACATGCAGCGTCAATATTAGGATGGACAGTAGAAGTAGCTTCCTCAACAAAAGGCTCTATTTTTAGCGTACATGTACCCATATCCTGATTTTAATCTTTATTGGTATCCTTCCAAACTTTCTTCTGAATCTATTCTTGTATAGTCATTTTTCACTGCTTGAATTTTTTTCTGTATTTATATCGCAACACCATTCCGGTGAAATTCAGACTCAGCACCAGCACAATAAGCACAATCGCTGTACCATACTGTATATGGCGTGTTGCCTCAATGTGAGTACCGGCTGTAGCTAATACATAAATATGATACGGGAGTGCCATCACCTCGCTGAAGATTGAATCCGGTATGTTGGGTGTATAGAATGTTGCGCAGGTGAACATTATCGGAGCTGTCTCCCCCGCTGCTCTTCCTAAAGACAACATGATTCCTGTTAATATACCCGGCAATGCTGTCGGCAGTACAATCTTGTAAATAGTTTGCCATTTAGTTGCACCTAACGATAACGATGCTTCGCGGTATGACGTGGGCACAGTTAGCAGCGCTTCTTCAGTTGAGCGTATAACAAGCGGCAGGTTCAGTATTCCCAATGTCAGAGAGCCAGCAATAATGGATGAACCAAAATCCAGAAATATGACAAACACACTTAATCCAAAAAGCCCAAATACCACTGATGGAACACCTGCTAAGTTATTAATACCCAATCGAATAAACTGCAACACTTTAATATTTTCCACATATTCCGTTAAATAGATTGCCGTCATAACCCCAATGGGCACTGATATGACCGATGAACCAATCATAAGATACAACGTACCCAGAATTGCAGGGAAAATCCCACCTTCGCGCATTTCACTTTTTGGAAATGCCGTTAAAAATTCAAAGTTTAATGCGCGGTACCCCTCTAAAAATATATAGCCAAGTACAAACAGTAAAAACGCTATGATGATATATGACAGTGATGTAATTATAACAAACGATGTTGTTTCAATTGCTTTAGCTTTTGCCTGTAATGATGCCATAGTGCCCTTTTTTAATGATACTTGAATTTATACTTCATTGAGAGATAGTTAGCTATAATATTAAAAAACATTGTAAGCAAAAACAGTATAATACCTATTGCAAATAATGCAAAATAATGATCACTGCGATATGATGCTTCTGCCATCTCTGCTGCAATATTAGCAGTGAGCGGCCTGACCGGATCAAAGAGCGATGTTGGAAATGTGGTTGCACCTCCGGCAACCATCAGCACCACCATGGTTTCGCCAAGGACTCGTGCAATGCCCAGAATTATAGCTGTCCATATACCAGACAGTGCTGCCGGCATAGTGATGTATATGATTGTCTGCCAGCGATTTGCTCCCAGTGCATACGATGCTTCTTTCAGCGATACCGGCACTGAGGATAGTGCATCTTCGGATATGCTGGCGATTGTTGGGATTGCCATAAAAGCAAGCATGATTGATGCATTAAAAAGATTTAACCCTGTATCAATATCAAAATGGTCCTGTAAAAAAGGAGCAACAACAACCATGCCAAAAAAACCAATAATAACCGATGGTATGGAAGCGATAAGCTCAATTGTAGGTTTAACAATCTCACGTACAAACGCAGGTGCTAGCTCTGATAAATAAATAGCTATTCCCAGACTAAATGGCACAGCAAAAATTGCAGCAATACTTGTAACCGATAATGACGCAACAATGAGTGGCAAAGTCCCAAATTTAGGCGGATCTGAGGTAGGATACCAGCTTGTCCCAAAGAGGAAATTCTTAAGACTGACAGTTTTAAAAATTGGGAACCCTTCTTTAAATAAAAATATCATTATCAAAAACAAAAACGAAACAGACACAAATCCCACAACGGCAAAGATATACTTTACCATCCTGTCGCTTATGTTATGGATGTTAAGTGCAGATTTTAATGATTCTTTTACCATAGTCTTATTATAATAATTATTTATTTCAATCTTTCACATATCCAGCAAATCTCAGAATTATAAAGAAAATATAAAGTCATTGTAAAGATATTGTAAAATTAAAATCTTTCAGGAAATGGTTTCCATGATGCGATCATTTTACCATTCCTCACAACTATAATTTCCCTGAACAGGAAGTTACTATCCCCCTGTGTTGGTCTGTAAAAGACAATATCACCTGTGTCAGGTTTTACCGTATTAATCGTCCACTTGCATTTTCCAATAATGTTACGATATCATGTTCGTGCAGAATAAAATTATCTCCATCAATCATGTGCGCCAACCCCCCTGCTGCCAGCGCAAAATCTACACATTTATCTAATGGATTACCCTTAATATATGAATACATAAATCCTGCAGCAAGTGCATCACCCGAACCAATCCTGTCAACTACATTGTGTATGTTACGCGTGGTTAATTGAGTCAGGCTGTGCCGTGTACCTGCTAAAGCTCCAATTTCCACTTCTGATGTATCATGCCCATATCGATGCGTTATGAGCAGTGTCTTTATATTTGGATATTCTGAAAAAAGATACTCGGCAATGTCACTATATTGTACAATTTGTTCAGGCAGCAAAAGCTTCTTAATATGTTCTTCATTCCCAATTAGCACATCCACTTTTTTTACAAATTCCCCAATAATGCGTTTAGCCAGCTCTATATCTTTCCATAATGTCTGGCGATAGTTAATGTCAAATGATACTATGCCATGATTACTCTTTACAATGTCGCATGCTTTTAGTGTTTCTTCAACAATTATATCCGACAATGAAAGCGTGATCCCTGTAGTATGGAACCACCCGCAATCTTTCAACACCTTCTCCCAGTTAATATCACCTTTTTGCAGTAATGCAAACGCACTATAAGCCCTATCATATATTAATCGCGATGGACGCACACCTGCACCTTTTTCATAGAAATACAGCCCCAACCGTGAATCTGGAACTAATAGTACGCTATCCACACTCACGCCAAAGGACCTGAAATATCGCAATGCGGCTTTCCCCACATCACTATCAGGCAGCATGGTAATTATTTTTGTTTTTAATCCCAGCTGTGATAAAAATACTGCACAGTTGGCTTCGGCACCACCAAAATATGAATAAAGCACATTTGTATATAATAATTGCTGTGTGTATGGTGGTGACAATCGTAAAAGCACTTCGCCAAAGCCGGTAAAATATTTTGAGTTATCGAATATGATTGTATTACCCATACTTTACATTGAAAAATTAACTTTCATTATCACAGCCCAGAAAAATAGTCCAATAAAAAAAGTAAAAAAAAGTGCTGACGCTAATGCAGTTATGGTGAGTGTTTTGCCAGGCCGGTAGATATACGGTAGATGCCTGTGGCAGATGTAAATTCCTAATCCAATAACAAGAGGCAGAAAAACCGTATCAATGATTGCAGAAATTTGCAATAAGATAACAGGTGCCGGGAAAACCACCGCAAATAGAGCAGTGAGCACAACATAAACAAGCACAAAAAGTCTGTAGTAATGTAACTTCACATCACCATCTTTTTTTCGCTGATACCATACGGAATTTGATGCTACGCGGCACAATCCATCGATATTTGCAAGCAATGTACTGAACAGTGTACCAAAGATACCAACAAGAAAAATTATTTCCCCGGCTTTACCAAAGCTCTCGCCTGCAATCCGTGATATGTGCAAGCCCAATTGCTCACCCTCAGGGACAATGCCTTTGGGATACAATATCACTGCACCTGCTATCAAAAACAATACTGTCAACAATGCTGTGATGAGGGTATTAATACTCAAATCTATCTGATTAATTTTTATCCATTTTTTAATCCTGTGTCTGTCTTCGTCTGTAACTATGGTGTTATCCCCTTTACCACGTTTACTTCCTTCTATCCATAATGAGTACCACACAACACCGATAGCTCCTGCCCCGGTCCACCCTAAAAGTGGAATAAGCTCACGCAGCGTGTGAAATGGTGCCCGTGGCAGCAGACCACCTGCCATCTCAGCGGGATTGGGCGACGTTTCAATTAATGCATACACAAGAAACAGTATCATTATAAAAACCAGCACTCTGGATATTTTCTCAAGAGTTGTATAACTTCCCAAATACAAAATTATTCCCACAGTTACTATCGAACACACCGTTGCCATTTCCATTGAAATTGCCGGCACAAGCCCGTTCATACAGCTGCCAACCGATAAGGCAATGCCTGCCATCCCCGAAACACTGGCAACAAATACTATCCAGAAAAGCGTAATGACCCAGCCGGTTTTTAGTTTGAAAAGCTTGCAATCTATTTCAACCTGTGCAAAAGCAATTAAGACATTCTGACCCGTTACAATAGTATAACGCCCAACCAATTCAAAAATAGCATATTTCATCACAAGAGAAACGATCGGTGCCCACAACAGTAAATATCCAAACAATGCACCAGAACGTGTGGCAAACACAAGCTCAGATACCCCGATTGCACTTGCCGACCATACAAGACCCGGACCCAGCACTTTGATAAGGTTAAAACCAGATGGTGGTTTTTCTATCATACTTTCCTCCATGACTATATCATTTTTTATATCATTCTGAGATAGCAAAGTGATCAAAGAATCTAACTTTTTGCAACTCCAGATTCTTTTCCTTATGATATCAGTCCACATACGTTGTACCTGCTATTCTCATCCTGTTATTACAGTTGCACAACATTCCTGTAACTTATATTTGCAAATGAAACTCCCTGCCATGTGGCAAAATAATCTTCTGGGCACAAACGTTCCAGTTTTGCAACTGTGCATCAGTCAGATATTTTCCTTTCACCTGATAGTGTATTGGTATAACAATCTGCGGTTTTACTTCTTCAGCAAAACGGGAGGCTGCTTCCATATCCATGCCATCTTTGCCTATCAGCGGATATGTGGAGCATGCAACCTGTAGCATGGCGATAGTTACTGAGTATGGGGTCAGAGCCTTGTATAAAAGTTCATTATACTGTGTATCACCAGAGAAATATATTGTAGTAGTACCTTTTTGTATGATAAACCCTATTGCATCTTTTGCAAATGGATGAAACGCCGGAACCGCAGACACTTTAATACCATTGCAATCAACACTATCCCCCGGGGTCAGAGCATACGTTTTTTTCACGTCTTTCTTTTGTGCCCGTTTCACAGCAGCTGTTGATCCTATTACCTGACAATCTCTTACCTTTGCCAGCTTTATTGCTCTTGTGCACCAGTGGTCAACATGATTATGCGAAACCAGCATATAATGCAGTGGAGCAATGCTTTCAGGATCAAGTGGTAGGGGAACAGCCCGTAACAATTCAAAAGAGCCCCACCACGGATCGGTCATGAAGACTTTATCATCTATGTTAATTATGACAGTGGATTGTCCAATTAATGTCATTGCAATGCCCATTGACAAACCCCCTAACATTTTTAATTCTTTATAATATGAGGATTCTTTATAAACCACTCATACGCATCAATAGCGCTTTCAATGTCGTTTTTGGTTGGTTTCCATCCCAGGACAGTCTTTGCTCTGCTATTATCAAACACATAATCGCGCAATGCTATCTCTAGATGTTGCGGTTCAAGCGGTGATACACCAAGGCATGAAAGTGCGCGTACTACAGCGCGTGCAACTGATGCTGGTACTGATACTATCTTTTCTTTTTTCCCTGCATGGTTAAACAGAGCCTTTACCATCTGTCGAATTGTGGGAACATCATCGCTTGAAATATTTGCAATAAGCAACCCTTTTGTAATTTTCTGCAGCGAAAGCACCACAGCCTGTGCAACATCCCGCACATCAACCATCTGTAATTTTGTTTTTCCAGCACCTGGCAAAATAACATGCTTTCCTGCTTTTATCGCTTTCATCTGTTCAACCAGAAAAGGCTCGTTTTGCCCGGGGCCATTTATTGTTGGTGGCCGTAGAATTGCAACACCGTATCCTTTATCTGCTAATTGCATACACAAATGCTCGCATAAAACTTTATGTATTCCATAGGGGCACACCGGGTTAAGCAGCATATCCTCACTGCACGGAACAGGAACATCAATGCCATATACCTCAACAGATGAGATAAAAACCAATTGCTTTATTGCATAAAGTCTACACGCTTCCACAACATTTCTAGTTCCGATTACATTTATTGCATACATCCGTTGTATGTCTTTAACAAACTGTGCAAGTGCAGCAGCACAATGGACTACCGCATTAGCGTTTTTACATGCGTTTATGACACATTCGCCATCAACGATATCGCCTTTGATAAACCTGAAATTGCTCTGATTCTGTGCTGGCGATTCTTTTATATCGATGCCAATGACTGAATATTTTTTTTGAAGTAATTCTCTGACCACATGCTGGCCCAAATAACCTGAACATCCTGTAACTACTATTGTTTTCATACACAATCCTCACATCAAAGCTTCCCATACTTACGATATACATCCACCAGTGACATACCGCTTCGTATTTCCTGACGCGATCTGCGTTCTGCCTGCACCACCTCTTCTGTCTTTTCCACCACTTCTTTTAAATCCACATCCTTTATTGGGATAACCACAACACCATCGCAGTCAGCAAAAATTATATCTCCGGGATTTATCCGCACACCGCCGCACCATATAGGGCCGCCGATTCCAACAAGATCTACCCGTCCTATAGAATCAGTTGGGATATTACCCCGTGCCCACACCGGGAACTCAATTTCCAGAATGCGATTAATATCACGGATAGGTCCATCTACCACAGCACCTTTCACACCGCCAAAATATTTGCATGTGGTTGACATAAGCTCACCCCAGGCGCCAGCACCATAAAAATCATTTGTATTGACTGCCACAACCTGCCCCCTCTGCATGGTGCCAAATAAATCCTCTAAGACTTTGGCAACAAATTCTGGATCATACTCTTTTAACCTGGTACTTTTGCGCGTTTTTGCTTCTTCCATGGTAAATGCAGGTCCTGCAACTGTAGCTTTTGGCATAATTGGTGCAAACCCTGAACACAGCGCCTGATACATAAATCCCATTTCATCAAGGGTATCGCACACTGCCGGCGTATAGGTTTTTTCTAATCGTTCGCAAAGTTGTATAATTTCTTCATATGAATACACTGGTGCCATACGTATACCTCCTTTATAATAATTCAATTGTTATAAACGAAAGCTCGTGTGGATTTACATTCAAACATATTGAATTCCCTGATGTTTGAATTGTTTTTACTTTTTCCCCATTAACGTTTGAATAATATGCTTTGAGTACACGGCGTTTAGTGCTCACTGTAAGTTGGGTATTTTGCATCTTGCCTGATAACTCATAAAGGCCTATAACAATTTTGTTTACTGAAACAGGTTGCATATACACAACACGTACATTACTGTTACGTGGCTCAACACTGAGCGGCTGTGTATAGCCCAGTATATCAAAACCAATCCTGTACGCAGTTGCTATCGCCTCTTTTTGTGAACACACATCAAAACTAGTGAATGTACTTTTAAATGCGATAGTAACCGGCAAATCGCGCCCCATTCCAAGCTTTCCCCATAGCGACCACCCAATACAGCAGTGGTAAAAGCCTGCCTTAACATCCATCGCGGTAACTATCGCTTTGCTAGTGTGTGGGATAAATACCGCATAGTGGCAGCGATCCCTGTGCAGCACAAATGTATCACAATGAAATGATGTAGGTATACCATGCATCCATTGAAATGGATAGAGCGTATCGTTGATGCTTCTAAATGGGGCGCTATTTTTTGCTGCAGGAATTATATCTCCATCTGAATCTATGCTCTGCCATTTGATGGGTGTGAATGCTGAATCATATAATAGCTCGTTGGCCTGTATGGGATATGCAAAGTAATGCTCGGAGATTTGCGGTGCTTTCCCTTCAAAATGCTGGATAAAGTCAATTTGCTTTTTAGAGGATGGGATGATAATTTCCTGCGTAAGCGATAACGATGGCAAAAAAAGCTGATAGAAGAAATATGCTATCTTTAATAATGGTGCTGGTAGTTTTACGCCAAAGGCTTTGTGCAAAAATTCAGAAAGCAATTCCATACCTTTGTAATAGGAACGCTCTGACCCCTCAACAATTATTCTGTAATCGTTGTTAGCATTGGTATATAATACGCAGGATACCTTTTTAAATCCTTCGATTGTATCAAAGTAATTGCGTTGTGCTGCATTTTCTCCACGGATCCCTATGACATATTGATTAATACCGTATCGGTGCTGTGTATTGACCCACTCTTTGTGTAGCTGTTTGTCAAAAATACTGGTAATACAGCCTTTTGTTGTATCAAACGCAATGCGGTAAAATGCATTTTCCAGAATAACAGGATTTGTTTTGGTATGCATTAATGTCCATTGATGTTTTCCAGGGTTGTCTTGCTGTATTGATTGTGATTCTTTTATACTATGAAGTGGCACATACACCCACTCATTGCGTGTATTCATCCAGTCTTTCACATCCTGGTTTGTATAATGGGTTTTCCCAAAAGGTACAGGCCGGGGATTGTGATCGTTATTGAGAATAATTGCCATATACCCTTCAAGGCTCTGTGCAATATGCGTTTCAATATCAACAGGGGTGCGATGCAACAATGACTTAACTACATCTATTCCACGCATATAATATGCATAATCATACAAATAATTAATTGATACACGTTCCGGATCCACCTGAATAAAATCCAGGTAAATTTGCTCACCCCAGAATGGTGGCAATTCGCCTTTTATAACAGGTATTGTAGAATGATATTTTTGCGATACATAGTCAAAAAATTCTTTAGGTGTTGCTATTATTATTTCTGGATTTATAAATTTTGTATTCCATGTATGGGCAATTTCCGAAGGGACAATATTTTGCGGCTGATTATCGCCACCCTGTGAGGGGTAGTATGGCAAAAGATATGCATCATAGGGATAATTCCACTGCATATTGTTGTAATCAAAATATTTTTTAATCTCTTCTGTGGGATAGCCTTTCTCCAGTTGTGCTAAATGATATGCGATACTATTTTCCATAGTGGTGTATTCATCTGTATTAAAAGGAAGTGAAATGCGCATATTCAAATCAAAATTTTCGCCATACCCATTGAGACCCACCGAATGCCACATCAAGACTTTTGCACTGCCATCCGGAGATACCAGATAAAATAAAGGCGGTACTCTGTAGCGCGAATCATTTGGACCAACCACACAATAGGGGATGTTGTTTGCCTGTAAAATCTTTGGCAACTTAGAAAAATCCATAACATCATGAATGCAGGCTGTCTTAACGTTGATTGAATATTTTTCAGCAATACGCAGAGTATGCTGCAATGATGCCAGTAATGCATACGGGCTCATAAACCTGTTCTGATGTGAAATAACAAATGCCCCCAATTCAAAATCCCCTTTCTGTAATGCCTGGATAAGCCTTTGCTTTTCCTTTTCCGATACTGATTGGTCATGCAAGAATTCCATGACAGGCCAGCTAACCTCGGTAAAAAGTTTAAATTGGGCGTTGTGTGTATAATTTTTTGTTTTTTCAAGCAGTAGAAGTTCTTTCTGTAAATTTGAAATATTCTGCATACGTACATTTTTTTGTGATTGCGTAAACCCAATATCCACATGTGTAAAAGGTACACAATACAGTTTCCATTTTTTTACTGGTGGGATGGTCAGCGATTTTTTTACTAAGACACCACTATTGTTCTTTATTGTAACATCTACACGCGAAGGTTTATCAATTGCATGCCTGTAGCAATCAATAGTTGTCTGTTTTACCTTATTACCAACACTTTTTTTTGTAACAATACCATCAACCGATGCAATGATCTGGCCTTCAAATTCCTGTTCAGCCTGTATGATAATCCTCTGGCAGTACGATTGCGTGTGCATGTATACTAATGGCGTAGGATATACGGAAGCATCAAACGTGGTTGCTATCGCATAACTGAAAGGAATTATAAGCACTACTATCAGATATACTATGGTTCTATACACAGCAAACCTCCATACAAAATTATACAACATCTAATTTTTTATACCACTGCAAAACAACCTTTATATGCTGCTCCATGGTTGCATGTGCACTGACTTCATCCCCCTTTTTTATTGCCTTAAAGATGCTTTCATGCGATTCATATTCCCATTGCAAGAAGTCTTTATTATGTTCAGCGCTTTCCCGCCTGCCCACTAAAAACGAAAGAATGGCTTCAAGGAAACGCACACATACAATATTTTTGGAAGCCCTGGCAACCTGTAGGTGAAACTGTCCCGCCCAGCGATCTACCTGGTGACCATTACGTATATTTTGTTTTGTTTTTTCTAAGGTCTCTTCAATGGCACCTATATCCTCTGCATTTCTTCGTTTGCTTGCAAGGGCTGCAATATGAGGTTCAATTAAAAGACGCGCTTCAAAAAAATCAGCCATGCTCTCGGTATCAATTATTGGAACAAAAATATGAGGTCCCACTATTTGTTCTTTGGAGATAGTTCTCACAAATGTTCCTTCACCTGGCTTTACTTCTAAAATCCCCATAAGTGCAAGCGACTGCACCGCCTCTCGCAAAGTGGAACGCCCCACCTGCAATTGTTTCATCAATTCCCGCTCAGGGGGCAATTTGCTTCCAGGTGATAACATGCCATTTTTAATGTTAGTTAATAATACATTCACTATTGACTCTGTAAGTTTATTTCGTTTAACAGGTTGCAGGGCATCCATATACATATCACCGTGTATCCTTTTTACTTTTTTTAACAGCTTCAAATAATCCTTTCATATATCCCAAGGCAAATAGTCTTCCTATTGACGAATATGCCGGATTATCGTTACTGTCACCTTCCATTGTGGGGACATGATCAGGTCTCATTGCTCCATCAAATCCAGCATCATAGTATGCTTCCATGCATCCGTACATGTCTATCATACCGTCATCATGGAATGTTTCTGTAAACTTATATGCAGTTCCTCTGACATTCCTGAAATGTACAAAGAAGATCTTTCCCTGTGTGCCAAATTTTCTAATTACAGAAGGCAGATCATCCGTCATCAATGCAAAATTCCCCTGACATAGCGCTATACCATTCACCTCACTTGGATAAAGATCCAGTAGCTTCTGAAAATTTTCAACAGAGCGCATGATACGCGCAACACCACGTATAGGAGAAATTGGCGGATCATCCGGATGCATGGCTAATTTTACTCCAGCTTTTTCTGCCTCAGGTATCACAGCTTTAAGAAAATATTCCAGATTTTTCCATAACGCTTCTTCAGTAATAATTCCATGCTCAGTCAGCGGGGCTTTTTCCATAAAAGAATGATCATAGGACGTTGCCAATGCACCTCCACGTACAGGTGTGGTAGTTGATGTTCGTGTCCACCCAAACACCGGCATCCATTCATAACACCATACAGGAATATCAAGTTTGCCCATATTCTGTAGTAACATTATGACATTTTCAATTTCTTCATCCCTGCCGGGTAAACCCAATTTTATTTTTTCCATTGGTGGTCTGGATTCAATAACTTCCAGTGTAAAACCAGCATTTTGGTACATGGTTTTGATATGCACCAGCAAATTATAACTCCATGGCCAGAAATCTTTTGGCATACTCTCCCATCCGGCATAATGCTGCATGCCACCTACCACATATTCAACACCACATTGCTGTACCATTTTCCACAATGGTGATGGATGTGGTGGAAGGAGTTCAGCAATTTTAATCATATATGTATTCCCTTAACATTAATGGATGAATAGTGCCAAACAATAGATATATGATGGTCTGATGATATGATAATGCATATATTTTGTCAAGCAAATTTTTAATAATTTATAATAATTAATTTTAAAATTATTTTCTTAAAAAAAAGGAGAGAACGCTGTCACATATTTTGTTCAAATTTTATCTTTAATAATAATTAGTGAAATAGGCAACCAATTATACCATTACGAAAATCTTATTATAAGAATACGTAAAATAATTAGCTGATACCTGCTCATTATTTATTGTTTGACAATTATGCGCGCCAATCTATGTAACTGTACTATGTTATTGCATATTCCGCCAAAGGCAAAGCGGCTTATCATGCATCAATATACACTGTAGAACAATATACGTTAACTGTTGACATGCATACTATGAAACAACATCATTTTGTTACATTACCGGGGGCTCCGTTGCCGTTAGGAGTACATTTAGACAGGCACGGAGCGCGGTTTGCACTGTTCAGCCGTCATGCTACCGCTGTTTCAATCCTTCTTTTTGCATCTTCCGAAACCGAAGAATACATTGAGATAAAACTGGACCCCACACTTAACAAAACCGGTGATATATGGCACATCTGGATAGCTGGTATCAGGGAAGGGCAACTGTATGGATATAAGGTTGATGGACCATACCAACCCCAGCATGGGCACCGCTTTAATAAAAATAAGCTGTTGCTTGACCCTTACGCAAAAGCCATAAGCGGCAACCACGTATGGGATTTTAGCAAAGCGTGTGGATATATAAAGGGGCACCCTGATGAAGACCTTTCGTTTTCCACTGATAAAAACTATAAAGAATCACCCAAATGTATTGTTGTTGATACAGAATTTGACTGGTATGATCGCCCCATTCAGACCCCAATGGAAGATACTATTATATATGAACTGCACGTAAAAGGGTTTACCTTTCATCCTTCTTCACACGTTACCCACAGAGGAACATTCAAAGGCCTTACAGAAAAGATCCCCTATTTAAAACAGCTGGGTATTACCGCTGTTGAATTGATGCCTATTCAGGAATTTGATGAGTTTGAAAATGTTAATGTAAACCCGTTCACTGGTGAACATCTGAAAAACTACTGGGGCTATAGTACCATAGCGTTCTTTGCCCCCAAATCATCCTATTCATCCAGTGGTACAATGGGACAGCAGGTGAATGAATTCAAGGAGATGATTCGTGATTTTCATAAAGCTGGCATTGAAGTGTTTCTTGATGTAGTATTCAACCATACTGCCGAAGGCGACCACCTGGGACCTACAATTAGTTTCAAAGGCCTTGATAATTCCATATATTATATGCTGAAGGAAAACAAACGCTATTATCAAAATTTTTCTGGATGTGGCAACACGGTTAACTGCAACCATCCGTTAGTACGTGATTTTATACTGGATTGCCTGCGCTACTGGGTTGTCGACATGCACGTTGACGGATTCAGATTTGATCTTGCTTCAATTCTTGGCAGGGACCAGGATGGCAATATATTACAAAACCCACCACTTATAGAAAAGATATCCGAAGACCCAATCCTGCGCAACACCAAGATCATTGCCGAAGCCTGGGATGCAGGTGGTGCATATTTAATAGGCCATTTCCCCGGTAGATGGGCCGAATGGAATGGTAAATTCCGTGACGATGTGCGCCGTTTCTGGCGTGGAGACAATGACACAGTAGTAAACTTCATGCAACGTATTATCGGCAGTCCTGACATCTACCAGCGGACAAACAGAAGCCCGCTACACAGCATTAATTTTATCACCTGCCATGATGGATTTACCTTGCTTGATTTAGTTTCATTTAATGAAAAGCACAACCTTGCAAATGGCGAAAACAATCAGGATGGGGATAACAATAACTTTAGCTTTAACTATGGTGTTGAAGGACATGATGCACCATCACATATACTGCAAATCAGAAGACAGCAGATAAAGAATTTCTTTACCACGCTACTCTTATCCCAGGGTGTTCCCATGATACTTGCAGGCGACGAGATGGGGCGTACACAAAATGGCAATAACAACGCGTACTGCCAGGATAACGAAATATCCTGGATTAACTGGGACAGGTTGCAACACTTTGAAGATATCTGGCGTTTTGTACAGGGTGTGATTCAATTTCGTAAAATGCATCCAGTGCTCAGACAAAAGCGCTTTTTGACTGGAACCGCAGAAGGGTTTGCACATCCTGATTGTGTGTGGCATGGCGTAAACTGCCACAATCCAGATTTAGGATATTACAGCCATTCCATTGCCCTGCATCTTAATGGTGCCTACGCAACGCTCTCATCGGGATCACCTGATAGCGACATATATATCATATACAATGCATCCGAATTTGACCTTACATTTTCACTGCCAGAACCATTTAATGGCAACTTCTGGGTACGTGTCATTGACACATCACTGCAATCACCCGATGACATCACGCTGCAGGGCACTCCACTTGCATCTCAGCATAATTATCTTTGCAAAAAAATGTCATCAGTGGTTTTGATTTCTGCTATTTGATGACGATAGTATACTGTAGGGTATTTACCGGTAACTATCGCACATAATTTTTTTATAATGTATTGCATTGCATTTGTTTATTATGTATTTTTATAATAATGAGCGATAGTTAATAGTGATCAAGTCTTTTGCCGGGTAAGTGATTATGAAGTACGCGTTACATCAGTAGAAGATTGATTTTGCACTGAATCATTTTGGATTGTGAGTGAAGCTCAGAATAAAAGTAATACATAGAATCTATAGTACAGGGAGTTTACAAACACACTTTTGCTATGATACCAGTACTTATTACATCGCTTATCATTGTCATTGTAATTCTACTGTGGGCAATAACAGGCAATGACACAAAATCTGATACGGACAATACTGCATCACCGGAAAAAATTTACCGCCGTCGTGCAAGCGACCTTGAAATAGAAGAACAATACCCTGAAGCTGATAAACCCAAAAGAAGAGCAACCGATATCCCTCTGGAACAAACATTTATTGAAGAAGATTTTAAATTACCATATTCAGCTGAAGAGATAATCCCGCCCTACTCACGTTTCAGGATTTATATGCGAATACTGATGAATGCTGAGGTGTATGCCAAAAAAGGCGATTTTACCACAGCCATATCGTTATACGAAGGCGTAAATGAACGAATCCTTGATGCTGAAACCAACACCAAAATAGAAGCTAATATTGATTATCTTAAAAAATACAAACAAAAACAGGAAACACAGCAGCGCAGAAAAGAAGCCGAAATCAGAAGCAAGCCTAATGAAATAAAAATTTCGCTGGATAGCCCAATAAAATTACCCGAAAGGATTCAGATTGGGTTTACCCCACAACAACTTGATGTTGACAAAATAGTGGATGAAATAACCAGAAAAATCCAGGAAAAACAGAAGTTAGAGCATATTGAAGAAGAGAGCATTAATACATATAAGAATGAAATACACAAATTAGCATCTCGCCTGGAAGAACTGAAAAATGAGGTAGCAAGTTCATTGAAGGGCTTATCTGCCAGAGAAGAATCATCTGAAATTCAGAAGCTGCAAAGCCAGTTGAATGACCTTACAGATAGAATGTTTAAACTTTATGAAGAAAAAGAGAAGACTAAAGCAGAACTTGAAAATTTAAAGATGGTCCATTCAAAACTTTTAGAATCAGGCACACCTGCTGTTTCCACTGTCAAATATGAAGGTAAATTGCCCATTGAACTTGACCCTGAACCTATATTAAAAATTCTGGAAAAACTACCCGAAATTACGGCACCCAAACCCGCACCGGTTGATAAAGATAAGGTCAAAGGCGATATTGCCAGAGATATTCTAAAAAAATTATATGGCGACACGGTAAAACCTGATACAACAACACAAACCTCTGAAATTGTAGAAAAAACAGAAAAACAGAAAGAAGAAGAGGATTGGGAACTTATCAGTGACATTATAAAAGATGAGAAAAAAAGCCAGCTGGATGAAGTCAGCGATGAGGATATTTTTCAGAAGATACTGGAAGAAGATAAACGTAAAAAACAGGATGAATTTGAAATATTAGGTGATTACAAAAAATCAGAGGAAGTTGAATATGACAATGATCCTGAAACACTACATAAACTTGAGGAAGATCGTAAATTTTATGAAAAGTTTTTGCAGCACGACAGGAGAAAGAAAAAAGAGCTGCCAATATTAAAAGTAACCTATGATTTTAAGAAGCTTCCTGATGAATTCAGCCTTTCAAGGGAAAAAAATATCCTGGAATATGCTTTTTACAAATACCGCCCACTTTTACAGAAAGCAGATGATCTAATAAAGAAGCGAAAAGTGCGTGATGCCCTCAATTACTACAGAGTAGTACTGCAACAGAATATACCCCCTGAATTTAAAACAATGATACGAAAAAATATCAACGACCTTAATGAATATCTGGAAAAATATCTTGCCTCTGATTAATTGAGTAACATTATATAACTGTCATTCCGGGCTAAACCCGGACTCCTCATCTCCCGTCATTTCGGACCTGATCCGGAATCTATTATCCTGGATCAAGCCCAGGATGACACATTGTGGGATTGAACCTGTCCCCATGACCATCGTGATTCAGCATGAGTCTCGTCGATGTCATTCTGAGCTTGACTCAAAATCTATTATTTTAAATGATTGCAAGCATTTTCATCAGTATGGTTGACAATTAGACCATGCAACTTTTTATTTTTTTATTGACTTCCAATAAGAATACCATGTATCTTTATATTAATAGGAAGTATATGATATGATTGAACCTGTGAAACATACTGCAAGCGTACCTGCTGTACTGCATCATAAAAAATTTAGTTCTGTTTCTGCAGATACGAAAGGCGACATTCTTGCCCCTATGAAACGCTTTAAGAAAGAGCTCCCTGTACCGCACTTGGGACAACAACCCAACCTCACACTTGAGAAAGTAAGGATACAGCAAAAAGAGTTTTATGCACACCGAGGTCAGGTGTATGAGAAATTGCAGAATACGAAAGCAGCCATTGCATCATATCAAAAAGCATCGTATTATGAGCCATCGGATTCAGACCTTTTTAATCAGATCAAACGATTGAAAATACAGAGTCTTACCAATTTTAAAGCCTAAATAATTTTTATGGTGCTTATTTATTTCTCTGGTGGTTTTCATCCACCAGAGCACCATTACCAATTTCAAAGCCTAAATAAGCTTTTTATGTATATAAAAATTCTTGATATTATAGCCCATAATACCGATTTTTAATGTATAATGAAGTGTACATCCTTACCTTTAAGTGCAGAGGTGTAAACAATTCTTCTTTGTTTCTACGTTAGCCTGAGGAATAATTTGTGTATAGTTGTATTGCTGATACTCATTTTTTTGTTTACTTTTAATATGAATAGAGTATCCTTTGAGTAACGTCAGTGATTTAATATGGTAATGGCAACCTATGGTGCAGGAACAGTTTAAAGTTGTAAACTATCTGGCAAACTCTTTCATTGTTGTTGAAGGCAAGCGCAACGCTGATAATTTTTATATTATTCGCCAGGGCAAAGTCAAGCTTGTGAAAGAAAATCCAATAGCCCAGGAAACAAATCCGCTCCTTGGGCCAGGTGATTTTTTTGGTGTTATTCCCTGCATGAGCGGCCATGCTCATATAGAAAGCGCAGTAGCCCTCACCGATGTATCGCTCATTTCGGTACAGCGTGACCAGTTTGGTATTCTCATCCAGAAAAACCCTGCAGTTGCCATGAAGATTATACGCTTCTTTTCACGCAAGCTCAGAGAGTTTGACCAGGCTATCACACGGCTGACGTTTGCCAATGCAGTTGAAGAGGACCCCGAACACCTTTTTAAAATTGGACAGTATTACCTTAAAAAGAAAAATCTGCCTCATGCAGCCTATGCATTACAGCGGTATATTCAGCATTGCCCGAGCGGTGTAAACCGGGATAAGGCGATAGCTCATCTGAAATCAATCAATGCCCCGCTCAAGGTCCCCGAGAATCCTCAGAAAAATAGCCTCAACCGGCTATACAAAGACAATCAGATGATATTCTGTGAAAACGAGCCAGGTGATGAACTATACATCATTCAGGGTGGGAAGGTTAAGATTACCAAAATCGTTGATGAGGAGGTGCTGCTTGCCGTCTTAAAGCCGGGCGATATCTTTGGCGAGATGGCATTGCTGGAAAACAGGCCGCGAAGTGCTTCGGCTATTACATTTGGCGATACCACACTGATGGCAATCAACAGGCAAAATTTTGAGACAATGGTTCAGACACAACCGCAGCTTGCAACCAGGCTTATACAGCTTTTAAGTGAACGCATCTGGACAGCCTACAGGCAGCTTGAGAATTTGATGATACGAGATCCATTAGGCAGGATGTATGATACACTGCTTATACAGGTTGAAAAACAAAAGGTAAAGATAGCTCCAAAAGAAAGCTTTACCTTTGACTTTGGAGTTAAAGAGCTTCTTAATATGGTAGGCATACCGCAGGATAAGGGCGATCATCTTGTGGTGGAATTACTTGAAGACAAGAACATAACACTGGATGAAGGCAAGCTCATCTGTACCAATTTAGAAGAGCTTGAAAAGACCGTTAACTTTTATAAGAAAAAATCAGCCTTAGAACGTAAACGTGAAGCCAGCAAGAGTAGCTAAATACAGCGCCATAGTACTTATCATTGTACTTGTGATGGTTGCTGCTTTTGCAGCAGCATTTGTCTATTTTTTCCCCAAAGAAACATTGAAATCGATTATTGTGAAAACTCTGCAGGATTCCCTCAACAGACCCGTTACAATAGGAGATATAGATTACAGCATTACAGGCATTCAATTAACAGAATTATATATATACGACACTGATAAAGATAAACCATCTATTGCGCATTCAAAGCATGCAGCAATCAGGTTCCAGCTTACTCCATTATTACAAAAGCAATTTATCATTAATTACATCTCACTCAAAGATGCATTGATTCATATATTGTATTATACTGAAAATAAGCTCACAACGTCAAACCTTGAAAAATTGCTTAAAGAACTATTATCAAAAGAAAAATCAGCCATCACCACGCAGATACAATTACTGTCACTGCATAATACAACCGTTATTCTTGAAAATCCACCAGAAGCTCTTAAACCCTTAGAAGGGAAATACGGTATCGATACAAATGTGGAGATAAATGATGACATTCTGGAATTAAAAAACCTTTCTATAACCTTGCCTAAAAACAGGGGTAAAATCTTAGGTAATTGTTCAATTACCATTGCAAGTAATTATAAAATGAATGGTGATTTTAGCCTGCGTGATTTAGATCTTGTATGGATTTACAACTGGGGGAGCAATCTGGCTCAAATACTGCCCTACAGGGTTTTTTCAGGTACTATCGACAATCTTATTATAACAAAGAGTGGTATTCAGGGAACAGTAACCGGCAGCTGCAAACTCAGCAACAATTCAATGCTTTTTATAAACAATGCGTACTGTGCAATACACTTCAATAAAGAAACAGTAACGATAACCAATGCAAAAGGGAAAATAGAAAATTCAAATTTTGTTTTGAACCAGTTATTATTTAACTTTGATGGTGATATTAAAAATATTAAGATTACGAACGCATCAATAAGTATAAAAGAGATAGTCCCGTTACTTGGCACAATGGATATACGCGATATTGCGGGTGAAGTTAAGGGAAATTTTGAATATAGTAACAATATCATCGATGCTGATGTAACTTTAGCAAATATTGTTATCGGCCAAAAAGATACTATACTTTCATTAAAAGAAACCAGTCTTCTTATAAAAAATAACCAATTTAAAAAAGATGGTATACAGGCTACAATATATTCCGTACCCTGTGTTGTATCTGTTGCTACTGTGGATTCTTCATTTGAAAAATTCAATGTAAACATTGAAGCTGATGAAGTTGACCTTAATAAAATCTTTTCCAAACAGACTCAAAAACCTGAACAACCCAAAAAATTAGAAAAAGATATTTTTATTCCGTATGAAATATCCGGAAAATGTAATATACAAAAACTATATAACGATGATCTGGTTGTAGAAAAAATCAGCTGTAATTATACCATGTCAAAAAATATAATTGCATTGCCATCGTTTAGCGCAAAGATATTTGGTGGAGATGTCACCGGCCGGAGCGTCATTACACTTTCACAGGATAATCCACAGATTACGCTTGTAGCCAAATTCAATAATGCACGTTTACAGAATATAAGCGCGTATCTTAAGGAGTATGAAAATCGCCTTTTTGGCAACATATCAGGACAATTACAGGTAACTATCGTACCCAAAGACCCTGTGATTGATAGAATATCTGGTAAGGTTGAAGTGTCGGTTGAAAATGGCAAACTGGCTAATACTGGATTGCAGAATGGATTAAGTATATGGCTTCAAGATTTAAAATATAAGCTGAGCAATCTGGAGTTTCAGAAGATATACGGTAATTTCAATCTTAATGGACCTGTTATCACCATCAATTCATTCATCTTCAATGCGCCCGAGATACGGCTTAAATTAAATGGCCAGTACAATCGCCACGATGAAAGTGATGTGGCAATTTCACTTGAATTCAGTTCAAATTTTATACAGGATCTGCCCAACCCTGCACTGCTGCAGCTTTCAAAATATAAAAAAGGACGATGGTATATCATACCATTCAGAGCTCAAGGTAAAGATATATTTGAAGGAAAAAATATAAAGCAGGTGCAATAAATTATTTTTTCAATTCGGCCTTAACCTTACCCATCAGACCACCTTTTGCAATAATATCCTGCATAAATGGCGGGAATGGTTTGGCCCTGTATTCCTTATTTTTTGTGATGTTTTTTATAACACCTGAATCAAAATCAATTTCTATCTCATCACCCTGTGTGATATCACGTGCTGCTTCCTCTGACTCAATGATGGGAAGACCAATATTAACGCTGTTACGGTAAAATATGCGAGCAAACGATTCAGCAATAACGCATGATATCTTTGCTGCTTTTATGGCAATAGGAGCATGTTCACGAGAAGAGCCGCATCCAAAATTTTTACCGGCAACAATAATATCACCGGCTTTTGCCTTTTTCATAAAATCAGGGTCAGCATCTTCCATGCAGTGCGCTGCCAGCTCATCAGGGTCAGACGTGTTAAGATATCGTGCAGGTATAATTTCATCAGTATTGACATCGTTGCCAAATTTCCATACTTTACCATGTGCTTTCATGTGGTACCTCTTGAATAATGTTAAATGAGCGATAGTTATTGTTAACCCAACTCATCCGGATGAGCAATCCTTCCCAGTATTGCAGATGCAGCTGCAACCGCAGGGCTTGCTAAATACACTTCACTTTTGGGATGCCCCATTCTGCCAACAAAGTTTCTGTTTGTTGTTGCTACACACCGTTCGCCTTCGGCTAAAATGCCCATGTGGCCGCCCAAACAAGGCCCGCACGTGGGGGCGGAAACCGCTGCTTCAGCCTGTATAAATATATCTATCAGCCCTTCTTCAAGAGCCTTCCTGTATACTTCCTGTGTTGCCGGTATGATGAGTAACCGTACATCCTTATGCACTTTGTGGCCTTTCAATATCTTTGCCGCTACCCGCAAATCCTCAATACGCCCGTTAGTACAGGATCCAATCACTACCTGATCTATTTGTATTCCAGCTTCGCGTGCAGGTTTTGTATTTTCAGGCAGATGCGGAAATGATACAGTGGGCTCTATCTTTGACGCATCATATTCTTTCACGTCAGTATACTGTGCATCATCATCGCTATAGTATAGTGTATAGGGAAGACCTGTACGGCTTTTAATATACTCAACAGTCTTGCCATCAGGAGCAAAGATCCCATTTTTGGCACCAGCCTCAATTGCCATATTGGCCATGGTCATCCTGCCTTCCATGGATAATTCCGTAATGGTATCCCCGGCAAATTCCATTGATTTATATAATGCACCATCAACGCCAATACTACCTATAATATGTAAAATAATATCCTTGGCTGATACATACGGCTGCAGCTTACCATATACAACAAATTTGATTGATTCCGGTACCTTAAACCAGGTTTTGCCGGTAGCCATAGCTGCCGCCATATCAGTTGAGCCAACACCGGTTGAAAATGCACCAAACGCACCATAGGTACAGGTGTGCGAATCAGCACCAATGATACACATACCCGGGCGCACCAGGCCCAATTCCGGAAGCAGTGCATGCTCAACACCTACCCTGCCAACATCATAAAAATGAACAATATTGTATTTTTTAGCAAACTCTCTTAAGATTTTAACCTGCTCGGCAGATTTTATGTCCTTGTTTGGAGTAAAGTGATCAGGGATAAGCGCTATCTTTTCATTATCAAAAACCTTGTTTATTCCCAACTCTTCAAATTCTTTAATTGCAATAGGTGCAGTAATGTCATTACCCAGTACCAGATCCACTTTAGCTTCAATTAATTCACCCGGCTCTACACGTTCCTTCCCGGCATGTGCGGCTAAAATCTTTTCAGTTATTGTCATGCCCATACTATTCCTCTATTTACATATTTACTGTTCCACGTGAATGTAATAATAAAAATGTATCATTCTTTTATATATTTTCAGTTTTTTTATGGTAATTTTTGTATTGCTGGCCTGATTGGCCAATCGCGACTGCAATACAATTATATATTCTCTGCCAATACCCCCCTTATTCTACCACCAACACATAGTGTGACTATTCCTCATTTTGCATTACGTTTTTTTATTATCATGAATAATCCAATGATAATTCGTGCTCAAGGATATCCAACAGTATGTCCCGGTGTAACACCATAAATACACGACAATGGTTATAACCAAAATTGAGTTGTTACATACAAAAGTACAGTATAACAAAACGCATATGCGCTATATAATTTATAAAGTGCAATTTTGCAAAATTGCTAAAACAACAAACGATAGCACATAAAAGTTTATGATTTTTAAAAAAAAAAAGAATATTTTGAATTTCAAAGGGAGATATCAATTGCGTATTACAATTTTTGTCTTTTGCATAACAGTTTGTATTATCATAATGATGATAAAAAAATATTTGACACATGATTGATAGTAGTTGATAATAAAATGACTAAATTGATATACACAAAAATAAAAAATACTTTGCGAGGAAACCATGAATATT
>CALEUQ010000006.1 GCA_937920495.1 uncultured bacterium | reverse complement strand
GAAGCTGTGGAAGATGTCGCTTGCTAAGATTATTGCGTTTTGTTTAGATAATGTTTTGGATGAATTTTTAGCAGTACTTGATAGCATGGGAGAAGATGATTATACCGATAACTATCGGTACTCAGGCTACACATTTAGCGTATATCGTGTATATGGTATAATATGTTGTAAATTTTTCTGGGGACCAGACCCCAAAATCATAAAAAAAGCCAAACAATTGGGCCACATATAGTATAATTTACAGCGCGTATTTATAAAAATGCCTAAACTTAAAAAAATGATTTTTTAAATCAAAAAAATTAAAAAAATTATTGACATATTGTATTATAATTATTACTTTGTAAATTGATTGGATGTCCAATAAATTATATTGCGCTTCAAATTATTTTTTTTTCAATATATTGGTTGGACATTCATTCAATTATTTAAAAAATTACTTAAATTATATAATGCAATGCTTTTAAAAGGGTGTCTACATACGCATACCACATGTTCTGATGGAATTCTTACTCCACAACAGGTGGCTATACGCTATGAAGAAAAAGGTTATGATTTTATAGCTTTCACCGACCACGATTACCTGTTAAAGCCCGGATATGATGAAATCTATGATAGTGTTAAATCCGGCATGATAATTTTTACAGGAGTTGAAATGACTGTATTCTTAAAAGGATATATACATGTAAACAGGATTTTTGGTGATAATCAGTTGCTTCATATATTCAATCATCTTCCTGAGTATGATCTCGATATAGAACAGATCATGGATCGCCTGTATGATCTTCAGAAAGTGTTTACTATCGATGCAATGGAAATAACAACAAAAGGATTCAAAGTTAACCGTTTTGATGAAATGTCATTCCCTTATCCATCAATAGTGTCAGATGATGCTCACACGCCTATAGGTATTGGCAGGGCCTGGATTGAGCTGGATGCAAAAAGGGACAAAGATTCTATATTAAAAGCCATTAAACACGGTGATTTCTGGAACTGCTACTGTTAACTATGGATATAATTTAGATGTATCATAAAATATTTTTGAAAAGGAGGTTCACAGGGTATGCAGAAACGAGTTGCTATCTGTGCTGTAGCTCAGATTAAGAATGACCCCAATCTGTGGTATGCCCGTTTCCAGAATATGCTTCTGGAATGTTTTGAAGGCATAATGTCGCAAACTAATGTAACATTTGATATGGAAAAGGGAATACGAACTGTTATTACCTGTTCAGATGATGTATGGGATGCGCGAACAATATCAAATAATGGTATGACTGATGTTGTTGGTGCTCACTTCAGGGGTGAAGAGAAAATGGCACAGGAAAGCCTTAATGGTTTGGGGTATGCTATGGCAAGCATACTTTCAGGGCATGATGATGTGGTTCTTTTTATGGGACATATGAAAGAGTCACAGCCTGAAAGCCGTAATATGTGTACCAATCTTGCATTTGATCCATTTTATTGCAGGCCGTTAGGGATGGATTTTGTAAATGTCAATGCAATGCAGGCTCGGGCATATATGGAAAAAGCTAAGATAACAGAAGAACATCTTGCTAAAGTGGTGGTCCGTGCAAGGAAGAATGCTTCCAAAAACCCATTTGCACGTGAAAATGATCCTGTAAGCGAAGAAGATGTCATGAAGTCACCACTTTTGGCAGATCCCCTACGACAGCTTCACTATTATCCATCAACTGACTGGGCTTTTGGTATGTTGCTATGCAGTGAAGAAAGGGCAAAAGAATTTACCGACAAGCCTGTATGGATTACAGGATATGCCAGCTGCATGGATAGCTATTTTCTGGGTGATAAGGATTTAACAAGCAATTTTTCACTGAAAAATGCAACTGAAAGAGCCTTGAAAAAAGCAGGAATCAAAGATATTAAAAAAGATATACAACTATTTGAACTATGTGACCATGCTGCATATCAGTTGCCGATGTGGGCTGAAGGCATTGGCCTGGTTAACGATGGGTATGGTGGCAGGTGGGTTGATGATGGCGGCATGGATGAATTCAATGTCAATGTATCAGGTGGGATGTTAAATGGCAACCCGTTACTTCTGGGTGGGGCTGCCAGAGCTATCGAATGCTTTTATCAGCTCAGAGGTGAAGCTGGTGAAAGGCAGGTTAAAGGTGCAAAACGTGCATTGGCGCAGAGCACTTATGGTGCGGCCGGTCAACACCAGGCTGTTGTGATTTTTGAAGTGTAAAGGAGGGATGACCATGGCACATAAAAAGAATAGAAATGTGGCAATTATTGGCGTTGGACAAACCAAGCATTCCAGCCATAGGGAAGATGTTAATCAGCCTGAATTGATTCATGAAGCAGTTTCTGCTGCATTGAAAGATGCAAATATAAGCATCAAGGATGTAGACTGTATTGTTCATGGAAATATGGAGCTTTTTGAGATGATTCACCAGCCGGATTTATGGCATGTGCTGGGAACGGGAGCCTATGGAAAGGACAGCATTAGAATCACTACTGGTGGGACAGTGGGCACAACCTTGGCATGTGCAAGTGACAATCTGGTTGCTTCTGGTATGTATGATATTGTCATGGCTATTGGATTTCAAAAGCTGCAGGAGGGACATACCACCGGTGGTATTACCAATATGGCAGACCCATTGTGGTTTAGAAATCTTCAAACAGGAGCTCTTACCGGTTCAACGGCGTATGATGTGATTCAAGAGTTTGGCGAAGAAAGAGCAAAGCGTGCAGCTATGATGTATCGAATTATTATGGATAAACATGCATGCCTGAATCCAAATGCGCACAGGGCTTTTGGCCTGGATTTTGATCAGGTTGAAACATTGATGAATACATCACCCAAACTGGTTGGTGAACTTAGGCTTATACATATGTGCTCACAGTCGGATGGTGCATGTGCGGTAATTTTTGCCAGTGAGAAAAAGGCTAAGGAACTATCGAAAAAACCAGTATGGATACGTGATCATATTACTATTCACCGCGAAGAAACATTTAATATATTTGGCTATCATAAAAACTATCCTGTTTTAAAAACGCATAAATTTGCAGCAGAGCAACTCTTTAAGCGAAATGATATTACCAATCCACTGGAATATTTTGATGTATTTGAAATGTATGATCCTGCTGCATGGTGGGGTCTGGATTGGTTACGCGATTTCTTCTTCCTGAAAGGAGATGAGCACCTGCGACTGGTAGAAAATAAGGAGATCATGATTGATGGTTCTATGCCAATAAATCCTTCCGGAGGGGTTATTGCCACCAATCCTATTGGTGCTACTGCACTATTGCGTGTTGCTGAAGCAGCGTTGCAGGTGCGTGGTGATGCTGGTGCCCATCAAATTCCAAAAGAGGTTAAGCATGCTCTGGCTTCCGGATTTGGCGGAACCATGTGGACAGTGTTAATGATGTTAGAAAAAGAATTAAACTGGTAGGAGGTTACTATGGAATACTGGGGTGTTAAAGTGAGCGATATTTTTGACACAATGAACGACCGGTTCAGGCCGGAAGGCGCAAAAGGTGTAACTGCTAAATTTGGATATGATATTACCGGAGAAGGCAAATGGAAAATCATTGTATCTGAAGGTTTACTGGAGGTCATCAAAACAGATGATATCAGCGATTGTGTTGCAGTAATGGTATGTGATGGGGAGACGTTTGTTGGTATTAACATTGGTAAAGTTGATGCGGCAAATGCCTTTACTTCCGGTAAGGTAAAAATTGAGGGGGACTTTGGGCAATTTGGTAAAACTGCAAAGATGTTTAAGAAGTATGTACCAAAGAAAGCTGCCATGTCAACACGGGATTATATTTTAGATATGTTTGGTACACTGGTATCTCGTTTTCAGCCACAGAATGCGCCACAGGAAGCAGTTATTGTGTATGATATTGGTGGAGCTGATGGTGGTGTGTGGACAGCGTACATTAAAGATGGAAAGTGCGAACTTAAAGAAGAACGAGCAGAAAAATTTACAGTAAAACTTGAGGTACAGGATGCCAAAGACTGGGTAGATGTAATGCTGGGTAAGGTAGATGCATTTTCACTGCTATCGGCAGGGAAAGCTGCAATAGTTGGTGAAACTCAGCTGGCATTAAAGTTGGGAGAAATATTTAAGAAATATCAGGATCCCATGGCAAGTGGCACACCTGAACAGGAGCTCATTGTTTTAAAAAAGATTATTTCTGTGGATCAGAAGTTTTCAACAGGGCCTGTGATGGGGAAATTCCTGAATGCGCTAAAGGAAAAGAAGATACTTGGCAACAAATGTCCAAAATGTGGGCGGATTCAATTGCCAGCGCGCGAAGTATGTGCAGTATGCCGTGTTCGAGTTGATGAGTGGGTAGAAGTTGGACCTAAGGGGCAGGTCCGTTATATGGAATACGTGTATTACGCCAGCCCTGACCCGTTAACAGGTGAAACGCGGGAAACACCGTATGGAATGGCCAATATATTGTTAGATGGCTGTCAGGGTAATGATACGTTTGCACATTTGATACGCCGGGACCAGATAGACAGGATCAAAGGCGGTAAAGATGATGTTTCAGGTACACGTGTACGGCCGGTATGGAATGAGCACCGTACGGGAAGCATCTTTGATATCAAATATTTTGAGATTGATGAGTGATGGAGGAATGCTATGGCACTTGATTATGACAGGAAAGATTGTTTTATAGTTGAAGGGAAGTTAGCATTGCCATATAGTTATTTTGCCGGAAGAGTGGGAAGCACGTTTATTACTACACTCCGTGACAAGAAAAAGATCATGGGTGTGAAATGTCCGGTATGCAACAAAGTATATCTGCCACCACGCCAGACATGTGAACGTGATCTTACTGATATACGGGATAACTGGGTGGAGGTGCAGCCAGCTGGTGAGGTTGTGAATTTTACTGTGGTACGTTATGATGACAAGCATCTTCCTCGTAAAGCACCTTTTGTGATGGCACTTATTAAGCTTGATGGTGCTGATACACCTATAGTTCATATACTGGATGGGATAGCACCTGAGGAAGTAAAAATTGGGATGAAGGTAGAAGCAGTATTTTCATCTTCACCAACCAATACTATTCTGGATATTGCTCATTTTGCGCCTAAAAAACCAGAAAAAGCCTTTGTGTCTGAACGTACACCTGCAGGTGCAAAAGGAGAAGAACCAGTAATTTCCCAGGAGGAAAAATTATTAAAAGAAAGGAGGAAAGCTATGTCCAAAAAAGTTATTATTACCGCAGCATTGGCAGGTGCAGCAACTATGAAAAACCAAAATCCATCAGTACCATACACACCACAGGAATTTGCCGAAGAAGCATATAAATGCTATAAAGCAGGTGCTGCAATGGTTCATGTCCATGCTCGTGAAGACAATGGTATGCCAACACATGATCACAAGCGTATAAAAGATACTCATGATGCAATCAAGGAAAAATGTCCGGATATTATTGTTAACCTGAGTTCTGCGGTAGGTATGGGTAAAACGCCCGAACAGCGTATCAGCCAGATAGTATATGTAAAACCTGAAATGGCTTCGCTTAATACCAATACCATGAATTTCAGCATCATCGATCGTAAGACCGGAAAGATATTTATAGATTTTGTCTTTGAAAATACGTTTACGATGCTGCAGGATTTTGGTAAAGCAATGGAAGAAAATGGGGTTAAACCTGAAGTAGAAGTCTATGACCTGGGTGGTCTTGACAACTGGTTTTTAATTGCAAAGCAGGGCTTCTTTACAAAGCCATATAACTTTAACTTTGTATGGGGTGTTGCAGGTGGTATGGCATTCAGGCCTGATATGTTTATGGTTTTGAAGAATGCATTGCCGGAAGATTCCAACTTCACAACCTGTGGCGTTGGTATAGAACAGTTTCCTGCAGTTACCATGTCATGCCTTGTTGGTGGACATATGCGTGTTGGCCTTGAAGATAATATACGAATACCTACTGGCGAATTGGCCAAAGGAAGCTGGGAGCAGGTTGAGTGGGCAGTACGTATAGCTGAATCATTAGGAAGAGAGCCTGCCACACCTGATGAAGCACGAGAAATAATGGGATTGCGTAAGCGATAGTTACCGGCTACCTCATCCTTGCTATGTGTTCTTTGCAGGGATGAGGTATATGATTATGTTTTTTAAAATGTGTAGAGGTTCTATATATGAGTGAAAAATGTTACTATCAGATGGAAAAGGAAAATGTTGCGGTGGTATATTTTAACAATCCTCCGTTGAATGCTCTGGACGAGGAGACAATTGAATCATTTGAATCACTGATGAAGACTCTTACACAGGATGATACTGTTCATGTCATCATGTTAACCGGTAAAGGTTCTACATTTGTCGTTGGTGCTGATGTTAATGCAGTTCAACAGGTAGATACATATCAAAAGGGAGTAGAAATTACCAGCAGGGCTCAGGCAATAGTTTCTTTATGTGAACTATCGCCCAAACCTGTCATAGCCGTAATAAACGGGTTATGTCTGGGTGGTGGTATGGAGATAGCATTAGCATGCCACATGCGCATAGCAGCTACCAATGCGCAAATGGGCTTACCTGAAATCATGCTGGGAATAATTCCTGCTTTTGGGGGAACTCAGCGAAGTGCACGCGTACTGGGTACTGCAAAAGCGCTGGAGATCATGCTTACCGGTATGTTTATAAGTATGGATGACGCATTGCGTATTGGATTGGTTAACAGAGTGTATCCGCCAGAAACATTGATGGATGAAAGTTTAAAATTTGCATCTTCAATTGCTAAAAAAGGACAGGTGGCAGTGAGGGCAATAGTTGAAGCGGTAATAAAGGGAAGCAAAATGAGCCTTGAAGATGGTTTAAAGTTAGAGAGCTCATTGTTTGGAAAGATTGCTGAAACTCACGATAAAAAGGAAGGAATAGAGGCTTTTTTACAAAAACGTAAACCACAGTTTAAGCATTGTTAAAATATTTGGAGGTGTCCAATGGAAGAAAAGACAATAAATCAGGTATTTGAAAATAGAGCTAAAAAGTATGGGCAACGGATAGCAATTGAAAAAAAATTGAAAGGAAGGTGGGAAAGTGCCTCGTGGGAAGATTACTATACACGCGCAGCGTATGTTGGACTGGCACTCTATGATATGGGCCTTAAAAAAGGCGATAGGGTTTCATTGCTATCAGAAAACAGGTTGGAATGGCTTTATACTGATATGGGTGTATTAGGTGCCGGAGGATGTATAGTGCCCATCTATCCTACATTGATTGATGAGGAAGTGGAGTATATAGTTTCTCATTCTGAATCAAAATTTTTAATAGTGGAAAACAACCTTCAGTTACAGAAGGGATTATATACTGCTAAACGGTATCCGGGCTTGCAAAAAATTATAGTAATTGATATGGATGGTGTTAGTGCAAATCCGCTTATAATGAGTTTTGCAGAATTGCTTGAAAAAGGTAAACAATTATATGATGCAAATCCCGGTAAATTTAAAGAGTTAGCTGACTCAGTAACACAGGATGATCTTGCAACTATAGTGTATACATCAGGAACAACCGGTGTGCCAAAGGGTGCCATGATTACTCATAAAAACATCATGGCAGTTGTTACAGCTTTGCACAAAATTGAACCCCACTATGCCTACGATACCGATCAAACAGTTCCTTTTTTGCCGCTCAGTCACGTATTTGAACGAGTTGCCGGGCACTTTTACGGTATGTATGTTGGCATTACTGCTTCGTATGCAGAGAGTCTGGATACTATCCTACAGGATATTCAGGAAAAAAGGCCAACTGTAGTGCTTGCGGTGCCTCGTGTGCTGGAAAAGGTTTACCAGCGGATTATCTCACAGGTTCAACAGCAATCGCCATTTAAGCAAAAGGTATTTTACTGGGGGCAGAAAGTTGGTAATAAGATTAGCACCTTGCGTGAGCTGAAGAAGAAACCGGGGTTTTTGCTTAAGTTAAAGTATAAAATAGCGTACGCCATCATATTTAAGAAATTGCAGAATGCGCTGGGTGGAAGGGTACGATGGATGACAGCCTCAGGTGCTCCAACAGCCCGCGAAATAATTCTATTCTTTAATTCTGCGGGCATAATGGTTATAGAAGGCTATGGCATGACCGAGTGCTGTGCACCTGCCACCATGAGCAATATTGCAGATTATCGTATTGGGACAGTGGGTAGACCTTTGCCTGGCGTTGATATCAAAATTGCTGATGATGGTGAGATACTAATTAAAGGCGACAACGTTTTCAAAGGATACTGGAAGATGCCTGAAGAAACAAAGGAATCATTTACACCTGATGGCTATTTTATGAGTGGTGATATTGGAGTATTTGATGATGCAGGATTCTTAATGATTACTGACAGAAAGAAAGATTTGATTATCACTTCAGGTGGTAAAAATGTTGCTCCTCAGAAAATAGAAAATCTTATAAAGTCAGATCCACTATTTACTCAGGCGATAGTTATTGGTGATAAGCGTAAGTATCTGACCGCTCTGGTTAATATCAGCCAGGAACAGGCTGAACGTGTTGCAAAAGAAAATGGCATATCATTTACCAGCTTCAATGACCTCATTGAAAACGAACATTTCCATAAGATTGTGGAGGCTCATATTGAAAAGTGTAATCAAAAGCTGGCACGCTATGAAACAGTAAAAAAAGTGGGCATCATACGAAGTGAATTTTCAAAAGAAACAGGGGAGTTGACTGCAACATTGAAGGTTAAGCGTAAAGTGGTACAGGAGAAATACAAATCCATTATTGATTCGTTATATGAGGAGGATGCAAAAACTGTACAGATTGCTTAAAAACGATTATATTTGATTGTATGTTCAACCAAAATTATAATGTATCTATTATTTAAAATGCTGAGGAGGATATTATGGCAATGAGTGTACATGATAGTGATATGAAGGAAGAGCTGCTTTCAGGCAAAAATGAATTATTTACCGATCCAGATCCGGATCACGCACGGGCTTTTTTCAGAAATAAATCTCGTGCCATGAAACCCAAACTGGCAGAAGTTAAGGATGTGGTGCGGGATATGATTAAAGATGGTGATTATATCGCTATCGGCGGTTTTGGTGCAAACCGTATCCCAACGGCAATCATCCACGAAATAGTTCGCCAGCGGAAAAAACATTTAGGGTTTGCAGGTCATACATCAACGCACGATTTCCAGGTACTGGTAGCTGGTGAGTGTATTGATCGTTGTGATGTTGCCTATATTATCGGGTTGGAAGCGAGAGGCCTATCGCCCAACGCACGCCGTGCGGTTGAAAGTGGCAGGATTAAACTTACCGAATGGACCAATGCTTCACTTTCCTGGAGGCTCAAAGCTGCTGCCATGGGCATATCGTTCATTCCTACTCGCAATATCTTAGGGACCGATACGTTTGTACAGAGTGCAGCAAAAGTGATTACCTGTCCTTTTACCGGCAAGAAATATGCGGCAATGCCGGCACTTTTTCCGGACTTTGCTGCCATTCATGTTCATGAAGCGGATATCTATGGGAATTGCAGAGTGTACGGCGCATCGGTATCGGACTTTGATCTGGCAAAGGCTTCCAAGCGCGTGGTGATAACTACTGAGCGCATTATACCGCATGATGAGATTCGTCGCGAACCGGAAAAAACAGTTATTCCGTACTGGTGTGTGGATGCGGTCATTGAGGTTCCATACGGCAGTTATCCGGGTAACATGCCCTATGAGTATTTCAGTGATGAGGAGCATTTGAAGACATGGCTGCGCGTGGAAAAAGATCCCAAAGAGCTGGAGAAATTTTTACAGGAGCAGATTTACGGTGTGGATAATTTTTATGACTATCTCAACCTTAATGGAGGGATAGAAAAGATGAAGAAATTAAGAGCCATTGAATATCTGATTAACAACAAGTAGGGAGGTTGGCCATGGAATACAATGCAATGGAACTTATGATATGTATTGCAGCACGTAATTTAGAGGATGGGGCGACAGTTGTTGTGGGAACTGGTGCACCATGTGCAGCAGCAATGCTAGCACAGAAGCTGTATTCGCCCAATCTGTGTATAATGTTTGAGGCAGGTGGTGTTGCACCCATATTGCCCACAATGCCTATTTCAGTTGGTGATTCCCGCACATTCCATAAGGCGATAATGGCAAGCTCAATGCCTGAGGTAATGGAAACCTGCCAGCGAGGGATGGTTGATTACACATTCTTAGGTGGTGCACAGATAGATATGTATGGGAATATCAATTCTACAATGATTGGGGATGATTACCAAAAGCCAAAGGTACGTTTTCCGGGTTCCGGTGGTGCCAACGATTTAGCATCGCTGTGCTGGCGAACGATGATGATGACGGTGCAGGATGCGCGAAGGTTTACTGATAAATTAGATTTTATTACTTCACCGGGATATTTAAAGGGTGGACGCAGCCGTTATGAAGCAGGGTTGCCTGAAGGCACAGGTCCATACCGTATTATCACCAATATGGCTGTGATGGGTTTTGATGAGGAAACAAAGTGGATGACAGTACTTTCAATAAATCCTGGATACAGCAGAAAAGATGTGCAGGACAACTGTGGGTTTGAGCTCAAGTGGGCAAAGAAAATAGAGGACACCAAACCGCCAACAGATGAGGAACTCGGGATTTTGCGGGAAGAGGTTGATCCTCACCGATATATTATTGGAAGATAAGGAGATAGTTATGGAAGATATCTTTAATGGTATTGAACCACAGGTGTATAAAAGCCAGATCAGTGTTCCCTATCAATGGTGGGCAGGTGAAACGGCATCAAAGTTTTTTATAACATTACGGGATGAGAAAAAAATACTTGGTAAACAATGCCCGCAATGTGGCAAGGTGTTCTGTCCGCCAAAAAAAACCTGTACATACTGCTACGTTGAGACTAATGAGTGGAAAGAGGTAGGGCCCAAAGGTAAAGTACTCACATACACTATAGTATACAGGCAACTGGCATCATTGAAAAAGAAAGTTCCTGTTGCGTGTGGGCTTATACAGCTTGAAGGTTCAGATAATGCGATGTTGCATTATATTGAAGAAATTGAACCTGAAAAGATAACAACAGGAATGCAAGTAGAAGCGGTATTTGCGGATGAAAAGAGTGCTTCTATACACGCCATTTCACATTTCAGGCCGGTAAAATAGGAGGTATGCAATGGAAGCTGCAATAATTGGTATAGGAATGACAACAATTGAAAAAAGTAAAATTGGAGCAACCTATGCTGACCTGGTGTGGGAAGCTGTGAACAAGGCATTGAATGATGCTGGCATTGGAATTGAAGATATTGATAATGTGATCACAACTTCCAGTGATTTTTGGGATGGAAGAACTATATCCTGCATGGCGGTTGGGGATGCAAGTGGGGTGCGATATAAAAACTGTTCTGCAGTGGAAGGTGATGGAACATTTGGAGCTGCGTATGCACTGGCACGTACTTTATCAGGGGATTATAATACAACACTGGTAACAGCCCACAGTAAAGGTTCTGAGAGCATTTCCAGCATCATTACCAATGCAGCGTTTGATCCAATTTATCAGCGCAGTTTTGGTTTGGATATGATCAGTGCATCTGCAATGCAGGCAAGAGCCTATATGCATGCCACCGGTACTACAGCAGAACAGCTTGCACTGGTATCGTGCAAAAATCATAAGAATGCAAAGGACAATCCGTATGCACAGCTACCTATGGATATTACTGTAGAAGATGTTCTGAACTCTGAAATGATAGCTGATCCATTGCATAAGCTGGATTGTTCTCCGGTTTCCGATGGTTGCTGTGCAATTATTATAGCCAATGCTGATTTTGTAAAAAAACTCAATGTCAAACCAGTGTGGATTAAAGGTGTAGCATTTTGCGCTGATGCGTATTTTATGGGCGATAGAGATTTATCAAAAGCCAGAGCTCTGGAAGAAGCTGCAAAAAAAGCATATACAATGGCAGGTATAACAAATCCACAAAAAGAAATTGATATAGCTGAAGTGTATGATGCGTTCACCTATCAGGAACTGATGTGGATTGAAGGGCTTGGGTTGGCAGAATACGGAAAAGCAGGCACAATGCTGGAAAAAGGTATGTTTAACAAAGATGGTAGGCTGCCGGTAAATCCTTCAGGAGGTTTATTGAGTGGCCATCCTGTGATTGCTGCAGGCTTATACCGAATTGCTGAAGTTGTGTTACAGTTGCGTGGCCAGGCAGGTGAGCGGCAGGTAAACGCCCGGCGTGGTGTTGCGCAAGGTGTGAATGGATTATGTGGACAATCCCATTGTGTATGGGTTCTTGATAAAGATAAATAGGAGGCAATTATGGCAAAGCGAAGAGTTGCAATTGTTGGAACCGGACAAACTCACCACAGAAGCCACAGGCCCGATGTCAATGGCCAGGAATTAATACACGAAGCAGTTACCCGTGCACTGGAAGATGCTGATCTTTCAATTAAAAACATCGATGCCATTTTAATAGGTAATATGGATCATTTTGAAGGCATTAACTATGTTGATTGCTGGAGTATCGATGGTTCGGGTGGATATCATAAACCGGTTATAAAACTCACAACAGGTGGAACAACCGGCAGCACTCTGGCAATAGGTGGATACCATTTTGTTGCATCGGGAATGTTTGATAAGGTTTTGATCATTGGCTGGGAAAAGAACTCAGAGTCGGATACAACAGGAGCTATCACCACCGCGTTTGACCCGGTATGGGACAGGCTTGTGTTTGCAGGAGCTATCTCGGGGCTTGCTGTTGAAGCACAAGCATATATGGCAAAATATGGAGCAACCGATAGAGATGGGGCACGGGTGTCAGTACGCGATCGCAAACATGCATGCAATAATCCCTATGCACAATTGCGCAAAGAAGTGACCTTGGAAGAAGTCCTTGCATCACCCATGCTGGCTGATCCCATTCATCTTCTTGATGTGTGTCCGCGTACTGATGGTGCATGCGCAGTGATAATGGCAAGCGAAGAGTATGCAGAAAAGATCACATCAACCCCTGACTGGATATGGGCAACGGCAAACAGGCATAAGTATACGTATCTGGGTGATGTCAATTGGGGCGAGCTTGACAGTATGGCCCAGGCTTCACAGGATTTATTTAAGAAGTGTGGTATTACTGAGCCACGAAAGCAGATTGATGTTATTGAGATGTATCAGCCCTATTCGTTTGCTGGCATAATATGGATAGAAGATATGGGAATTGTACCACGTGGTAAAGGAGCAGAATATATATGGAGTGGTGCAACTGATATGGGTGGTGAGCTTCCTATTAATCCTTCCGGTGGGGTGATTGCCTGCAATCCTATAGGTGCAACTGGTTTAATCCGCTGTGCTGAAGCTGCAATGCAGGTGATGGGCAAAGCTGAGGGAAGACAGGTGCCGGATGTCAATTTTGCCGTAAGTACCGGTTTTGGTGGCTGTATGTGGACGGATATGATTTTACATGGCAAAAAGAAACCCAATCTGTAGGAGGAAACAATGGAAAACATTGAATATATAATCATTGAATCGGGTAAAGCTGTACAACCATTTAATTATTCGGTGGGGATGTATGGGAGCAAATTCTTCTATGAGCTGAAAAATAACAGAAAATTTTTAGGTGTTCGCTGCCCCAAATGCAACAAAGTATATGTGCCACCACGCAGGGTTTGTGGTGACTGCTTTGTGGAAATGAAGGAATTTGTTGAAGTTGGCCCACAAGGGACAATAGGGACATTTACAATTTTACGATTTGCATTTATAGATCCTGAAACCGGCACGCAAAAGCCTATCCCCTATGGTTATGGATTTATAAAATTAGATGGTGCGGACACGTTATTTCAACACTATATCGATGTGCATGATGAATCAAAAGTAAAAATTGGTGCACGGGTTGAGCCTGTTTTTTCAGAAGAAAAGAAAGGCACCATAAAAGATATACTGTATTTCAGGGTCATTGATTAATATGAGCATTATTGAACTACATAATGATGTGAGGGCGGTGATAGCTGACGGCACTTTTGCAATGATGCTTATCACCGGTACAGATAAGGTGCGTTCAGGGTATGGTAATGGCGATAGTTTACTGGTAGATTTTGAACATAAAATATTTGCTGTTGCTGATGCAACTGAGCGCTTCCCTCATGCATCACGCGTGTTGCTTTCAAATATTGTGAGTGGTGTGCATACCGTACCTCAAAACAGTGAGGAGTGGAAAGACTATCTTAACGCGATATATGCCAGTCAGGATTATCATTTGAAGTCAACACTGAGTTTTATAGCACTACATGAACATGGGAACACAACACAGGCATGTATAGCTCAGGGGGGCGATAGTTCATTGAGAATCTATGACAGGCACAATAAGAGCCTGGTATACAAAACTTCTGTCAACATGAACTTTGCAGGGAGAAGCATGCATATAGGTGATGTTGAAGGTGTTCAGCTAAATGATATGATGCGGGTTATGTTGTATAGTGATGGGTTTAACGATATTATCAAGCTATGTGGTATTTCGTTGGAAAATATGATAGGAGTTTCGCTGATGGAGGCCATATCTCACGTGATAGAAAAGGTAGGTAACCTGGAAGGACAGGAATATGATGATATAAGCCTTTTGCTTTTTGATATTCCTGAAATCTATGCAGTACATTCAAAAGGAATTTTGATGGGTGGAACCACACGTCTTGAAGAACAAAAAGTAAAAGAATCAATCAGTATACACGATTATAATTCTTTAATAAGGATGATGTAATACGATGTGCATTGGTTATAAAACGGCAATAGATGTATGTAATAATATTGATTGGACAATCAATCATGTGGACGGTGATTCAAAATGAAAGTTAAGGAACGCTCAGATATTTTTGACATTCGACGTGCACAGCTTACCTCTGCTACATACAGCGTGGTAAGTAAAAAAGGATACTACAATTTCACCATCAAGGATATTGCCCAGGAAGCCGGAATGTCAACGGGACTGATCCATTATTATTTTAAAAACAAACAGGATCTTCTGTTAAATTTACTGAGACAGATAAATCGTAATATCCGTGCATCACTGCAGCAGGACCTTATCAATCTTTCGGATCCGGTTGACAGGCTGGGAGCTTTCATAGAGCGGGCGTGCAATCTGGTAATACAGGAGAAGAATTACTTTTATGTGCTTCTGGATTTCTGGACACAGTTAAACCATAATGAACGGATGCGCACTGCCATTCAGAAGCTGTATGATAGCTATAGGGATGTATGTTCAGATATTTTGAACCAGGGCATTGAGCAGGGAAAATTCACTAACATTGATGTAAGGTATACTGCTATCATGATTGTTTCTCTGGTACAGGGCCTTATTATTCAATATGTAATTGATCCAGATGCATTTGATTATGCGCACTATGCACATAAAATAAAGACTCAAATAATTGAGACTATACTAAACAAAGGAGGTAAGTAATGGAATTTGGGTTTAGCGAGGAGCAGCTTTTATTCAGGGATACAATATATAAATATGCCAAAAATGAGATTGTTCCCTTATGTGCAGAAGCTGATTTAAAATCGGAATTTTCTTTTGAGATATGGAAAAAGTTAGGTGACATGGGGCTTTTAGGGTTGCCGTTTCCTGAAGAATATGGCGGGCAGGGAGCGGATGTGGTAACATGCTGCCTTGCCGGTGAAGCGTTAGGACATGCTGGTGTTGATAGCGGACACATGCTGGCATTAGGGGCGCATACATATTTATGCACCGACACATTGTTTAAACATGGCAATGAAGCACAGCGTAAAAAATATGTGCCAAAGCTTGCCAGCGGCGAATGGATTGGATGTATGGGCCTGACTGAGCCTGGTGCAGGTTCTGATGCAGCATCTTTGCAAACAACAGCAGTTAAAAAAGGCGACAGGTGGATACTTAATGGTTCAAAAACATTCATTACCAATGCACCCATTGCCAATGTATGTGTGGTGTATGCCACGGTTGATAAATCAAAAAAACATGCAGGCATCACAGCATTCATAGTTGAAAAGGATTTTAAAGGTTTTTCAACCGGCAAGCCATTCCACAAAATGGGGGTCAGAGCATCTACCACGTCTGAAGTGTTCTTTGAAGATTGCGAAGTACCTGAAGAAAATGTTCTGGGCAATATTGGTGAAGGATTTATGTATGCTCATCAGACGTTAGAGTGGGATCGCAGTGCATTGCTTGCGCCGTTTATTGGTGGAATGCAGTTTATGATTGAACAGTGTGCAAAATATGCGTCCGAGCGCGTACAGTTTGATAAGCCTATTAAAAGCTTTCAGGCAATTCAGCATAAACTGGCTGATATGAAAGTTATAATGGAGGCTGCGCGATTGGCGGTATATCGCGTTGCTTCATTAAAAGATGCAGGGTATCCAATCAATCACCTGCAGGCATCAATAGCAAAGGCCTTTGTTGGTGACTGGGGGTTTAAAGTTGCATCTGAGGCTGTTCAGATATTTGGAGGGTATGGCTATATCCATGATTATCCTGTTGAACGAATGCTGCGTGACGCAAAATTAGCGCAGATTGGCGGCGGAACTTCCGAGGTACAGCGGTTGATTATATCCCGGTTGTTAACATTATAATCTGGTGGCATAAAGGAGGTTAACAATGAATTATGAGTTAAATGATATACAGAAATCAATAAAGGAAAACTTTAAGAAGTTCTGTGAAAATGAAATAAAGCCAAATGCTGCACTGCTTGATATAGGTGATGAAAAATCTATTGAGCTTTTAAAGAAGAATATTAAGAAACTGGGTGAATTAGGCTATTTAGGCATGATTCATGAGGAGGAATATGGTGGAACAGATCAGGATTTGATAAATTTTGTAATAGCTGGCGAGGAGGTTGCAAAAGCCTGTGCTGCTACGTTCCTTTCAGCAGGTGCAAGCTGTGGTTTATGCGGTATGCCCATACGGCTTTACGGTACAAAAAAGCAAAAGGAAAAATATTTACCAGGAATCATATCGGGAGATATCATTGGCAGCTTTGGGTTAACTGAGCCGCAGGCGGGATCAGACGCGGTCGCTATCGCCACAACTGCAAAAAAGAAAGGCGATAAATGGATTTTAAACGGAACCAAGACATTCATCACCAATGCCCCTATTGCGGATGTGTGTCTGGTGATGGCATACAACGATAAGGAAGCAGGGCCGGCAAATGGGGTTACCGCATTTCTTGTTGATAAGGGTACACCTGGTTTTTCAACAGGCAAACCGTTTGAAAAGTTAGGTTACCGTGGTTCGCCAACATCAGAAGTATTCCTGGAGGATTGCGAGGTTGGCGAGGATGCCGTGTTAGGCCAGGTTGGCAAGGGCTTTATACAGGCAATGCAGACACTGGAGTTTGGCCGAATAGGAATGGCAACGGTATCGCTGGGTGTTGCCATGGCATGTATGGAAGAAGCTGTAAAATACTCAGCCGAACGTAAAGCGTTTGGCAAGCCAATAAACAGGTATCAGGAGATTTCATTTAAGTTGGCTGACATGATGATACTGACTGATCTTTCACGGCTTTTGATCTATAAAGCTGCATGGGCTAAGCAAACAAACAATCCTGAAGCTGCAGTGCTTGCGTCATGTGCCAAATTATTTGCCAGTGAAGCAGCAACACAGATTTCAAGCTGGGCACTGCAGATTCATGGCGGCTACGGATATATCAAGGAATTCCCGGTTGAACGGCTATACCGCGATGCAAAGTTAGGCGAGATAGGCGAGGGGACATCCGAAATTCAAAGGATACTCATAGCACGCGACCTTTTGCAAAAATATGGAAATTAATAATAGGGGGTAACGCCATGGCTATAGACAAGAAATTTATAGGTAAAACCTGGCCAACTATGGTGTATGAGGTTGGCAAGGAAAAGGTTAAGGAATTTGCAAAAGCCATTAAAAGCAGCAATCCATATTTTTTAGATGATGAGTTTGCCGCAAAATCAAAATATAAAACCATTGTTGCTCCTCCTACCTTTGCTGTGGTATTTGGTGCAAAGCTTATTGAGCCCATATTTTTTGATAATGAGCTCAATCTTAATCTGGCTATGCTTGTGCATGGTGAACAGGAATTTGAATTTTATGATGTGGTCAAATCAGGTGATGTGCTGTATTCGGATGCAAAGATTGTCAATATTGAAAATAAGGAAAAGCTTGATGTGATTGCCATTGAGATACTAACAAAGAATCAGAGCAACAAGGAAGTATGCAAAGGCATATATACTTTTGTGGTGAGGAAATAATATGAAAACATTGGATGCACATAACACAATAAACATTGGTGACAGCTTTACGGTAAATCAGGAAGTAGATAAATACAGAGCCATCTACTATGCTGGGGCTTCAGGTGATTTTAATCCCATTCACATAGATGCTGAGTTTGGCAAGATGGTTGGTTTGGGTGGTGCCATTTTACAGGGTTTATGCACACTGGGCTTTACTGCTGACGCCATCACAACATGGGTAAGCGATCCAGGAAGATTAAAAAAGCTCAAATGCAGATTTGCCTCTCCGGTGCGCATGGGTGATACTCTTACCATTCAGGGAACCGTGACAGAAATTCAAGGTGACAGAGCAGTGCTTGCTGTTACAGTAAAGAATCAGGATGGCGTAGAAGTGCTAACAAAGGTACAGGCTGAGGTTGAAAAAGGATAAGATTATAGAGTGTGGAGATAATCGTAATGACTATCTCCACACATTTTTATTCTACCGGTACTAAATAACCATTATATATTTTTATCTTACTATCACTGTGAAATATTGAAAAAAACTTGTGCTTGTAAGCAACTGACTGCGGTGATGTAGTATAAATATTTTTTTGCTCTTCCGGATCTTTTGCAATATCATACAACTCATAGTCCTGGCCATAATGCGTGGGCATGTAGATAAGCTTATAATTATTTGCAATGATAGCGCGGTGTTTTGCGATGGTTATAAGATTATCATAATATGGTGTTACCGTAATCTCATCGTTGTAATTAAAATCAATAGTGGATATGCCGGTGATATCCGGATACATTATGCGTTTTTTCTGAAAGAAAAAATTGCCGGTATTATCAAACCATATACCGGTTTCACAATACGCATCAAATACACGGTTGTGTGGTTTATAAAGTGATGTGCCTTCAAATGATGCAGGCTGATTGATGTTCAAGATGTCAAGTATGGTGGGAGCAATATCAATAGCACTGCGAACATCATAATGCTGGGCATGTTGTATACCGGGCCCGTAAAAAATGCATGGTATAACCAGACTATACTTGCCACGAAGATGTTCACCATGCCCCATCCCATACTCATGTTCATATAAGTTTTCGCCATGATCGGATAAAATAATAATAATGGTGTTATCGTAAAGGTTTTTATCTTTAAGGTATTGAATTACGTTGCCTACAGCTTCATCAAAAGCATACACACATCCATCATAGAGTGCACGGATATGCGCAATCTCATGTGTTGTTGGCTGACATTCTGATGCATGGCCTTTGCTATCTAATGCAACAACTCTGTTTTTTGAATATTTAAAAGGGCCATTGTATGATGAGTTGGTAAAGGTCTTGTAGTACGGATAGCATGCAGGGTAAGGGAAGTGTGTTATTGAAAAAAACGATGTAATGAAGAAGGGCTTTTTTGACCTAAGGCTTTTATGTATTTCTGATTTGATGTCGTCAATAACATACTGCGGGTTTGCAAATTCAGCAAATTCCCTGATTTCAGGGAAAAGTGCAAATCCAATTCTGTTAGTTAAAAATGGCAAAATGAATAAGTGATTTTTAAGTATGATTTGTTTAATCATGACACGCATGTTGAATGTTGGAGTTTTCACGTTATCAAAACCTAAATTGATGCGCGGGAAAATATCGGCAGCAAAATCACCAACCACAGCAGTATGATATCCATACTCTTTTAATACTGATGGCAGTGTAATAAAATTCCTGTTGCGCGCTTTTGCAGTGGGGAACATGTGGCCAATACCATGTGTGGATGGTAGCTCTGAAGTGAGTATACTTACCCACGCAGGAAACGTTCGTGGTACTACCGTGTACACATTGTGAAATGTGGTTCCACGGGCAATTAATGAATCTATGTTGGGAGTGGTGTTGCGGTGATACCCAAAGCCGCTGAAATGATCAGGCCTGAGAGCATCAGCAGCTAAAAGTATAATATTTGGTTTTGTACCGGAAGAGGTATGTGAGATAGTTACTGTTAATGTGAGCGCTGTGATAATAATTGCTATTAACGATGCTGTAACAGCGTAATGGTATTTTTTGGGAAGCGATAGCAATATGTGCAAAGCTGCAGTAAGATGCGGCAGCAGAACCTTATACCAGGAAATGATGAACGCGATGATAAAAGGAGATATCATCAGCAATTGAAGAGATGTAAAAAACAGCGGAGAAAAATTATTTGTAAGAGCGGTCTGAAAATATTTATACACTATATTTTTATTAAATACTGTATCAAGATATAATTGAGGATAGTACACAATATTTTTGCACAATTGTAAGAATATAAATATAAATGTCAATATACCGGTAGATATAACGATGTTAATTTTATACGAGTGTTTTGTTAATAGTTGCGAAAGTTGTAATAATCCTGCATAAAAGAATATGCTTAAAGAAATGCCAATAACAGCGTACACAAGAATAATTTTAAGAAAATACAAAGTAATTAAAATCTTATAGTGAAATATAATAAATAACACAACATCTTTGCTGGTATTCCCCATGTACGAAAAAGAAATATTGGCTACAATGGCATAGCACAAAAGAATACCTGATACAACAAGACCCGGCAAGAAATATGCTTTAAAGTGACCTATAACAGTAAGAAGTTTTTTCACCTTAAAAATCCCATCTATCTGATAGTATATAGTGTAGGCTATTTGCAACCTCTGGAAATGCCATCATACACAATAGTATGCAAAATGTTATTAGTGGTCCAATTTATCAACAAAAAAACCCGTGATTGTATCACGATCGAATATATTGCGCTTGCCGTATTTTAATTGTGGAAAAAGCAACTTGTAAGAAACGATGAATTTGTTAGTGTATCTGTATTTGAGGAAATTGAGGAAAAGGA
>CALEUQ010000005.1 GCA_937920495.1 uncultured bacterium | reverse complement strand
TTCGAAGTCCGACGCTCTATCCAGCTGAGCTACGGGCGCGTTACGACGTCTACTGAATCCCGACTTACGTCGGGACAGGCTCGATCCAGGATCTAAAGATTCCGGATCAAGTCCGGAATGACTTTTGCGAGAGTCAAGCTAAGAATGACTATGAGATAGTGGATTCCAAATTAAGTTTGGAATGACCATATGTAACTGAATTCCAGTTCAGGTCCGCAATGACCTCACTGACGCTGCCAGCAAATGGGTGGATGACGGGGCTCGAACCCGCAACAACTGGATCCACAGTCCAGGGCTCTACCATTGAGCTACATCCACCGTAACTATCTCACACATACTGTTGAATATGATAATGACAATTATTAAAATGTAAATATAGTGTCAATTATATTTCAACTCAAAAATTTTTCAATTTTACACTAATAATTCCTTAAAAATATTTTGTTCATAAGTGCATCCCCGTTGCCTTCGGCGGCGGGGGTGTACACTATGTTTATTATGTTCTCATATTTTATTTTAAGGAATAAATGGTGTCAATTTTCTATAATAAAATGCAATTGGGATCACCGCCATCTTCAAAAGATTAGTATATTTTATTATTTTCTATCCCACCTGAAAAGAACTGAACCTGCCAATAAAAATATGCCGGATATTGCTACAAGATACAACACGTGATACCTGATATCAAACAATGATGCACCTTCATTCATCACCATACGTGCACTCTCCACTATTGGTGTCAGCGGTAATAGTTGTGAAATCTTCTGCACCCAGGGACGTGCGCCTTCCAGTGAAAACCACACCTCTGACAAAAACATCATTGGCCAGGTTATTATGTTTATAAGCCCATCGGCAAATTCCTGACTGTCGCTACGGGATGCAATCAGCAAACCCAGTGAAATCATACAGAAACCGCCTAAAGCAAATACCAGCAAAAGCGTTAATAATGAACCCTTGCACTGAAATCCATACAACAGGAAAGTGCCAATATACACAATAATTGTTGTGGCAAGCATAACAAACATACGCGATAGAATCTGCGCTGTTAAAAATTCAAACGGTCTTACAGGTGCAACGCTGAATCGTTTTAATATACCATTTTTTCTGTACATTACAAGGACATAACCTACACCATACAATGAGTTAAACATAGCATTCATACCTAAAATACCAGGAAATAGCCATTCTACATATCTAATGCCTTGCCCTTTGAACGAGTATCTGGAAAAAAATGTGTGATTGCTTCCTGCACCTTTGAGAAGCTTTTCAGCGATATATCCGTTAGGTGATGAATCATTTATAAAGTATGTATTATGTTGTGTGTCCAGTACCATATCAACTTTGAATTTCTGCAGACTGTCAATGGCTTTGTCTTTAGATTGAAATACTATAAAATCAATATATTTCAATTTCATAAATTCTTCAAATTGTGTATTTTTTGTATTATCTTTACCAGATCCATCAGATGCAACAATTCCTACTTTAAGCAGTGGTGATGATTCACTTCTGAACACAACACTAAAACCAATAATAATCAAAAGCGGAAAAATCACATTCCACCCAAAAGCGGTTCTATCGCGATAAAATTCTTTTGTTCGTGCAATAAAGATTGTCCATATTCTGTATAGCATATCTATGCCCTTAATTGTGTTCCGGTTAGTTTAAGAAACAGGTCTTCAAGATTTTGCGAACGAACCACCATTCCTGTAATATCAACATTGTTATCAATCAGAAGACTAAGGCAATCGTGCGGTTTTTCTGTATATATTTCAATTGTATTGTTCACTTTATGCCATTCACAGTTCATCTGATGTAAGATGTTCTCGTCAATTGATGAAGGCAGTGCAATGGTTACTCCACGACAGTGTTCATTCAGTAAATTAACAGGCGAATCCATGGCAATAATTTTACCACGATCCATAATGGCTACAACATCACATAACGTCTGTGCTTCTTCCATATAGTGTGTGGTGAGAATCACAGTTTTGCCTTTCTTTTTTATCGACTGCACTATATCCCACACATGACGTCGCGCCTGCGGATCAAGTCCTGTGGTTGGTTCATCCAGAAATAAAAGTTCAGGATCATTTGCTAAAGCAATGGCCAGAAGTAACCGCTGCTTCTGACCGCCTGATATTTTCCTGTTATCCCTGTCCTGTATTTCTTCAAGATAGCACAGTGAAACAAGCTCATCCAGCGGAGCCCTGCGTGCATATAAATTTCTAAAAGTCAGAAGTATTTCCTTGACGGTAAGATACTGCTGCAATTCAGTATGCTGCAGCTGAATGCCAACCTCCTGCTTGAAATGCTGATCGCGGGGTTTTCCCTTATACAATATTGTTCCCCGGTCGGGCTTTTGAATGCCTTCAATAACTTCAATGGTTGTTGTTTTCCCTGCGCCGTTTGGTCCCAGCAGCCCAAAGCATATTCCATACGGTATGGCAAAACTGACATCGTCAACAGCCTTCACACCGGGATAATATTTATAAAGATTATGTACTTGTAATATATAGTCCATTATTCCACTATTTCCATTGCACAAGTTTCATTACACCAGTGATAATAGTATATTCTCAACATCTTTTTGTTACAAATATGAATCACATTCTTCAATAAATTGTGGTTTCTGGTTACTATAAGAAGGATGATATAGTATATGCAAGCAGTTTTTTGCGCGCGTAAGCGCAACATACATTAACCGCCTCTCCTCTTCAATATCTGTATATGGATCCGGCAGCAATCTATCTTTCACACCACACAAAATCACCACATCAAATTCCAACCCTTTTGCCGAATGTATGGTCATATACTGCACATTATCGCCCGTGTGTATCTTTGATTGTAAAAAATGTCCCTGCCAGTTATTCCTGTACAATATTCCTATGCTGTTTTCTTTATCATAATTTTGTGCGATAGTTCCTGCAAGTGATGCCTCATCATCAAAAGAGTTTACTCTGTGAAATAAAACTTTACCTCCACTCCCGCGGACAGGCACAATAAAGCGCCGCGAACGAAATTTATTTTTTGCAATGAGTCTGTTGGATATTGTGACAATCTCTTTTTTTGAACGATAGTTACTGTTAAGAGAATGCACCATTACGTTTTTAAAATATTTCTTTGCGTTGACAATGTACTCTATCCGTGCATCCCTGAATTTATAAATTGATTGCCAGTCATCGCCAACCATAAACACGTTAGGATTATGATCAGGCAAAAGTAATTTCAGAAGTTTAAAGTTATTTTCGGATGTATCCTGAAATTCATCAACCATTATATACGTAAAGCGTTTGTGTAATGTTTTTTGCAATTCACTATTACTGGTCAGATACTCAATTGAGAGGTTTATCATATCTTCAAAATCAATATAATTATGCTTCTTTTTGTACGCATTATATTCTTCTTTTATCAGTTTTATCTTATCGTAAATATCAGGCGGTAGCTTTTTATGTGTTGTTCCTTTCATAAGAATTTTATATACCACCAATGAAGGAATTCCATACAACTCGTTAATATATCTATCAATAATCTCTTTTATTACTTTTTCACTGGATTCTTCATCCAGCACGTGGACCGTATTCATACAGCGTTTTATAATAAATTGAAGGCAAAAGGAATGAAATGTTGATGCAACAATATCCTGTCCATTTTTGCCAAGTACATTCACTATTCTTTGCTTAAGTTCATCTGCAGCCTTTCTGCTGAATGTAAGTAACAGAAGCTGGTCAGGTTTACACAAACCTTTGTTAATCAAAGCAATGCTCCGTTGTATCACAGTATAAGTTTTTCCACTCCCGGCAGAAGCAATGACAAGATGAGCACCCTGCTCTGCATTTATGGCCTTGAGCTGGTTTTTATTAGCTTTTAATGACATATTTTTCCCTCTTTCCGGATTTTTTGGAAATAAGATTATACATCAAAAAAGGATTTTACTTATATGTTAATTCCTTCTGCAAAACTATTTATATCATTTTTTCGTAGCGCATTTATTATAATCGCATGATTTACCACAAGAGAACGGGGCTTCACAGCAGATCCTTTCCCTTTCATCTTTAATTCAATTTTCCAAAACTCCACAATGAATTTTTCATTTTCATCACTAATAATTACTTAAAAATATTTTGTTAATAAAACTGTGTACACTCCCGTCGCTGAAAGTGGCGGGGATGTACAATATATTTATTATGTTCACAAATTTTATTTAAGGAATAAATCGTGATTTTCATATAATTAATACGCCTGGAAGAGAGAAAATTTAAAAAAAATAAAAATTTTTTTTAATTTACTTTGGCTACTATTTTTTTTTATTCAACAAATTATACAGATGACGAATCCTTTCATCATATCTATTCAATTCAATTGCTCTGCTAATAGCTGCACGTGCTTTATCTTTTATTCCAAGAGCCAGGCAACTTTGTGCATATTTTAACCATCCCCCATAGTATTTAGGCACAATTTTTGTCACTTCAAAAAAGCTTTCCATTGCTGTTTCGTAATCACCCATGGCAAAATGAAGCTTGCCATAGCGCATATACCCCCAGGGATTATCAGACATTGCATTTATCACTTTTGCATACACATGAGATGCCTCAGGATACATATCATTATCAAGATAATAATCACCTTCAAGTATATCAGTAACCCAGCAATCACCCACCACCTTTCGGTGCAAGGCAAAGTCTTTTGTCCTGTACCAGGATTTGCTTCGCAAATTATATGTATGCATTAATAAATCATTCATCCACTGCTGTACTATAGGTTGATTGCGCAGATAAATTCCAGCATCTCTTTTTGTAAACCATATACTATCGTCCACAACACCACGTTTCTTTTCATCTTCATACAGCTTTGTACCAGGATACAGCGCCACAGGCGAGACAACACAATCACCAGGCAACATCATGGTAATAAGCTTCTTTGTTTTTTTTATGTCTTTGTAAGTTTCCTGATGCATTCCAACCATAAGATACACCGAAAGATATACACCAACTTTTCGTGTGAGCATAGCAGCTTGTATAATTTTTTCTATAGTTATCTTTTTATCGTAAAGCGCTAACACCTTCTCTGATCCTGACTCAACTCCGTACTGTATATGCTCCAATCCAGCCTTTTTCATTGCAACAAGCATTTCCTGATCAACTGTATCCACACGTGCCTGGCAGTTCCACATCATATACAATTTTTTCTTTATGAGTTTATGCGATAGTTCCTGTACACGTTCTTTTTTTAATGTAAAATTATCATCCCTGATGGAAAAATAAATCATTCCATATTTTTTGTATAAAAACTCCAGCTCATCAACAACATCATCAACATCCCTGAATCTAACCTTTCTTCCCCAGAATGACGGCGAATCACAGAAGGTGCAATTGAAACTGCACCCGCGCGAAGTTATAATATACTTAAACTGCTCATTAATATTGACTTCATAAAGTTTACCTTGAAACTTAGCCGGATATTGTAATGAGTGAATATTTAGGTTGTTATGCACTACTATTTTTTCCAGGAGTGGCTTGCCTGCTTTTATTGCTTTTACTATTGCAAGCATTGCATCCTCGCCTTCACCTTCCACTATATAATCTACAGATGGATAGCGTTTGATTATCTCATTTGAAAGGAATGTAGCGTGTGGGCCGCCAAGCACAATAACTATTTGGGGAAAGGCTCTTTTGATTTTATGTATAATTTCAAGAGTAATATTTCTGTTATGAGTATATAATGAAAAGCCTACTATCTGCGGTTTGATATTCTCTATTTCTTTTAGAATCTGGTTGGTGCTTTTTTTAGAAAAATTTGCCAGTGTTACATCATATCCTTTATATGATAGATATGAAGCTATAGAAACAAGGCCTACAGGAAGCAATGTAATATAATAATCATGACTGTGCTCTTTCTGTACACAATAGCCAAGTACAATCTTCATAACGCCCCTTATTCATTCTATCGCTATAAACCGTGATTTTCTTGAATTAAGTACTGAGTAGTATTATTCTGTGTGTATATTTCTGTGTGTTAAAATATTATCTATTTTTTTTATAAGCTTTTCATAATGACTGCCTTTCCAGTATATCCTGCCACATTGCGTGCATTTGTAATATTCAGTACACCAGGCACGCACTCCCGGTGGAATGTGCGATTTTTCTTTTTCAAACTCTGACGTGTCACAGAAAAACTTAACAACGTTTCCATTACACATTATACATCGGCTGAATGGATGTATTGCATCCCACAGGTCTAACCTCTCTAATACTTCCACTATCTGCTTACCTGGGTTGGTATTGCGGATAATCAATCCTCGGTCAACAATCTTTCGTTTCAGTAACTGTCGGTCACGCGTAAGCAAAATGCGTTTTTGCTGCGCTGCTATTTGTGCCAGATCCTTATCATCCCATTTTTCATCATATAAAACATCAAATCCAAACAGGCGCAGGTACTTCACCAGTTTTCGTAAATGTACATCACAGATAAATAAAGGTGTTCTAAGGCTTAGTGGCCTGAGACGTGTAGTATTAGTTATTTCAAATCGTTCAAACACAGGATACACGCTGATGTAATCATTATTCTGAACAATATAATCAAATCCAACCGAAATCCCATTCACTAAAATAAGGTCAACCTCAACATGCGGTACACCTAAGGATTCTATTAAATCTTTGATACTGCGCTTGCCTTTCCAGGTTACAATAAACGCAACTTTTCTTTTGTCATTTGGCAGGAAGTCATTAAGTTCTTCATAAAAACGAATTGTTACCGTATACTCTTTCACATGTCATTTTCTTTAATGATTTTTTTAGATAATCTGCTGACGCAATCAGCAGCATATCCCATCCTCATTCGTTATTCTTTTTTGATGATGTTATATTGTATGCTGCTGACGCAATCAGCAGCATATCCCATCCTCACCCGTTATTCTTTTTTGATGAAGTCTGATACGGCTCTAAATGTACAATAACATCTAACACTTTTGGCCCCTTGTCCAAAAGCTCGTTCTTTACACTACGTGCAATATCGTGCCCATCCTGTACCGACATCTTGCCATCAACCAGTACGTGTAGATCAACGAAATAACCTTTCCCTACACGGCGTGAACGGATGCTATGCACTTCTTTGACACCATCAATCTTCATAGCTAATGAATCAATTGCATTTATCTGCGACCTGGATGCTCCTTTATCGGAAAGCTCCATCACCACAGGTTTTAAGATATCAAATGAAACCTTAATAATAAAAACAGCAACTACCACCGCGCCAACATGGTCAAAAAAGGCTAATGTTGGATGTGCCATGGCCAGTGCAACTGCTACAAGCGCCGGAATAGAACTCATTGCATCAGAACGATGATGCCAGGCATTGGCAACAACGGATGAAGAATCAATTGCTTTCCCTTTTTTTACAGTCCAGCGATACAACCACTCTTTTGTTATAATAGAAATGAACGCAGCTACAAGTGCAATTGCTTCGGGACTTTTTGTGTCAGGTTCAAACGCTGTTACAATGCCATTGTATGCTATGCCAAGACCAACAGCAAACAGAGCTAATGCAATGAACGCTGTCACAATACTTTCTATGCGTTCATGCCCATAGGGATGATCTTCATCAGCAGGGCTTGCCCAGTATTTGATGCCAACAAGCACTGCAATATCGGTACTCAAATCTGAAAAGCTATGAACTGCATCAGCAACCATTGCCTGACTATGCCCCACCAACCCCGCAACAAATTTAAATACTGACAGCATTATATTGGCAACCATCCCAATCCAGGTTACTCTTTTAGCTACGAGGGCTTCATACTGCTTCCCATTATCCATAATATTCTCCAATGCTTAGCTTTGGCTTGCGTACCACAATGGCTGCCTGACCACCCACCGGGCATCTATTTTCACATATTCCGCAGCCTATACATCTGTCCTCATGGACTACAGGCAACAAAACCTCAACCTGCATGCCATGTTTATTTTTGGCAATCTTTTTTTCAAGTGTGATTGCCTTATTGGCAACAGGGCACACCTCTTCGCATACAATACAATTTGTATGCTCAGACCATGGTATACATATATCATGCAATATATATGCAGTACCTATCACAAATTTTTGTTTTTCTTTACGCTTTAGCTTTTGTATTGCTCCGGTGGGACAAACCTGTCCACAGCGTGTACAGGTAAATTCACAGTACCCAATGCGCGGTATAAGACGTGGTGTAAACATACCGTAAAAAGAAGCTTCAGTAATGCATGGATGTAGCGCATTGGTGGGACACACATTCATACACTGCCCGCAGCGTATACAAGCATCTAAGAATTGCGTTTCGGGCAATGCGCCTGGTGGGCGTATAATATAGCTTTGATGTGATGCCGCAAAAAGTGACACCTTACTTGCAGCAACCATCATCCCTGACCCTGCTGCAACAAGTAAATCCCTGCGAGTAATTCCCTTGCCAGGGAACTCTACACTTTTGACTTTAAAAGGTAGAGCAAATGTAAAGGAAATAGCTTCATAATTACAGTTTTTCAGGCAATCAAAACATTTAATACATTCATGCTCTCTTGTGCCAACACCACCGGTTGCTATCGCCCCCATACGACAACCTGTAACACATGCACCGCAATGAGTACATTTGTTTTCATTAACCACACGCCTGAATAATGAAAGATGTGAAACAAGCGCATACATTGCACCCAGCGGGCACAGTACTCTGCACCAAAACCGCCGTAAAAAAGCAGATAGTCCTAACACAACCAGGAATACCACTGCAATCCATGCCCAATTGTAATAATAAAATGGATAGTCCCGTGCCTGATATCCCGGTAAAACCCACGACAATGGCTCCGACCCTATGTATGATACAAATGGATATAAGAAAAGCTCATAGGATCTGTACACTATGGTGATGGGATCAACATACCCCGCAGCATTAAAGCCAAGGAATGCTATGAAGAGTGAACTGTAAAATACTAAAAATTTGATACGCGTAATGCTGTGTGCTTTAATTTTTTCTTTGTGTTGTATAATACCATCAACTGCATCAATTGTTGCACCAAGCGGGCACACCCATCCGCAAAAGAACCTCCCCAGCACAAATGTCAGCACAAAGATAGAGATGCCCAACAACACATACTTTACTGCATGTCCCGATATATATCCAACGGTTATGCTGTAGATAGAAAGTGACGGATAAAATCCCAGGCTTGCATTAGAAACAGGATCATGCAAATAGATGATGCTTGCAATAAACACAGACCACAGTAAAAGCTGGACTATTGCCCGGTAAATGGACCAGCGTTTTGATTTCATACTGTTTTTATTATTGTAGAATATGTGTTAACATTAATGCTCCCCATACCTGATTGTGCTGCCAGGTTGAGATAGCCAATGGAAGATGGTTCTATACCAAATAGATGCTTTGCCGCATACGCATCCACCATAACAGGATTTGTGCCAAAGATAACTGTTCTGGCTTCTTTTATATCTTCTGGTGTTCCTGATGAAGGACCATGCTGTGTTAAAATTCTCAAACCATCAAGTATTACCAGATTTACTTTCACTGCTTTATTAAAATCTACAATGTTCCTGTGCAGATTAATGTGATAGAAACCACGATTACCACCAATGACACCCATCAGGTTTTTCATGGCAAGAGTCAACTCTGCTGCACTATGATGTTTTGCTATGGGCATATTTATGATTACATCTGCTTCCAGTATATCTTCATACACATCAAGAGTATCAAGATTAAGACCACCTGGTACTGAAACTTTTTTAAATTTTTCTCTATGCATATACACAATATCGGCACCAGCTTTTTTTGCTGCATCCTCAATACCACTACTACGATAGCACATCCGTGCATTATGCACCGGTCTATCCATAATAGTGACATGAGCACCAGCTTTTTTACACATTGAAGCTACCGCTTCAACTAAGACTGGATTTGTGGTATGTGCACGCTCCGGTGTTGAATTAAAACCAATATTTGGTTTTATTATTACTTTATTGCCTCTTTTAACAAACTTATTAATTCCGCCCATTTCATCAAAGCCTTTGTGTACCATTGCATAAATAGATTTTTCAGTCAATACTTCAGTTTTAATAACTACTACATCAGCCGTTTTTTCCACCCCAAAAACTTTTTTAATACCAGTTAGGCTTGTTAATACAAATAAACCCGAAGTGTGAATAAGTGATGATATAAATTTTTTACGTGAGATCTTCATACTTTTATTACCTTATGTTCTTTATCTTTGGGTTTTTCTTTATAGAATACTGCAACTCCAATGGCAACAAGTAAAATAATGACACCCAAAACAAAAGCCTGATAGCTTTGCCATGAATAACCCGGCTCAAGATAACAATTATACGGATCATCAGGATCGTAATACACTGTAACTTTTTTGCCCACAGGATATTCCTTTAACAATTCTTCACTTGATGTATTGAATTCCCGTGTAGATATCTGAAAACCGGTTATTGTTTCACCTGCCACAACAAATGAGTATTTAATATCAGCATAATGTTGTCTATCTTTATCCCAGTTCATAAAAGATTGTGTTATTACACCTTCTGTGTTAGGCCAGTGTAAACTTTCACGTGCATCGTTTATTAATTTTAATCCAGCAAGAGTTACTATACCCCCAAATATAAATAAGAAGATTACTAAATGTTTTTTTTGCGACATACTTCATCCTCTCCAGATTAATACATTTTTATAATGTGAGTTGATACCGCATAAGCTTTGAACACATACGCAATTACTCACTTTAGATATCACACATCACATATAAATATACAACTTAAAATTTTTTATAATATAACGTAATGAAAAGCAAAAGTCAACTACATTATCATAGCCACTTTGCCACTGACCCATTAGGCGTTGTTTGTACATGTAATATGGCAGGAAAAGACTCTTTTACATCATCAATATGTGAAATGATAAAAATCTGGCGGTATTGTTCCTGAAGGCTGTACAATGCATTAATGATTGCATTACGGCGTTCATTGTCCTGACTTCCAAAGATTTCATCAAATGCCATAAATCCCACAGCACCGCTGCCACTAAAATCCCTGATGGCATTGCTGATAGCAATTCGCAGGCATAAGTTGGCACAGTCAATCTCACCACCTGAAAATCTGCTAATGGGATATTCTTTACCATCATCTATGATTGAAAAGTCAAAATTATCATCCATCACAATTGCCTGATAGCGACCTTTAGTTAACTGATTCAAAAGATTACTGGCGTAATTGGCAATAACTGGTTTTGCCATCTGCAGTACAGATTCCCTGAAGCCATCCATAACTTTTTCAAGTCTTTGCAATAACTCAAATTCTTGTTTTGCAGATTCAATTTTTTTACGGTTTAGTTTATCTTTTTCAAGCTCATCGACAATCTTGCTGATTTCATTTTTAATATTATTATATAGTATTTTTTCCTCATTAAATTGTTTTGTTATATTTTCTTTTTGCTGCAATACAGAATCATATTCTTTCTTAATATCATTATATACTTGTTCAGAAAATCCTAACGTAGCTATATCTTCATATATCTTCTTTATTTCAGAAGAAAGAGTTTCCTGCTGTTTTTCAAGCTTTTCAATTTTTTGCCACACATCAGGAATTTCCCGTATCTGAGCATCCAATCCAATAAACCTGGTGTGAACAGCTTCAAGCACAGCAAGTTCTTTCACCACCCTTTCATATTCCTGATCATCAAATGTAACAGCACCCAATTCCTGTAATTGTGAATGAATCAGATTAAGATTTCCTTTTTTCTTATTTAATTCAGCAAGTGACTTTTCAACATTTTTCTTTTTTTCTAATAGTTGTGCTTTCTGCTTTTGCATATTAGTGAGCTGTGTTTCAATATCTTTCAATGCGCTCTCGACGTCTTTTATCATTACCTGCGCTTTTTCTACTTCACTCTGTAACTGCGCCTTTTCTTTTTTTTCATACCCTTCAATTTCGGCCAAAAGGCGTGCTATCGTTGCATCATACGCTTCATGCAAAGGACGCAAACATACCGGGCATTCAGCTTCCCTTCCAAGCTTTTTAATCTGCTCAATGTGTGTTGTGCGATCTTTGACCGACTTTTCAATGCCGCCTATCTGCTCCTTTAATGCATACAGCTTATCCTGCAATGACTTCATTGTTTTTTCTTTTTCTTTCTTTGTGGTGTCATATTGTGTAATCATTCCTTCAAGGTGATTAATTTTTTGCAGCTCATCCTGCTCTGCCTTTATACTCTTTTCTTTTTCATGTAGCTCTACAGCAAGCTCATCATATTGTTTTTGTAGCGCTTGCTTTTTTATGTTCATTGCGCGCGCATGCTCAAGCTGCTCTTTTTTATGCTTCAATGTATTATACTTCTGTTCTTGTACCAAAAGTTGTTCACGTTCAGCTTTTGCATTTTCCAGCTGTGTTAGTCGTTTTTTTGCCTCGTCAATATTTGTTATGCAATTATCCAGATGTGCCTGTTGTTGCATCTTTTTCTGGACCAGATCATTGTGTTTTCTATAAAGCCTCTGCTGCTCTTCAAACTTTTTCTGTGTCACATCAAACTTTTGTGCAAGTGATTCATATTTTTTCTGTAATTCATGTACTGCCTTTTCTTTGTGCGATAGTTCCTTATTATAGTCCTCACGTGCAGATTCTTTTGCCTTTATATCATCTTCACTTAAAAGCATTACCTGCTGCCCTTCAATAAATCTTTTTTTGTCATTCCTATCATTGCGAATCATCTGCAAGATATCATCTACCATACTGAAGCCCATTATTTTTCGGATGAGCTCTCTGCGATCAGCACCACTGGTTTCTGATATTTGTCGCAGTTCACCCTGCGCTGCAAATAATGAATGCATGAAGGCATCCTGCGGCATGCCAATTATATCTTCTAAGGTGTTTGTTACATCAGTAGCACCGGTTGCTATCGCCGCATCATTTTTGTATAATGAAGCATGTGCCTGTAAACTTTTGCCTCTATATTCCCTGATGACACGATACTGATTGCTATCGATTTCAAATACCAATTCAATTCTAACCGTGGCATTACTATCAGCATAGGCAGAGCGAATATACTCTCTGGTGGTTGGCAACACACCGTATAGCGCACACACAATTGCATTAAAAAGCGTACTTTTGCCACTGCCGTTTTTTCCAATTATACCAATGAGCCCTTCTTTAAACTGGATGCTGATGTCTGTATATTGTCTAAAATTTTTTAAAGCAAGCGTCTGTATAATCATAGGCTATTCCTTTACATCACTTGATTGTTGACGGTATTTTAAAAAATATTGTGTACCCAAAGTTAACACAGCCTTCCTTTCTTTTTCATCATTAATCTGGTTTTTACAATACGCCGTAAACAATTCATCAATTGAAACATATTTCATGGATGATGAAGTATGGCTATGCTGTACCTTAAATATCCTTTTAGGCAATACAACAAGTGCCTGCGGAAACTGCTGTGCAATCCACATATTGCTAATTGCAACACTCTGATGCTGCTCAATATCATGAAGATAGATACTCACGATTGCTCCATCATTTGTCTTTGAAGTAAACTCTGCAATTGCTTTTTTGATATCATCCACTGAGCGCTCACTGCACTTCTTTATATCAAACCGCACCCAATCCCGTATTGGTATAGGTGTAAATTGTATTTTAGTTTCAGTACCGATAGTAACTGTAACAAAACCCTTTTGCTTAGAAGCTTCCCTATCGCTGAAGCGCTCCGTGGAACCACTGTAGCACACATTATCCCATTGTGGCAGAACCTGAAAATTATGCCAGTGCCCCAGTGCTACGTAATCAAACTCTTGCAAAAGTGAAAAGTACTCTGCCGGGAAAATCCTTTCACCATATTCATCAAGCAGATAGTCTTTACCTACCGATGTGTGCATCAATAATATATTATTCCCGCTTTTTGGCTCTACTTTTTGTATTTGTTCTATATACTGAGTATCATCTGCAATATGTGGCAGGCAATGGAAATGTATTCCATCAATGGAAACGCATTCATAGTGCCCATTATACACTGCATATACATTTTCAATACTCTGTAACGCCTGCAATATGGGGCTTGTATATATGGTTTTAGGTGTACTGTGATTTCCGGCTATAACGATAAATGGAATTCCTGCTTTTGTTATTCTTTTTATATGCTGCAACCCCTGAATGAGTGCGCGATTGGAAGGCGAAGAACGGTGAAACAAATCCCCGGTGTGGATAACAAAATCAGGTTTAGCCTCTACAATACCATCAACAGCTTTTGCAAATGCGTTATATACATCAACTTCACGCTGATTAATACCTTCATCATTAATTTTGTCATAATCATTAAAGCCTAAATGTGTGTCGGAAATGTGTATTAATGCTGTCATACATGCTCCTGTAATTGTTATACTATATATTTTTATTAATGATATTTCCCCTTATTACTGCGTAAAGAACAAAATCACTCATTCTGTATTTTTGGGATAAAAATTATGCATAAAATAATGTATTTCACAGGTTCCCGATTGGCATCGGGACAGGCTCGATTCAGGAACTAAAGATTCCGAATCAAGTTCGCAATGACATGAGTAGAGAGATTCTGAATCAAGTTCAGAATGACACCGCTTTCCCAAAATTACTTAATTAGCCAAAAAATTACAGTTCACTCTACACAACAGTTGCTAAAGCGTACAGCATTTGTACATTTAATTCTTAATAAAATAATCTTTAAGAATAATCAATACCAAAAAAATACAAATTCAAAATTTATATCTCACGCAACAATATGTAGATGCGTTAGTAAATAGGCATTTATCCTAAAAAAAACCTGCTGGACTGAATATTTTTGTTGATTTTTTACGCTCTCGATTGTATTGTGGTGTTGTTGAGTTTTTTGCATAATCCTTGCAAAAGGGTTAATTTAATGAATAACGCCACCAATTTTGCTGAAGATACGTATCCTGTAAAATATTTACTTCAAATAGCAAATATAGATAACACAACTTTCTCTATTTACGAATATATAAATCAAGTAAAATCCCTTATTTTTAATTTAAAAATACCTGTATTTAATATTTCATGTCTATCGAACATCGACGGCAGTGATCACTTATTGATATTCCCGGAACTAAACATTTTAAAAAATTTTTTACCTCAGTTAAATGATAATGCATTAAATATAGAGTTTAATACCATCAATATTAAAAAGCTTATTGCTAACAGAAAAATATTTACTAAAAGCATACTATTCTCAATTTTGAGAGGATATCTTATACTATCCGATACCATAAATATTCCCAATACAGCTTACAACAAAGCAATATACCCTTTAGAAAAAATTGTAAGCGATTTCTCTCAGGCCAGTAAAGATTTATCCCGGCTACTTACAATTGACTTGCAAAAACAAATTCTTCAATCTCCTGATTTTGGTGGCGTTGTATCATTCCCACTTATCGCTGAGAAAGAAATCATAGGTTCATTTGATATTGTATATCCTAAACATCACACAATACTAGATGAAAATGAATTTGCTACGTTAGAACTTATTGCACGGTTAATTGCTAACGGACTCAGGCAGTACCGGTACCAAAATAAAATTATCATCTCTGAATCAAAATATTCATCGCTTATTAATGCCATACCAATGGCAATGTTTGTTATCAATAAAGATTATAGTATAATTGAAACTAATGATACTTTCAAAGAATGGTTTTCTATAGAACATCCTGTGAACAAAAAATGCTACGAAATTTTAGCTCATAAAGATGAACCCTGCCATGATTGTTTAGCCAGCAGAGTAATGGCTCAGGGATCTGCTATTATACGCGAACAGAAAAATCTTTATTCTGATGATTCACGTTATTTTAAGTATACCGCTTCACCCATACATGCACCTTCAGGCATGGTTTCTTTGGTAGTTAATATCCTTGAAGATATCACAACCAGAATTGTTGCCGAGCAGAAGATAGAAAAATTTAGTTTAGCACTTGCTGAAGAAGTTGATAAGCAAACCAAAGAATTGAAAGAAAAGCAAAAAAAGTTAGAATTAGTGGCAAATACTTTATATCATATAAAGCAAGCTCATACAATAAAAGAAAGCATACATTATATTACCAAGTCATTACACGCGTTAGGCGCCAGATTTAGTATTGTGACACTACTCTGCAATGATGTTAACACCCTTCAGATTGTAGATGTCTTCCCTGAAGATTTTCTGAAAATATTGCAGGATGTTGCACATGATAACATTTTACATGTAAAACTTGATTTGAACAATTATTCTAATATACCATTTTTTGAAGTTATTAAAACCGGAAAAGAAATTATAATTGAAGATAAGTCTGGTTTGCAGCAAGCAATAGAAAAAACATTTCCAGGTATAGATAATAATACAAAAAATTTGCTCCTATCACAATTACGGAATGAAATTATAACAATCTATCCTATAGGTTCCAAACAACGCATAGAAGGCAGTATAGCGATAGCTCTTGACCCGTCTTCGAATAATGAGAATAAAGACTTTATTGGCTTGTTGCTTAACGCAGCAGCAGTTGAGATCAGTCGAAAGCGCAATCAGGACGAACTTGTAAAATCAGAACTTAAGTACCGCAACCTGGTAGAGAATACTCAGGATATAATTCTTTTATGTACAGCTGATGGAGAAATAGTATATGGAAATTCCATCTTTTACAAACTCTTTGATTATCCTGATTCCCGCAAACCTTCAATTTTTGATTTTATTGACAAAAACGAAAAACATATATTGCACACCATAATGGAACATGCATTAAAAAGTGGCACCAATCCCCAGCCTTTTGAAATGCAATTATATACCCGTAATGGCAAATATAGCTGGTATGAACTTGCCATGAGTGTAGTCCCTCTTGATAATACCGCAGGCATTCAGATAGTGGCACGCGATATAGAGCGAAAAAAACAAATGGAAGCCCATATACAAAACCTTACCGAATTTCAGGAAAAGATTTTACAGAACGAAATGATAGGTATTATCACAACCGACCTGAGTGGTATAATAACAAGCTGGAATAAAGGTGCTTCAACAATATTAGGTTATCAACCATTTGAAATTTTAAATACTCCACTTAACAAATTAATTTATTTTGAAAATAACTATCCCAAATCATCTGCAAACCATGAATCATATTCAATTATATATCAACCGTATACTGAAATTGCAATGCTGAAAAAATCCGGCGATATACTAACAACATTGTGCATGTCATCACTTCTTCATGATGACCATGATATACCATTTGCACGTCTTTATTTCTTTATTGATATAAGCGAGAAAAAACGTCTTGAAGCAGAATCACATGAACTCAATCAACGACTTCATCAGGCGCAATTAGTAACTATCGTTTCGCTTGCAAAATTAGCTGAATACAGAAACAAAGAAACAGGGATGCATTTAGAGCGAATTATGCGTTATGTTGAAATATTAGCTTTTGAGTTATCACAACACCCCGAATATAATAATTATATTACACATGATTACATACGAGATCTTGTAAACTCCTGTTTGCTTCATGACATTGGCAAAGTTGGCATTCCTGACCATATTTTACTTAAGCCGGGAAAGTTAACTGAGTATGAATTTGAAATTATGAAGCAGCATACAATAATTGGAGCAGAAACCATAGCCGAAGCTGAGCAAAAAGTTACAGGCCGATCATACCTTAATTTAGGCAAGGAAATTGCATATTATCACCATGAACGATGGAACGGCTCCGGATATCCAAAAGGATTAAAAGGGCGTGAAATCCCGTTATCGGCACGTATAGTAGCTATTGCAGATGTATATGATGCTCTTGTTTCGCAACGTCCTTACAAGCAGGCGTATCCACATGAAAAGGCTGTTAAAATTATAACTGATAAATCTGGTATATATTTTGATCCGGTTATTGTTAGTGCATTTATAAAAAATCACAGTAAATTCCTTGAAATAAAAAATACATTACTGTAAAAATTACAACCGGGTGCGCATCAACTGCCTTAGACGGCAAATATATATCTAATTTACACTCTTTTCAATTCCCCTTTTATTCCATTATTTATGTTAATTACACCATACATGCCACTTTGCGCTGCTCCCGGATTAAACATGTATGGGCCTGCATCATCATTCATTGGTCGATGAGTATGACCAAAACATGCAATATCGCAACCCAGCCGTTTTGCTTCAGACCATACTCCTGTAATATCCTGATGAGCGCCAAACATATCGCCATGTGTGATAAAAAATTTATAGCCATTGATATTTTCAACAATAGCTGTCTGCCCATTAATACCCCGTGCCCTATCAATATTCCCACACACTGTAATCAGCAGTACACCTTTTGGAATAACCACGTGAATCAAATCATTTATGCCATCACCACAGTGGATGAGACAATCAAACGATTCTTCAGCTTCTATGATATTCTTTAGTTTGTGAATATTTCCATGAGTATCTGAAATTACTAAAATCTTCATAATCGTATTACTCTTCTCTACAACAAATTTTTTTGTTAAACATAACCAGAAAAAAATAACTTGCTTTATTTATCAATAACAAGCTCATAGTCATTAAACAAGAATTTTTTATTATAAAACCGCATTTTTTCATTAAAAGCACGCTATAATAGTATTCATACATTTTGTAGTATACATAACGTTACCTGAAAAAGGCAACTATCCTATGAAACAGTCGCTGATACGAAATTTTTCTATTATTGCACATATTGACCATGGCAAGTCAACTCTTGCCGATCGCATTATTGAGAGGTGTAATGCCATTGATCCGCGCAATCACGTTGATCAGCTTCTTGATGATATGGACATTGAACGTGAGCGCGGCATAACCATAAAGGCAAATGTTATTACACTTAGCTATCACTCAAAAGATGGAAATACATATACATTCAATCTAATTGATACACCCGGGCATGTGGATTTTACCTATGAAGTTTCACGTGCATTAGCAGCGTGTGAAGGAGTTTTGCTACTTGTTGACGCAACTCAGGGTGTAGAAGCACAAACAATTGCCAATATGTATTTAGCTTTAGAAAACGATCTAACTATAGTGCCAGTAATAAATAAAATAGACATGCCCAATGCCGATATAACCCGTACAAAAGAAAGCATTAAAAAAAGCTTGGGACTTGATCCCGAAACTGCCATCTGCGTATCAGCACGGGAAGGTATAGGCATAGATGAATTATTAGAAGCAATAGTAGAACGCATACCTGCACCACAGGGTAACCCTGATGCACCATTAAAAGCTTTAATATTCGACTCATATTTTGATCAGTATGTTGGCGTTGTTACAAAAGTAAGAATTTTTGACGGAACAGTGAAAGAAGATGATGTCATAATGCTTTTCTCAAACCATAAACAATATGAAGTAACCGAAGTTGGCCATTTCAGACTAAAAAGAGAAAAGCGCCCACAGCTTACTGCTGGCCAGGTTGGTTATATTACTGCTGGAATAAAGCAGCTTACTGACACACGCACCGGAGACACCATAACATCTGCACAGAATCCAGTGACCCGGCCAATTGTTGGATTTAGAGAAGCAAAGCCAATGGTATTCTCAGGCCTTTATCCATCAGTAAGTGACGATTATGATGATTTAAAAGAAGCACTATACAAATTAAAATTAAATGATGCGGCACTATTTTTTGAACCGGATAATTCGTATGCATTGGGTTTTGGATTCAGGTGTGGCTATTTAGGTCTTTTGCATATGGAAATTGTGCAGGAACGCTTGGAGCGAGAATTTGGGCTGGCGCTTGTTACTACGGCACCAACGGTTGAATACAGAGTAGTGTTGACAGATGGTAAAACTGTGATGATAGATAACCCTGTAAAAATGCCTGACCCTTCTCAAATTGAACGCATTGAAGAACCGTTTGTGGATGCAACTATTATCACCCCATCAGAATACATTGGGAACATAATGGCATTGGTCAGCGAATGCCGTGGAATCCACAAAAGAATGGAGTATATTGATCAAACGCGTGTACAGTTGACCTACGAAATACCATTAGCTGAAATAATGTTTAACTTCTATGATAAGCTTAAATCTTGTACCCGTGGATATGCATCATTTGATTATGAACTTACTGATTATAGAGCTTCTGATATTGTTAAAGTAGATATTCTGGTTAACGAAGAGCCAGTTGATGCGCTGTCATTTATGGTTCATAAAGATAAAGCATACAAACGTGGGCGTGACATTATTGAAAAACTCAAAGAAATTATACCTCGACAGCAATTTAGAATTCCAATTCAGGCGGCGATAGGCTCTCGCATCATTGCCCGTGAAAATATTTCACCACTCAGGAAAAATGTCACGGCAAAGTGCTACGGCGGAGATATCACCCGTAAGCGTAAACTACTTGAAAAGCAGAAAGAAGGGAAAAAGCGCCTGAAGCAGATTGGATCTGTGGAAATACCACAGGAAGCATTCCTTACAATTTTAAAGATAGATTAAATTACACGATTACATAATCTTACCACTTCCAACACGATTATGTGATATTATGCCCAGGTAATCAACCGTGATTCATATTTACGCGGCATATCTGGGTGTAGCGGAATAACTCGCACCGTGAACCCAAACTGACCTGATTTAAGGCAGAGCATGCGTCCTTCGTAGGTATATCTGCCATTTCCCAGATCCTCTACCATCAGCATGGGTAACGCAGCACCATCTTCAATCTCACCTTTCTGGTTAAGATTGCCAAAATATAATTCAACCTGTACATCAGCCGGTTTAAGTTCCCCAAGGTTCACAACAGCTTTTGCTTTCAGTTGCGAGCCAACTATTATTTCCTTTTTGCTTTCATGGGTAATGGACTCCACGGCAACCTTTTGCCATTTCTGCCGTATCTGATGTTTCCACTTTGCAAGTTCTCTAGATGCCTTGAAATTATCTTGACTGAATTTTACGTAACTATCGTAAGCAGCAAGATAATACATTTCAGTGTATTCCTTCACCATCCTGTTGGTATTGAATTGCGGCAAAATTGTCTTCATGGATTCTTTAATTCTTTTAACCCACTCGCGTGGTATCCCATCAGCACCTCGTGTGTAAAATTGCGGAATGACTTCCTGTTCCAGGATATTGTAGAGTGACAAACTTTCAACCTCATCCTGATATTCAGGATCCTGGTATTCCTCACCCTTGCCTATGGCCCATCCATTATTCCCATTGAAAGCTTCAGGCCACCATCCATCAAGGACACTAATATTAAGCGCACCATTAGGGACAACCTTCATCCCACTTGTACCCGATGCCTCCTGTGGACGTATAGGAGTATTAAGCCACACATCTACCCCCTGCACCAGATAGCGCGCAATATTGATGTCGTAATCTTCCAGAAACACTATCTTACTTCTAAAACGGTCATCCCTGCCTAAATGGATAATCTTTTTAATTAATTCTTTGCCCATATTATCGCGTGGATGAGCCTTCCCTGCAAAGATGATCTGTACAGGCCTTTCCTTATCAAGAAGTATACGCTCCAGGCGCTGCATGTCTTTCAGTAATAATGTTGCACGCTTGTAGGTTGCAAAACGACGTGCAAAACCTATAGTTAATGCTTCAGAATCAAGCACTGAATCAGCTTTTTCAACTTCAGAACGCGGAGCGCCGCGTGCAATAAGTTGTTCCCGTAATTTCTTTCGTGCAAATGCAACAACCCTTTCCCGTAATCGTTCGCGGCAGCGCCATAACTCAGAATCTGGAATAGTATCAATATTCTTCCATATAGTCTTATCAACAGGATTGTCAATCCATCGTGGTCCAAGATAACGGTTGAGTAAGCGCATCATCTCATCCGATGTCCAGGATAATATCTGCACGCCGTTTGTTACGTGATGAATAGGCACTTCGTTAACAGGCAACCCCGGCCAGATATTACTCCACATTTTCCTTGAAACCGATCCATGCAATTTTGATACTCCATTACAGTATGCAGCGGTCTTAATAGCCAGCACTGTCATACAAAATGTTTCCAGCTTATCCAGCGGATTTTCCCTTCCTAAACCCAAAAAATCTTCACGCGATATCCCCAACTTTTGATAATAGTGCGACAAATATTTATCAATCAATTCAGGCGAAAACCTGTCATTGCCTGCAGGTACCGGCGTATGAGTGGTAAACACAGTGCTTGCAGTAACAAACTCCAGCGCTTCATTAAAATTCATTTTATAGGTAACCATTGCATCATAGATACGTTCTATACTAAGAAAAGCTGAATGACCTTCATTCATATGGTATACGGATATATTCTTACCCAGCGCTTTAAGCATCCGGTAGCCACCTATACCCAGAAGCATCTCCTGTTTTATTCGCATTTCCACATCACCACCATAGAGCTGATCAGTAATTGTGCGGTCCTCGATGCTATTTTCAGAAATATTGGTATCAAGCAGATACAACCGTATACGCCCAATACTACATTCCCACACCTGTGCATACACAGCTCTTCCCGGAAATTCAACATCAATGATCAATGGTTTATCATCTTTCATCACCAGTTGCAAAGGAAGGTTGTGAAAATCGGTTTCAGGATATCGCTCTTGCTGCCAGCCATCAATATTTAAATACTGATGAAAATAACCCAACCGGTACAAAAGTCCAACGGCAAAAAACGGCAACCCAAGTTCACTGGCCGACTTTATGTGATCTCCCGCCAATACTCCAAGACCTCCGGAATAAATTGGCAGACATTCATGAATGCCAAACTCTGCACTGAAATATGCAATCTGCATATCTTTATAAGTTGGATATGATTCTTCAAACCAGGATTTCTTGGTAAGGTGCCACTCCAGTTCTTCTGAAACACGTTTCAAGTGAGCCATAAAACTTTCAGAATCTGCTGCTTCATCCAGTTCGGCCTGTGACAGCATGCCAAGTAAAGCAACAGGATTATGATTAGACTCGCGCCACAATTCAACATTAAGGCGGCGGAATAGTTCAATTGCTTCAAAGTTCCATACCCACCACATATTATAGGCAATTGTTTTCAAAGGTTTAAGGTTATCCGGCAAATATGGATACACTCTGAAAGTTTGTATCGTGCTCATAGTCCCTCGCATTCTGGATATTTTTTTCTAATTGTATAGTGGAATATATCGCAAGTCAAGATTTTAATCATTATAATTTGAAAGATTTTTGCCATAGCCAGGGCATAATTTTTTAAAATAAAAAAATAATGATATACTATTTGTGCGATAGTTACTGTTAAAACACCTGATATATGCAAGTGTCAACAATTCAAAAAAGGCCTTATTTATGGATTATACTATAGTAATGTATCAGTACCCTCTGGGAACGCATTTAACTCATGAAACAGTTAAAAAACTTAAGAATATTAAACCGCACTTTATATGCTTTCCGGAATATTTCTTTGTAAATAAAAAGCTTGGCAATCACACGCAAACACAACATAACCAGGCATTACAGCTTAAACGAATGCAGATACTGTCAAAAGAACTTGATGCTGTTGTTATAGGCGGCACCATGCCCGAACTTAATGGCAATGTATTGCACAATACTACTTTTGTTTTTCACAGTGGGAATATGTTAGGATTTTACCGCAAACAAAACCTGTTTTTTGCTGAAGAAGGCAAGATAACACCCGGAAATACCCACGTTATTTTTAACGCGTATGGTGTTCGTTTCAGCGTCTTGATTTGTGCTGATGTGTTTAAAGACGATAATTTTATAGCACTTAAAGAATTAGGTGCTCAGATTATCTTCATACCTACATTTTCGCTTATGCGCAATGAAACTGTGGAAGAAAAATTTAAACGCGATAATGATATTTTTGTTCGTGGTGCTCAACTTGCTAATGCAATACTGGTTAAAGTATGCGGTGTGAAATCTGATTACAAAAATTTTCTACAGGCTCGCAGTCTCATTGCCTCACCTGAAGGTATACTGTATCGTGTTGAACCCCATCAGGAAGACAGGTCAATGCTTATTGTAAATACTATCAGTATTTAACGTATATTTATAAACCTATACAAGTTACTATCACTTTTTGCTACTTCTAAAGCGTTCTACTATATTATTAATTCTTACAAATAATTATCACGATTTATTCCTTAAATAAAATCGCTCTTTACAAATTTTTGGGAAATAAGATTATCCATCAAAAAAGTATTTCATATTTGCGTTAATACCTTATGCATAAAAACTTTACTGGCAATAATAGTATTGCATAAAAAGACTGTTTCAATAAAAAACCCGCAGTGCACGTGTCGCTGTTATAGCCCACTATATGTATTCATGAAAACAAAAATTCCCGGAAAGGGTAACAGTGTTGTTACAACAACGCAACGTTATCAGATATTTAAAAATTTATCCTTCCACGGCGGGCGTTCCGACGGCCTCCTGCCTATTATCGTAACACCCGCAACATAGATGCGCCGTACATCCCTGTACGGCACGTGTATAAGACCATAATCATATAACTATGGTCACTTGTTCAATAGAGGATTTATCATTAAGTTAATATCAAAATCAAAATCAAAATCAAAATTAAAACCAAATCTACTTATAAAATATTACGCGATATTGAGAAAAGTGGCGACGATGTCATTATAACTGACAGGGGCAAACCTGTTTTAAAAATTACCCGGTATTCAAAACAAACTGATGATATTCTCAAATTTTTAAAAAATTCAATAAAAGATTATAACAATCCAACAGAATCCGTAGAGATAGATGATTGGGTTTTAATTTATTCCAGTAGACAATACAATAGCTGAACATTCAGTTAATTTACCCGGAAAATTTCACAAAGACCTTGCTGACAGAATAATTGTAATCACTTCAAGAATATATAACATCCCCTTAATCACCAGCGATGGAAAAATATTACACTATCCCTATGTAAAAACAATCTGGAAGTAAATTTACTGCGATAATAATATTTCAATTACCAGAAATATTCCAATGACTACAAAAAACCACATCACAAGAGCTATCGCCTTACACCATACTTTACTTGAAAAAGTTTTTATATTATAGATGCTATCATCATATCCTGAATCTGTAAAAATTGATACAATAAAAGGTACAAGTACGGCAGCAAAAAAACCTGTTGCATTCCACCACATCCATGACACAGACGGCAAAAACAGCCATATACATACATTAACCATAATTCCTGTAACAAATCCGCCAATAACTGCACACTTATGGATCTTTTTTTTAGTTATCATCCCAATGATAAATACTGCACATATTGGTCCATATAGCAATGATCCAATTTTATTTACAATTTCCACAACTGTTTCACTGCTTTCTGCAAATATAATAGCAAATAGTGTTGTTACAATACCCCAAAAAACAGTCAATACTCGTGATAAGAATAATGTTGCCGTATCGCTTATATTTTTAATTTTTGGGAAAACCAGTTGCAGTGCATCATTGTAGGTGATTGCACTTAATGAATTTATTGCTGAATCCATACTTGACATTGATGCAGCCAGAATTCCGGAGACTACCACCCCCTTTAATCCAGCAGGTATATAGTGTTTGATAAATGTCGGAACTAACATATCAGGTGGCTGATTTGACATCAAACTTTGTAGAGCATTATCCATTGATAAAAGTAATAACAACAAAACACCTAAAAAAGAATACATTAATACAACAATAAAACGTAATAGAATGTTAATTATTGCTGCGTTCTGTGCTGCATTTAAACTTTTACAGGACAGAAAACGCTGTGCCTGGCTTTGATCAAACCCATAATATGAAATATATAAAAATAAACCACCGCACAACATTGGCGCTAATGTAAAGGTATTTCCATCCGTTATTCCCAATGAATCAAAATTAAATATCCTTAGCCGCCCATAATCAATACTAAAAGCGGTATGTCCATTTATCACATAGAGTATTATGCCGCAGAATAATAATGTGCTTAAAAGTAAAACTAAAAGCTGCATAACATCGGTGTAAATATCAGCCAGGATTCCACCAATAGACGTGTATATGAGAGATATGATTGAAATACTTATGATAGAAATATACATATCAAGGCCAATCAACACACTTACCACGTATGAAGTGGCAACAATAGCAACACCAGTGGCTAATGATCTGCTGAGCAAAAATACCAGTGCCAGAAACACACGTGTCTGCATGCCAAACCGTCTATCAAGCCATTCATAGATTGAAAAACCCTGATATGATCTGAAAGCCGGAATGACAAAAAGAATGATGAAAATCATTGATAATGGAAGAGCTAACTCATACTGCAACCATGTTAGCCCTCCATTATGTTTGACAGCAATAAAGGCAGGTACGCCAATCAGGCTTATTGCACTTACCTGATTGGCAGCAAGCGATGATCCTGTTAACCAGGCTGATGCTTTCTGTGACGCAATATAATAATCAGACTGATTTTTTTGTTTTTTCCCTATTATATACCCAATGCCAACAACACACACACTATATGCAAAAACAATGATCCAATCGATTGTATCCATCAGATACTAATACAGGATACCATCTAATTTTGTCCTGATAAATTGTGGCAACGCAAACGCACCCCTGTGTACATCCGGGTTATAATATCTTAGTTGATTCAACAGGGCTTTTGCTCTTTCCTCTTTAAAATCATTTATGGGATGGTATTTCTTAGAGCAAAATGAAAAACCAATCATGCCACTTGGATATGTGGGCACCATCGTATAATAATACGAAGGTACTTTGAAGAACTTTTTATTGTACGTAGCCAGTGTAGCAATAATATCTGGATGATAGAATAAAGATTCTGATTGTGTTGATGCTATACCATCATCATCCAGACATTCGCTTAAATTTTTATAAAACTCTTCAGAAAACAGCACCGCAGCAGGGCCAATGGGATCAGAAGAATCAACCAGGATGATATCATACGCTTTCTTTCTTTCTGCAATAAACTTTGCTCCATCTTCGGTATACACTGTAACACGTGGATCATCAAACGAGCACGATAAGGCAGGCATGTATTCACGGCAAAGTCGTATTACATCACCATCTATCTCACAAATATCAGCTTTTTCCACTTCTTTGTGTTTCAACACTTCACGTAATGTTCCGCCATCACCGCCACCAATAACAAGTACCCGTTTGGGATTGGGATGCACACACATGGGTACGTGTGCAAGCATCTCATGATAACCCATTTCATCTACTTCTGTGGTCATAAACACACCATCAAGCACCAACATCCTGCCAAATGCCTTTGTGTTATATATTTCAATCCTCTGAAACTTTGAATCATAGGTTGCCAGTTTATCTGTCACCTTAAGTTTCATGGTACGTCCATTTTCCATTTCATACATTTCTTCAATCCATACGCTTGATTCAAAGGGCATCTCATACCTCCTGAATTTGTAGTTGTGGTAAAATGTAAATGTAATGCTGATAAATTTCTGGTAGGCATATAAAATTAAGGGGGCAGGTACCTTGTACCTTCCCCTTAATTGCGTATTACTTTCTCAATGCGACATTCAGAGTATAGTCGCTACCCTTGAAGTAGCTCAGTGAAAACTGTGCAGCAACTTCAGGGTCATAATACTTGCAGCTGAATATATCAATGTAGGCAGTATTTGTCAGATTGGCAAAGTGACCTGATATCATTGAAGTTTCTATTAGCTGCACCATTGAAAAACCAGCAACACGCTCATCCTCACCAAAATTTACAACTGTGGTTTCCCCAAATCGTTTCATTTCAATGAGATCGCACAACTGAATAGCATACTGCCGAATCATCTCTGCATCGCGGATTATATCCGGATCGCAGTTATGAATGTCTACGCTGCAATACAATCCCCATGCACCCAATTTTTCAAACTGGTCAATGGTCGGAATTGTTTTAAGTATGTCGTTAGTCAATGTAGTTAACATTTTCCACCTCCCGAATTACTGGTACATTTTTTACCTTGCTATCGCTCAGCACACCTCTCCGCATCTCGTACAGAACACATCGCTCTGCTTCCAGCTGTTCAGTGATATAGTCGATAGCTACCTTGTAATTGTGATCTCCGCAGGTGAAGACGTCAACCGCTGCATACCCATATTCCGGCCATGTGTGGATTGTGATATGCGACTCGGCAATGACGATGACTCCGCTAATACCGTATGGAGAAAATTTGTGAAAGAATGGTTGGATGATAGTGGCTTTAGAGAGTTCGGCTGCGGCCGTCAACACCTCCTCAACCTTTTTTAAATTGTTGATGTGAAACTCGTTACAGTTGAAGAGTTCCGCAATGATGTGTGTACCTAAACCCTCCATGGGCAACCACCTCATTTTATAAATTCACCTACACTACGGTGAGTGTATGCATTAAGAATGGTTTTTAAGGTTAACTTAAATTCGCCACCCTGGGGATTATAATTCCTTTGGGTTTTTTGCGCTCTTAAATAATCAAAATGCTAAAACCGCTAATAGGTTTTAGCCCTTAAATAATATCACCCCCTCTTCTTAAAAGAGAACATTGACAGTATTATATCACATTGCAAAATTTCAACAATAATATTAATAAAATTTAATTTTTTTTTACAAATTATTTCCACGATTTATTCCTTTAAACAAAATTTGTAAACATAATGAACGTAGTGTACACCCCCCGCCGAAGGCAGCGGGGTGTAAACCGTTTTATTAACTAAATATTTTTAAGAAATCATTGGTAAATTATTTCTTAAAATTTTTCTTCATGACTGAATTTTTAGAACATTAACTTAAATCACACGTCTAAGAAATGATGTAGCTCAATATGGCTCATAGACCCCGTCCCGATGCCAATCGGGACCTGGAATGACGCAATGTGGTAAAGATCCTGAATTAAGCCTGCTTGCTCTGGAAAGAATAAAAAAATAATTTGCTTATAAACAAAATATTAAGAATTTGAAAAATGATTGACTATAATGTATATTATAAATAGATTGTCAATTCGTTAAAACGATCGCGCGGTGGAGCAGCTGGTAGCTCGTTGGGCTCATAACCCAAAGGTCGCAGGTTCAAATCCTGCCCGCGCTACCAAGGCGGAGTAGCTCAGTTGGTTAGAGCACACGGCTCATATCCGTGGTGTGGGGGGTTCGAGTCCCTCCTCCGCTAATTAGATTTTTTATAATAGTTTTTACAGTCATCGCATAAACCATGCGATGTTTTTTTGTTTGCATAACTATTAAAATACTCCTCAAGCAATACCCATCTTCCATTCACATACACTTTATGACAACCTGAACAAATTCGTACAAACGATTCCAAATTACGTATTTTCATCAAAATTTTTATAGTGTGGTATATCAAAAAGCCAAATATAACGGTAAAAATAAAAGTTTCCATAAAACTTTCTTCATAATTTACAGGGGTAGGTTCCGCATTTAAAAGCATATGTGGCAGATCAAATATTTCTTCTGCCCATATAAATACAATAATCAAAAGAAAAACAATTATCTCAATAACGACAATTTTGCGTATAGTATCCTTTTGCTCCATAAATTTCCTCTCAAAAATAATATATCACCGTAAGATTTTCTTAAATAAGGGTTTACTTAACGATATCGCTGACTCCGGGCATATTTCCATACAACAATAACACCGTATACACGTTGAATAATCATAATGTGGCACTTTACCATCCGTTGAAATGCTTATTGCTTTTACCGGGCAAATCTTTTTACACTGATAACAGAGTGTACATTTTTCAGGATCAGGTAGTGGCTTTGCTATAAAAAGATTTTTTAATAATCTATTTATAAGTGGTATAGCAAGAATTTTTGTTGAACCTGAATCTTTAGGCGCAGCACATTGATAATCAGCAAAGATCCCTTCATCCTTGATAATTTCAATTTTATCTGGTGTAGCGCAAAGTCCCCGTTTAAAACCCTGAGTAATAGTAGGTATATTTTCTATATCAAAACCTGCAAGCTGTGACAGAGCATAATCAACTGCTATTGCATTGTATGATGTAGCAATTACTCCCATAAATTTTGGCCTACCACTTGGTCCTGGTCCATCACCTTCCATCATTGTTATGGCATCAACAATATGGACTATAGTTTGTGGTAATGCCTTATCCGTTAAATACGCCTGATATAAATCCAGAAGCATCATTGCAAAATCATCTTTACTTTTTGCTTTAATATGCCACTGAGATTTTTTCATTCCATGAATTGTGCCAAATAAATTTTTTACTGCACATGTAATGTAGGTTAAAGAATGTGTTTTAAACTTTGGAATGTTGATAAGTATATCGCATTCAGCTAATATTGTTGGAACTTCAAATCGTTTAAAATGATGAGAATTTTCATTATGAATTATCATGCAATCTGATGTATCGGCAACCAGCACTTCTTCTTCAGTTACTATCGCATCATATCCTGTCTTTTTCATTACTCTTTGCAAGGAATGAACTGCAGGGGATTCAACAAGTACTGGTACTCCACCGTGCTGTGTAACAATCTGAACTATTGCTTTAAAAAAAGCAGGATGCGTAACTACTGCAGATTCAGGTGACGCAGAAGTTAATAAATTAGGTTTTATTGCAACTTTTGCATTGTAAAGTTTTGAAAAATCAAACTGCAACCGGTGTAAAGCTGCCATTACTGTTTCTTTGATTGTATCAACTTCATATTGAGTGCATTCTTTCAATACTACCTTCATAATAAACTCTCGCTTTGTTGAGTATAGTTAATCATAAAAACTCTAATTTTTGATTTCAATATTATTTGCCTGCATAACTACAATCTTCTGACCAATAATATTGGTGATGATTCCTTCAACAGTTACTATCGCCCCATTAGCTAAAGATTGTACTTCAAAAGGTGCATATACATCTACTATGCCATCAAATCGATTTTCTGAATAATTGATCATTAGCTGAAAGGTATTGCCATTCTTTTTTTTATAATTTGCTACCTTACCCTGCCATTTTACATTTATGCCTTTATATAGATATGGCTTTTGCATGACATCCGTGTATGAAAATAGGGCAACCGTACGCTCCTTATTGCGATGTATAAAATCTTTTAAAAATGCAACCCGTTCTTTTACTCTGAAATTTGCATTGCTTGCATCAATCTTGTTCAGCAATATCATGGCATCATTTTCCTTGCCTTCTTTTATCAGCCACTTTGCCCGATTAAAATCCTGTATACAGGCGTCGTTTGTTACATACAATTCAGGTGTGCGCACTTTTTGTATTTTGTCAATGATATCGTAATGCATACCATCAAGTGAGATGTGTGATATATCTTCCAGATTTTTGACTTCACTATGGTGTGGGAACAAAACTTCAATTTTTTCATTTATGAGTTTTGCAAGTGGCGATGGAAAAAATACAATACCTGCTATCAACACTACCAGGCTTATTAGTACAGAAGCTACTTTTTTGATATTTGTATTGTACTTCACGTCCCGGTAATGTTGTGTCTTTATTTTTTTTGGGGGTTTTACTCTAATGAAATCCTTAAGTTTTGCTTTTTTCTGGAATTGCTCAAAATCATCTGATTCCTGTATTTTTGTTATAATCTTATTTATCTGTTTATTACCAGGCCAAACTTTTAATATATCAATGTATCCTGTGCAGGCTTCATCCTTTGATTTAGCAGCTTTTAATATTAAAAATGCCTGGATTTCAAGAAGTGGAAAAAAAGAAGGATATTGCCGCAGAGCCTTGCGCAAAACAGTTTCTGCCTGCATAAGCTTATCTGTAAACAAATACGATAAAATCAATAAAAAATAATCATACGGATCATTGGAAATATTAATATTTTTTTCTAACAACTGGACAGCAACTACATACGAACCTTTTTTAAATGCCGTATATGCTTCTTTGGTTATAATTTCAGATTTCACATTGTAAATCTTTTGATTAAAATTTTATATTGTATGTTTATTCCCGCCAACTATCATAGCAGGAATACAATACGTTTTCAATACGTCTTTTTCCGATTGTGCGTACACTTTCATTACATACGTAATTATTTTTTCACACGTTCAACATATTCTCCTGTCCGCGTGTCAACTTTTATTACATCACCTTCGTTGACAAAAATTGGCACCTGAACAGTGGCACCTGTTTCAACGGTTACTGGTTTCAAAACATTTGTAGCAGTATCACCCTTAACACCTGGTTCAGCATACGTGACTTTCAATACTACAAATATTGGGGGCTCTATAGATAATATTTCCTCATCATGCATGGTTGCTTCAACGCTATCACCCTCTTTTATGTAGTTAAGCAGATTCCCGGCCTTTTTCCTGTCCACATGAATCTGATCATAACTTTGTGTATCCATAAAAACCAGGGTGTCGCCTTCATCATACAAATACTGTAACGTCTTTTTTTCAACCCTGACATCCTCAACCTTTTCCTGTCCTTTAAACTTCCTGTCAACAATGACACCTCTTGTCAAAGATCTCAATTTTGTTTGAACAAATGCACCACCCCGCCCCAACTTTACATGCTGATACTCAACAACTGAATATAAATCTCCATCAACCTTGATAATTGTACCGTTCCGTAAATCATTACTTGTAATCATGGATACTAACTCCCCTGAACAAAATAAAAATATTTAAATTACAATGTACACACCCACCTGATAAGGTGTTTACACTTCATTATTCATAAAACAATCAACTCTTTAGTGCTTTTAGTTAATACCTCGTGCCCTGAAGAAGTTACCAGCACCATATCTTCAATTCTAACGCCTGCTTCTCTTGGTATATATATACCAGGTTCTATTGTAATAACCATACCCTTTTTTAAAGCCACCGCTCCGTTTTGTTTTACTGCCGGTAGTTCATGAACGTCCAGACCAACACCATGTCCTAACGAATGACCAAATAAAGCACCATATCCTTTTGCAGCTATAAAATCCCTTGCAATACTGTCAAGTTTATTTGTAGTTAAATTTGGTTTTACGGCATCTACGGCTTTTTGCTGGGCATCTTTTACAACAGAATAAATTGTACTGATACCATCAGGGATATCTTTAACAAAGACTGTTCGCGTAATATCCGAACAATAACCTCTGTACACACAACCCATATCAATAAGTACCGGTTCACCTGCCTTTATTTTTTTAGCGCCTGTTTTGTAATGTGGCATTGACGACCCTGCTCCTGAAGCAACAATAGTATCAAATGAATTTTTCTCACATCCATTGGTTTTATAAAAATATTCAATCTCAATAGCAATGTCCCATTCAGTAACACCAGGTTTAATAAACTCAAGTATATGGTAAAAACATTTATCAGTTATCTGAGCTGCTTTTTTAATATTTTCAATCTCATCATCATCCTTGATAATACGCAACTGGTTTATTACATCCCCGCCATAATTAATTGCTATGCCCTTACATTGCTCCTTAAATGTTCTGTATTGTGATAAAGTGATGGAATGCTCTTCAAAAAATATGTTCTTTATTTTTTTTTGTTTCATCAATGACTGTAGCGTTTTAAAAAAATCCTTATCCTGCAACACAAAATGTACATTTTTTGGCAATATCGTCAAAGCATATTCTTCATACCGCGAATCAGAAACAAAAACTGTCTCATCTTCAAAGAAAATCAGATATCCGTAACTACCTTCAAATCCTGTACAATACTTAATGTTGATCAGACTTGCAACAAGATAAGGAAATTGTCGTTTTTCTAATAAGTATTTTTGTATTTTTTTTATTCTTGTGCGATAGTTCATAGAAATAAAATCACCTTGCATTATTTTCCAGATAATGTATCAAAGCCTGCAACGCCACAATATATGAGTAGTACCCAAATCCGCAAATCTGTCCAATACATACAGGTGCAATATATGAATGCCTTCTGAAGCGTTCACGTGAATGTATATTGGAAAGGTGAACCTCCACGCACGGAAGCTTTATAGCAGCTATACAATCACGGATAGCAATTGAAGTGTGAGTATACGCTCCGGCATTAATAATAATACCATCGCAATTTCTGTTTTTCTGAATATAATCTATAATTTGGCCTTCACTGTTAGACTGGAAAAAACTAACCATACAATTGTTGCTTTTTGCAAATTCAGCTATTCTGCTATTGATGTCTTCAAGCGTTAGAGTACCATATATTGCTGGTTCCCTTTCCCCAAGAAGATTTAAATTTGGTCCGTGAATCACAAGAAAAGTATAATGTTTCATATCTTCCTCTGATTATTGTATTGGCTCTTGAAAACCATACTCACGAATAAGATGTTGTGCCTTAATTTTTGCAAGTACATTTGAATCTGAGTTAACTATCTGATATACGATATCTCTGGAATCATCTTTTTTACCCATCTCGTACAACAACAATGATAGATACACTTTTGCATTATAATAATTGATTTCAGTATCATTGACTTTGGAAAAATATAGGTCAAAATACTTTTTTGCTGTAGCAAAATTACGCTGTACTAAAAGATATATTAAAGCTGCATAGTAAAATGAAGCATGCGCATATTCATCATTATATCGTAACGCACTGTTAAAAAACTGTAAAGCCTGTGAGTAATTATTATTTTTATACATCATCATGCCATAATAATAATTTGATAACGATATCAAACGGTTTCTTTTTATGCCATGCACATACATATTCTGATAATTCTTTAAATCATTTTGTTCATAATAATACATCAACAAAAACTTCACTATTTCATCTGCGTATTCAGTTTTTAAAATATTATTAAGTTTACCTGAAATAACATTCAACGCTTCAGCAGTATTGCCTGAATTGAAATATGCAATAGCCATTATACTGATCCGCAGATTTTCTAGTTCATTCTTCTGAATGGATTGTGCCAGTTCAATAGCTTTTTCAAACTCTTTACGTTCAATGTAAATCTGTGCCAGGTTTACTTTTACATCATCAGAAACACTGCTATCTGGTTTCCTGAGTAAAACTTTAGTAAAATAATCAAATGCCTGTTCGTTATTCCCGTTCGTTCTGTAATATAAAGCAATTGAATACGCAATGCCAGCATAATAATCATCTTCTTCAACATACGTAAGGATATCAGTTGCTATCTCCGGTTGTCCAGCCTTTAATGCTGTATCCGCTATTACTACAAAATCTTCTTTATTGTAGTCCTGGAAAGGTATTTTCACGAAATATGTCAATGCAGCGGAATAATCTTTTATTGCATAAAAGCTTTTTGCCAGCCATTTTAATAGCAATTTTGTTGTTAAATCATCCACAGTTAAGTAATCACTGTTAAGCAATGTTTTTATAATTGTATTATATTGCTTTAATTCATAGAGTGACCGTACATAAAATAAAAGTACTGAACGTTCACGCGGCCTTCCCTTTGTTGCCAGATATTGTGAATAAAAATATGTAGCAACCTGAAAATTTTTCTTTTTATAAGCATCATCACCTTTTTCTATAAATATTTTTCCCGCTGCTATTGACTCATTATAATTTTTAATAATAAATGAATAATACCGCTCCACGTTAACACCCTGACTTTTCAATACAGCACATAATTCATATAGTATTTCTTCTAATCCTGCCTTCTTTGGAAAACGGATTATTAACTGATCGATGACTTCAATGGTTTTCTTTGTATTGTTTATCTTTACATATGACTCTGCCAATAAAATTAATGCTTCATATCTGTTATCAATTCTTTGATTTTTTAAATATCTATTGCCATAATCTATGGCATCGTTAAACTGCCCTTTTTTAAACGCTTCTAATGCCTTTACATAATCAAGCTCAGCCAGGTATTGTGAAAAAGGATTGGTTGCCTTTATTTCCTCAAATACTTCCAGTGCTTTGGGGATGTTTCCCTGCATTACATATACCTGGGCAACTAAATAAAGCATTTCATCCCTATTTTCTTCATACTGGTATTTTTCCAGCATAAAATCCAGAAGCCTTTTTGCATCATCATAGCGTGCAGTAGTTATATATAATCTGGTTAAGGTCATCATGACATATTTTTGACTTTCAGCATCACTGGTGGAAACAGCATTTTCTAAATAGGGGATAGCTTTTTCATTATTGTTATTTTTAAGATAGACCTTTGCCAGCTCAAACGAAGCATTGCTTCTTAATTCTATATCATTACTATTTGTATACACTTCATCCAGCAGTGCCATTCCTTCATCAGAATCTTTGGTGTTTAAAAGTATCCTCCCCAATTCGTATTTTGCATTATAGTGATATGGCACATCATCAGTAGAAATAAGTATATACGATTTAAGATTTAGACGGGCATTATATGTATCTCCTAATGCAATATATGATAAAGCTTTGAAATATTGCACACTCAGAAAAGACGGCACACGCAACATGGACTCAGGAATTTCATTGAAATATTTTATTGCCTGCCAGTGCTTGCCGGTAAGCTGGTATATCCTTCCAACCAGCAGTCTTGCTTTTGACTGTATGGTAAGCTCACCAGTAGCATGAATCAAAGGCTCTAACATATCCAGCGCTTCTTCATAGCGCTCGCTTAAGAACAGCGCTTCACCAATTTTTATTACTCGGCTTTCGTCCTGATATTTTTTACTGCTTATAGTTAATGCTTTCTTCCATTCAATGATTGCTTCATCATACCGTTTTTGATTGAAGTAAATTTCGCCTATTCGGTCATACGAATTTATTATCAGCTGTTTATTTTTGCTCTGTGAAATGAACCTGTTGTATTCTTCAATGGCTTTGATATAATCATTGAGTGCATAATATGATTCTGCAATCCAGAACCGTGCTTCGCTGCACAGGTCAGGCGTGGTACACAAAAGCAAAAATCTATTTAACTCAAAGATAGCTGAACGGTACTGTTTTTGATAAAATATTGATAACGCAAGATAGTACCATGCCCTGTCCTTATATGAATCATTAGCATCAATTACTTTTCTGAATATAAGTTCCGACGAACCGTAATTCCCCATCCTGAATGCTTCCATACCCTGCTCAAACAATTGTGAGCTTTCTATTGCGTATGAAGAAGCACCCAGAACCAGTAGCACAATATATATAATAATTACCCTTTTCATTCAAGCCCTGCATATATTAACAGTCTGGTTAAGATATAATTGGTTGCCATTGTACGTATCTGCTCACGGTTGCCTGCAAATTGCATCTGTGTGGTGAATATGTCATTGCCAGCAATGCCAAAGCATACCAACCCTACCGGTTTATCTTCAGTTCCCCCATCAGGTCCGGCTATACCGGTGATTGAAATTCCATAACGAGCATTAAATTTTTCCTTAACGCCAGTAGCCATTTCACGCGCTGTCTCCTTACTCACAGCACCATACGTACGTAATGTAGCTGGATTAACCCCTAACAGCGATACCTTTGCCTGATTACTATAGGCCACAATGCCACCTAATAACACATTTGAAGAACCAGGTATATCCGTGATTCTTTTTGCAACAAGACCTCCGGTACATGACTCTGCGATAGCTATCGTTTTACCATGATGTGTAAATACTCTAACAATCTTTTCTTCTAATGAATTATATCCATATATTAATTTTGATCCAAAAAGCTCTTTTGCCTTACCAATTATACTATCAACCGGTAACATGGATTCATCGTTAGTACTGAGCACTACTGTAGTCATTCCTGCGTCGTATGTTATAGAAACATCAACACCTTTGATGTTATGAATTATCTTCCCAACCCCCGCATCAACTTCAGCTTCACGCATCATGACAACCTTGAATGTTACAGATTTTGTTTTCTTCAATAGATAGTTGTGTTCCAGATAATCGGTAACCTTACCAATCATAGCATGCAATTCGCGTGGAACCCCTGGCAATGCTATAATATCTTTTCCCCCAGCCCTGATAGCAAAACCCGGTGCAAGCCCGGTATCATTATCAAACACTGCTGCATTATCAGGAACTGTCACCATCTTAAGATCCGATGGCAATACAGATTTTCCAATTGTATTAAAGAAATACTCCATGCGTTCTTTTGAAGGCTTGTGGATTACCGGCTTTAATCCAAACATTTTTTCAAGAGTTTCAAAGGTAATATCATCAATGGTTGGCCCTAACCCTCCTGAAATAACAATTACATCGGCAATACCCAGCGCATATTCTATTGACATGCGCAAAAGCTCACGGTCATCACCAACCACAAAGTGCATTACAACCGCCAATCCTGTTGCATGTAGATGCTGGCTTAAAAAATAATTATTTCCTTCATGAACACGGCCACTCACCAGTTCACTGCCTGTAGCGATAAGTGCAACTTTCATGTAATTGTCGTTAACATAATAGTATTTGATGCATTATTCAACAATAGTATGTATTCTCAGAGTAGAATGATATATACACACATCCTCAAAGCCATAGTATGCTTACAAGTGGCATTCATACATTTTTAAGTGATATTTATTGTAATACAACTGTTGCAGCTATAAAAAATCAATAATTTATTTTTTTACATTGCAATTTTTACATCCTTTCAGGTGCACTGACACCAAGTAATGCCAGTGCATTTTTCAAAATAATACGCACACCATCACATAATGTCAGATAGCTCTGCGTGCGGGCTGTATCGTCAGACAATACCCTGTGCTCAGTATAAAACTTATGGTAAGCCTGTGCAAGGCGCATACAGTACACGGTAATACGATGTGGCTCAAAGCTTGTTGCCGCATCATATACTTCTTCAGGAAAACGAGCCATAAGCTTTAACAATGCAATCGTTTCAGGATTGTTGTAATGTTCCACATCTACTATCGCCTTATTATAAGAAATATTCCTGTTTTGTGCTTCCCTGAATATTGAGCAAATACGAGCATGAGCATATTGCAAATAAAATACTGGATTTTCACTGCTCTGGCGCTTTGCAAGGTCAATGTCAAAATCCAGATGGCTTTCCATAGAACGCATCACAAAGAAATAGCGTGCAACATCAGTCCCAATTTCATCAATAAGGTCACGCATGGTGGAAAATGTCCCCAACCGTTTGGACATCTTCACCGCTTCACCATTCATTAGAAGATTTACCTGTTGCGAAATAAGAATCCTGAACTGCTTTTCATCATACCCCATTGCCTTCATTGCACCAACCAGGCGGGCAATATACCCATGATGATCCGGGCCCCAGATATCAATAATAAGATCATATCCGCGCTCAATTTTTGTCCTGTGATATGCAATATCAGCCATCAAATACGTTGGTCTTCCGTCATCGCGCACAACCACCCTGTCCTTATCATCACCAAACTGCGTGGATACAAATACCTTCTTGCCATCCTCATCACGTATAACACCAAGCGATTCAAGATACTTAAAGACTTGCATTACCTTGCCGTCTTGATGCAAGGTGCTTTCATGAAACCATGTATCAAAGGTAACGTTGAATCTATCTAAATCTTTTTTTTGTGATGCAACATTATATTCTACAGCTTTACGTGCAAAGAAATTAATAATTTCATCTTCATCTTTTTTGTGCGATAGTTCCTGTGCAAAGTGCTCATGTATGTATCGAGCAATATCCTTTACATATTCACCGTGATAACCTTCTTCCGGGAATGGGACGTCTTCTCCCAGCATCTGTTTGTATCGTATCCACACCGATTTTCCAAGCCATAACACCTGATTGCCATAATCATTCACATAAAATTCACGGTGCACTATATCACCACTTGCAGTAAGAAGGTTTGCAAGAGTATCTCCCACTGCGGCAGCACGCGCAGAGACCACATTTAAAGGACCTGTAGGATTTGCAGACACAAACTCAATATTAACTTTTCTTGGATTGGTCTTTTTATTTTTACCATACTCATCCTTAACAGTTACTATCTCCTCCAATCTTTGTAACAGAAACGGCAGCGATAAAAATATATTGATAAAGCCAGGCTTAACCACATCAACACGCTCAAAGATCTTATCATCAATATGTTGTTTTATCTCTTCACCAATCTGGATGGGCGACATCCTGAGAATTTTTGCACACTCCATTGCAATAGGTGTTGCATAATCCCCAAATTTTTCCTCTTTGGGATACTCAACCTTTACTGCGGGCGATAGCTCTAATGAAATATTCTTTGCCTGTAAAAGTTTTGCCAATGCCTGTCCAACAGTTTGTGCAATATATTCCTTGATAATCAAGTTGATACCTCTTCACCAGAAATTATATGTAATATACCGTCATTGAAGATTTCAATTTGTTAGTACAACGTCAATACGCACATTCTGCATGAAGAAATGACAGGATAAAAGCACCGCTTCCCAAAATAACGTACACATGAATGTGAATATGACATCAGTGTATTTGCGTGCAATTGCACACAAGAGCATTATGTACAGTATTATACCACTACATCTGTGATACATAGGATACAAAGTGATTTTTTTACAAAAATTATTTTGTCAAGAATTTAATAAAAAACTTGCAATTATTACTTATGTATAGTAGTCAATTTACTTAATTCAATTTGTCACAAACAAAACTATTATTTTATGAATTGTAAGGGTACTACATATGCAAATTAATAAAAATCAAATTTTGGGTTTGGGATTATCTTTAGCTGTATTTGTTATCCTATCATTTTTATATTCACAAACAAAACTATTAGATGGACTTGAATACGGTTCCATCAATTTCAGATTCTATCTGCGTGACCCTTCTGAAAAAGCCGTTAAACTGCAAGATGGTGTGCGGATGAGTCGTAAAAATCCCCGTTCACGTGATGATATTATTATTTTAGGAATTGATGAAAATACCATCCGTGAGTTTGACAATGAAGGAATAAAATGGCCATTCCCGTGGTCATACCATGCAAAATTTACCCGATACGTTGGAACAGGCAATCCTAAAGCAATGTTTTTTGATATCATGTTCCTGGACCACAAACCGTATGAGGAAGACTTTGCCAGAGCCATAAAAGAGGCAAATTGTGTATTTTTAGATTATCCATTTGAAACAGAAGAGGTTGATGTAAAATACACTGATATTGCTGAACGTATGCGCATTCTGGATATCTACTCTTTTCCTGTTGATCCACAGGATAATTCTATGCCATGGGTTGAAGAAGCTGTCCCACCAACACCATTGTTATCGCAGGCCGCAATAGGATTAGGATTTGCAAACATACGTCCTGATGCTGACCATGTGAATAGAAAAGTTCCTTTAATTATCAAATTCAAAGGTAAGTATTATCCTTCTATTGACCTTTTGATAGTCATGCATTACTATGGCATTACCAAAAAAGATGTAACCATCTCCATGGGCAGGTATATTAAACTATCAAACATCCCAAGAGAAAAAATGGCAAAACCAACACCTGATAATAGCATAGTGATTCCGATTGATGATGAAGGTTTTATGGATATTAATTTTATTGGCGGGCCAGGTAGTTTTACTCATTATCCATACTATTATTTTTGCCGCGATGGAAAAATACAGAACACATCGTTGAAAGATAAAATAGTTCTGATTGCTGCATACGCATCAACGGGTATATCAACAGATATTCACAAATCACCCTATGGCGACCTTTTTGGGATTGAACATCATGCCAACGCCTTGAACACAATACTAAACCAGGATTTTATTTTTAAATTTAGCACTTGGCAGAATATACTTATTTTACTTGTCATTGCACTGCTTTTAGGTTTCATTCTTCCCCGGGTTTCAATTATTATATCCGTTGCCTTCACTCTTGGTCTTGCATTATTCTATATAATAGGTTCTTACCTGCTCTTTGATGTATTTAACATGATTACTATATTTGCATCACCCATCATTCAGGTTGGCACCACATTCTCACTTATTATTGCCTTAAGAGTATTAACAGAACAACAGGAGAAAAAATACATACGGCAAACTTTTTCCAAATTTGTTTCCAAAACTGTTGTTGATGAGTTATTGAAACATCCAGATAAATTAAAACTTGGCGGTGATAAAAAGATTCTCACGGTACTCTTTTCTGACATACGAAGTTTTACCACTATTTCTGAAAAGATGACACCTGAGGAGCTGGTGGAACATCTTAATGAATATCTACAGGCAATGACTGAACTGGTATTTAAGTATGATGGAACACTTGATAAATACGTTGGTGATGAAATCATGGCATTCTGGGGAGCACCCATCCCACAAGATAACCATGCGCTGTTAGCATGTAAATGTGCAGTAGAGATGATACAGGTTCTTGAACAATTGAATAAACGATGGGTACAGATGAACAAGCCAGCCCTGCACATTGGTATTGGAATAAATACTGGTGAAATGGTAGTTGGCAATATGGGTTCTGCTTCACGTATGGACTATACACTCATGGGTGATAATGTAAACTTAGGTGCACGCCTTGAAGGAACAAATAAACAATATGGCACGAATATAATAATCAGTGAATTTACTTATGAACATGTGAAGGATCATGTAATAGCTCGTGAATTGGACCTTGTACGGGTTAAAGGAAAGCAATTGCCGGTAAAAATTTATGAATTAATTGACATCAAAGACTGATATTTCTTTTTTGCTGCAGGGTGTGCCGGCCACAATCACCGGATTATTAAGATTACCCGTTATGACAAAATTTATCCTTTGTGACCCCTTGATGGCCGGCCCCTCTTTTGTAAACAATGTTGCATAACATGGCAATGAGAGTCCTTTATCAACTGTATAGCTTCCATAACCACCAAGCTGCATCATATCTGTATCAATAAACAAATTCTGCAGAATCCATCTGTCGGCTATATGATTAATGGTTACATTCAGCCTGTTGCATCGCCATAGTGCATCAGGAAATGTTATGTTACAACTTCTGGCAATTTCACCAATCTTTTTTTGTAGCAGTGTGTTCTCAAACAGGGTATTGGCGATAGTTACCTGCAATACACCATTGCCATTTTGCAAAAGATGGCTTAAGCGGTAACCTGATACAGAATAATTTACGCTTGCATTCAGCACTCCCGTTGCATTTTTTTTGCCGCAATCCTGTAAATATCTTCCATAATCAAAATTTGATACACCGGCAGCAATACTGAGATTAGGATAATCACAATTACAAAATGCATTTATATTGAAGGAATATATTCCTGAATATCCTTCACATGTAAATGATTGAGTTGATATAGCACCTTTATTTGATAATAGATCAACACTAATGTTCTTTAGATGTGCATTGTTATCTAATAGCAGCTTTCCGATGTTAAATTTTAGTTTAATTACATTATTAATTAAATATTTTCCAAATGGCTTATCCCTGAAAAACATCTCAGTGTAGCCAATACCCATATCTTCAATTGCACCAGTATATAATGATGATATGCCATCAACTACAAGATTCATCAACACATCAGAATGCAACTGTTTGGAAGTAACAGTAATGTCCGTTGTAGATGTGAATGGTGCCCATGTAGCAATATTTATTTTTGATTGTATTGATATATCAGACTTTTTGTGTTTGGTAAAGAAATCAATAATTACAGATTTGACATCGCCGTCAATTTTTAACCTTGCATTTTCCAGATATACATTTGTAACGTTGCCAACTTTTTTCTTTATAGACACATCGTGAGCATCACATAATATTTTAAATGACTTCATAGTATCTTGAGCAATATCAAAATCACATTGTGTCAGTATCTTAAATGAACCATCATAATACATACCTGGTATTAACTGAATATAATCACAATCATCCAGATCAATCTTATTTGTGGAAAAATCAAATTGCAGCACTTTATCTTTTATATACTTTACGCTGGCATTAACTGAAATTTCTCTATCATTAAATTCAAATGATGACACATCAATCCGGGATAAATCTTCATTACAGTAGATATGTGCATTAATGCTTATATTATCTTTTGATATCAATTCATAATGAGGAACGTTGTTATAGTTTTCAACTGTACAATTATCAAATTCAACCATACCTTTAAATGTAAATCCCGACCCATGATCAACAATACAATCAGTATAAAAATACCCCCTGGTTACTATCGGGTAATCAGAATATTCTTTTAAAAAATAGTTTGCTATATGCATATCTAGCTTCTTAGCATATATGGCATGATGTGATGATGCATATACCATTGCATCGGAGTAATTAATAATTCCGGATACATGTATCTTGCCATTATCAAGAGTGCTATCAATTGGCTCAACAACTCCTTTGATATTATATGATAATTGTTTATTTTTAAGTGAAATATCCAGCGACACATCGTGAATTATAACTCTTAACTTATCTGTAGTGAGACTTTCATTGTACACTAAATTGCCAGCAGCTTCAATATAAAAATCATCCAGATTAAGAGTATTATCATTTACTATCCCTGAAAATATACCCTGAAATGTTTCCAGATAGCTTTTACCATAATTTTTTACAATTGTCATGGAAGCATCTGTAAAGCTTATCCCTCTGATTACCATCTTACCAGTTAATGCCTTGAAATAACTCAAATCGATAATTGCGTTTTTACTTGATATCAAATTATAATTATCATTAAAATCAGTAGTAGGTGCTATCTTCATATTTTCAAGACGGATATTACCACCTAACGTAATGCTAACGCTATCAAACTGGATAGCTTTTTTGAAATTATTTTCAAATATTTGCTCTATAACATTGGGAGTAACCTTTGAATTTAGCAATATCGTGAAATAAAATTTCTGAATAACAATAAAACTTAAAAGTATAGCAATAGCTATTACAAATGCAGGCAAATGCAACGGATATATTTTACTGGTTATTTTCTTCATATTCTCTTTCTGTATACCTGGTACTTCTTATTTTACATATACTAAAATTTTAAATATTGTCAAGGTTTTATTTCACTAATTATTGCGGAAAATTATTTTGTTAATAAGTTAATAATGGACAGAACACCTATGCTGACATAGGTATTCATAACGTATTTTATTCCTTATGTCTATGTTTATTAATATGCATGTAATACCACATAGCTATTTTATTTTCTTGATAAAACATATATACCATTTTACTATTGCTACTATATAAGTTTCAAAGGATTATGAAATGCCACAAATAGTTAAACCTGAAACAAAAACAAAAATTCTCTATGCTGCTGAAAAACTTTTCAATGAAAAGGGTTATTCAAAAACAAAAATTAATGACATTATGGATTACTGCAACCTGGCAACCGGAACATTCTATGTATATTTCAAAGATAAAGAGATGCTTTTAACCGAGATTTACCAACCTATAGTTGATTCAATTGACTCAATTTTTATATTATCCCCACTACCGGAAAATATTACCCAATCAGACTATTTTACAATAATTAAACAGGAAATTTTGAGATTAAGTGAATTTGCGCTTAAATTTAGTAGTGAATTAAGATTTTTATTACTTCATGCATATGATTCAAAGTTTGCCTTTTTCCCTGAAAAAATGAAAAACATAATATATGAGGAATTAAATAAGTTTTTAACCATAGGCATATCTCATGGTTTTATACGTAATGCCTATATTCCAGTGCTATCAAAAGTATGCTGTGGAATTATCATGACAATGATCAATTTACTGATTGCTGATAGTTATAAACCCTTACAGGGGATAATTGTACAGGAATCCATTGAAGTCATTATTAATGGTTTAAAAAAAATATAAAAGGTTTGGCAGATAGTTATGGAAGAACAGATTAAATTATTAAATTTTCTTAAAGAAAACGATAAAACTGCAATTGACAAATACAGGAATATAAACTTTTTTGAAGATCATATAGCTTTTGTAGGAACCCCTAAAAAGCATCAATACGATAAATCAAAGATCATATTATTATCCGATCCTTTTTCAGATAAAAAGATATTTTACGAATTTTCGATTGATACCATTGATCTTGTTGAAGAATTAGGAACAATCTCTTCGGTAGATGGAAAAAATGCCTTACAAATCCGCATCTGGGTAAAAAAAGGTTCTGTAGCAATCAAATACGAGCCCTTTATCATTAAATAATTATATAGTGGTGAGAATTTTCTATGGCATACATCTCTCAGCTTCTTTTTGATTTTGCACCCCATTTACACTATGTTTCTTTCATATTACTAGTTCTCGCAGGATTTAATTTCCCTATATCAGAAGATATAATTTTCATTATTTCTGCTTCCATTGCAGCAACTATTATACCCGAACACACGTTTAAAATTGCTGCTGGTTGTGTATTAGGTGCTTATACCAGTGATATTATTTCTTACTGCTTAGGCAGATTTGGAATGAAATTTATTCTGGAACACAAGAAATTAGCCAGATTTTACCCACTGGATAAAATACAAAAAATTGAATATTACTATCAATCTCATGGAGCAAAAACATTATTTTTTGGCCGGTTCATTCCTTTTGGCGTTAGAAATGTTATCTTTCTGACTGCCGGGCTGGCCAGAATGAAACTATATAAATTTATGCTGGTAGATCTTCTGGCACTTTCAATAACATCAACAATTCTGTTTACGATTGGGTATACTCTGGGATCTAATTACGAAATTATATTCCCCTATCTCAATAAATATAAATTAATAATATTTTCACTTTTTCTGTTAACAGTCTTATCTATTGTTTTATATAAAAAGAAAAACAATAAATAGTACAGGAGTACACCTGCGTTAACGGAAGTACACTTAATTCCATATTTTGTGTATTAATTATATTCAGGAATAAATAGTGTAAATAACATAAAATAAAAAAATGTTTGCATTTAACTTTTGCCTGATGTATACTGATGAACAATAATTTCAAATTAATCTATTCTTTATTATTCTTAACAATAATCACGAGGTACTATATGGCAAAAGGAACTGCACTTTTTAAAGCATACATGAGCAATACGATACCATCAAATGGTGGGTTTATAATTTGTTCATTTTTTGATGCTGATTCAATATATTCAATTTATGAAGTAACTGCATATAAAAATGTCAAAGATATTTATCAAACTGCGGAAGGATTGACATTTAAAACAGACGGGAGCAGAACACATCTATTGGTTGAGCCTGCTTCATATTCACGAAGATATGAAGAACCAGTTCACAGAGAAGCTGGCAAATCAATACCTTACCGTTTTGATGATCTGACCATAATCACCGGGCAAAAACAAGAAAAGATAATGATACCAAAAGAACCTTTGATGTTATATACATCATTCACAATCTTAAAAACACAGGGTGAAAATTTTGCATTTCTTTTTTATCCAACAGAAGATGTATACCTGGCTATACGAAAATTTATGGCGGATTCTTTATATAACGACTGTGGATTAACAAGGGAAGATGCTCTTAATGCAGCTCAGATTTTGCTTCAAACCATTAAAAACTTTACTGTATTTACGTAATTTAAAATTTTCCATCTTCCCGGAATTTTGGGAAATAAGATTATCAAATTTTCTTATTTTGTACAATTTTCCCAAAATTACGGAATCAGCCAAAAATTTTTAATCAATCACAAAAAAATATAATTGATTTATATAAGTAATTTAACTATATTGAAACAAATATTATCAAACAAATATTCATGTGTTATGATTATTAAATGCCTGGAAAAAAAATAAAAATAGATGTAGATTATCTCAAACCTAACAGTAGTTTCATTTATCCACTAATATCTGAAGATGGTGATGTGGTTTTACCGCCACGTGTAGCCTTAACCGCTGAAAAAATAAATGCCATTAAAGCACGGTATGGCAACATACTTTACTATAATGACAACGGCCAGATGGCCGTTATTCCTACTTTCAGGATGCAGATTGCCCGCAATAAATCAAAAGAGATAATGAATGAAATAGCTCATAGCCAAAAAATCAGCAAGATGGCATTTCATGAAGCTGAAAAGGTTATTACCGATATTGTGAATGACCTGACTTCAACTGAAATTTTAGCATTAAATCTTCTCAAAGATCTAAAAAGTTATGAAGAATATATCTATAACCATTCAGTCAATGCAGGCATCTTGAGTGCTGTACTTGCCCGCATGATTGGTACTTTTAACAAGGAAGAGATTAAAAATATAGCTTTAGGTGGGTATTTACACGACATCGGTCAGATGCAATTAGATAAAAACCTTCTTGAAAAAGAAGGCAAGTATAACATAACCGATATTCAGAAAATGAAGCGCCACCCTCAGCTTGGATATGAAACACTTAAAAAAATTAAGGATGTCCATCCAATAGTATTGCAATCAGTATTATTTCATCATGAACGCTACAACAATAATGGTTACTACGGCTTACCGTATGAAAACTTGCCCATATATCCCAAAATAATTGGATTGTGCGACATATATGATGCATTAACATCAAAACGCCCTTTCAGGAATGCTATAGAACCAAGTAATGCACTGAAAGCTATATTAAATGCAATTAATCAGCAATTTGATTATCAATTAATTAACATTTTCATCAATAGGTTGGGCCCCATATTAAACAATACGCAGGCATTTTATACACATAACGATATTTGTGAACTGAATACACAGGAGCTTGCTATTATCAAGGACTTTGGCATCAGCGACATGTTGAAACCTAAAGTGATAATATTTTGTAAATTCCAGAGAACTGGCGAGCAGCTGCTGGCACGATTTTATGAAAAACCATTAGAGATTGACCTATCACAGGATCCAGATAACCGGTACATGATCAAAATTATTAATAATTACAAGCAGCTACAATCCATTCAGAAAAAATTAGAAGAAAAAAAACTACTTTAACAAGGTTACTATGGCAATTACACATCATAATTTTGATAATTTGCCAAAAGGCGGTCCGTATTCACATGTTGTTGAGGCTAATGGATTTTTATTTATATCAGGAATTATTCCAATAGATATAAATAAAAATATTGTAATTGACGATATAACAAGGGCAACTGAGCTAGTCTTGAATAATGTCAAAAGTATAGTGGAAAATGCGGGCAGCAATATGCAGAATATTGTCAAGATTACTGTGTATCTTAAAGATATGCACAACTTCCAAAAAATGAATGAAATATATAAAAAATATTTCCCATCTAATCCGCCAGCACGATCATGTATAGGAGTCTCTGATCTGCCAGCTGGTGCTCCTATCGAAATAGATGCAATTGCAATTGTATAGTCTTGAGCGGTTTTTACTTAATTTCGACAATCACTATGGTTATATCATCTGTTATTTTATTCTTGTTTCCTGCCCATTGTATAGCTGTATCAATAATACTATCAATAAGTTCCCTGGTACTTTTATGATGATTGTTTTCAATACATGACATAACACGCTCAATACCAAATATTTCATTTTTGCTATTTCGAATTTCCGTAATTCCATCAGTATATAATATTATTCTGTCATTGCTGTGTATTGGGTACGTTACAATATCATTTTTAATATTTTCAAAGACACCCAGTATTTTTCCGGGAATTTCAATCTCCACAACCTTCTTATTGCTGCTTTTCCAGATTAAAGGATGTGGATGACCTGCTCTTGAGAATTTCACTACTTTTTGTAATGCATCAATATACATATATAAGGCAGTTATTGGTTGTCCTCCTGTTTTACCATACAAAATATTATTCATATTAGACAGTACTAACGCAGGATTATCTGCATTATTTTGCTGTAGTGAAAATGCAATGTTAACTGTAGATGCAAATAAAGATGCCGGAATACCATGCCCGGTAACATCAGCAATAATAATCCCTAACCTATGTTCATCCAATTCATAAAAGTGGTAAAAATCGCCGCCTATTTCATCCATTGGGATATAACATGCTTCAACATGTATCAAAGGTGTTGTGGGTACAACCTCAGGCAAAATTGTTGTTTGAATCCTCCGTGCAACCTGCAATTCACTATTTATTGTGATTAACCGGTTCTGTAACTTTAATGATTCTTCAAGTGCAACTAATGATTGTGTAAAGACAAAAATTAATAATCCTATCTCAAACAAGTAGATACTATTTATTAATTGCTGAGTATATAAGATATCATTAACAAGAGTAAAAAACATTATTACACAACCGCCTATATGTATGATAGAATTAAGCGATTCTACAGAAATACTTTTTATTAGAACAAATAATAAATAAAAAGCTGATAAAAATAATCCAATTTGAATGAAAAGTAAAGAATTTGAAACTATTGATATAGGTACAAATAATACAAAAAGAACGAAAAACCCAAAATACACATCAATAGTTCGTAGTATTACTTTGTTTACATTTCCAGGATATAAACCATTCATGAAATGTGCAAAGGAGATAATCCCAAATACTATAGTCAAATACTCCATGCGCAAATAGAGATCCCACGGTAAAAACGAAACCATTTTAACAAAAATCTTTTCATCAGTTAATAAAAGTCTAAATGCAATAACTGCACAAAACAATGCAAAATATAAATTGGTGCTATATTCTTTATTTAAAATAAAAAGTCCAATATGATATAACAAAATAACAATGAGGGCAGCTGTGACAAATAATGTCATGAAAAGGTCCAGTTCATATTGTTTATTAATAATATCATAATTGCCATATTTTATACTTCGTAAGATACCGCCCGTTCGTTGGTGGAAGTTTGATATGTGTAATACAACTTCTGTTACCGTGGAATCAATAACAAATTGTGTTATAATAGGAAGCTGAAAAGGAACCATAGTAGATTTTGATGTGCCAACCTTGCCATTCTGGCTAACAACTTTCCCATTTATCCACAGAGTATACGCGGTATGTACATACGGCATTATTATCGTTTTAATCTGCCCTACGTACTTTGTATCATGGATGATACGCAATCTATATGTTGCATATCCATACGCAGAAAAAGAATACCTGAAATTACCCTGTTTATTCCATGCCCTGGGAACTTCTATAAAAGTAAAAGGTTTTATCCCTTTTTTAAACTGAGATGGTTCAAGAAGCTGATTCCAGTAGAATTCCCAGTCTCCATCTAAAGATATGACATTATTTGCAGATTCATCCCAGTTTCTAAGGTCTAAAACGCCCTCTATAGCCCTTTGCTTATGCAATGTTTGTGTTTGATTACAGCTTATACATACTAATGTAAAAGTAAAAAAAACAATGCCAAAAATAATTTTCTTATACATTGGATCCAGTTTACCAGAATGTCTAATTATTATTTAGTAATATCCAGATATAAATTTAAAAAAAAGTAAAGAACATTTTCATAAATTATCAATATTCATTCAAGGACTATATGAAATAGTCAATACTAACACTGCCTTCTGCCAGAGGTGTACACTTCATTATTCATAAACAAATTTTAAGAAATAATTCGTAATTTTTTTACCATTATTAAAAATACTATTGGCAAAATTGAAAGAATAATTCCTAATGCAAAAAGGTACGAATACCCAAACGTATCAGCAAGTAACCCTGAAAACCACATTCCAGGTGATTTGCCAAGTACCTCAATAGTTGCAAGCATAGTATAGTGTGTAGCCCCTATCATCCTGTCAACAGTATACATCATAAATGCAAACATTGCAGTAGTCAGCATGCCACCAAAAAAATGTTCAGCGATAGTAACTGCAATAATCAATTCACTTGACGGAACAATGAGTGAACAATACCATTCACCACCTAATGGTATTACACGTACCAGCAGTGAAATCCACAATCCATTAAAGATCCCAAAGCGCGATGAAAGCACGCCGCCAATTATTGATCCTGCAATAGAAGCAGCCATACCATACATTCCCTGCCATAAACCTATTTGTTGAGCACTAAACCCCTGATCAACCAGATAAGGCTTAAACATTCCATCAATGAATGTTTCTCCAGTTTTATATGTTGCTATAAGCAGAAATACAATAATCACACCATGTTGTTTTACAGCATGCGTAATATGTGTAAAAATATCATTAATTGTTATATACTTGATCTGTGTGTACGTTATACTATTTTCTTTAAAAGGGATAAGAAGTAATACAGGAATTGCAACAACCCCGCATATTACATGGAATACAGCCTTCCAACCAATGAATGAACTTAACCACACCAAAAAACCACCACTTACGAGCATCCCTATCTTGTACCCAACAACCTGGATGGCATTACCATATCCTAAATCATTATCTTTTAATATATCTATTGCCAATCCATCAACTGCAATATCCTGTATAGAAGCACAGAAGTTCATGACAAAAATAGTGGCAGCAAATAACGCTGGATTCAAAGCTATGTCAATATGAGTAGCAGTATATGCTGAAGCAACCATCACCATTTGCAAAGGTACCAACCATGATTTTCTTCTTCCAAACTTAGCAATCCAGAATCTATCAACAAGGGGCGCCCACACAATTTTAAGCATCCAGGGTAATGATAGAAGACTGCTAAATCCAATTATAGTAAGTGATACTCCGGATTGTCTAAACAGTACCGGTAACGCAGTAACCTGAAAGCCAAAGGGAATACCCTGCGTCAAATATAAAATAAAAAGAATAATGAAGCCATATATGCGATAGTTACCCACAATCGTTTCCTTTGAAAATATTAAAACTGTGAAAATGGATTTTCTTCTGCTGGTGTTGCAGGATAGAAGAGCGGCAAGGTGTGGCCATATTCAACAGTAGCAGTGTGTGCGTTTTTATTGCGATACAGAGCTATGCGGTATATTCCTATGGTACAGAATAATACATTCTTATCCACGGTAAATTCTCCATATTTATGTTGTAGATGCTTTTGCAATTGATCAAATTGTGCATCAGTAACAGGGATTGTAATAATTAGAGTGTATAATCTGTCCAAAAAATCAAATACTAACATTCCACTTGATTGTGAATCATTATATGTTATCACTTTAATCACACCAATTTTCATTTCTTTGTAATCATAATCCTGATACTGCAATATATCTTTTACTTTGTTATACGTTGTTCCTAAAAATAATTGATTATATCCAATAGATTGAGCAAAAACATTATCCCAATAAAACAGCGATATGATAAAAATTAATAATACAGCACATATAATCTTACAGGATGCCATCGTACCCCCTCCCAATATAGCGTATATGGCAAAAGCGCAGATTATGGTAATTTGTTACATATTACATACCCCAGCTTTGATATCTCTTTTGAGCTATCGCACATATTTCATTTACAAAAGCTTCAGGATTTATTCTGAATTTTTCCAATCGTGAACGCACCATATCCTTTATTGCCTGAAAATTAAAAGGGTACGCACTCAATGATAACTCAATATCACGCTTTAATGTAGTGTAACTTTCAGTGCCGTGTTCTATTCTTTGCCCAATAATATTTGCCTGTAATCGTCTGTGTTTTTTTTCTAACTCGATTATCTCCTTTGGTTTTTCTTTTACATCGGATAATACAATAAGTGACGGCAAAATGTGTTCGCCAATATCCGATAGTAAAAATTTGTTTATTTCTTTTGAATCATTAAATAATACCAGGAGCGATTCCAGAGATGAGCCATACACAGTAATATGAGATGACGGGATGATTGCATCCGATGGATTAAACGCAATAGAATTAATTTTGGAAAACGTGATAACGCTTGACTCACCTCTTCCAATATACAGGACATCTTCTTCTTTTGTATTTGTTTGTGCCATATATTTTTCAATTTCAATGATTTTCCTTTCGCCTGAAATAAATTGTTCAATATCACCTGCATATAATTCAATATTTTTAGTGCCTGTAGCCTTTTTATATTCTGTTGCAACAAGATGGTTATCATCAAGCCCAACTCTTTTTATAATTTCAATAGCCAGTTCATAAGGAATTGCTGTCAGTATTGATGGATTATACTGTTTCATAAAATTCATAAAATGACAGGCACCTGGAAAAAGACGGGTTTTAGCACCAACAGTTAATGCACATTGAGTGGGTACATCCTTTAAAAGATAATCAGGGTAGTACACTGCCAATTTTAAAAATGAAAATGGTATCTGCCCTTTTCCAGAAAGTGTGCGATTTGCTTCATCAAGAAAGTTCTCAATAATTGAGCTTTCCTCATCATAAAAGATGGCATCCAGCAATTGGTTATAATCACCAATTTCAAGGAAGTCACCCAATCCAACAAATAGCTTTTTTGGCCGGTACAATAAATCGGAACACACAGCAATAAACTCTTTACGGCTGTATTCCTTAATAATTAACTGTTTATGCTTATTGTATTGAACAAATGTATAATCCATAGCAAACTCTTATTAGATCTAGTTAGGTAATTTCATGATATATTACAGCAACATAAGAGTTTGGCAAGATTTTTTATATTTTTATTTGATGTTTATGTATTTAAATACCATATTTTAAAATTTTAAATTTTACATTGCCTGCTTCAGAAATCTGACATTATATGGTATTGTTCACCTATGGTATAACTTTTAATTGTACTTGACAACTGATTATAAATTTGTATTTATTATAAAATGATTGCAAATTTTCATTAAACTAATTGTGAAACTATTGATATGTACTCTATGTAATAGTTACTATGGAAATTACTATTACAGTATGCATAATGATACTCCAAGTTATCTAAATGAGTGCAACATTTCTTTTACATATCCTGTTAGGAGAATAACCCATGTTCCCAAAACCTTCTGACAAAATAGCAATATACATTGCAGATAAAGAAATTTCATATAACGAACTTATTCAAAATATTACTTCGTTTGCTTTAAATTTAAAAATTAACAAAGGAGATAGAGTCCTCATATTTGCCGAAAACAGCCCTGAATGGATTTATGCATTCTACAGTGTATGGGCTAAAAAAGGAATCGCAGTCCCATGTGATTATAACCTGAAAGAACATGAGCTATCATATATTCTCAATAACTGTACACCTAAAGCAATATATTGCTCAATTAATACCCTACCTACAGTAAAAAGGACATTGAAACTGATAAAATTTAAACCCCGTGTATTGATATTAGAACAAATACAATCTAAACCAGATACAACACTGCCATTTCCTGAAATCAATTACAATGATACTGCAATCATTATGTACACATCAGGCACAACTGGAAAACCAAAAGGAGTTATGCTCACCTACGATAACCTGCTTTGCAGCATCCAGGCAATTGCTGATCTAAAGATGCTTACGCAGGATGACCGCATGATTGCATTGTTGCCATTTTACCATATCTTCCCACTACAGGGTTGTGTTACCGCACCGCTGTATCTCAATGCTTCTGTAGTGATGGTAAAAGAGCTGGTGCTTGATAAAATACTGGCTGCATTGCAGAAGCACAGTGTCACCATGTTTTTAGGAATACCTCGTTTATATGAACTTTTGCATAAAAACATCATGGCTGCAGTAAAAAAGAATCCAGTTGCATATAGTCTATTTTTAGTAGCAAAAGCAGTGAATAATCTAACATTTTCAAAACTACTTTTTAAGAAGATACACAATGCGTTTGGTGGCCATATTCATGCTTTTCTTACCGGTGGCGCCAAATTAGATCCAAAAGTTGCTAATGACCTCAAAACATTGGGGTTTAATCTGGTTGAAGGATACGGATTAACCGAAACTGCACCTTTGGTTGCCTTTAACCCTTTTTCAAAAGTAAAGTTGGGCTCTGTTGGTTTACCAGTTAAAGGAACAGAAGTAAAGATAGTTGATGGAGAAATTCTGGTTAAAGGCAGAAATGTAATGAAAGGATATTACAAAAACAAGAAGGCAACAGATCAGGTCATTACTGATGGATGGTTTCATACTAAAGATACCGGTTATTTTGATAATGATGGATACCTTTATATAACAGGCAGAAAGGATGATATGATTGTGTTACCCAGTGGTAAAAATATAAACCCTGAAGAAATTGAAAAACACATCTTACGCATATCACCGCTCATAAAGGAAATAGGAGTAATTGAAGATAAGGGGAATCTTACGGCAGTCATTCATCCTGATTACAGTATGATTGCAAAGGAAAATATTGTCAATATCCTGGAAACAATAAAACGAAAAGTCATCAACCGATATAATGCCAGCGTTGCAAGTTATAAGCATATTACTAAAATAACTATCTCCAAAGATGAATTGCCAAAAACCAGATTGGGCAAACTCCAGCGATATGTAGTAAAGCAACTTGTAGCAAACGAAGAAAAAGAAGAAAAACATACAAACATAAAAGAACCCAAAACGGTTGAATATAAATCAATCCAGAGATTTTTAACTATTCATACTCGTAGAAAAGTATTACCTCATCACAACCTTTTGCTGGATCTTAATCTGGATTCCTTAGGCATACTTTCTTTTCAGACATATATTGAAGAAACATTTGGCATTAGTATATCAAATGCTGATATCCTCAATAATCCTACCGTTGAAGGTTTATCTATTTTTATTGCCCAGCATAAATTAAAATTTGAAGAACAGGCTCAGAACTGGCTACAGGTTATTATCAAAAACACCTCATATACTTTTAAGCATGGATTTTCTTTAATTTTATTTGCAAAATATATTCTCAAGCCAATAACAAAACTATATTTCAAATTACATCTTTACGGTAAAGAAAATATTCCAGATAACCCCGTTATATTTGCCCCAAATCATCAAAGTTTTTTAGATTCCGTTCTTCTTATTTCATCATTACCAAATAAAACATTAATATACACCTACTTTTTATCCCGTGAACTTGGTTTTATTAAAGTATCCCGGGGAGATTCTCTGGCTAAGTTAATGAATACTATAATCGTTAATATCGATACTAACCTTAAGGATTCCATTCAGAAAATGGCATCCATTCTTCAGAATAAACGTAACATTATAATATTCCCTGAAGGTACTCGTACTGTTGATGGACAGCTTGGAACCTTTAAAAAGACATTTGCTATCTTAAGCAAAGAACTTAATTGTCCGGTAGTACCGATAGCAATTAATGGTGCATACCAATCATTCAAACGTGGCAATATACTACCCAGACCAACACCAATAAGTATACATATACTGCCCCCAATGTATCCTGATACACTCACTGTGGATGATATTGTGGCAAAGACCCGAGATGCTATCGCACACAAGCTCACATAAAAAATAATTAATTTGACTTTGATAGTAACACTTTGTATGTTTTTAATAATATAAGTTTTGGAGATAGCTATAATGATAGAATCTATTGTGCAGATAGTCATTTATAACCTGATAGCAATCCTTATATTTTTTACCCTTGCATGGATCATAAGCCTTATTACAAAAGATGCAAGTATTGCAGATGTATTCTGGGGATTGGGATTCATTCTTGTATCATTGCTCACATATATCTTCTTTCAGGGATACACCGTAAGGGCAACAATTATAGTTGTGCTTGTACTTCTATGGGGATTGCGACTATCCATCTACATTTTTTACCGAAAACGTGGCAAAGGTGAAGACCCACGGTATACAGCAATGCGTAATAAAAATCCCAAAAACTTCTGGATTATAAGCCTATTTAAAGTGTTCTGGCTTCAGGGATTGCTTCTTATCATTATTTCACTGTCTGCTCAAATTGGAATTACTGCACTTAAACCTACCAGGATTTTAGCAACTGATTATATTGGCATTCTGGTATGGCTCACCGGTTTTATATTTGAAACAGTTGCCGATATACAGCTTTATAAATTTATTCACAACCCTGCAAATGCAGGAAAAGTTATGAACCAGGGTTTATGGTATTATTCACGCCATCCAAATTATTTTGGCGAATCACTTATGTGGTGGGGGATTTTTATTATTGCCCTGCCTGTTCCATACGGGATAGTAACAATCATCTCACCTATCTGGATCACATACATGCTTTTAAAAGTTTCAGGTGTTACATTGCTTGAAAGCTCATTAAAAGAAAAACGCCCTGAATATATTGAATATATTAAAACAACAAGTTCATTTATACCATTGCCAAAGAAGAAATGATTTACGTTTTATTTCAACAATGTGTCATCCTGGACTTGATCCGGGATGTTGGATATGAATAGATTCTGAGTCAAGCTCAGAATGACTATGAGGGAGTAAACCGCAGTCAAGTTTGGAATAACACTATAAGTAAATTTATTTGCAAGGGAGGGTTACATGATAAATAAAATTAATGATGTATCAACCAACACTCAGGGTGTGTTGCAAAGAACAAAAGAGATGGGAAAAAACACTGTTGAAGAAACGCTAAACAGATTAAGCGAAGTACCAAAAACCCCTGAAGAAGAAAATAAAGGTAAAGTAATTAATACACAGGCATAGTAGTATCAGGGAGCTTCCATTGCTAAAGCTCCCTGTAGTATATTATATAGTTTATGACTGGGCTGCAAGTTTCTTGTAATTGTTATACCGCCATTTAGCATTTTCAAGTGCAGCAGCAAACAGTTCTTCTGCAACGTGGGGAAATTCATTCTTTAATGCTGAATATCGAACTTCACCCATAAGGAAATCATTAAACTTGTCCCATTGAGGCTCCCTGGAATCAAGTATAAATGGATTTTTGCCTTCTTTTTCAAGCAATGGATTGTACCGCCATAATGTCCAGTAACCGCATTCTACTGCTTTCTTTTCTTCTTCCTGTGATTTTCCCATACCATCTTTTAATCCGTGATTGATACACGGTGCATACGCAATAATAAGAGATGGCCCCGGATAGCTTTCTGCCTCAGTAATTGCGCGCATATACTGCATCTGACTTGCACCCATTGCAACCTGTGCTACATATACATAGCCATACGTAATGGCCATAAGTCCTAAATCTTTTTTACGTACCCGCTTACCAGCTGCAGCAAACTTAGCCTGTGCTGCTAATGGTGTTGCCTTTGAGGATTGACCACCTGTATTTGAATACACTTCGGTATCCATAACCAAAATATTTATATCCTCGCCAGAAGCTATAACGTGATCAAGCCCACCAAATCCAATATCGTAGGCAAAACCGTCGCCACCAAACACCCATATTGATTTCTTTTCCAGATATCGAGCTAATTTCAACACTAAAGCTGCTTCTTGAGAACTATCGCCCCTCAAAAGTGGTAAAAGTTTAGCGGTAGCTTCGCGTGATTTTTCAGCATTATCCTTGCCTGCAAGCCACTGGAGCGCTGCATCTTTAAGTTGGGCGTTAGTTGTTGTTTTTGCAATTGTATCTAAAAGTTGTGCAAGCTTGTTACGTTGTTGCGTAACACCCAGATACATGCCATAACCGTACTCACCTGCATCCTCAAAAAGTGAACTTGCCCATGCAGGCCCCCTTCCCTGTGCATTAACACAGTAAGGTGTTGCCGGCGCAGAACCACCATAAATTGAAGAACACCCGGTTGCATTGGCAATCAGCATCCTATCACCAAAAAGCTGAGTAATAAGCTTGATGTAGGGAGTTTCCCCACAGCCTGCACATGCACCCGAGAATTCAAAAAGTGGCTGGCAGAACTGACTGCCTTTAACAGTGTATTTATTCATCAAATTATCTTTATACGTAACATTCTTCACTATAAAGTCCCAGTATTTCTGCTGACCAAGCTGACTTTCAAGCGGCTTCATAATCAATGCTTTTTCTTTTGCCGGACATTCTTCAGCACAGTTGCCACAACCTGTACAATCAAGTGGGCTAATCTGAATCCTGAATTTAAGCCCTTCAAGGCCTTTGCCCTTTGCTTCAAGTACCGGCATATCAGCTGGTGCTTTTTTCATTTCTTCGTCATTAAGAAGGAATGGACGGATAACGGCGTGTGGGCATACATACGCACACTGATTACACTGTATACAGTTATCCGGCTGCCACTCAGGAACATTGACAGCAATACCGCGTTTTTCATACTGAGTGGTACCTGGAGGGAATGTCCCATCTGGTCTTGGCAAGAAGGTACTTACCGGTAAACTATCGCCCTCCAATCGATTCATTGGTTCCACTACTTCACGGATAAATTCGGGCAATTCTTCAAATTTTGGTTTTCCGGGAAGCTCTATATTTTTCCATTCTTCAGGGACTTTGACCTCTATTACATTTTTTGCGCCCTCATCAACCGCAGCCATATTTTTGCTCACAACATCAGCACCTTTTCTGCCATAAGTTTTTTCGATGGCATCCTTCATTTCCTTCTCAGCTATTTCATAAGGGATGACATTGCTTACTTTGAAGAAAGCTGCCTGCATTATGGTATTGGTTCTGCCAGGAAGCCCAATACGTTCGGATATTTCTGTTGCGTTGATAATATAAAATTTTATATTATTTTCAGCTAAATATCGTTTAATGTGATCCGGCAGCTTCTTTTTAGTTTCCTCCTCATCCCACAGTGAGTTAAGCAGGAATGTGCCTCCTTTCTTCAGGCCTTTTAAAATATCATATTTATCCAGATATGCGGGAACATGGCAGGCAACAAAATCAGGATGGTTAACCAGATAGGTAGACCTGATTGGTTTTTTCCCAAAGCGCAGATGAGATACAGTCACACCACCTGACTTCTTTGAATCATATGCAAAGTAGGCCTGAGCATATAAATCAGTGTTGTCGCCAATAATTTTGATTGAATTCTTATTGGCACCAACAGTCCCGTCAGATCCTACACCAAAAAATTTACCTTCAAAGGTACCTTCGGGAACCACGCTTGTTTCCTCAGGCAATGGCAGTGATGTAAAGGTTACATCATCCACTATACCTACAGTAAATCCATTCTTTGGTTCATTGAGCGTGAGATTATTATACACTGCTAGAATCTGTGCTGGTGTAGTATCTTTGGAACTCAATCCATACCTACCACCAACTATAACAGGCTGGTTGGCTGTTCCATAAAATGCTGCACGAACATCAAGATACAGCGGTTCGCCAATGGATCCGGGTTCTTTTGTTCTATCAAGTACTGCAATACGTGTAACAGTGCGTGGCAACACATTAAAAAAATATTTTGCTGAAAATGGCCTGTAGAGATGACAGGTAACAAGCCCAACTTTTTGGCCTTGTGTGAGCAGGTAGTCAATTGTTTCTTTAATTGTTTCTGTTACCGAGCCCATTGCTACTATTATGTGCTCGGCATCAGGTGCACCGTAATATGTAAAAGGATGGTATTCTCTTCCGGTTAGCTTGCTTATTTGCCTCATGTATTCATCTACAATATCAGGTATAGCCTGATAAAAGATGTTGCTCACTTCTCTTGCCTGGAAATAAATATCAGGATTCTGCGCTGTGCCACGTGTAACGGGCTGTTCTGGATTCAATGCATTGTTTCTGAATTCTTCTAACTTTGCATAATCAATGAGCTTTGCCAGATCATCATAATCCAGAACTTCAATCTTCTGTATTTCATGAGATGTTCTGAATCCATCAAAAAAATGCAAAAATGGTATACGTGATTTTATTGCCGAAAGATGCGCAACAGCGGCTAAATCCATAACCTCCTGCACTCCACCGCTTGCCAGCATAGCAAACCCCGTTTGCCTGCATGCATTGATATCCTGATGATCACCAAATATGGATAATGCCTGAGCTGATATGGAACGAGCGCTGACATGAAAGACCGCAGGGAGTAATTCTGCAGCAATCTTATACATGTTGGGGATCATCAACAGCAACCCCTGCGAGGCAGTGTACGTTGTGGTAAGCGAACCTGCCTGCAATGAACCATGAACAGCAGCAGCAGCGCCTGCTTCAGATTGCATCTCAACAACGCGTACAACCTGCCCAAAAATATTTTTTTTACCGTGAGCAGCCCACTCGTCAACATGTTCAGCCATGGGGGAAGATGGTGTAATGGGATAGATGGCAGCAACCTCAGTAAACGCATACGATATGTACGCAGCAGCTTCGTTACCATCCATTGATTTCATAATCTTTTTTGCCATGAAAGCTTTCTCCTTTCTGTTTTGATTTTAAATATAAAAAATCCCTCACTCATCGTTATACTGAGCTTGTTACGTATTCAAAATTTTGATTAAAGAACAATCACGGCGTGTCTATAACCTTCCTAAAACAATATAAACTAAGTCAATTAAAAAAACAAATAATAAAATTCAAAATCAATACTACAATTTTTTGAAAAATCCACGATTTATTCCTTAAATAAAATTTGTGAACATAATAAACATATCATAGACCCCCTCTGCCAAAGGGAGCTATACTATTAATTATTTAACACATCATAAATAGTATAATTAAAATAGCATTTAAATATATAATTTCAAAGTATTCATTTTATTCGATAGTTAATCTATGTATCATCTTTGCCTATTTTAAATTTAATTAACATTTTGTGCTTGCACGGCAGCTCGTTTATTTCATATTTGTCATATATCATATTATAATATCAATGGAGGATCTATATGGCTAACCTTTACTGCAGAGATACAATAGCTGATATGGTGCGCCGTGCTGCTTCACGATTTGGTAACAAATTAGCGATTGTATTCAGAGAAAATAATATCACTTTTCGACAGCTTGAAGAAGAATGTTGCCGCTTTGGCCACCTTATGCAACAGTATGGGATTGAAAAAGGTGATCGTGTAGCGATCATTGCATACAACTCACATTATTATCCAATTAGCTTTGTTGGCCTTTCAAAGATTGGTGCAGTTCAGGTTCCCATAAATTATATGCTCAATGGCGATGAAATGTCGTATATTATCAATCATTCAAAATCAAAGATGGTGATTGTGGAAGATAATTTATATCATGTGATTGCCCCGGCTATCAATAAATGCACAACTGTTCAAAATTGGCTGTTTATACCCCTTGAAGGTACTCAAACCCCTAAGGGTTTTGATAATCTCATTACAATGATGAAGGATATGCCTGCTCACGACATTCCTGCAACTGTTGAGCCAGAAGATATTGCACAGATTCCATACACCAGTGGAACAGAATCAAAGCCAAAAGGCGCCATGCTGTCGCACCGAGCCCTGATGTCTCAGTATTTCAGTTGCATCATTGAAGGTGAATATCAGGCACATGACATCAGCCTGCACGCATTGCCATTATTTCACTGCGCACAGCTTCATTGCTTCCTTATGCCATTTTTGTATGTGGGTGCTACAAATATAATATTACATAAAGCAGATCCTGTTGCCATGATGCAGCTCATTGAAAAATACCACATCACACATATGTTTTCACCACCAACAGTATGGATTGGGATCATCAATCACCCTGAATTCAAAAAATATAATCTTACTTCACTACAAAAAGCTGCGTATGGTGCAAGCATAATGCCTGTGGAAGTACTTAAGCGTTTAACTGAACTTTTCCCTGGTTTGCGCCTTTGGAATTACTATGGACAGACAGAAATGGGTCCAGTTGCCACCATACTAAAACCTGAAGACCAGCTTAAAAAGCCAGGTTCTGCGGGAAAACCAGTGCTTAATGTTGAAACTGCATTAATGGATGATGATGGTAACTTTGTTCCCACCGGTCAGGTTGGTGAGATAGTTCACAGATCAGGTCATGTAATGACCGGATATTTAGACGATCCCGATAAAACAGCTGAAGCATTTGCGTATGACTGGTTTCACAGTGGCGATTTAGGCAAATTTGATGAAGATGGATATCTGTATGTCGTTGACCGTAAAAAGGACATGATAAAAACAGGTGGCGAAAATGTTGCATCGCGTGAAGTTGAAGAGATACTATACCAGCACCCTGCAATTGCTGAAGTAGCGGTCTTTGGATTGCCTGATCCAAAATGGATTGAACTTGTATGTGCAGCTGTGGTGCTGAAGAAGGACATGCATGCGACGGAGGAAGAGATCATTGCATTTGCCAAACAACGTTTGGCAGGATTTAAAACACCAAAGAAAATCTTTATTATGAATGCATTGCCCAAAAATCCTTCCGGTAAAATATTAAAACGTGAATTACGCCAGACCTTAGCAGTTGAAACAAAGTAAACAGAACGCAACATTAGCACAAAAAATTGCAACAGAGATTATAAATCTGTTGCAATTTTTTTTATTGTAGCAATTATGACGTGACGAACAAAAATTTTACAGTACCAAAGAAAGAATAATGTTTTCTGAAGTGGGACTATTATAATTTATGCCAATATAGCATACTAAGTTGTAAGTATTACATTAACCAGGGAGGAACTTTATTATGTATCCAATACTATTCCAATATAAATTTATTACGATTGGCGGATACGGCGTAATGCTGGCAATAGGAATTTACATGGCATATATTTTATTAGAGAGGGAACTTATCGTCCGTAACATTAATCCCGATTTAGCATACAAGATATTACTGGTATCAATTCCTGCCGGCATTATTGGCTCAAAAGTTTTTCACATACTGGATCATATGGATGAGTTTTTATCTGACCCTGCAGGTACTGTATTTTCAGGCGCTGGCCTTTCCATATATGGTGGATTTCTCTTTGCATTGTTATTTAGCTATTTTATTATTAGACAGAGCAAGGAGCCTGTTTTAAAAATCCTTGATATTGCAGCACCGTGTATTGCAGCAGGCTATGGTTTTGGAAGAATAGGATGCCATGTTGCCGGTGATGGATGTTATGGTATTGAGACATCTGGCATCTTTGGCGTAGCTTATCCAAATGGCATAGTGCCAATATCCAGTACCGTGTATCCCACACCTCTTTTTGAGTCATTTTTCTCATTTATTGTAGCAGTGCTACTATTACAACTAAGAAAAAAAGAATTTTCACAGGGAACGCTATTCTTTTTGTACCTGATTTTAAATGGATTGCCGCGTTTCTTTGTAGAATTCATTCGCCGCAATCCGGTTGTTTTTGCTGGTTTAACACAGGCTCAGATTATTGCAGTGGGATTGATTATGGCAGGTATTGCTGGACTTTTTATTGTTAACCAGAAAAAGTTACGGAATGCATAAACGTATGTAACAGAGTACACTGCAAATCCTATTACAGCAGTGTACTCTTCATAATCTATAGCATAACTGTTACAACATAATAAGGTTCATTCACAATTGTTGTAACAACACTATCATATTTTTTATAACACGGCTGCTATACTGTACTCCTTCCAGTAATCCTTTATATAAGTACAGAGATTTTAAAGCTACTTTTTCCTGTTCACTGGTCACAGCTTCATCAATTTCGTATCCCTCGGTCACTGTATGAATAATGTGCTGTATGGTTAACCCAACCAGATTTCTGGTAACACTAAAGTCTGTAAGCTTTTTGTCAATATCATCCAGCTTTTTTACCAGTGAAGGTATGGCCTGTGTCTTTTTGTTTTGTATGTTGTGTATAAGTTCCTCTGAAAAGTGAATTGCCCGGGACAGCATGGTATTCATTGATTCAGTTTGGTGCAGCATTTCATGTAATTGCGTTAACAGGTGTTCTGAATGTAAGGTTATGGTGGCACTTTCAGGAACAGCGCTCTTGTAAATCTCATCAATTGCATGCCATAGATCAATGCCATACTTGTGATATGCAATATCCTCAAACTTTTTATGAGCAACATTGTCAATATATGCGCCATCATACGTTGCATTGATCAAAGATTGATCATTCAACCTGCCAAACCAGGAAATGAAAATCATCATTTTCTGATTAGTATGGACAAATCTGCTTTTTATGCCCTTAACTAAAATCTTTGGCAATGCAGTAAGCTGAAACCTGTTAAACATCTCTACGGTATATGTGCGATAGTTCCTGAAATAAATATGGTCATCTAAATATGCACCTTTTACATGTGCCAATCCATTAGTGAAGGCTAAATCCTGTCCCACCATGATAATGGGATGTGCCCCAAGCCGTTTTGCAAAATCATACGCATTGGTTGACACTGAACCCCCATAACGAAGAGTGCCATAACTGCCAGTGATCTCCTCAATCCATTTCATCATCTCAAATGCAACACCTGTTATTGCTTTTCTTCCTGTGTAAAACAAAAATGTGGATGGATGCACCATAGGATCAGCGATTAATATTGTTTTGCTGAAATGGATACCTTCAAAATACCGTGCGTTAATGAGCTGCGGGTCAACCGTAATACAAAAATGCGGTTCAATGCCATAATGCTCTAAAACCTTAAGTGATGTATCAACCGCAATAATGATGGAACTATCATAACATTTTTGTATATGCGGGATACTCTGTGTTAATGTTGGTCCGGCATTAACAATGATAGCAGGAATATTGCTGAATCTGTCAAAAAATGATGATGCAGGAGGGGAACTAATAATCTGTCTGATATTTCGTGCGATGTTGGAAGTCCACAATTTTTCAAATTTTGCCAGTGTAGCAATATTAACCTCTTTTGTAGAGATATAGGCTTTTGCAATTCTTTGCAGATTGGTGTAGTGTTCCGGGTTAATCTGAAATGAACCTCGGTGCGTAATAAACAGTGTTTTATATGAAGACCTTCCCTTCATGTGAATGGCTATGGCTTCTTCATCAGGGTTGACCAGCAATATAACACGTGTATCATTTAATACATGGTGTAAATCCCTATGAGCGATAGCTGCCGCAACCATCCATGGAAATTGTTCCATTATTAAAATTGTTGCATCCTTTTTGACTTTTTGTAAAAGGCACTCAATATGATATCCAAATCCAAAACCGGAAACAACAATACAATCGTATTGTGTTACGTTAAATTCATCAATCAGGCGTTGTGCTTCTTTCACAGGATCAAATTTACTGTGAACGGATAGGTTTCCTGATTCTTTCTTTACCACTGGAACAGGATCTCCACTTTTTGCCTGTAACACATCAACGTACGGTGTGTAATCTGCATTGCTGACTATTTCAGCCAGAGACTTATTACGTTTAACTATCGCCCCAATATTTTTTTTAAAAATATTTTCCACAGTTACTCCAGTACCAGTGTAATAGTACTAACTTTTTTTAACGGCACTCCCGGTTTTGGATCCTGGGCAACAACTTTGCCCTTACCTTTCATTATATACTGTATCGGATATTCATGCTGTAACTGTATTAGATGTCGCAAAGCACTTGTTTCAGGCTGGCCAATAAAATCTGGCATGACATCATTAATCACAGACTTATATTTTGAAGGCTGTGCGTGTACCGTATTGATAGCAACACTCCCAAACCCTCTGAGCGGCAATACGCGTTTTGCTATTTCAGCAAAAACAGGTGCAGCTAGCTCACCACCCGAACCACCATACGCAGGTTCATCATACATTACTAAAATACAAATATCCGGATTATCAACCGGTGCAATCCCAACAAATGATACAACATATGCATCGGGTATGTAGCCGCCCTGTGGCAATGATTTTTGCGCTGTACCAGTTTTACCACCTGTGCCGTACCCTGCCACGTACGCTTTTTTTCCTGTTCCCTCAATAACAACATTGTGCATCATGGATAGCAAGGTTCTGGCTATCGTTGGGTTCAATATTTTGCCTTTTGTTTTTGGGAAATATGCAGTGACCGTGTGACCATCGCTGTTTTGAATCTGATTTACTATCTGGGGATACATATACACGCCATTGTTGGCGATAGCTCCAAAAGCAGAAACTAGCTGTACGGAAGTCACCGATATTTCCTGACCTATTGCCATAGAATACTTTGAAAGACCCGACCACTGCCCGGGATTTCGAAGTATTCCACCAGATTCGCCAGGAAGCTGTATGCCTGTCTTTTCACCAAACCCAAACCGTGAAAGAGTCTGATACAAATATTCTTTTTTAATTTGCTGCATTGCCTGTATGATCCCGGCATTACACGAATGAGTGATAATTTCGTTCAATGTAACCTTGCCGTGTTCCTTTGTACACTTTATGGTTGCATCATACACATCAACACTGCCTTTGCATATATATGTTTTTTTCAGTGCATCCGGAAGATGTTCCAGTAATGTTATAGCAGCAAATACCTTCATTGTTGAGCCAGGTTCAAACGCATCAACAACAGAAAAGCAGGTAAGGATGGACTTATCGTAATTATAGAAATATTCAGGATTGAATTGTGGGTATAGTGCAAGCGCCAGTACCTTACCAGTCTTTATTTCGTAAACCACAGCAACAGCTTTCTTTGGTTTTACCTGTACTGCAAACATATTAAGTGCTTTTTGTGCAATATGCTGTATTGTTCTGTCAAGCGTCAGCTGAACTGTAAGCCCTTTAGGTTCCTTCGGGCTTGAGGTATCAGCACGCAATAGTATATCATTATATTTATATTCAATCCCTTCAAGCCCAATATTATCAACATTCACAAAACCAATAACCTGTGATGCCAATGTCCCTTCAGGATATGCGCGTGCATACTCTTTTTTAATGTAAATACCTGCTAAAGACAATTCTTTTATTTTGGCAATTACACTATCATCTACTTTACGCTTAATCCATACAAAATGCTTATCACGCGTTAGCAAATCCTTTATTACTGATTGTGGCATATCCAGTACAGATGAAAGCTTCAAAGCTTCTGTTTCAGGGTCAGTGACCTTACGAGGATCTGCAAATATGGAATATTTATATATAGAAACGGCAAGGGGATATCCATTTGCATCAGTGATATCCCCACGTTTTACAACATCATTTTTATTATTAACGATTACCCTGGAACTGAAATGCAGTTGTGTGATTTTTATTATTAATAAAACGGCTATAGTGCTGATAAAGATTAATGTTAGTATAATTCTTCGTTTATGCGATACATTCTCCATATAAGCCTTAAAAACTTATTTGATTAAACCAAGCCGTGAAAAATCAAAATTTTTAATGTTATCCGTATTCCAGTATAGGATAAACGCTTTCCCTTTGATTCTTTCTAACGGCACATAACCAAAACCACGGCTGTCATAAGAATTTTCTCTATTATCGCCCATAGCCACTATCATTCCCTTTGGAACAACTCCTTCAATACGCTTTTCGCTGAATCCTCTATACGATGTGACACCTTTTACGTACGGTTCATCCAATTTTACACCATTTACCCACACAGCGCCGCCGTCGATGTGTACTTCATCGCCCTCTACAGCTATGCACCGCTTTATAAAATCTTTTTCTTCTTCATTGGGTGGTCTGAATATAATAATATCACCACGCTGAACAGGCCGTATACTTAAAAATGAAAGATGAACTGGCTTTTTCATACCTATCATCTGAGGGATAGTTGGACCATAGGTTATCTTTTCTGCTAATAGATGATCCCCAACCAGTAAGGTGTCTTCCATGGAACCAGTTGGGATATAATATGCCTGAATAATATACTGCCGTATATGCATTGCAAGTATAAACGCAACAAGAATAGCATCAAACATCTCCCAAATTTTTTTAAACATAACCGTACGTTTGGGAGACATATCATAAAAGTAATGTATAAGCTTTTCCCTGTCATCATGGCTTATCAGCATGAGCGGGAACCCTAAACTCCGGTAACGTTCACGTATCACAAGGTTACTGAATAAATTAACTTCCAGATAGGTTATATCTTTTGTATTAAAGTGGTAGATTTCATTTCTGGTTTGAATGCTTATACCCGATGGAGATACGGTTAACGTAGAATCTTTGAATTTTTTCCACTTAATGAAATCATTAATGATTCTGATGAGGAACACACCACATAAAAATCCACCAATGGCGTATGTACCATTATATGGGATTGCTACAGCTAAAAAAATAGTTGAATAAATTAAAAGTATAAGATACCCTATACGCTTCAACATAAGCTTAGCAATCATGGTATTGCTAAGAATCTGTATCTGGATTGTATCAGTATTTTGTTTGTTAAAAGCTAAAAACTGTAACATCTATGTACCTCGGCTTTTAAAAGGATATATTTTGTATATACAATAGTAGTATAAAAGTTACATTTTCTATGAAAAATTATGAAGATATTAGATTATTTATTCCTAAACCATACTTTACGGATACGATATTGGATAGCGTACACTCCTGCCACTTTTGGCGGTAGGGGTATACACTGCATTATTCACTGAATCATTATAAAGAATAATCCGTGAAGATATCATTTAAATTATTACGATTAATGTGTCTACTATTTTTTAAAAAATGAGAACATTACTACAACATATCGATACATTAGAAAAAAAAGATCGCTGCACCCTTGCTACAATGCTTGGATTTCATGATCCTAAAAAAGCAACAGCTGATGAAATAGCTTCTCGTATGTCAAGCTATGTAGGAGTTGAACTGATATTTTCACAATGCAATCCTGATGAAATTGCAATTCTGAAGCTATTAGCAGATAATGATGTTCATTACAGAGATATTGAACACATCCTGCATATTCCTATACAGCATATTGAAAAAACTGCTCAGTTATTAGCCAGTAAGTCTATTGTGTACATCCTGAAAAATCGACAGTTACTATCTAACAAATTAGACAAAATATGTTTATACAACCAACTGCGGCAAATCCTTAACCCAGTTGATACGCACACTTTGTATAAATACTGCAATGAAATAATCACACACATAATATCACATGAATCCTACACGCCCAAAAAGATACCTCTTAGCGATAATGCTTCCAATTTTCTTAAACTATGCATACAACGGGGATGCGTAGTATCGGTGAAATATGCAATAGAGTCTCTGGGGATTGCAAAAGCCCACAATGTTTTACATGAATTAACAACTAATAACTGCATCAGAATTTTCCATATTTTATCTGGACATTTTTCAGGAATTATTATGGTTCAGCCAGATTTTATACATGTTAAAAATGATAGTAAAAATATGTATGTGCACAATCATTTCATGGCACTTATTGCTATGTTAAAAGCGTATGATTGCATAACATCAAAAGGACTGTTTTTAACACAGGAAGGAAATTTACGTAAATCGGACATCGATAATATTACAAAGGCATTGAACACTATATCTATTCAGACAACAGGAAAACCATTGACTCTGGCTCAAATTACTCAATTAGCATTATACTTACTTTCTATCACAAACTCATTATCTGTAACAACAACCAATGTCAACGCTACGCTGAAACACTTACACAAAGTTTTGTTACACCCTCAAGAGATAACTCAGATGATTTTACAGAAAGCTGGAAAAGAAGAAAACCCCTTATTCCCAAATCCTTTCCCGGTGAATGCTGAATCCTTGAAATCTGTTCTGCGCATCATAAGAAAATATACCAATAAAACAGCTGATATGTATATATCGTTATATTTTTTAGAATCACTACCCGAATTATTTTCTGACTCCCAACAAATTGATGATTATTATGAAAATGCCCGTGTTAATGTGCTTACTGCTATTAATTTCCTATGTGTTATAGGTGTAATTGAAATTATTAATAATACTATTTTGTTAAGTGATATTGGTAAGATTATTTTTCAGCAGGATAAAAAATCCAGCAAGATGCCGGAACAATCAATATATATTAACCCGGACTTTTCCCTTGTCATACCCTATCATGAAATTCCATCTGATATTTCATACATTCTTCTGACGTTTACTGACATTACATCAACCGATGTTACAATCCATGCAAAAATTTCTAAAGTAGCTATCCTCAACGCAATCAAGAGAGGTATGAACCCGGACATTTTTATATCAGTATTAAAAGAATATGCAAAAAATCAGCTCCCCCAGAATATACAATTTCAGCTTAATGAATGGATACAACATACACCATCAGTTACCATTAAAAGTGGAATTGTTCTTAGTTCAGATAAAAAGGAATTTATTGATGAGCTATTGCATAGCCTTCCTAAAGGAGCGATAGTTGAGAGGATAAACGAAAATCATATACTAATAAGCAAATCAGCTCTGGATACCGTGATAAAGTTTACACAAAAGAAGGATGTTGTAGTAACAATTAGATTGGATACCGAATAATTAAATCACATCAATCCGCTGAGTAATTTTCCAGTTGATATATTCACTTAGGGCATTAATAGTTTTTTCAGTAACAAAATAGATATTGCCTCTTAATTTAACCAATGCCCCTTTGTAATGAGTAAGCTTCATAGGGTGGTCAACCCAGCCTATAGGCTCCACTTCACGCCAGTTATCACAGGTCTTCAATACAGGTATTTTTTTAAGATGTAATTCTTTTATTTTCCCATCCTGTACTGCATCAGCTAATATTTTTTGCCATTCCATAACGTTATTGTAATTAAACATTAATTTATAAATAAAATTCTTAATAACATCCACTTCCATCATCGAAGGCAGCAGAGAGGTACATTTCATTATTCATAAAAACAATTAAATTAAAGGAAGACTTATAGTTACATTACCATAAGTATTTCTATCATTAAAGGCACCGCCTTCCGTCTGTCAAGTACCATTTACCATTTTGATAATAAAAATAAATTTTCATGGTAAAATTATTGCCTTTATACGTTAATATAGCGCATTTCAATCCAGTTTTCTTATCAACTAGATCCATTCCATTATCTAAAAATGCAAATAGAAGCGATAGCGAAAGTGCAATTCTTAGATATGCACCATTGTTAATATGCGATGGCTGTGTAAAACGCGAACTCTTCATTAAATCAAAAAATCGTATGAGGATATCCCTTGATGGTGCATTGCGATATTGTTCAACATTTTTAAAATTAAGCCGCAATGCAATTTTATGTTCATCTGTCTTTTCTGTTTTCATTACGTTAATCAGCTTAATAATATCATCTTTGATATCAGCATGTACATAATTGTCATAGAGCTCTATCAATTCCCTTTTACTAAACAGCCTGTGCATTTCATCCAATGTATCATTAAGCCCTCTATCAAACCATGCATAAATTGGTGATTGTACACTGCGTAATGAGATAATTAACATCATTATAAAAGCCGCTAAACGATACGCCATAATTTACCGCGATTGGAATTCTTTTATTTGTTGTTCCAGTAATTCAATTTTTTTTAGTAACTCCTCATTTTTTTGCTTTTCTTTTTTTAACTGCTCATGTAACTGCATGGCTTCTAATCTTCCCAATTCATTTACTGCTTCAGTAGCCTGGAGTATTTCATTTGCATCTTTCAATTCCTTGCTTGAATATTCTATTACAGCATTCTGTGCCTGTATTACACTTTGAGCATCCATCAACTCTTTCCTTCGCAATTCAGCGAGCATTTCCTCCGCATCTATTCTTTTTTTCAAATCAAATAATTCCTGTTGCCTTAATTTTGCAAAATTTGTTATTGCAGCATTAAGTTTTTTTTGTTCATCAATAATATGTTTTTCAAAATGAATGATTTTTTCAAAGATATTTTTTTCTTTTTCATCAAAGAATGACTCTTTCCTGTTGATATCAAGCAAATTGGCATATGTTTCAATTCTTTCTCCTGCTTCATGCGAAAAAAGGCTTAACATTTCTTTATACCGCTCTACAATTATCGATTTTTCCAATAATAATGAAAATTCACGTTTTTGTAATGGGCGTGATAATATTTCAAGATGCATTAAATCTGAAGCTAAATGCGAAGCTTTACGAATCTGCTTTTTATATAATACAAGATATTTCAAAAATTTGTGAATACGCTCGTCCTTGCGTATCATAGCTAAAATTTCAGAAATGTCACTATTAATAAGATCTATAATAAAAATATTTATCCTTGAAGGGACTATATTACATGACAAAAAGTTTCTTTTTTCAATAAGTATAATATTCAATCCCAGCATCTTTAATGCATTAAATATCTCCTGCCCCTTGTCATTATCTGTGCAATACCATATATCAGCACGTTCCATAATGTATAAAACCCGATAAAAATATTTTTCACAAAGTTTACTTTTGATATTATATTATTATAATAAATAAAAATATTTTGCAACCGTTTTTCTTATTAAAATTAAAAAAATCCCTCTTTCCGGATTTTTGGGAAATACGTAGTCCTGAAAATAAAAATTCACGTAAAGGGTTGGGAGTATTGCTACAATAACGCAACGTTATATGATATCTAAAAATTCATCCTTCCACGGCGGGCGTTCCGACGGCTTACCACCTATCATTGTAACGCCCGTAACATGAGCGCTGTAGATCCCTGTACGGCTCGTGTATAGAACATTTTTAACTATTAATATTTGCATTTGAATTAACAGCACTTACATTTTTTTGAATTTTGTATAATTTTCCCAAATTTACGGAATGAGACAAAAAAATAAAGGCTTACGTACAAATGTAAGCCTTTATATGATGATACTGAATCGCAAATTTACTGCTTTGCTTTATCCCATTTACCTTCACTTCTAAGTTTCTCTACTATTTTCTTTGCTTCCTCTTTTAACAATACATAGTCAGTCTTTGCAACCCTGTTAAGGGGAAACTGGCCTGGTGTAATTATCTCAACGTGTGAAGGCCTTGAATATGCCGAAATATCTTCACATGCTTTCATTACATCCTCAACAGTTACCTCCACTCCCTGTAAAGGTTCAACAAACGCAATGATAGCTTCAGAGTATACGTTATGCTCGGCACCAACTACTGCAACCATATTTACTTTGCCTTTCAACTTTTCGCTGATATGATGTTCAACATCATCAGGATACACCTGATACCCTTTTGGTTTAATCACTAACTTTGATCTGCCGGCAAAATGTAGTCCTTTCTCATCATAGTATCCTAAATCTCCGGTATAGCATATTCCTTCTTTTGAAATGGTCTTTCTGGTATTATCTGGATCATTAAGATAGCCTAAGAATATCTGTGGCCCGCTAAAGCATATTTCACCAATTTCCCCTTTTGATTTTTCCCTTCCAGCTGAACCATCTGCATTCATGGGCTCACGTATACTAATTGGGCAAAGTGGCATGTCATAACCAATCCCCTGAACAATCTCATCAACGTCAGCATCAACATCAGTGTATGTACAGAAGCCAGAAGTTTCGGTTAAGCCCAATCCTGTGCCAATACGAGGTGCCATGGCTTTCATCTTTACCAGAAATTCCCTTGATACTGCCTGCCCACCATAGATGGCAAAACGCAAACTTGACAGATCATAATCCTTATAATCAGGCAATAGCCATTCCATATTGAATAACGCCGGTATCTGTCCTATACATGTTACTTTATGTGTCTGAATAGCTTCTAAACTCAGTTTGGGATCAAAGATATGCAATATCACTGATGTCCCGCCACCATAAATGGTTGTTGCCAGCTGTTCGGTTGTACATCCAACATGTGATGGTGGCAGGTTTACTAAAAATATATCGCTCTCCTGTAACTCAAATCCAACTGCAAGACCAATGTTCTGCACCAATATACCTTCATGGCATAATAACGCAGGCTTTGGCGAACCTGTTGAACCAGTAGTAAAGATAATTAAGCAGGCATCCCGCTTTTCCACTTTTTTACGCGCTTTTCTGACACTGCCAGTGAATAAACTTTTGATAAATACTTTTTTAATATCTTTTACAAACTCAGTAACACCTATCGCCCCCTCCATAATCAATTCAGGCTCTTTCTGAAATTGTACCCAATATTTCACATACGGAGAAGTTTTCATCACTTCGGCAATCATTGGCCTGAAATCAGCTACTGGAGTTTTCCCTAAAAAGAAATATGCTTTAGGCTTCATCCTGTCCAGGCAATACTGAATCTCTTTCGTTTTTAGTCGCAAATCTAAAGGTGCTACTATCACACCAATACGATAACATGCATACATTAAATAAATGTGTTCTTTGAGTAAAGGCAGGCTTGTTGCCACAATATCCCCTTTCTTTAATCCAATGGAAAGGAGTTTAGCAGCAAAAGCTGACACCGAGGTATTAAATTGCTTCCATGTTACTTTTTCTCCTGTATTATGCTCAATAATAGCCAATGCTTTTGGCTTCTTTCTGGCATAATACTCTACGTAATCAGCTAAATTAGGAAGCAACTCTTTATATTTTTCCAAACACAGCCCGTCTTTTTTTGGATCCTTCATATAAACCTCCCATTCTAATTTTAATTACAATTTCAATTTGTAATACCAGGGCGTAAAAAACTTTTCAATACGCTATTGAAATTTCTTCACGCTTTGTTCATTGAAATGACGTATGAAATCGTTAACCATACTGATAGTGCAAATATTCTTTTCAGTGTGGATGATTGCAATAATAACCATCGTCAACTTCCGCCACCTTAACGGTATAACCGTATAAATTTTAGCATAGACAATTTATAATACAATATGATAATATTTACTATTTAATTGCAAGCAATAAATTATATATTAAATTATGTATATAACTGGCTCACCGCTACAGACGTCTAAGATAGACACTTTTTCCCTCTTTTCGGATTTTTGGGAAATACGATTATCCATCAAAAAGGAATTTCTTATGTGCGTTAATTCCTTATGCATAAAAAACTCTTCTGGCAATGATAGCATTGCATAAAAAGATTATTTCAATAAAAAACCCGCAATGCGTGTGTCGTTATTATAGCCCACTATATGTATCCTTGAAAACAAAAATTCCCTAAAAATTGTGACAGTATTGCTACAATAACGCAACGTTAGCTGATATGTAAGGATGCATCAGTCAATCATAAGTTTGTAATTCAATTCTTATCACGTGCTGCTTTACGTTGTAAGTGCAACAGTATACTCTGTTACAATAATCATAAGGGAAACGGGGGATTCAGTCGCCATCCCCCGTTTCCCTTATGTATCCCTTTACCCCCGGCTTGCCTCCTGTAATAAATAATTATTCCACGGCGGGCGTTCCGACGGCCTCCTGCCTATTATCGTAACGCCCGCAACATAGACGTGCCCTACTTCCCTGTACGGCACGTGTACAAGACCCTTTTTAACTATTAATCTTTGCATTAAAATTATAATCACCTACATTTTTTCGTATTTTGTATAATTTTCCCAAAATTACGAAATGTGCCTGGTTTGTTTGTTAATAAATGCCGTACACCCCGCCACCGAAGGCAGCGGGGTGTACAATATGTTTATTATGTTCACAAATTTTATTCAAGGAATAAATTGTGGATACTTTGTGTAAATATTTTTTAATGTTTTCTTTATTGACAAATATCCATAACAATCATTTTTTATCATTAGTTATTCTAAAACCAAAATGTATGAACAATACATAAATATAAAATAAAGTACATGCCCGTAGCCTGAGGCAAATAGATGTACTTTTCATTTTTCTTAATTCATTATTTCAGAGAGGTCACCATGGGTATAACATATAAGGATTCCGGAGTTGATGTTGAAGGTGGCAACAGGTTTGTAAAGCGCATTGGTTCTATAGTAAAAGAAACATTTACAAAAGAAGTCTTAACTGATATTGGCGGTTTTGCTGCATTGTTTGATGCCACATTTACACAATACAAAGAACCAGTACTTGTATCAAGTACTGATGGTGTGGGAACAAAATTAAAGATAGCACAGATGATGAATGTACACACAACCATTGGTATTGATGCTGTAGCAATGTGTGTGAATGATATTGTGGTAACCGGTGCCAGGCCATTATTCTTTCTGGATTACATAGCCTGTGGAAAACTTAATGAAGATATTCTTGTTGATGTGATTAGAGGCATTGCCACAGGGTGCAAATTGTCAGGTTGTGCGCTGATAGGCGGTGAGACAGCTGAACATCCCAACGTGATGCAGCCTGATGATTATGATATCGCAGGTTTCAGTGTTGGTGTTGTCGATAGGCATCGCATTATAAACGGTAATACCATAACACCCGGTGATGTAATTGTTGGTATTGCATCATCTGGAATCCATTCCAATGGATATTCTCTTGTAAGAAAATTATTTTTTGAAATAAAAAAATACACCGTTGAAACAAAACTCAATGAATTATCCAAACCACTAGGTGCAGTGCTTCTTGAACCAACTCGCATATATGTAACACCAATTCTAAAAGCATTGGAGACAGTTACTATCAAAGGGCTTGTTCATATAACCGGCGGCGGCTTCTATGAGAACATACCGCGCATTTTGCCAGATACAACTGCTGCATACATTGAAAAGAAATCATTTTTTGTGCCACCAATATTTCAGATAATTCAGCGCGAAGGCAATATTGAAGAAAGGGAAATGTTCACAACATTTAATATGGGCATTGGCATGATATGTGTTGTAGCTAAAGATGAAGCCGACACACTGATAAAAATCCTTACACAAAATGGTGAAAAGGCTTATATCATTGGTACCATACAATCACGAAGTGGCAATCCTGTAATTCTTGGCTAATTCAATACGCTTTGCTATTGTAGGGTGACTATACAGCACACACTCTATCAGTGGATGCTGCTGTTTTTGCGACAGATTCATTGTCGCAAGTTTTTCCATGGTTGCAATAAACGAATCAGGGTCATCTGTCACCTTAAGTGCATACATATCAGCTTGCTTTTCATAATACCGTGAAAGAGTATTGAGAAGCGGCATAAGTAGTAAGCTGAAAACAGACAGATAGAAAATAAGTATTGGCAACGCTGCAATATCATATCGATGCAAATAACCAACAGAATATAATGTTATTTCATATAAATATGAACACACATAAAATGATCCAAAAATGATAATACCACTCACCACAATATTTTTTATGATATGCTTATGAACATAATGTCCCAGCTCATGAGCAAATACTGTTTTAATTTCATTGGGAGTAAACTCATTGAGCATTGTATCGCTCAATATGATTCTACGTGTTTTCCCTAATCCTGTAAATGCTGCATTGGCTTTTTTTGTATCTTTACTCATATCAAATGAGAATATTCCTGTTATATGCAATCCATGTGTATCCATAAGTTCAGTCAATACAGCTTTAAGCTCATCATTGTCAATTGGTGTGAATTTGTAAAAAAGCGGAAATATTAAAACTGGTGCAATTTTTGCTAAAACTATCGCAAATACAAACACAACAATTGCAAAGTATAACCACCACAATGGCGTTGTTTTTATGAAATAATAAAACACCAGCATAAGGGGAAGGCCAATTACAACTGAAACCAATAACGATTTTAATTCTTCAATACACCAGTCTAAAACTTTTTGATTTGAAAGCCCAAATTTATGTTCTACAACAAAGCTTTGATAAAATTCAAGAGGCAAAAGTATAAGCGATAGCAATCCACCAAAAGCTGTGAAAAACGCCACAAGCAATACAAATTCATTTTTTATTATGGGCGATAGTAGCTGGTACAATGGCTGAGCGATAGTAAACGCACCAACACCTAAAAGAAAAAGCTCCAGAAACATGTGCAGTATTGAAAGTCGTAATTTTGTCTTTGTATAGACAGCAGATTGAAGCTCAGTGTTGGCATGAGATGTCATAGAATATACCTACTTAACAAAAATCCATGGAATCAGGTTTACCCATAGAGCAATAGTAGTGTGCGAAGATTGGTTATGAATTTTGTGTGGCCTGATACTTTTAAACGCTATGCTATCACCTTGCTGTAATGTATATTCATTTTCTTCCAGTGTTACCGTCAACTCTCCTTTTATAATGTATCCCACTTCATACCCATCATGATGATACTGTTCACCACCTGTTGACGCACCAGGTGGAAACTCAATTAAGATAACTTCCATTTCATTTGAATCTGGATTTAACAATGTGTATGACACATTCCCATCAGTAAGCAGCCTGCGGTGAGTATTTTTTCTGATAACAGGTGAAGGTGCTGTCCTTTTAACTTCATTTTCAAAAAATAAGCCAATTGGCACATTGAACACATCAGCAATAGCTTTTAATGTGGCCAATGAAGGATTTGCTTTCCCGTGTTCAATCTGGCTTATAAGGCTTGGTGTTGCGTGTATTTTTTCAGCTAATTCCTTTAAGGTAATATCATTTTTTTTTCTGAAATATTGAATCTTTTTGCCAATATTTTCGATAAGCAGATCCATACCATCCAACCTTGAATTAAATATATTATGATATACTCTAACTTTATTCACAGAGCAATGATAAAAATATTGCAAATATAAATATAATTATTTCATTGAATAATGTCCACCACTTTTTATTTATTGTTTATTAAAATATATATGAAATTATGTATTATTATATACAACAGTTGAATGTTGTATCCATCAATAATTTGAAGACATTCTGAATTTTTCTGTACAATTTTTTGACATATCATATCATTTCTGCTAATATTATATGCAATCCATTTTTATTTAATTTATATGGTATAATGTTAATTAAATTTTATATATTATTTTTAACTAATAATTCCTTAAAAATATTTTGTTAATAAAAAAGTATACACCCCCGCCGCCAAAGGCAGCGGGGGTGTACAATATGTTTATTATGTTCACAAATTT
>CALEUQ010000004.1 GCA_937920495.1 uncultured bacterium | reverse complement strand
AAAAATTAAAAAATATAATAAATAACACACTGCACTACAGTGAGTAGTGTTGCCCATATTCGCAAATCCCTCCAGCGCTTTCTGTTGGGTGCACCTTTAATAATAAAATCATACGGAAGAAACCAGGCAACAACAAGCATTGAACCGAATATAATCATTGCTGCAAGTTTAGCATACCACAGTGGAAGAGAATAGAGTGTATCAATCATTTATATTCCTCCTGAGATAGACTTTATCCAATAAATGTATATCAACCACATACTACAAATGTATTTTTGACATTTAGATCCCAAATCAAGTTCAGGATGACGCAATGCTTTTCATTTCATTTTACTCAATCTCAACAACATTGCTGTACACAACATTTTTTAATTCAGCATCAGGTTTCTTTTTTGTAAATGGTGATACAATATAAAGAACTATCGCCGAATATAAAAATGAAAAGAATGCTATATACAGCATATTTAATTGTAACCAGCCTAAAAGTGCAGCAACTGCCAAACCCGATAACAAGCTGAAAAGTCCCGCTGCAGGCGTAATGCGCTTATCCAGGATGCCAAAAATCATCAGCGCAAAAATTGGCCCCTGAAAAAGTGACAGCGCGTACTGCACATACACATAAATCCCCTGAAAATATGCGGTGATTGGTGCAAAGGCAATTCCCACAATGAGAATAAGGAATGTAAAGAGTTTGCCCAGCTTAAGTTGTGCTGAGTCACTTAAGCTGTTTTTCTTTGCAACGCCTATAATATCACGAACAATCATTACCGAAGTTGAGTTCATTGTAGAGTCAATTGAAGATTGTAGCGCTGCAATGAATGCAACAAACATAAGGCCCGAAATGCCTGCAGGCAAAATATTTTTAATGACCCATGGTAATGCCTGGTCCTGATGAGTGATACTTTTTCCAGCAAGGGTCAGAGCAAGTAGTCCTGGCATTACAATTAAAAAAGGTACAAATGTTTTAAGGCAGGCAGCAAACATCATTGATGCTTTCCCGTCCCATTCGCTGCGTGCTGCAAATGTTCGCTGAAGTATTGCCTGATTGGCGCACCAGTATGCAGGCGAAAGCACAATACCAAGCCCAAGGATGACACCCGGCCAGGGGAACGTAGGATGAGTGGCAGGCAAAAATGCATTTAGGTGATCGGGATAATTGGATTGAAGAGTTGTGATAAAATTATCAAATCCTCCGATTTTCTCAATTCCAATATATGCTACAATGATAGCGGTACCAAACATTATGAATGCCTGTACAGTATCTGTGATAGCAACTGCGCCAAGCCCGCCTGATATTGTATAAAAGCCAACCACAGTTGCTGTTACCAGTATTGAAAACCATATTGGCCAGCCTAAGTACGTTTGCAGCATAATGGCAGTTGCCCATAAAAATACACCAACAATAACCACTGCAAATACGCTCATGACACAGGCCGCAATAAAACGCACCGCATTGCTGTAGCGCATACCCAGATATTCGGGGATTGAATATACGCCTGCGCGCCAGAAAAATGGAATAAAAATGAGAGCAGATAGTATCATTGCAGGTATGGCACCAATCCATTCAAAATTTGCCTGAGCTACCCCAATGCTATACGCGTTGCCTGCTGCACCAATGTAGTCGTTAGAGCCAATATTGGTGCCGATAATAGAAAGACCAATGACCCACCATGGTAATGACCTGTTGGCTAAAAAATAATCTTTAGCAGTTTTAATGTGTGACTTATAGTAAAATCCAAAGATGGTTATCCCTGTCAGATAGCCTATAATTAATGCGATATCTATCCAGTGTACATTGGTTGGTGTAAATTCCCACATGGTGTATCCCCGCATACTAAGAGTGCACGCAAATTGTCGTTATCGATTATAACAAGTGAATGTATTTAAAATCAATCATTTTTTTAATTTGGCGATAGTTACTGTTAATCGATTGTATGCCGAAATATTTTCACTCCAGATAAAAAAATTTAAGATGCAAATTTTGCTTGCAAAATATCGTTTTCGATTATATTACGATTATACTATCGCACAATGTATAATTTATACAAGTCATTCTGATAAATTAGGCGCAATGATATCGCTATTCAAAGTATTAATAAGATTGATTGTTATTGTATGGGAGGATGTAAAATAGCTTAGCAAAGCCCTGCCAGCTTTGGCGGGATAATGTTATATGGTGTTCATCAATAATTACGCAGGAATACGTAGTGAAATAAATTCAATTTTTTGGAGGATACAGTATGACTAAAAAAATAATTATCGCATGTATATTAATTATTGTGGTATTGGGTGCTATAGTCTTTGGTGCGGCATGGCATTTTTCCAATCAGCTTATTAATCCAAAACCATATACCTGCCAGGTTGATCACTTTGTATATTGCGGTGGCATAAGTGAATTAACAATACCATATCAGGATATTGAATTTACTAATGATGCAAAGCTTACATTACGAGGGTGGTTTGTTCCTGCCAACTCAAAGAAAGCAATTGTAATGGTTCATGGCATTACTGCAGACAGGCGTGAGGGTTTACGATGGGTAAAGGCGTTGCATAATGCAGGGTATAATCTTCTATTGTTTGATCTTCGCAATCACGGAAAAAGTGATAAAGCTAAAACGGGGATGGGGTATTATGAAAAAGATGATGTCATAGCAGCTGTTAACTTTTTACAATCAAAAGGTTTTACCAGCATTGGTGTATTTGGTGTATCAATGGGGGCATCAACTGCTATCCAGGCAATGGCAAAGGATGAGCGAATTAAAGCAGGAGTGTTTGAGGCAGCTTTTGCCAATTTAGGCGATTTGCTATCTGAGATAGCTAAACGTGATTTTGGATTACCACGCTTTCCAATAATTAATGCGGTGATGTGGGTGTACAGCATGCGGCTGGGGGCAGATGCACATGCAATAAATCCTGAAGATTTCATAGGTAGTATTTCACCACGTCCGGTTTTTGTTATCCATTGTGATGGTGATAACTATATAGCCTATCATCATGGGCAGCGTATTTTTGCAAACGCAAAAGAACCAAAGCTCATGTGGACGGCACATTGTAATATGCATGCACGAGCGTGGCAATCAAACCCAATGGAAGCGGAAAAGAGAGTGGTGGATTTTTATAATAAGTATATGTAGAAGATTATACCAATAAGTATCGGTGCTCAGGATACACATTTTGCGTGTATCGTTAAGAAGATATAGTATGTGTCAATTTTTCTGAGGACCACACCCAGAGATAGTGAGAAAATCCAAAATTATATAAAATAAACACGATTTATTCTTTAAATACAATTCTTAAATACAATTTATGAACATAATAAACATAGTATACACCTGGCCGCCTTGGGCGGCGGGGTGTACGCCGTTTTATTAACAAAATATTTTTAAGGAATTATTAGTGTAAAATAAACTACATTTTATCTAATTATCTTTTATATCATAAATTTTTTTGTATTACAAATAATTTGGACATACATCCAAATTATAGTTGATTTTTTAATGAAGACAATTAGTATTTACCCAATAATAACCGGGAGGAGTTATATGAAATCGTTAAAAGGGCAATTAGCACTGATTACCGGAGCAGCAATGGGAATGGGCAAAAGCTTGTCTGAATTGCTGTTAGATGAAGGCTGTGAAGTAGCTATGGTGGATATAAATGAAAAAGAATTAACAAAATCCGTTAAGCAGTTACAGGTAAAAGGAAATTGTAGACCATATATATGTGATGTTTCAAAGCGTGATGCAGTGTATAAGCTGCAAAAAAAAGTAAAAAAGGAGATGGGGGATGTCACAATTCTTGTAAACAATGCTGGAGTTGTCAGAGTAGGGGACTTTTTACATCTGGCTGATAAAGCAATTGAATGGATTGTTGATGTAAATCTGATGTCGATCTTCTGGATGTGTAAGGCATTTATGCCAGACATGGTACATAAGCCCTGGGCGCATGTAGTTAATTTTGCTTCAGCTGGGGGACTGCTGGCATTGCCTGATATATCAATTTATTGCGCCACCAAATTTGCAGTAGTGGGATTTTCTGATGCGCTGCGGCAGGAGATGAAAAAATATAAATACAATGTTGGTGTAACCATGGTATGCCCTTACACCGTTGCAACAGGGATGTTTGCAGGTTTTAAAGAAGTTGCTGGTACAAAAATACTAAAAACTGAAGATGTAACCACACGTGTGGTAAAGGCCATAAAGAAAAACAAGCCATTGGTGGCAGTTCCTAATTTTCAGGTTAATTTATTAACACCACTCACAAAGCTTATCCTTCCTGTCCATGCAATGGATTTTGTTAATAAATTAGTTGGTATGTGGACAGCTAATGAACACACTCAAGAACGTAAATATAAAATGTAAGGAGCAGAAAATTTCCTGTATGCTGCGCTTATAAGGCTTTTTGCTCCCTGCTTGTAAAATATTGATCAAATTTAAAATCATAATGAGTTAATGCAAGGATGAAATCTTTTTTTGATAAGTAATCTTATGTTCCAAAAATTCGTAAAGAGGGTTCTCAATGAGACCGGGTAGTTATACTCCTGAAGTTTCACAAGAAAAGGAGAATTTTTATTGAAAAAGATAGAGAGTGATTTCCTTAAATAGTATAAGAACAGAGGAGGAAATACAATGCGACATATATTAGTTTGTATTCTTATTAGTCTACTTTTAATGTCGTGTGATAACAATCCTCAAATAGATGAGGTGTCTGAATATACAAAAAAGGCAAACCAGGATGTGTCATTACAATTTGATGAAATTGATAAAAACGAAGCATCGCGTGGGTTGATTGCAGAGGCAAAAAATCTGATAATAAAAGACAATGAGGGAAATGTGGTATGGAATATGGCAGCCTATTCGTTTTTAAAAAACAACACATCCAGAACAGCACATCCACTGCTATGGCAAATGGCTCAACTAAATGCTCACGCAGGAATGTATGAGGTTACCAAAGGCATCTATCAGCTGCGCAATTTTGATATTGCAAACATGACAATTATTGAAGGGAAGACGGGATGGATTGTTGTGGATACATTAACCACAAAGGAGACAGCACGGGCTGCCTTTAATTTTTTTAAAACACATATACATAAAAAAAAGCCAATTACTGCTATTATTTTTACTCACAGCCACATTGACCATTTTGGCGGTGTATTGGGGATAGTTTCTGAAAGCCAGATAAAGAATAAGAATATTAAAGTGGTAGCTCCAAAAGGCTTTATGGAAGAGGCGTTTAGTGAAAATATACTCCTTGCCAATGCCATGGCACGCAGAGCCGAGTATCAGTTTGGTCAGGATGTACCGGTTGCACCAAACGGGCACATAGATACTGGTATTGGAAAAACTGTGGCACAGGGCTCTTATAGTATTGTGGAGCCGACAGTTACTGTTAATCAAACACCAACCAGAATGATAATCGATGGTGTAGAGTTTATATTCCAGTACACACCTGAAACGGAAGCTCCTGCCGAGATGACATTTTATCTGCCTTTGTACAAAGCTTTTTGCCCTGCTGAGATTGCAAGCCGCACCATGCACAATCTGTATACATTACGTGGAACAAAGGTACGGGATGCATATAAATGGAGCACATACATAAATGAGGCGGTTAAACTATTCCCCGATATGGATGTGTGTTTTTTTACTCATAACTGGCCCATGTATGGCAATACACGTATTAAGGAATTCCTGATTAAGCAGGCTGACATGTATAAGTTTATTCACGATCAGACTATTCGGCTGGCAAATAAAGGATTTACACCAGAAGAGATAGCTCATGCAATAACACTTCCACAGTCACTATCGCTTTTTATGCCCAACCGGCAGTTTTATGGGGTACTCCAACAAAACGTTAAGGCTGTGTACCAGATGTATTTAGGATGGTATAATGGTAATCCGGCTTATCTTAATCAACTGCCTGATGTTGAGCGAGCAAAACGATACGTTGAATATATGGGAGGGGTCAGAGCCATACTTGCAAAAGCACATACATCGTATAATAAGGGTGAATACCAGTGGGTTGCCGAGGTGCTGAATCACGTAGTGATGGCGGAGCCAGCAAATAAAGATGCACGTACATTGCTTGCACAAGCCTATACGCAATTAGCATATCAGGCTGAATCAGGTGTGTGGCGTAATGTGTATATAAAAGCTGCACAGGAGCTTACATCCGGAATGCAAAAGAAGAAATCGGTGATGTATAAGGGGTATGATATGCTAAAACATCTGCCCCCGGAAAAATTATTTGATAGCATGGCGGTAAATGTAAATCCAGAAAAGGCAGTAAACAACATCGCAATTGCCATTCATTTTGGCGATAGGAATGCGTCATATTTGCTGTATATTCGTAATTCAGTGTTGTATTACACTAAAGATGTCACAGGCAGGCATCAGGCTTCCCTGCACATACCATATACTACCTTCATTAAGCTGATTACCGGAGCTATCGATAAAACAACAATACTTTTTGATAAAGATGTGCAATGGAGTGGTAGTAAGATAGCATTGTTTCAATTTTTCAGCATGTTTGATGCGCCACAGCGTTTTGCAATTGTAACCCCAAAATAATTAATTTGTTACCGATAAAATAATCATTGACTATAAATGTTATATAGTGTAATCTTAATAAAAATATAAAAATGTTATATTAGAGGTGTTGGTATGTCAGGATTTTCTGAATTCTTTTTTTCACAATATAAAGATGCAGATTTCATGACGCGAAGAAAGGCATATCTGGTTTTCATCTTTGCGTTAACCGTTGTTGTGTTACTTAACATAGGTGTAATACTTTCATTTATATTCGTTAGTGTTGAACGCGGCCTGGGATTTTTACAATCTGCGATTCCTGCTTCGCTGTTTTCAATAATAACAATGTTTTATCTAAAAAAAGGAAGACTGCAGTTAGCAGCTAATATCCTGGTTATTCTTTGTTCATTGGTGGTATTGGTGGGATTATTTACAAAGGCTGCACATGTGGGCTTTGTCACCATGGTGTATTTTATGTTTGCTACAATGCTGTTTGCATCAGCTTTTTCCACAAAGGCAATTGCGTCAATAATTTATGGAGCGTATGTAATTGCAATATTTGTGTTCTATTATCTCAATATTGATAAAGTAGAAGGGAAATTGGTTGAAGCTTTAAAAATTGGTTTAATTGACAGCACTGCCGCTCTGACACTTTCGTATATTATTGTGATGATGACTATTACTTCATTTAATAAGGTTATTGCATCGCTTGATGAAGAAAAAAATAAATCTGTGCAGCAAATAGATTTGATGAAAAACCTTCATGCTATTATTGAAGATATTGCCAATAAAATGATAGGAGTGTCAGAGTTAATTTCAAATAAACTGAAAGATTTTTTACAAAATATTCAGGATCAGGCTTCTGCTGTTGAAGAGATTACGGCGTCAACTCAGGAAGTATCAGATGGATTTGGCAGTGTAAATAACAATGTAAATACACAGCATGGCAAGTTAAAAACACTTTTTGATACAATTGATTCACTTGCACAAGAAATAGACTTATTAAAAAGCCGTTCGGTGGAGATATCTCATGCATTTTCTTCAATATTATCTATCACCAAAAAAGGTGAAGATGCAATACGCATGGTAAATGATAATTCGCAGATGCTGCTTGAAAGTTCGGGTAAGCTTACATCAATTATGAATATTTTACAGGATATTTTTGACAAGATTCAGCTGCTTGCCCTTAATGCATCTATTGAGGCAGCACGTGCGGGTGAAGCAGGTAGAGGCTTTGCGGTGGTTGCCGATGAGGTGAACAAACTTTCCGAGCAATCAGTTATGAGCCTTAAAGAAATCAATGTCAATATTCAATCCAATATCCACAGTGTGGAAACAACCAATACCGGAGTTGCTACAATTGTGAATTTGTTTAAGGATATAGTGTCAACGTTAAATACGGTGCGCAATGGTATGCAGGATATTTTTACGCATATCGATAATCAGGAAAAAATTAAAGAAGAAATACAGAATCAGGTTGTTGGTACACAGGCGTTGTCACAGCAGATTGCGGAAGATACTAATCGCCACAATGAAATTATTGCCGAGATTTCTAATTCAATAGCAAACATCAATACGCTTATTCAGAATAACATGGCGGTAGCGGAAGATATCAGCGATACTTCACAGGAACTGTCGAACACCGGTAAGGACTTGCTTGTAAAAGTTAAAGAACAGGTGTAAATTATAACGGGCACCGCGTGTGTAGTTTTTTATGGGTAAAGTTGCGTTTTCCCTTAGCAAAGTCGTCTACTACATGGCCGTTGCCGATTAGTTTATACTTATAAATAACAAGACCTTCCAGCCCCACAGGCCCGCGTGCGTGTATTTTGGATGTGCTGATGCCAACCTCAGCGCCAAAACCATAGCGAAATCCATCACTAAAGCGTGTTGAACAGTTCCAGAACACGTTGCCCGAATCAACCAGATCCATAAATTTCTTTGCTGTATCTTTGTTTGTGGTAATGATGCTATCAGTATGCTTTGAGCCGTATCTGTTTATATGGTGTATTGCATCATCAACATCATCAACAATCTTAATTGAGAGCTTATAATCTAAGTATTCAGTTTTCCAGTCATCCTCAGTAGCTGGATTCACGTTAATTATCTTCTGAGTTTGTTCACAGCCAACTATCGCCACATTATATTTTTTTAGTTCTGCTTCAATTAATGGCAAAAATTGTGGAGCGATAGCTTTGTGCACCAGCAATGTCTCAGTAGCGTTACACACCGCCACATACTGCACTTTTGAATCCGTGACCACTTTCACTGCCATATCAATATCTGCATCTTTGTCAACATAGCAATGACAGATGCCATCAGCATGTCCCAGTACCGGTATGCGCGAGTTATCCATAATGTATTTCACAAACGCATTGGAACCGCGAGGAATAATCAGGTCAATGTAATCGTCCATTTTGAGCATTGCAGTTACGTCTTCACGAGTTTCAAGCAGTGTAAGCCAGTTTTCCGGAATGCCGGCTGACACACCAGCGTTGTAAATTATTTCTGCAAGGATTTTGTTGGTTTCTTTTGCTTCGCTACCGCCTTTGAGAAGCACTGCATTGCCGCTTTTCAAACACAGTGTTGATATCTGCACCAGCGCATCCGGACGCGATTCAAAGATTACACCAATCACACCAATGGGGCAGCTCACTTTGTAGAGGGTCAGAGCATCGTCAAGTTCAGTTGCAAGCAGAGTATTGCCAACCGGATCAGGAAGTGTAATGAGGCTTTCAATCCCTGCAACAACTTCGTTAATCCGGGCCTGATCAAATTTCAAGCGCTTGAGCAATGGTGCGGGAAGGTTTTCTTGCTGGCTTCGCTGTACATCAACGGTATTAGCGTCTATAATTGTCTTTGCGTGTTCTTTAAGTTGGCTGGCAATTGCCTGTAGGGCATTGTTTTTAATGCTGGTGGAAACAGCTGCCAGATAGATAGATGCGTTTTTTGCAGCCATTGCAGATTGTAATACGCTCATAGTAAAACCTCATATGATAGCAGAATATTTACATATTCGTGAAGATGTAATTATTTGTGTCAATATATTTTTATTGGGGTCAGAGCAAAAGCTAATCGGCACAATGAAATTGTTGCCGAGATTTCTAATTCAATAGCAAACATCAATACGCTTATTCAGAAAAACGCAAAGGCCATTAAAATACCATAAAATACATCCCAGTTGGAAGTGTGGAAGGCAAGTATTGCTACATATTGTGGAAAATCTGGAAGTGTCCCCACTGTTTTCCATCCTAATAATTTTCGCAAAACAAATGCAATGGCACGCAATATGTGTTTTATGATTGGGGTATTAAACATGGTATATTGAATGGGTTTTGTTTTCATAGTAACTATCGCCCTGGAAAAATTATTGTGGTGATTGAAACATATAGCTTACTATATGACAATACTATTTTGTGGTGGTGTGAAAAAATTTTTGGGGTCAGAGCCCCTGCAATATCGTTGACATTATATACCTGGAATGTAGCATCATAAGAGCGGGGTCAGAGCAATGAATTTACATCAGTGGAATTGTAGTGTACAGGACGCTATTGCAATACAGAAAAATCTTGCAAAGCGTGTGATCACTCAGGGCAAACCTGAAAAAATAGAGTATATTGCGGGTATCGATGTGGCTCTGACCCCGGAAGGTGTGGGGTATTGTATCATTGCGATATTTAGCTTCCCCCACATGAAGCTGTGTGAAGAAGTGTTTAGCTCTGACACCATTACGTTTCCTTATGTTCCGGGGCTTCTGTCATTCAGGGAAGGGCCGCTGGTATTGAAGGCGTATGAAAGGTTACACATAAAACCAGATCTTTATATCTTTGATGGGCAGGGGATTGCTCATCCGCGACGTTTTGGCATTGCATCGCATCTGGGTGTGGTACTTGATGTGCCAACAATAGGCTGTGCAAAATCCAGGTTGTGCGGCACATATACAAAGCCAGGTCCCAATAAAGGGGACAGAGCATATCTGTACGATAAACAGGAAATCATTGGTGTGGTGCTGCGTACTCGCACAAATGTTAAGCCGGTGTTTGTTTCGCCGGGGCATAAGATTGGCATTGATGAATCGGCTGAAATTGTGCTGCAATGTACCGATAACTATCGCATACCAATTCCAACTCGCTATGCTCATTGCAGGGTGGGTGAATATAAAAAATCATCATAAGCGCACACCTGGCGGTGATGCCGATACACAGGCATGCATTGCCGGTTAAATTGCTGAAGCGTACTGCCATGCAGGTGATTTCCATTGCACAGACCCTCAGGGGCACGGTGCATCGCGCCCCTG
>CALEUQ010000003.1 GCA_937920495.1 uncultured bacterium | reverse complement strand
ATTTTCATTGATTTCTAGAGCTGTTTCTTTAAGTCTTTTGCGGTGTTTATCTGCAATGATCACATTCCATCCGCGTTGTGCACACAACAGCGCAATTGCTTTTCCAAGACCACTACCTCCACCTGTAATGAGAATACGCTTTGCGGGATACTTAGCTTCTAAGTCCATGGGAACCTCCGAATTTTTTAAATATTTTTATTTTTTACAAGCTTTCGTATATTTGCAGGGCATGTTGAAACGCATAGCCCACATCCCAAACATCGTGTTGAATCAACAATAGGCCCATCATCTTTAAATGATACTGCATAAAAATGGCACCGTGTGACACAGTTACCACAATGTGAGCACAATGTTTTATCTGTTATCGATAGTGAATATCCTGAATTGCGGATAATTGGAATTCCATATTCTTTGTACAAGTATAAAGGAATACAGGATGAGCTTTCGCAGTTGCACAATACATAGCCTTTCTTACCCGTTGGACGTGATACGGTCATAATTTGATGTATAAGACCTTGCTCTTCACATTCTTTTAGTTTATCTAAAACCCGTTGTGGGACTTCAAAACTTTCATGATATCCGTCTGTATTCAAATGATCAATGCTTTCTACAAAGTAAAAACCCATGCACGTATCCCGTGGGATAGTGTCATTGGGCATAAAATACGATTTACAGGAGCATGGTGAAACAGTTGCAATATGTGCGCGTTTTATAATGTGAAGAATGTCATTATATGGCATTATGACAGCTGAATTTTTTGCAGGTATAATTAAGCCAGTAAAGTATAAACAAAACCAATCAAACAATTTTTTTAAGAATTTTCCATATACTGGATGCTGTGTTGCCTTCCCCCAGGCAAGAAAAAATTCCAGGCAGCGGAATTCAAGGTATTGCCCAAAATAGCCACCCAGAAGTGAATCAAAGTAAAACAATGCCATTTTCAAATATTTCATTGTAATCCACGCCTTTTTAATTCTTTCTTATATCTTTTAATCCAATATCTGTGGGAATTTTGTACCCACAGGGGGCTCATACGAGTAAATGCAGGATGTTTATTGAGAAAATGTTCAATATAGGGGTCAGAGCATTTAATGAATGAATTGAAGTCATTTATTGTAGATTTAAGTTCCTCATTTGATAAGGTGCGGAGTTTACAATACTTATAAAAGACAAAACGCTGGCGCAGTTCCCAGAAAAGGGCAATTAATGTAAAAAATACACAGATAATGAAAAAAACAAAAGTATGTAAAATGGATACATTGTATACAAGTTGAGGTTTAGACATCATTATACCAACTACTGCTGGATTTCTTTTATCACTACATCAACCTTGCCTTTGAGCAGGTTTTCAAATTTTTTTGCATCAGCGATACTTCCAACAATAGCTCCATAGTGCATGGGAATGGCTACTTTTGGCTTAATGGCAATTGCAGCCTGCGCAGCTTCATCGGCGGTCATAACATAGGTGCCTGATACAGGGAGCAGTGCTATGTCAATATTTTGCAGAGAATTCATCTCAGGTATATAATCTGTATCACCGGCTAAATAAATGCGAAAACCCTGCAGTGCAATGATATACCCAACCCAGCCTTTGGCTTTTGGATGAAATTGCTTGTTGGTATTATATGCAGGAACAGCCTGTATGGTAATCCCTTTGATGGTTATAGTTTGGTGTGGTTTAATTGTGTGTACTGTTCCACCCAATCTGTGTGCGCAATCTGCGGTAGCCACAATCACAGTATCCTTAGTCTGGATCTTTTTAATATCATCAGGTGAGCAGTGATCAAAATGTTCATGGGTAATTAGTATTATATCGGCTTTATCCTGCTTTTTGATATTAAATGGGTCAGTGTATATCACTACATCTTTTACAATTTTAAAGCAGTCATGCCCTAACCAGTGTAGTGCATTTACCATAGATTGTACCTCCTGAATATTCTTTGCGCTGGTAGCAACAGCACTATTTAGAAATACACAGAATATAATCAAAACAATAATGTGAAGTAGTTTTTTCATGAGTACCTCCTTGTATAAAGAGTGTACAGGTACAAGTATTACAACATAAAGAAACCTGATATAATATAAATTAATTAAATATAAGGGAACTTCTAAAAACCATTTATAAGGATGTTCCCTTGTGGGCACAATATATTAAGTAAAAATCGCTTTCTTTGATGCTGATTTTAAGGATGAAAGCGGTTTTTAGAGGTGCCCATAAGCATTGAAACAAAATATCTTATCTTTTGATGTTATGATGATTATCATAAGCTTTGAAATTATGAATTACTTACACGATTTATTCCTTAAATAATATATGTGAAAATAATATATGTGAACATAATAAACAAATTGTACACCCTTGCTGCCTTCAGCGGCGGGGGTGTATACCATTTTATTAACACTACATTTTTAAGGTATTATTAGTGAATTACTCAGCAAAAGTAAAATGTATTATAGTGTAAAAATCAATTAAAAAAAATGAATATTTAATCACTAATATATTTCTGAGCAATAACGTATGAACAAAGCATAAAATGGCATATACTACAGGAACGAATGATGAAGCATACGTGTTATTTATTCCAGTATGACTTTCATTGATGTCATTACGGGCTAAATATGGAATCTAAGCTTTGTTCCAATCAGTGCAGCGCGCTATGATGCGGGTGTGGTTTGACACGCTCATAAACCATGTGTTGTTGTATCGCAGCACAGGTGGCCTGAAGTGATGCTCCTTTATTCTAACAATCCGTCAAAAAGTATAATTTTTAAAGTAACAATCTGTGATATTGTTATGATAAAAAAATGTTGCTAAAAAATGTTTATAAGGGATATAATACTATTTTATAAAATAGTGTAGATTCTTATAACATTTTTCAGCGAGCGACCTACTTCTACATTAGTTATTAAACAATTTATAAAAACAATTTGAGTTTATTAAAATATATTTTATACGAGGATGGATTATGAAAATTTCTCAATATTTTTTGTCATCGTATGTTCATAGCTCATATATCATTCAAGAAAAAAGCAAAGCACTGTTCTATTCTCTCATGACCTTCCTGATCCTTATACCTATCGCAATGGTAGCATTTAATATTGTACAATATCAGGGGTTATTTGGTGCTGCCAATGTAATATTAACTGTGTTGCTGATAACAGTTATTATCGGTTTACTACTGTTGCAGAAAGGCCTTTTCAGTGCCAGCGCTAATCTTCTGGCAACAGTAGCTGCGCTATCTATTGTGGTGTTCATGTTTTATAATGGTTTGCAGGCAAAAAATACTGACCACCTGTCATTCACATTTTACATGCCTGTGGTAATCATTCTTACTGCATTATTTAGCCGTGTGCGGTGGGTTGTAGGTATAAGTATCTTCTTCATAGTGAGCACAATAGCGTGTACAGTTATAATGAGTGGCATTTTAACGGATATATACCTCAGAGTGTTAAAGGAGCTATCGGTTGACTATATTTTTTCAATTGTGCTGACATTTATATTGTGTTTGCTTATTGTACGTTTAAATGCACGGACTATGCAGAAATTGGAAGAAGAATCTTCTGAAAACTTACAACAGCGTGATGTGGTTAAGAATATATTGCTATCGGTTCAGGATTTAACTCGCAGACTGGCAAAAGTGGCTGAAGAGAGTTCACAGTCCTCAGAGATGTTTTCCAACAGTGCACAATCGCAGGCAGCATCAGCAGAAGAAATAACGTCAACCGTGGAAGAAATGACAGCTGGCGTGGAGAGCATCAGTGATTCAGTTACCAGGCAGTTTGAAATGATTAACCGACTTATTGACCGCATCAATGAATTGTCGGGTTTTATTGAAAATATGGGAAAACGTGTGACTGATGCATCGGTAAAGGCAGAAGATGTATCTACACAGGGGTCGCAGGTTGAAGGGTCACTCAATACCATGAATGCAAGTATGGGGAGTATCTTAAAAAGCTCACAGGACATGAACAATATCATAGCAATTATTAATGACATAGCCGATCAGATAAATTTGCTTTCATTAAATGCAGCAATAGAAGCAGCACGTGCAGGTGATGCAGGACGCGGATTTGCGGTGGTTGCGGATGAGATATCAAAACTGGCTGACAGGACAACCACCAGTATCAAGGAAATAGCTCAGCTTATAACCATAAACGTGAAGGAAATACAGAGTGGATTTGCAAATATAGAAACTATGACCGGTAGCATTAGGAAGATGGTTGTAGCGGTGGCAACGATTTCAGCAGAGATGAAGGATCTATATATGGCTATGCAGGAGCAGCTTACAAATAATGAGCAGGTGCGAAGTGATGCACAAATATTAAAGAACTTTTCCGATAGCATTCTTTCTGCAATAGAAGAGCAGAAAACAGCTGCTATGGAAATAGCAAAATCAATAGCTGCGGTCAATGATACTGCACAGAGTAACGCGTCAGGTTCCATTAAACTATCCGAAAATGCACAGGAATTGTTGAAACTTGCTCGTGACCTTGAAAGTGAGATTACAACAGTGTAAATAAAAATAAGATTTTTTAAATATACGATAATTATAAAACTTGACTTTTATAATTATCGTGTTATACTATAAGTATGTTGATAAAAAGAGATATTTATACTGAAGTACTGGATCATATAAGAAAAAAAGAAATAACATTGATAGTTGGACCCCGTCAGGCAGGAAAGACTACACTCATGAAAATGGTTCAGGAAAATCTTACTAACGAAGGACTAAAGAACGGTTTTTTTAACTTAGATTTTGAAAATGATATCGTTCATTTTGTTTCGCAACAAGCGTTAATTCAAAAATTACAATTAGAATTTGGCAAAAATCCCGCATTTGTTTTTATTGATGAGATACAGCGCAAAGAAAATGCCGGATTATTTTTGAAAGGCATTTATGATATGGCCTTACCCTATAAGTTTATCGTATCAGGTTCGGGTAGCCTTGAGTTAAAAGAAAAGATTCATGAATCACTGGTTGGGCGCAAAAGAGTGTTTGAGCTATCTACTATCTCGTTACATGAGTTTTTGCATTATAAAACTGAATATAAATATGGTGATCGGATTAAGGAGTTCTGTACCTTACATAGGGAGCAGGCGGGATATTTGCTTAAAGAATATATGAATTTTGGAGGATATCCCCGTGTTGTTTTAGAGAACACACTCAAGGAAAAAATGAATATACTCAATGAAATATATACTAGTTACCTTGAAAAGGACATATCGTATTTGATGAATGTTGAAAAGGTAGATGCATTTAGACATTGTATACGCATATTAGCTTCTCAGGCAGGTCAGTGTGTAAATACTGCGGAACTATCTTCAACGTTAGGTATAGCGGTTCAGACTGTAAAAAACTATATATCGTATGCTTCAAAAACATTTGTTATAACAATGATCACACCTTTTTATAGAAATGTGCGAAAAGAGTTAACCAAAATGCCAGTTGTATATTTTAATGATGTAGGCTTATTAAATTTCGTAAATGGCAGGTTTGGTCAACTGGATTTTAGTACTGCAGGATTTGTCTTCCAGAACATAGTCTTTTTATTATTAAAAGAAAAATATAAGAATACCAATGTTTCAATTCACTACTGGCGAACTAAGGATAAAGCAGAAATAGATTTTGTTTTAGATAAAGGTCTTGAGATAGTTCCAGTAGAAGTAAAATGCAGTGCTATAAAGAACTTTACTATCAGCAGATCATTGCGCAGTTTTATCAATGCATATGCTCCAAAGGAGGCTGTAATCGTTAATCTATCCGGGTATTACGAAGCTGTACTAAATTCTACAAAAGTGTCTTGGGTTCCATGGTGGGAATTGGTGTAACAATTCATGTTACAGTGGTTTGGCAATGAAAGCTGAGTGGGGCATATATTCACATCCGCTTTTAGTGTATCGAATACATGCAATAAAAAAACAAATATACCAGAAGATTGCCAATCTGGATGCATGGATTACTACTGCTGATGAGCCAATACCATTTGAAGAGGCCACTCATAGAAGCTATGGCCCAATAAAACCTAATACAAAGTGGGGCAAGGCATATACCTGTGCGTGGTTTTGCTTCAAAGGTGTGATACCACAGCAGTACAGACATGCTCACCTTGTATGTTGTATAGATATTGGTGGTGAAGGTCTGTATGTAAATGAAGAAAATGAACCATTAGCTGCATTAAACAGCCGCATCACGTTTATGGATTATCTGCAGCCGACATGGGATGCACGGGTGATTGAAATAGATGAAAGTGCTAAAAATAAAGGAACAGTTGATATCAGGATTGATGCTGGATTTAATGGCAAGATAATCCAGCCGTTTGGGAATGCCTGTTTTAAACACGCGTACATAGCAGTGTGCCGTGATGATATTAAAGATTATTATTTTGACTATCTGACGTTGGCATTTGCCTTTTGTGCCTGCGATAATACTGACATCAAGAATGAGATAAAGACAATACTTGATAAATCCTATAGTGCACTAAAAAATTTTTCAGCTGGACATGTTGCTGAAGCACGGGAAATTATTTCGGCAATGTATGCGCTTGATAAAAAACCACATGAGGCATTCCTTACTGCGGTGGGACAGGGGCATCTTGATTTAGCGTGGCTCTGGCCTGTGCGTGAAACAAAACGCAAAGCAACAAGGACACTGACCAATGTATTGCTTAACATACAGCACTATCCTGAGTTTGTTTTTGGTATAAGCCAGCCTCAGATGCTTGAATGGATAAAACAAAGCAAGCCTTTGCTGTATGATAAAATCCGCGATGCTGTACGTAGTGGTGCAGTTGAACTGCAGGGTGGCATGTGGGTGGAGTGTGATACAAATTTGCCCTGTGGTGAATCGCTTGTACGCCAGATTTATTTTGGGAAGAAGTTTTACATGGAAGAATTTAACTGTGATGTAACAACCTGCTGGCTTCCTGATGCATTTGGATTTAATGGCAATCTGCCTCAGATATTGAAAAAATCAGGCATTAACTATTTCTGCACCATTAAGTTGGCGTGGAATGAAGTCAATAAATTTCCATACACCACATTTAAATGGATTGGTATTGATGGTAGCAGCGTTATTGCGCATATACCGCCTGAAGGGGACTATACAAGCGGGGCTACTCCTCTGTGTGCAAAAGCAGCAATTAAAAATTTCAGAGAAAAAGATATATATAACAATGCACTGTTAGTGTATGGTAACGGCGATGGTGGCGGTGGCCCTACACACACGCACATTGAGTTGATACGGCGTCAAAACAAATTGCAGTTTTTGCCAAAGGTTCAGTGTGGAAAAGCTATTGATTATTTCAAACGTCTTGAAAAATATAAAGACATGCTGCCGCAACATAAGGGTGAGCTGTATCTGGAAAAACATCAGGGTACTTACACCACACAGGCACGAAACAAATATTATAATCGCAGGTTAGAATGCATGCTCCATGATGCTGAGTTTTTAGCAACGCATGCATACCTCAAAGGATTTGCATATCCCCATCAAATATTTGAAACTATCTGGAAGGAATTGCTGCTATATCAATTCCATGACATATTGCCCGGATCCAGTGTTAAAAAAGTGTATGATGAAAGTGTTCAACGTTACAAAGTACTATCTCAACAACTACACGAAATGAGTAATACCATACTTGGTTACCTTGCAGAATCTAATGAAAGCCTGTCATGTATCAACACAACGACATTTGCACGCACCGAATATTATAAGGGCGATAGCTCATGGTACCAGTGTCAGGTGGGAGGGTTTTCTACTGCACAGATGGTACTGCTGAATAATGATTTCCCTATAACATATGGCGATAGTTATATTGAAAATGAATTTCTAAGAGTGAAATTTGCACAGGATGGATACATCATTTCACTGTATGACAAAGTAAATGATTGTGAAGTGTGCGGTGATTATTTAAATAAACTGGTGCTCTACACTGACAGGTTCAGGTTTTATAACGCATGGGATATTGACAGCGATTATCATAACAAAAGAAAAAAAGAATTAAAACTTAAAGGATATGAAACATTCATTGATGGACCTATGGTTATACGGAGAAATTATTTCAAACACAAAAAAACATCTCTGATACAGGATATTATTCTGTATGCTGGAAAACCGTATGTGGAATTCAGCACTGAGTGTGAGTTCCACGAAAAATTTAAAATGTTACGTGCTGATTTTACACCATCAGTATATAGTCATGCAGTTACCTGTGATATACAGTTTGGCAATATCGCACGAAGCACACGAAACACTACATCAATAGAAAAAGCACAGTTTGAAATTTGTGCTCACAAGTGGGTAGATGTTTCAGGTGATGTGTATGGGGTATCGTTACTCAATAATTGTAAATATGGTCACAGGGTAAAAGATGGCCTTATAAGCCTGAATCTTTTGCGCTCACCTGTGTATCCCGACCCCACAGCAGACAGAGGCAGGCATACGTTTAAATATGCACTGTATCCACATAGAGGGAGCCTTAAAGATTGTGCAACAATACAGCTTAGCTATCACCTCAATTATCCTCCAATTATTGTGCAAAAACAGATTAGCATGAAACCATTAATTACAGTGCATAGTAATGGCATTGTGGTTGAAACAATAAAAAAAGCAGAAAAGGTGGACGCTGTGGTGATACGGTTGTATGAATGTTATGGCAAAACCAGATCCACAACTTTTGATACAGGCTTTTCTTATAAAGATGTATATGAGGCTGATTTACTTGAAAACATTGTCAAAAAAATTGAAGGGGATTCATTGCATTTTAAAGGATTTGAAATAAAGACACTTGTGTTCAGGTTGTAGTGTAAGCATATGATACTATAATATCTTCTGTATCATAACGTTTTTGCAGTTTTTCTGCGTTGTACTAGTGTTGCAAGTATATCTGCCAGTGTATGATCGGTTAATGGATAAAAGATAAATGGGATGGTGCCAGCAATACAACTGATTGCAGGTACAATGGTTATAGAAAAAAATGCTCCGTTTTGAATAAAAGGAGTAATAGTAACTCCTTTTGAATACCCAATAGCAACCATAACAATACCAAATGCCATTGTGGCAAGTGCACCCATTAGCTTGGAAATAAATGTAAGCCCGGCAAAACTCACGCCTTCATTACGTTCACCGGTTTTAAATTCGTAATAGTCAACACAATCAGCAATCATAGCTGTCTGCACTACAATAAAAAAGCCGGTAAAAAAGCCTGAAACAAAAAGCATGCACACAAAAACCCAGAGGTTACTATATCCAAAGAAATACATTGCTACATACACGATAGCTGCTACAATACTTGATGCTATCATCAGAGTTTTCTTTGACATAAATCGCAACACTAATGGTGTTATAAGATTTGAGATGATTATTGCAGCAATGAGTGCCCCACCTAGTAATGTAAATATTTTTTCATCTCCAAACACTATGACTGCAACAACAGCACCACCAACCTGGACAATGCTGCGCCCAAAGTTTAATGCACTTCCCAGCAAGACCAGCAAAAAAGGTGTATTGGTAACTATCGCTTTGAGCATTTGTTGTATAGTCTGCTTTTGTTGAGGAAGAGGCACTTTTTCTTCAGTATTAAAAAAAGCTAACGTGAATAGGCTCATACCAATTATTGAAACAATAATTGCAGTGCGCGTCCATCCTGCAGCAGTTGTTTTATCAGAAAAACTGAGCCAGTGTGCAAGCAGAGGGCTTGCAATGGTTGTGACTGCTAATGCTATCGCCTGTAACGTCCGTGCAAGTGCAATAAGACTCACCCTGTCCGGTATTGTGACAGTAATAGAACCTGCCAGTCCCCAGTACGGAACATCGGCAATCGTGTAAATCATTCCCCACATAACATACACAATGCCAAAATAAATAAGTTTGTATGTCTCTGTGGTTTGAGGGATTGCAAAAAGCATAATGGTTAACAGTGCAATAGGAAATGCAGTGAACAAAATATATGGGCGTAATTTGCCCCACCGCGTGCGTGTATGGTCAACTATCATGCCCATGATAAAATCATTGATAGCATCCCATATCTTGGCACCGGTAATAATGGCGGTGAGAGCGGCAATCCCTTTTATACTGAATCCTACAGCCTCATACAGGTACACCAGCATGAATGTTACAGTAAATGTGATGACCATGTTTTGCCCAAACCCGGCAACAGCAAAAGAGTATTTTTCTTTGCGCGATAGTTGTGTGATTGGAGACATTATGTGCTCCTTAACTGAAATAGGAGTAATTCTGGTATACAATTTACCAATATCTATTATTCACACCGTCATGCTGAACTTGATTCAGCATCTATTTTCAATGAAATTATTCCATTAGTCAACATTTTAATCAATAATCATAATGAAGGATGTTCACTGTTTGGTGTTTTATTAATAGCTATGCGTTTAAGAATAAACAGTTCATAGTCTTCAAGATTATTGAAATAAAAATACAAGTGACAATTAGTTTTTTATTTGTATTGTCCCAAAAGTGTGTAAAAGATGCTTGAAAAAAGCATGGTACTCCTACCAGATAATAGTAAAACTAAATTAAACGAAAAATTATTATAAGGACCAATCAATTCAATAATAGCGTTATTTGGAGAGGAGAAATTACCGCGTTGTATGGTACATAAGACAGAAAATATATTGAAAAAATGTCCCAAAAATCTGAGGGCTGAAATGAAAGCAAAATTACAGCGATTATGGAATTGTGAAATACGATTGGAGGCAAAGCGGTTATGACAGGGATATTTCAAGAACAGAACAAGCGGTGGAACAAGAAAAGCCATTGGAGTAGTAAATGATTTTTACGCTGCTTGCAGGATTACACACTGTTTTTGGCTTGACCCATAATGTTATGTTATGTTATGTATAATAAAAATAACATTCAAAAGTCAGTTGCTTCTACTCTGATATAAGGAGGATTAAATGGCTAAAAAGAAAATTTCCAAAAAATACAAAAACAGTGAAGAAACACCACATGACAATTTAGATAATGAGCCATACGAATTTACCCCGGTTGATAGAAAAAGAGCACTGGCACTTATTGGTTCAGCTGTTGGTGCAGGATTGTTATCAACAGTTGTTGCGCGATTTATTCCAAGTCCTTCTGTACCTCACGGTAATGTAACTATCCATAAATTACCTCCCATAACTCCAACAGGTGTAGAAACTGATGTGCTCATTAGAATGCAAAATGAACTGAGGAAAGCATTGGCCAAGCCCATGGAAGAACGACGCTGGTTGATGGTTATTGATACAAGAAAATGTGTGGGATGCCATGCCTGTACAGTGGCATGTATGGCTGAAAATAAACTACCGCCTGGAGTGGTGTATCGCCCTGTCATTACAGAACATAAAGGTAGTTATCCACGTCAGGTGGTGCGATTTTTCCCAAGACCATGTATGCAGTGTGATAATCCTTCCTGTGTGTCGGTATGTCCTGTCAGAGCAACCTGGAAGCGTCCCGATGGAGTGGTCATTATAGATTATGATAAGTGTATTGGTTGCAGATATTGTCTCACCGCATGTCCGTATGGTGCTCGCACAAGTGATTTTGGTAATTACTATACAGAACATACACCACAGATACAACCTTATGAACAGCTTGAATCATTTGAATATAACAAAGCATGGAACAGAAAAAATCATGATTCTCCGGTTGGAAACGCTCGCAAATGTCATTTTTGCTTGCATAGAATTGAACAGGGATTGCTCCCACAGTGCGTGACTACATGCATCGGAAGAGCAAATTACTTTGGTGATGCTAATGATGCAAAAAGTTTGGTAGCCGAAATGGCACGTTCAAGTAATCAGGTGCGGCTACTTGAAGAGAAAGGTACAAAGCCAGCAGTTATATATCTGATTTAAAAAGAGGTGTTCAATGATACAAAAATATAACAAATTGATTTCATATTTTACACCAAAAGATTTTATGGGAACAGTGCGTTTATTATGGCTCATTATATTTATACCAGGTATAATTGGTTTTTTAATAAAGATGATTTCGGGTGAGCGCTTGACAGGCTATGGCAGCTATGTCCCCTGGGGGTTATGGATAGCAGTATACTTCCATGCAGTTGGAATTTCAGGTGGGTCTTTTGCTGCGGGTGTTATAGGTTATTTGAGGGGAATTAAAGGTTTACGTGAAAATCTCACCACAACACTCATCCTTTCAGGCGTAAGTCTGGTTACAGGGCTTTTAGCAATATGGCTGGATCTTGGTAGACCTTACAGGGCATATCGTGTGGGCCTGTCGCCTAATTTTGGATCGATGCTTGCATTTAATGCCTGGATGTATGTAATATTTCTTGGGCTTGTGGCATGCTTGTTATTTTTAATAATTCATAAACGCCCTGAGGGCAAGATTAATGATAGCACAGGATGGTTAGTACCTCTCCTGCTTTTGGGTACAATTTTATCTGTTGCCTATCCCAGTCAGAGTGGTGCATTTTTTGGCGTTGTTGATGCAAAACCTTTCTGGAGCTCAGCAATTTTGCCGGTTCTTTTTTTAACATCAGCTATTATCTCGGGTACTTCAGCATTGCTTCTGGTGCAGTACTGGTTAAATCGCCAGCAAGGTGTTTTGGCGCATGTAGATGAAAATCCGTTTCTCTATTTGCGAAAAATCATTCTGGTTGCAATCATCATATATGCAATAGCAGAGTTTAGCGAATATAGCCTGGCATTATGGTCCCCTGTATCACATCTTAAGGAAACAATTTATTTAATTATGTTTGGGAAGTTCTGGTGGGTTTTTTGGATTGTACATGTGTGTGGTACAGTAGCAGGCTTCTATTTGATTTTTAAACCACAAAGCCTGCACCATCTTGCAACCGGTGCACTTGTAATTGTAATATCCTTTATATCTACACGATTGAATATTGTGATTCCCGGTCAATCTATTCCTGAACTCAAAGGTCTCAATGAAGCTTTTACGCATGCCCGTCTTAATTTTCACTATGTACCAACTTTAATAGAGTATCTTATTGTAATGTTTATTGTTGGATTTGGTCTGGCAGCATTCTATATCAGTCTGCAGCTTGTTGAATATTATATTCACTTTCAAAATCAAAAAGGGAGATAGCAATGGGGGAAAAAAAACTATCACGCCGAGATTTGTTTAAAGAAACATCTGAGGTATTGCTGGGTGGTGGTATTTTAGCAAGCATTATGAGTATGAATGGTTGTAGCACTACAGGTGCAATTTTAGAAAGCTCAAGACCGGATACACCTTCACCATTGAATCAACCGGAAAATATTATTTATTCAGTATGCCTCAATTGTAATACAGGATGTGGGATAAAAGTAAAGATCCAGGATGGTGTTGCTGTTAAAATAGATGGTAACCCGTATAATCCGTTCAATATGGTGCCAAATATTCCCATGGAAAGGACAATAACTGAAGCAGCACAGATAGATGCCGGGTTATGCCCTAAAGGACAGGCCGGGATACAAACAGCGTATGATCCCTACAGAATAAAGAAAGTTTTGAAACGTGATGGCCCCCGAGGATCAAATAAATGGAAAAGCATCCCGTTTGAGGTGGCGGTTAAGGAAATTGTAGAAGGAGGTAAGCTCTTTGCACATGTTCCAGGTGAAGAAAATCGTTATGTGGAAGGATTGCGATCGATTATGTCGCTCAAAGATCCGGATATAGCTAAAAAAATGGCTGATGATATACATGCGTATTGGGATGAAAAAGATGCTAAGAAAAAGAAAAGCATGCTCCAGGAATTTAAAACAAAATACAAGGATCACCTCAATACGCTCATTGATCCCGATCATCCCGACTTAGGTCCAAAAAATAATCAGCTTGTTATAGCGTGGGGAAGGCTGAAAGGTGGCCGAAGTGATTTTATAAAACGTTTTGGCAATGCGTTTGGAACCACAAATCTTCATGGTCACACCACAGTATGTCAGGGTTCATTGTACTTTACCTGTAAGGCTATCAGTGAGCAGTATGTAGATGGCAAGTTTAAAGATGGGAAAAAATTCTACTGGCAAACAGATTTAGAACATGCGCGATATGTACTATTTGTTGGGGCTAATCTTTTTGAAGCAAATTATGGTCCAACAAATAGAACAGTGCGTCTTATGCACAATCTTGCCAGTGGCAAAACCAAAATTGCAGTAGCAGACCCACGCTTTTCTAAACTTGCATCAAAGGCCCATAAGTGGCTTCCGGTTAAACCAGGTGAGGATGCTGCATTAGCACTTGCAGTAATACGCTGGTTGATTGATAATGAAAAATATGATAAAAAATTTTTAAGTTGTGCAAATAAAGCAGCAGCAAAACTTAGTAAAGAGAAGTCATGGTCAAATGCCACCTGGTTGGTTGAGATCAAAGATGGAAAACCGGGTAAGTTTATTCGCGGAGCTGGAAATACTATAGGTGCTCTGGTGAATGGTACTCTGACCTTTTTTGATCCCAACAGCGAACAAAATGCAGTTTTTGCTGATCTGTTTGTTGATCAAAATGTAATGTATAATGGTACACAAATTCATGTTAAGTCGTCATTACAATTGCTCAAAGATTCTGCATATCAGAATACATTTATGCAATGGTGTACTATAGCAGGTGTTGATCCTTATGATGTTGAAGAAGTATGCAGAGAACTCACTTCTTACGGTAAACAGGCTTCGGTTGATATTCATCGTGGTGTTGCTCAGCATACCAATGGATTCTACAATGTATTGGCGTGGATGTCAGTTAATATATTGCTTGGCAATATTGATTGGAAAGGCGGTTTGGTAAGCGCCAGCACATATAGTTATGATGGCAAAAAGGGAGGGGTTTTTGACCTCACTAAGGTTAAGGATACTATTGAGCCATTTGGTATTAGCTCTATACGGCATGGTATAGCCTATGAAAAAACATCTATTTTCCAGGGATATCCTGCAAAACGCAATTGGTATCCTCTGTCAAGTGATGTATATGAAGAAATAATACCCAGTATTGGGGATGGATATCCGTATCCGGTTAAGGCATTGATTCTTTATATGGGGACACCTGCGTATGCTCTGCCAGCCGGGCATACTAATATCGAAGTGCTATCTGATGTATCAAAGTTACCACTATTTATTGCCAATGATATAACAATAGGCACCAGTTCAATGTATGCTGATTATATATTTCCTGATCTGTCTTACCTTGAACGATGGGAATTCCAGGGTTCACATCCCAATATGCCCAGTAAAGTGCAGCCTGTACGACAGCCTTCAATTGCACCAATACCGGACATGGTTACAGTATACGGGGAAAAGATGCCTATAAGCCTTGAGGCAATGCTTATGGCATTTGCTAAGGAACTTGGTTTAAAAGCGTATGGGCCTGATGCACTAGGACCTGGACTTCATATAAATTGTCCTGAAGAATTTTATCTTAGAGGAGTGGTGAATATTGCCGTTGGTGATGCACCAGGTAAAGAGGTAGCGGATGCTGATGAACAGGAAGAGGCAATATTTGTCAGGGCACGAAGGCATCTACCAAAAGAAGTGTTTGATGCACACAAGTGGAAAGCCATTTGTGGCCCTTACTGGCCAAAAGTAGTGCATGTGCTCAATCGTGGAGGACGTTTTGAAGATCATTCTCATATATATGATGGTGATCACTTAAAAAATGCCTATGCCAGATTGTTAAATATTTATCAGGAAAAGACGGCAGGAAATAAGTATTCAGGAAATGGGAAACCTATGCCTGGTATAGCTACGTATATGCTACAACAAAATTTTAAAGGACAAACACTTGAATCACTGGAAAAAGGATACGATCTGCATTTAATTACTAATAGAACAATTACACAAACAAAATCGCGAACAACCACTAATTACTGGCTTAAACCTATAATGTCTGAAAATGGGATTATTATCAATAGTCTTGATGCACAGCGTCTTGGTATTGGTCCAGGCGACCAGGTTAAGGTTATAAGTGCTACAAACCCTAAAGGAGAATGGGATTTAAAAAATGGCACCCGAATACCAATGATTGGTAAGGTTATAATTACAGAGGATATACGGCCGGGTGTAATAAGTTTTGTGCTTGGGTTTGGACACTGGGCAACAGGGGCATACGATATAATCATTGATGGTAAGACGATCAAAGGTGATAAACAGCGAAGAACCGGAATTCATGCAAATGCTGCAATGTGGACTGATCCAGCGTTACGAAATACTACATGTCTTATTGACCCCGTTGGAGGCAGTGTTTCTTTTTATGATACTAAAGTACGTCTTGTAAAGGTTTAGAAGTACATACCGGTGTTGATCTATATGGTATGTACAGCTTAAGTAGAATAATTATATAACGTATACATATATAACATATTTTGTAAATTGTATTTTGTTACGGAGGTTATCAATGCATTCTATATTGAGGAATGAGATAATATGAACTTTTATAAAACTATGGCTACGGCTATTCAAAACATTCACTTATTGACAAGGGATATAAAGTTTGATAGAAATGAGCTTTCCGGTGCGTTTGGGGATACGGGCACCGTTATCCCACTCTTGATAGGAATTTTACTGGCAACCGGTATGGACGCTGGTATTGTATTTATTGCGTATGGTGTAATGCAAATACTTACTGGCTTAATATACCGTATACCAATGCCTGTGCAGCCTTTAAAAGCTGTAGCGGTGATTGTAATAACCCAAAAATTGAGCGCAGACATAATGTTGTGTGGTGGACTGACTATTGGCATATTGATGTTAATATTAACAGCCCTGGGGGTAATTGATATTTTTGCAAAAATAATACCAAAGGCAGTGGTACGGGGTATTCAATTTGGACTTGGCTTGCAGCTAATCATGCTTGCCATAAAAGAGTATATCCCATCTGAACGTTTTTCTGATTATATACTTGTGTTCATATCATTTTTAATTGTAATTATGCTGTTAGGCAACAGGCGTATTCCGCCTGCACTGATACTGATACCTGCTGGTATAGTGTACGGTATTATATTTAATAACAGTAATGTGATTAATCCGCAATCGCATAACTATACCATTTTCAACGCAATAACATTAGATAATATGGTGAAAGGATTTTTTATACTTGCGCTGCCTCAAATTTCATTGTCCCTTGGCAATTCGATTTATGCTACCAGCCAGTTAAGCGAAGATTTGTTTGCCGGTAAATCTATACCACCGAAAAAAATTGCATTGACGTATGCTTTTATGAATATAGTAAAGCCGTTTTTTGGTGGGATTCCTGTATGCCATGGAAGCGGAGGCATGGCAGGACATTATACATTTGGTGCTCGAACAGGTGGATCGGTTATAATATTTGGCCTATTTATGGTTGCAACTGGAGTTATGTTTGGGACAAAGGGAATCAAAGTGTTGCAAATGTTCCCGATGCCATTGCTGGGTGTAATATTATGTTTTGAAGCATTTACATTATTGGGTCTTATTTCAGATGTAATTAGCAATAAAGTAGATCTGAAGATATCATTACTTGTTGCTGCACTTAGTGTTGTATTGCCCTATGGATATATTATTGGGATGATAACAGGAATTGGTGTATATTACATGATGAAACTGAAAAAAGCTACTACACTCTCAGCCAATGCTAATAATAATTGATGTATCTAAAAAAAGATAAACAAAAAGGTGATTGAAAAAAATTACCTGTAACATGATTGTACAAAAAGATCATGTTCATATTTATATATTACACTATCATATTAAAGAAGGATCTCATAGAAATGTTGAGGCCAATAGTTTCAATTATAGGAAAATCTGGCACGGGCAAAACAACCTTGCTTGAAAAAATAGTACGTGAATTAACTGGTAGAGGATACAGAGTTGGTACCATCAAGCATGATGCACATGAATTTGAAATAGATTATGAAGGCAAAGATAGCTGGCGACATAAACATGCAGGGGCTCTGATAACAGTAATATCATCACGTTCAAAAATAGCCGTTGTAAGAGATTCTGATCATGATGCAGATATAGATGAACTTGCAGGCAAATACTTTGATGATGTTGATATAGTGTTGGTGGAGGGATATAAACGTTCCAATAAACCCAAAATTGAAGTATACCGTAGTGAGGTATGCAACAACCTTCTATCAGGCCCGGAGGCAAACCTCATCGCCATAGCCACGGATAGTGTACATCCTGTTAATGTTCCACAATTTAATATAAATGATACACAATCTATAACCAATTTTATTGAAAAAGAGTTTTTACGAGGAGATAATAATCAAAATTATGTATATCTTGAAGTAAATGGCAGGCCTGTTTCTGTTGATCCATTGTTGGGTGATGTATTTACTAATACAATTTACGGGATGATATCTTCTTTAGAAGGATGCCAATATGATATTGGCTCTATTACTATAAAGATAAGTAAAGTAAAAAATCAACGAACATCTACACATTGATGTGTTGAAATGTGTGCTGGATGTAAACATTACTATAGATAAAAAGCGTTTTATTTTGATCAATATGTAACACTAAACGTTACAAGAATGTTTGCCCATAGTACATAGCATAAATTGGTAATAAACTATTTATTCAATGTGTTTTTATTTCTATAATACAACAAATGTTTAATCCCTGCTTTTGTAATGTTACTTGAGTCTTTTAACTTGATTGTGCACTAATAAATCATTAAAAATATTTTGTTAATAAAACGCTGTACACCCCCGCCGTCTTCGGCGGCGGTACAAGATGTTTATTATGTTTACAAATTTTATTTAAGGAATAAATGGTGTCAATTGTGCACATTTTAGTCATTGATTTATTCTGGTTGTAATTCATGCAATTTAGTATCATATTCTTCATGTGAAATTTTTGGTGCTATGAAGGATGTGTATACTGTAATACAGAAGCAAATGTTCATTAATGAATATAATAGTAATTTATGCTTGATAAAAGAATGGAATATGTATACAATTATTACCAACAACAATTGTAGTAAATAGCTCTATGTGATAATATACTGGAAAATATAGATGGTAAAATTAAATTCTATTAATGATGTATTGACAATCAATGCAAAAAGATAAAAAACAAAAACTTTACAATAACATAAAAAAGAAGGGGTTGTTGTGGTCGTATGATACCGGGCATATACATGACATGCCTGATAATATTCTATTAGAACATGTAATGAAATAAGGTGACATGGATGATATATACCCAGCATGTGAAATATATGGTAAAGAAAAAATGCAAAAGGTGTGTACGCATAGCATAATAAATATACTTGACAAAAACAATTTTGTAATTTCTCATAGTGATTGTCAAAACGGGCGATTAGCTCAGCAGGTTAGAGCGCCTGCCTCACATGCAGGAGGTCACTGGTTCGAATCCGGTATCGCCCATATCCACAAAGAAAGCTTACCAGATCATTGTGTGCCATAGTATATTTCCGTATATGTACTTTTTCAAGAGAACTATCGCCAATGGCAATGCCGCATATAAACTTTTTCCAAACACCAAAATTTGCCAGAAGCAGTTTGTCTGAGTTTACAACTGTATCATACCTGAGAGCGTGGGTAAGCGATAGTTGGTATGATTTTGCAATTGCTTCTTTAAGCGTCCATAGGCGCAAAAAGCGCTTATCTTTTCCCCACGGAAGTTTATTGATGTATTGTTGCTCAGGTGGTGCAAAATAGCGTTGTATGATTGCGTTTCTATATGATACAAATCGTTTGGATGGTTCAATGTCAATGCCGTGTGGTTTGTGAAACAAAGACACTGCAACTGCGTTATATGTGTGCGATAATGACATATAGAAATTCTGATTATTACCTGATACAGTTTGTGTGGCATAATTCATTACATCAAAGCCAGCAAGTTTTTCCAACGCGTGTAATGCGCATCTGCTTACCAAAAATTCAGCCTTTTTGCTATCGGATTGTAATGCATTATACTGGCGCTTGTGGTTGTCTGGGAGTGACAAAAAAAGATATTCTTTATCGTGAGATGTGATGGTGGTGTAGTAAATACACAGCAAATGTAGTACTGGATTATCCATAATATGATGTACTGGTTACAAACTGTAGTGGCAGTGTGAACCCAACAAGTGTAAATTGCAAGGCATTTATAGGTTTAATAAAATAATAAAAAGATTTTCACACCAATAAGGCAGAGTACACGGACGAAAGGTAGTGAAAAGAACATACAGTTTCACAGTAAAAAGAGATTTTTTGTTTGCCAGAGTACAAATGACAGCCTAGACGGGATGAAGGAGAGTCTGAAGGGCGTGAAAGGACATACCCATGAATGGTGTCAATAGTACGCTGTGAGGGGTAACTATATAATACATAAGAAGGCTTTTTTCTTAGGCACTTTCTTTTGTAGCCACCTGAACAAAAGAAAATGCATAAAGCATAAAGAGTATTGAAAAATATCTTGAAAAAGGAACACATAGATGCCATCCTGTAAGCTAAAGAAACATTGCATGCCATTTCCGTAATTAACTATAACACGGTGTAAATCTATGCGCAAAACTAAAATAGTATGTACCATTGGACCAACAAGCGAATCCAAAGAAATGATAATAAAACTGGTAAAAGCCGGCATGAATGTGGCACGCCTTAATATGTCGCATTCAACACAGGAATTACATGCACAGCGCATTGCTGTAATTCGTGAAGTAGCAAGAGAGCTTGGGGTTCCTATTGGTATTCTGGCCGATCTTCAGGGGCCAAAAATACGTATCGGCACGCTGAAAGAAAAGGTAATTCTGGAACCAGGCCAACAGTTTATCCTTACCACGCGTAGTGTGCCTGGCAATAGCGTTGCAGTAAGCGTTTCATTAAAAGAGCTCCCCGAATCGGTGGGTAAGGGGCAGACAATACTCATTGACGATGGGTTGCTTGAGTTGCGGGTTGATGAGGTTGAGAATACAGATATCTACACCACTGTAGTGCGAGGTGGTGAACTAAAGGATAACAAAGGTATTAATCTGCCCAATGCATCAATAAAAACCAGTTCAATTACACAAAAAGATATACGTGATTTAGAATTTGCTGTAAAGCAGGATGTTGACATGATAGCGCTGTCATTTGTACGCAGTGCCCATGATGTTATTGAACTAAGAAGCCTGATGGAACAGTTTGGGGGATCCATACCTATTATTTCTAAGATTGAAAAACATGAAGCTGTTACCAATATTGACGAAATTATTGCAGCATCACAGGGAATCATGGTGGCACGTGGTGATTTAGGCATTGAGATACCAATAGAACAGGTGCCCATTGTTCAAAAGATGATCATTGAAAAATGTAATCAGCAGGCAAAACCGGTAATCACTGCAACGCAGATGCTTGATTCAATGATACGCAATCCCATCCCCACACGTGCTGAGGCAACCGATGTGGCAAATGCTGTCTTTGATGGTACTGACGCACTCATGCTTTCTGGTGAAACTGCGTTTGGGCAGTATCCGGTACAGGCAGTGCAGACTATGGCACGTATTGCAGAGTATGCGGAGCAAACTTTTATATACAAAGCAACAATTGCAGAAAAAAAGATATATACAAAATCCAATATCACCGATGCTATCGCACTATCAGCACATGAATCCGCAAAAACCTTAGGTGCTGATTGTATCCTTACAGCCACACAGTCGGGCTATACTGCACGTAAAATTTCCAAATATAAACCGCAAATCCCGATAATAGCTGTCACAACCAACCACAAGGTAGTCAATCAGCTGGCGTTATCGTATGGTGTGATTCCTTTACAGATAAAACAGTGTAATGATATTAATGAACTTGTTGATGAAGCGCTGACAATCGCAAAGGCAAACAGTCTTATTCATAATGGCGATCTCATTGTTATCACTGCAGGGATTCTGGCAGGGGTAACCGGTGGTACCAATGTTATGCGGATTTACCTTGTTGCCGACGAGATTGCGCGAGGCATAGGATTTGGCGAAGGGGTGGTGCAGGGTATATTGCAAAAAGCTCATTCCGGTGAACTATCGCCCAATACTATTATAATGACAGACACCATAGAGCAGATTAAAGGCATGAAACCAAAAGCTGTGATAACACATGAATGCAGTATCAATGCGCCTATTATTCATTACTGCAGGGAGAATGAAATCCCCGTCATTGGTGGAATCAACCTTACTGAAATTAATGTCAAAGAAGGCCAGGAAATAACACTTGATATTTTGCGCGGCACAATATACAGCGGAACCGTTCATTTGCCATGTGAATAGCGTATGAGTGAAGAAATTGAAAACAATGAAACAGTGTATTCCGTAAGCGATATTACCGGAATACTGAAACAGCTGATTGAGTCAACGCCCCAGCTTAACGGCGTGTGGGTGAAGGGTGAGATTTCCAACCTTACCTACCATTCGTCAGGGCACATCTATTTTTCGCTTAAAGATGAGGGTGCAGTAATTCAGGCTGTTTTTTTTAAGCACGCAAACAAACATCTGGATTTTAAGCTTGAAGAAGGGATGAGCGTGGTGGTGTTTGGTGGAGTAACGGTGTTTGAAAAGCGTGGTTCCTATCAGTTTATTGTATACAAAATACGCAAAGAGGGGCTTGGTGAACTATTACAAAAGATTGAAAAGCTTAAGGAAAAATTATATAAAGAAGGATTGTTTGCACCTGAGCGCAAAAAACCACTTCCTGTTTTGCCTAAACGCATAGGTGTGGTTACTTCGCCTACCGGTGCAGCTATCCGTGACATCATTAAGGTGGCAATGCGCCGATTTCCCAATATTGAGATTATCCTTGCCCCTGCAAAGGTTCAGGGTGAGGGGGCAGTTGCGTCGATAGTTACCGGGATTCAGGAGCTGAATAATCCACGGTGGGATGTGGATGTCATTATTGCCGGTCGCGGAGGAGGTTCGTTTGAAGATTTGATGGCTTTTAACGAAGAGGCGGTGGTTCGTGCGTTTGCTTCATCGCGTGTGCCTATTATTTCAGCAGTGGGACATCAAATTGATCATCCCTTAAGCGACCTTGCTGCAGATGTTGCTGCGCCCACACCTTCAGCCGCAGCTGAGATAGCGGTGCCGGTAAAAGCAGACCTTATGGCAGCAATTAATAATTACGCTATGCGCGTGTCGCGACGGCTTTCACTGATTTGTGAGTCTTTTGCTAATCGTATTGCCTTAATCACCCAACGCAGGGTGTTTCAGAATCCCATGAGCCTTGTTGAAAATTTTGAGCTTACTCTATCTGACACTGAGAACAGGTTGCAGTCTTTGATGCAGAAGCGTATCACAGAAATCAAGGAACGTGTGAGCAGGATAAAGGATTTAGAGCTTATGATAAAAAATAGATTGCAAAACTACTGGCATATCTATATGATGCAGGCAAGCAAACTGGAACACCTTTCACCTGTAAGTGTGCTGAAGCGAGGCTATTCAATAACTCTCAAAGATTCACAGGTGGTTTCTTCAATACAAAAAATTCAAACAGGCGATAGCGTCAGGGTTGTAGTATATGATGGGTCTATACAGTGTGATGTACAATCGGTAAGTGAAGAGGTGAGCTTTGGAAAAAAAGGCTAAAAAAATAAACTTTGAGGATGCATTAGAAGAACTTGAGGCAATTGCGTCAAAGCTTGAATCTGGTGAGCTGACACTGGAGCAGTCCTTACAGTATTATGAACGAGGTGTGGAACTGGCAAAGTTTTGCCGGCAGAAACTTGAAGAAGCAGAACGCAAGATAGAAGTGTTGCAAAAGCAGCCTGATGGCACTGTGGGGAAACGATCAGTAAAAGTAAAAGAGGATACAGGAGAAATAGAAGATGATGAGGATATACAGGGTTCGCTTCTGTAAGCTGCTTTTGTATATAGCAGTTGTCAGCATGATAACATGTGGCAAGGAAGCCCCGCTCAAGTTTTGTGAGGGTGTTGATAAGGATGGAAAACCTGTGAATTGCGGTTCCGAATTTACCACTGGCGATATGACGCTGTATGTGACCGCAGACGAGCCGTTTGGCAGCAATACCGCAACGGTAATCGTGTATGAAAAAAAGAAATATAGCCAGCCTGAGTATACACGTTTTGAGTCCAGCGTAAATCCTGATCTTGCCAGTGCAGCAATTCCTTTCTCACTATACGTTGAGGGAACATATATTGTGGCAGTGCAGGTCAAGGATAAGGAAATAGCCAGAGGTACTGTGACAATTGTTGATACTTACTGATGTCTCTTTTCTTGCTGCTTTCGCTTTTTTTCTTCTATGAGCTGGTGAATCACTAAAAGTGTGGCACCAATCACAATTGATGAATCAGCAACATTAAACGCAGGCCAGCGGAATACTTCATCGCTGCCTATATAGATGAAATCCACCACGCCAGGTTTTCCGGTAATCCTGTCTAAGATATTGCCTATAGCGCCTGCACAGATAAGGCCCATGCTTACAGTAAAGATACGCGTTTTGTTTTTTTCCAGTATGAAATATGCAATAAGAAGCAAAAATACAATGATGGAAACTATCAGAAAAAAACGCTGATAGCCCTGTAATATGCCAAATATGCCACCCTGATTGTAGATAAGTGTCAGCTGCACAAAGCTGCCTAAAACATTCACACGTTCATAGATGGAAATATATTGTTCCACAAGCGATTTTGTAACAATGTCCAGTGCTAAAACAACAATAAAGATTAACACTGCTAATAATGTGTTTTTGATTTCCCTGTTCATCATCAGCATACTATTCTCCATGTATATTCTTACACATTAAGTTTTAAAACAATATCTGTGCATCGCTTGCAGAGCTCAGGGTGCTGTGGATGTGTGCCAATGTCGTGTGAATAATTCCAGCACCTGACGCATTTTTTGCCGGAAGATTTTGCCACCAGTATGGAACTGTTGTCATAATCGGCCATGCCTGAAATTTTCTGACTTTCAATGTGTACCTGGGCAACCTGGAAAAAGCGCTTGCTATCGCTCATTGATTCTAATAGCTCTTTTGAAGAAGCACTTGCAATATAAATATGAACATCCGCTTCAAGTGAGCTCCCAATCTTCTTTTCTTTTCGGGCTATCTCTAATGCTTTCAATACATCCTTTTTGATATCAATGAGGGCATCCATTTTTCTGGCAAGGGTTTCGTTGTACCATTCAGCGGGAAGTTCATTGTACGCATCTGCATGTACAGAAGACTCTTTGCCAAGAAATTGCCAGATCTCTTCAGCAGTGAATACCAACACCGGTGCAATAAGGCGCAGTAGTGTTTCGGTTACATAATGCAGGACAGTTTGATTTGCCCTTCTAAGTTTGGAATCTTTTGCTTCAACATATAAGATGTCCTTTGAAATGTCAAAATACAATGACGATAGGTCTACAGTACAAAAATTCAATATTCTTCTATACACAAGATGGAACTCATACTGTTCGTAATGCTGTCGGACTTGCTGTGAGAGTACGTAGAGTTTATGCAAAATCCACTTATCAGTGTCCGATAGCTCATCATAATCAACACAATGTGAAGCTTTAAAATCCGCACAGTTACCTATCATGAATTTAAAGGTGTTTCGGATTTTACGGTAAGAATCAGCAATCTGCTGTATCATATCGTAGCCAATCCTGACATCATTGCGATAGTCCTCGGAAGCAACCCACAATCGCAGGATATCGGCACCAAATTTGTTGATAATATCATCAGGCGGTATAACATTGCCAAGCGATTTGCTCATTGCCCGTCCCTGATCGTCTAGCATGAAGCCATGTGTCAATACGGTGTTATAGGGTGCACGCTGGCGCAGAGCAAGTGCCGGCCATAAAGATGATTGGAACCAGCCTCTATGTTGATCGCTTCCTTCTAAATAAAGGTCAGAAGGCCAGCGGTGATCATCACGATTGTCAAGCACCGCAAAATGAGAAACGCCTGAATCAAACCATACATCCAGGATGTCATATTCTTTATCAAAGTCATCACTTCCGCATTCGCAGGTAAAACCTTCCGGAATAAGGCTGTGTATCTCGTCGGTATACCACGATTCGATAGTCCGCTCACGTGCAATTTTTGCAAAATAGAAGATGGTTTTGGCATTCATCTGGTTTTTGCCGCATTTTTTGCAGTAGAAGGAAGGTATGGGCACACCCCATGAGCGCTGACGTGAAAGGCACCAATCGGGACGAGTTTCTACCATGCTTTTAAAGCGCAATTTACCCCATTCAGGAATCCACTGGACATCATCAGTTACCTGCAACGCTAGCTTTCGCATATCATTATGGTCAATAAGCATAAACCACTGTGCAGTAGCTCTGAAGATGAGCGGCTGTTTGCAGCGCCAGCAGTGTGGATATGCATGTTCAATATCATTGGTAAAGATGAGTATATTTTTTTCTTTCAAAAGGCCTATTATTTTTGGATTGGCATCGAATACATTGATGCCTTTCATGGGAGCAAACTCGTCTGTGAATTTGCCTTCATCATCAACAGGGCAGAATACGTCAAGACCGTATTCAAGCCCCACAATGTAGTCTTCAAGGCCATGTCCCGGGGCGATGTGAACAATACCAGTACCCTGATCCAGCGTTACAAAATCGCCAAAGATGACTTTTGATTCCCTTTCTATAAAAGGATGGTATACCTTCAGTGAGCGTATGATGTCATTTGTTAATGGAATCTTTTCCCCCAACTGTGTTCCGGTTATAGCAGCAAATGATTCTTTACGGCCATCAGCAATAATAAAATATTCATTACCTGATTTATACGCCGAGTAATCATAATCGGGATGGAAACACACTGCTAAGTTAGCAGGTAAAGTCCACGGTGTGGTGGTCCATACTGCTACATACAGGTTGTGTGCATCAACACCTTTGAACGTTACTGATGAAGGATCCACCTTAAATTTAACAAAAATTGATGGTGAGGAGTGATCATGGTATTCAACTTCAGCTTCAGCAAGTGCCGTTACACAGGTTGGGCACCAGTAAATGGGCTTTTTCCCTTTAGTGATAAAACCCCGTTCAAAGAGCGATCCAAAAATTTCCACAATGGTAGCTTCATAATCCAGTGACATGGTTAAATAGGGATTGTCAAACTGGCCAAATACACCTAAGCGTTTAAATTCTTCCCTTTGAATATCGATAAATTTCTGTGCGTAGTCTCTGCACAGTTTGCGGATTTCATGTTTTGGAAGCTTTTTAGCTTTATCACCCAGCTCTTTTGTTACCTGCAGTTCAATTGGCAACCCATGGCAATCCCACCCTGGCACAAATGGCGCTTTGAATCCACTCATTGTTTTGTGTTTCACGATGATGTCTTTTAGAATCTTATTCAATGCATGGCCCAGATGTATGTGCCCGTTGGCATACGGTGGTCCATCATGCAAAATGTATAATTCATTGCCCTCACGGGACTTTTGAATCAAAGTGTATATGTCTTCTTTTTCCCATTTCTGCAATATCTGAGGCTCACGTGAAGGTAGATTTGCCTTCATGGGAAAGTCAGAAGCAGGGAGATTAACGGTTTTAGAATAATCCATTGAAACCCTCGCAAAAAATATAGAAGTTAATACCACATTAATTATGTGGGATAGTACAAATATAATGATAGATCAATGTAAGGAATAAATACTCGTGATATTTCAAAAAAACATTTGTCAATAGAATTTTACTATTTTATACACTAATAATTCCTTAAAAACATTGTGTTAATAAAAATGGGTACAATATGTTTATTATGTTCATAAATTATATTGAAGGAATAAATAGTGATTTTATGAATACATTTTAATGATTTTTACGTCCGGGTGTGATATTAATACTCTATCACTAATATTAATAAAATTATTGTATATTACAATTTGTACATTAAAAATGTCATATTAATAATGAAAGATTTGCACCCGCCGCAGACAACACCGGGTGTTATCAATTGATAGTACTACTATATTATAAATGAGGATAGCACAATGATTGAGCTTGATTTTACTAAACTGGATGGGCTGGTCCCGGCAGTAGCGCAGGATTATCAAACTGGTGAAATCCTGATGGTTGCATTTATGAATAAAGAGGCGTTTGAACTTACGTTGAAAACAGGTATAGTTCATTACTGGAGCAGGTCGCGCAAGCAATTATGGAAAAAGGGCGAGTCTTCCGGAAATGTACAGGAAGTCAAAGAGATACGCATTGACTGCGATAATGATTGTGTGTTAATTAAAATTAATCAGATAGGGGATGCAGCATGCCATACTGGCTATCGCAGCTGCTTTTACAGAGTGATTGAAGACGGAAACTTAAAGATAGATGGTATTAAAATCTTTAATCCTGAAGATAAATACGGAGATAAGAAATGAGCCTTATTAAGTTAGGAATTCCTAAAGGAAGTTTAGAGAGTGCAACCATAGAGCTTTTTAAGCGTGCAGGTTTTTCAATATCAGTATCATCGAGAAATTATTTCCCAAGCATTGATGACCCTGACATAAGCTGTTCTCTTGTGCGCGCACAGGAGATGTCAAAATATGTGGAAAGCGGTGTACTTGATGTGGGGCTTACCGGCCTTGACTGGATCCTTGAAAATGAATCGGATGTGGAGATAATATCTGATCTTATTTATTCCAAGGTAAGCACGCAAAAAGCAAAATGGGTTTTAGCTGTACCCAATGATTCCCCAATTACAACATTAGAGGATTGTGCAGGAAAGACTATCTCAACCGAGCTTGTTAATTTCACAAAAAAATATTTCAGTGACCGCAATATTCCAGTCAAGGTTGAGTTTTCATGGGGTGCTACTGAAGCAAAGGTAGTTGAAGGCCTGGTGGACGCCATAGTTGAGGTTACCGAAACAGGATCTACAATAAAAGCACATGGTCTTAAAATCATTTATACCTTGCTTGAAACCAATACCAAGCTTATTGCCAACAAACAGAGCATGCAAGATTCGGCTAAGCGTGCAAAAATCAAACAGATTGCATTGCTCTTGCGGGGCGCATTGAATGCCAATAACCTTGTGGGTATCAAGATGAATGTACCTGAAGACAGGTTAGCGCAGGTCATCACGCTGATACCAAGCTTAACATCTCCAACGGTATCAAAGTTGTATAATGCTACATGGTTTTCAGTGGAAAGCGTTATTCAGGAATCTGTAGTGCGCGACCTTATACCAGAACTCATCAATGCCGGAGCTGACGGCATCATAGAATACCCGCTCAATAAAGTTGTGTCACAGGAAGACGTTTGCTTAAAGTAAACGTGTAATTGTTACAATAAAAGGTAACGCATGCAACAGGATGTAATCAGCAGAGGAAGGCAGTTTGTAAAATCCTTTGCTATAACATTACCTGCACCAAAGTTTTATGCCGATAGTTACTGGTATCTGGCCGTTGCCAGAAAAATTTCAACTGTGTCTTCAGTTATTGCCTACTGTGCCGGGTGCATGCGTCAAAAAGGAGCAGCCTTAGGACACAGCTACTATCATGCAGAAAAAGTAGCAATTGAATCGGCGGCGATAGTTCTCAGGGAAAAGGGCATTTCCAGCCAGTCACTACACCTGGCAGCACTGGCGCTGATTGCAGGTTTTTTGCATGATTACTATCGGGAAAAAAAAGATCATCCAGCAAAAGCTGCAAAGTATGTACAGGAACATCTATCTCATTTCATACCACAAAGCGATATTGATGCTATCAGCTTTGCAATAGAAAATCATGAAGCATTTAAGGAATTCCAGAGAGTGGATAACAGCGATATCATGCTTTTGTCAAATGCACTGTATGATGCTGATAAGTTCAGGTGGGGACCTGATAACTTCATCTACACAATATGGGACATGATTGCCACGATGAATATTTCAATAGAGGATGTAGTAGCCCATTTCCCTGAAGGGGTGGAACATATTAATACTATACGGCATACGTTCAGGTCCAAAACAGGTATGCATTACGGACCGGAGTTTATTGATCAGGGCATGCTGATAGCTGAAAAATTACTGCAGTTTTTACAGAAAAATGTAACATAGAGTCTGTACCAAATGTAGTTGCTGATAAAATAACTCATAATGTGTAAATTGCCTCATAAGAGCATCCTTACGTGTTGTAGTGGTGATACAATCACATTACTGAATGTGCTCCTTATCAGGCTACATTTCTTTTATTTTGTATTACATCTCATTCTTAAATGTGCTCAAGTTACACCTGAATTAATTACAAAAATTCTTGACAAATAATGCCTTTTTTTAGGAATATTTTATTAAAACTGTATATATTGTATACTTTAGATAGGCCCACGTAGCTCAGTCGGCAGAGCATTTGCATGGTAAGCAAAAGGTCACCAGTTCGATTCTGGTCGTGGGCTCATTATTTATTTTGTAAAAAATTTTTATTTTTTTTTGATTCAGGTAATTAATTACTTGACGTGGTGTGCTATATTTATAGCGTGCTTTCGTATCTATAAAATTGCATACAAACGCTAAAAAACTGTTAAAAATTCAATACACTAACACAAACTATTATTAATAATTAGGATATTATTATGCGTGAAGTAATACTATTATCATGTAAAGACTGTAAAAATCGCAATTATGCAACTAAAAAGGACAAGAAAAAGCAGACCGGTAAGCTTGAAATGATGAAATACTGCAAGCATTGCAATAAGCATACATTGCATAAAGAAACTAAAGCATAAGGTATGTCACGTGTTTAATAAAACAGTACAATTTGTTAAGGAATCCAGAGATGAACTTAAAAAAGTTTCCTGGCCTGAACGTGATGAGGTGAGTGCATTGACCATGGTTGTTGTTATAACGGTTATTATCACTGCATTGTTTTTGTGGCTTGTAGACGCTGCGTTGATGAAAATAGTATCTCTGGTGATGCAATAGCTATGACAAAAGGATGGTATGTAATACATACATATTCCGGCCATGAGAATAAAGTCAAGCTGGCGCTGGAAAAAAAGGTTCAGAATCTTAACTTAGGGGATAAGATATTTCAGGTTAAGATTCCAACTGTTGAAGAGCATTCAGTAAAGGATGGTAAGAAGGTTGTAAAACCTAAAAAGATATTCCCGGGATATGTGCTTGTTGAAATGGTTCTGGATGATGAAACATGGATGGCAATAAAAAGTATTCCCGGTGTCACTAATTTTGTTGGTTCATTTGGCACTGAAAAACCAAGGCCGCTTTCTGAAAAGGAAGTGGATAGCCTTTTCAATAAAATGGGTGAGGTAACAACCAAAGACAAGGTTTCTATGGTTATGGATTTTTCAGTTGGCGAGCATGTGAAGGTTATCGACGGTCCGTTTAAAGAATTTACCGGTGTTATTGAAGAGGTGTATCCTGATAAAGGTCGTTTGCGAGTTAAAGTTGAGATATTTGGCAGGGGTACTCCTGTTGAATTAGATTTTGTTCAGGTTGGTAAAATTTAAATTTTAAATATTGTTTTATAGGGTTGAATACGATGGCTCCAAAAAAGAAAAAAATAGTAACTCAGATTAAGTTGCAAATACCCGGCGGACAGGCAAATCCTGCGCCACCCGTTGGGCCCGCATTAGGTCAGCATGGGCTTAATATAATGGAATTTTGTAAAGCGTTCAATGAAAGAACAAAGGACCAGCAGGGAACAATATTGCCTGTTATTATAACAGTATATGAAGACAGGACGTATACCTTTATCATTAAAACTCCTCCTGCTGCTGTTCTCATTAAAAAGGCTTTAAAGCTTGAAAAAGGCTCCAGTGAGCCCAACAAAAAGAAAGTTGGCAAAATTACACAGGCTCAGCTTGAAGAGATAGCAAAATTAAAAATGCCCGATCTCAATGCGCATGATGTTGAAGCTGCAAAGAAAATCATTGCAGGGACAGCTCGCTCAATGGGAGTAGAGGTAGTTGACTGATTTTTTTTCATTTTGAAATTTAGGATTTTTTGGGGTTGTATATGAAGAGAGGAAAAAGAATAACAGACGCACGAGCAAAAATAGATAAAAGCAAACTCTATCCGCTTGAAGAAGCCCTGACAATAATGAAAGAGTTGGCTTTTGCAAAATTTGATGAGACTGTTGAAGTGTCGGTGAAAGTCATTCATAAAAGCTATCAAAATGTACGTGGTTCGGTAGTATTGCCCCATGGTACTGGTAAAGACATCAAGGTGCTTGTTATATGCAAGGGGGATAAGCAAAAGGAAGCTCTGGAAGCAGGGGCTGACTTTGTTGGAGCCGAAGATGCGATCGAAAAGATTAAAAATGGATGGCTTGATTTTCAGGCTGTCATTGCTACTCCCGATATGATGAAAGAAGTTGGTAAGTTGGGGCCTATACTGGGTAAAAGGGGGTTAATGCCAAAACCAAAATCAGGTACTGTGACTGATGATGTGAAGACTGCTGTTAAGGAATTAAAAGGCGGGAGAGTAGAATATAAAGCCGATAAGACAGGGGTTATCCATTTAGGAGTTGGCAAACTATCTTTTGAGCCGCAGAAATTAGCTGAAAATATAAAAGCGTTTTATAGTCAGGTTGTTAAAGATAAGCCTTCTGATGCAAAAGGAAACTATATTCGTTCTTTTCATGTGTGCTCTACAATGGGGCCGGGAATTAAAATTAATTATAAGGGGATAGAACGGTAATGGTTAAGCAATATAAGGTAGATTTTGTTAATGAGCTAAAGGAAAAATTAGCTTCCAAAAAGAATGTTATATTAACTAATTATTCAGGTATAAAAGTTAAGGACCTGTATCAGCTTCGAAAGATTTTGCGCGATAAGGGAGCAGAGTATAAGGTTGTCAAAAACACATTATTCAGGAGAGCGCTTAAAGATTGTGGTTATCCTGAGATAGATCAGTATCTTGTGGGGCCAATCGGCGTTGTCTTTGTAGAAAAAGAAGTGAGTGAAGTTGCTAAGGTTTTAAAAGACTTTCAGAAAGAGCAGGATAAGTTCCAGTATAGTGTAGCTATAATGGACAACGTTGTATATTCACCAAAAGATGTACAGCGAATTGCGGATCTGCCTTCAAAAGAAGTGTTACTGGCGCAGGTAATGTCACTACTAAATGGCCCTGCATCAGGTACGGCCATAGCCATCAATCAGATTATGGCTTCACTGGCACGTGGTATTAAACTGGTTGCAGAGAAAAACGCATAAATAATTAATTTAATATAGCAATCATAAATACAAGGGTAAATGATACTGTGTAAAGGTGTGATAAACAGCTTGTTAGTATTGGTTACCCTTATAAGTTTTTACGACTAAAGTTCGTATTAACTTCAAGATTCACTAAGTATAAGGAGTAACATGATGGCAAAGTTATCAGTACAGGAATTGCTGGAAGCAATTGGTAGTTTAACGCTTGTTGAAGCAGCTGAACTTGTAAAAGCTATGGAAGAAAAGTTTGGCATTTCAGCAGCAGCCCCGGTTGCAGTAGCAGCAGCACCGGCAGCAGGTGCAGCAGCTGCAGAGGTTGAGGAAAAGACAGAATTTGATGTCATCCTCGCAGGGTTTGGTGATAACAAAATTAATGTTATCAAAGAAGTGAGGGCTATTACCGGTTTAGGTCTGAAAGAAGCTAAAGACCTGGTAGAAGCTGGTGGAAAACCAGTAAAGGAAAAGGTTTCTAAGGAAGAAGCCGAAAAGATTAAAAAACAGCTTGAAGCGGCTGGAGCCACTGTCGAGATTAAGTAACGTTTTAAACGTAAAATATCTTGAAAAGATTCTTGTAATACTGTATATTGAAAACAGTAGTAGGTTTGGTTGCCATGCGATCAAACCTACTCTTGTTGAAAGTTGCAAAAATTAGTGATATTTTTATTACTTTTAAATAATAATGCCCCAAACTGTATGAACAAAACACTACACAAGAAATACATTTTTACAATAATTATTAATCGATTTTCCGATTTTCTACATATTTTGGCTTATTGTTAATAAATCTTATTTTAGGTGTAAACTATGCAAAAACAACAGAAAGTAATCCGTTTTGGCAAAATTAAACCCGGCATTGAATTGCCAAATTTGATCGAAAATCAAACTGAATCATTCAAGTGGTTTTTACAGAAAGATGTAGCACCTTCCAAAAGGAAAAATCAAGGCCTTCAAGCTGTATTTCTTGAAACATTTCCCATTGTAAGCCCCAATGATGATATAGAACTGGAATTTGTAGAGTATGAATTAGGCGAACCAAAATATAATGTCCAGGAATGCAAGGAAAGAGATGTTACTTACGCAGCTCCACTCAAAGCAACGATAAGGCTCATAAAAAAGGATACTATGGAAGTTAGGGAACAGTCGGTGTATATGGGCGATATCCCATTAATGACGGAGAGTGGAACTTTCATTATAAATGGCGCAGAACGAGTTGTTGTAAATCAATTGCACAGGTCGCCGGGAATTTTCTTTTTCTGGGATGAAGCGGAAAGGATGTACAGCGCACGGGTAATTCCTGACAGGGGTTCGTGGCTGGAATTTGAAATGGATGCCAAGGGGCTGATAGTTGCTCGTATCGATAGGAAGAAAAAATTCCCTGCAACTATCATACTTAAAGCATTGGGATACAACACAAATGAAGAGATAATTAAGCTTTTTTATAATACAAAAAAGGTAACTCTTGCTGAGGAAAAAGATTATGAATCCCTGAAAAATAAGCGTGTTGCTTCTGATGTCATTAATCCTGAAACAGGAGAAGTATTGTTAGAAGCTGGTGAACGAATAACTATTGACTATGTTGATATACTACGAGATGAGAAGATACAATCTGTAGAAGTTATAGAATTCCCAAAGAATAAAGATGATGCATATCTTATTACATCATTGGAGAAAGATGATTGCAAGAGCTCTGAAGAAGCATTATTGAAATTGCATCAGATGCTGCGACCTGGTGAGCCAACCAATATTGACAATGCACGTGAGATATTTAATAGATTATTCTTTGACCCCAGAACATACAGTTTGGGTGGTGTAGGACGCTATAAGATAAATAAAAAATTTGGCTTTGACATGAAAGAGGTAAAGGAAGATTACCTCAGAAAAGAAGATATAGTACATACACTTAAATATTTAATAAATCTTATTGCCGAAGTAGATGGGTATATCGTTGATGATATCGACCATTTAGGGAACAGAAGAATTCGCCCTGTTGGTGAGCTCATCCAGAATCAGATAAAAATTGGATTCCAGCGTATGGAGCGTGTTATTAAGGAGCGCATGACCATACAGGATGTTGATGTGGTAACACCACAGGCTCTTATAAGTATTAAACCAATTACAGCAGTGATTAATGAGTTTTTTGGTTCCAGCCAGCTGTCACAGTTTATGGACCAGACAAATCCATTGGCGGAACTAACTCACAAGCGGCGTCTTAACGCTCTTGGACCTGGTGGTTTAACACGCGAGCGTGCTGGTTTTGAAGTGCGCGATGTCCACCCATCACACTATGGCAGAATGTGTCCTATAGAAACTCCTGAAGGCCCCAATATTGGTTTGATCATATCAATGAGTACATATGCACGAATTAATGATTATGGTTTTCTGGAAACCCCCTATAAGGTTGTTGAAAATGGGAGAGTTACTGACAAGGTGGTGTATCTTACTGCTGATGAAGAGGACAAATATTTTATAGCCCAGGCCAATGCCACAATAGATGAACACGGCAAGTTTGTTGACAACCTTATTCCTTGCCGTCACCGAGGTGATTTTCCTTATAAACGCCCTGAGGAAATCCAGTATATGGACGTATCGCCGGATCAGGTATTTTCAGTATCAACGTGCCTCATCCCATTCCTTGAACATGATGATGCTAACCGTGCACTCATGGGTTCAAATATGCAGCGACAGGCTGTGCCACTGCTAACGGAAGAAGTTCCGCTTGTAGGAACAGGTATGGAGGGCCCTGCTGCCATGGATTCAGGTGTTGTGGTTAAGGCAAAACGTGCCGGGGAAGTAATCTATGCAGATGCAAAAGTTATCAAGGTAAAGACTTCCAATGGCGAGATAGATGAATATACGCTGCAAAAATTTAAACGAACCAATCAGGGTACATGCTTCAACCAGAAACCGATTGTACGTAAAGGCCAGAAAGTAAAGGCAGGTGACATCCTTGCTGATGGACCTGCCACGGATAATGGAAAACTGGCTTTGGGAAAAAATATCCTGGTAGCATTTATGCCATGGATGGGGTATAACTTTGAGGATGCAATACTGCTTTCTGAACGTCTGGTGTATGATGATGTATATACATCATTACATATTGAGCAGTTTGAGATAGAAGCCAGAGAAACCAAACTTGGAAGAGAGGTCATTACACGCGATATCCCTAACTTGAGCGAGAAAGCGTTCAGGGACCTTGATGAAAATGGTATAGTACGGGTGGGTGCGTATGTAGCCCCTGGTGATATACTTGTTGGCAAAGTTACTCCTAAAGGCGAGCAGGACCTTACACCGGAATATAAGCTGCTGCATTCCATATTTGGTGAAAAAGCTCGTGAAGTGCGCGATACTTCTCTGAGGGTGCCAAATGGCATTGAAGGGATAGTCATAGATGTGAAGCGTTTCTCGCGCGAAAACGGTGATGAGTTATCTGCAGGCGTGGAAGAGCTTGTTAAGGTGTATATTGCCTCAAAAAGGAAGATATCAGTTGGCGACAAGATGGCAGGACGACATGGTAACAAAGGTGTAATATCAAAGATAGTCCCTGTGTATGATATGCCGTATTTGCCTGACGGGACACCGGTTGACATTGTGTTAAATCCGCTATCAGTACCATCACGAATGAATTTAGGACAGCTTCTGGAAACTGAACTTGGCTGGGCAGCAAAGGAATTGGGATTTATAGCAGAATGTCCCATCTTTGATAGCCCCCAGGAGCAGGAAATACGCGAGCTATTGAAAAAAGCAGGACTGCCGGAAACATCAAAGATTCAGCTATACAATGGCCAGACGGGTGAGCCTTTTGAAAGTGAGGTTATGGTTGGGTACATCTATATGCTTAAGTTAGCCCACATGGTTGATGATAAGATTCACGCACGTTCAACAGGGCCATATTCACTTGTAACACAGCAGCCATTGGGTGGCAAGGCACAGTTTGGCGGGCAGCGATTGGGTGAAATGGAAGTATGGGCACTTGAAGCGTATGGTGCTGCATACACGTTGCAGGAGCTTCTCACAGTGAAATCTGATGATATGTTAGGGCGTGCAAGGATTTATGAGGCGATAGTTAAAGGTATTAACACCACCTCACCTGGAATTCCGGAATCCTTCAATGTATTGGTTCAGGAACTGCGGGGCCTTGCTCTGGATGTAAGAATTTATGATGAAAATGGCAATGAGATAAATCTCTCTGAATGGAGCGAAGGCTTAAGTAAGCCAAAAAGAAAAATCAAGCTTGAAACGCTTGAAAATGAATAAGCTTTAAAATTTTAAGAAAATTTAATGAAGGCAAGAAGGTAATACGATGAGAGATTTTAATGATTTCAATTCTATTCAAATAAAATTAGCTTCCCCTGATATGATTCGTGAATGGTCATATGGTGAAGTGAAAAAACCTGAAACAATTAACTATCGTACCTTAAAACCTGAAAGGGACGGTCTTTTTTGCGAAAGAATATTTGGGACAACAAAAGAATGGGAATGCTATTGCGGCAAATTTAAGTCTATAAGATATAAAGGGGTAGTATGCGACCGTTGTGGTGTAGAGGTCACACATTATAAGGTCAGGCGTGAGCGTGGCGGTCATATAGAATTAGCTTGCCCGGTGGCGCATATATGGTATTATCGCTCAGTACCATCACGAATCGGATTATTGCTTAATTTAACAGTAAATGAGTTAAAATCTATCCTGTATTATGAAAAATATGTTGTTATTAATCCATTGGAATCTGATTTGAAATATGGCGATGTAATAGATGAAGACACTTTTAACCACTATTATGAAACTTATGGCGATGAATTTGTTGCAGATATGGGTGCAGCTGCAATCAAGGAGATGCTAAGAAGGATTGACCTTGACGGTGAGGCTCGTGAATTACGAGGCAAAATCGCAGGACAGGATAAACAGAAAGTAGACAAAAAAGATATTAAACGTCTTGAATTGATTGAAGCGTTCAGGGATTCAGGTAATCGCCCTGAGTGGATGATACTTGATGTTGTACCGGTTATCCCACCGGAGCTCAGGCCAATGGTTCAGCTGGATGGCGGAAGGTTTGCAACGTCTGACCTTAATGACCTTTACCGGCGTGTCATTAACCGAAATAACCGGTTAAAACGATTACTGCTACTGAGAGCACCTGATATTATAGTGAGAAATGAAAAACGCATGCTCCAGGAAGCGGTAGATGCACTGTTTGATAACAGCAAACGAAAGCGTGCTGTGAAAGGCAAGGCAAACAGGCCTTTGAAGTCGCTTAGTGATATGTTAAAAGGCAAACAGGGGCGTTTTAGACAGAACCTTTTAGGGAAGCGTGTTGATTATTCAGGTCGTTCAGTTATTGTTATTGGCCCTGATCTAAAGCTACATCAATGTGGATTGCCAAAGAAGATGGCTGTGGAATTGTTCAAGCCATTTATCATGAAGCGACTGGTGGACAAAGGTTTTGTACAGAATATTAAATCAGCTAAAAAGATGGTGGAAAATGAAAGGCCTGAAGTTTGGGAAGTTCTTGAAGAAGTTATTGCCGAGCATCCGGTGCTGCTCAACCGTGCTCCTACATTGCACCGGTTGGGAATTCAGGCATTTGAACCAGTACTTGTAGAAGGGAAGGCTATCAAGCTACATCCATTGGTATGCCATGCTTACAATGCAGACTTTGATGGTGATCAGATGGCTGTTCACGTGCCACTATCACCACGGGCGCAGATAGAATGCTGGACATTAATGCTTTCGGCAAACAATCTTCTTAACCCTGCCAATGGCCAGCCTATAGTAACTCCAACACAGGATATTGTGTTAGGGATATATTATTTGACTTCTGAATTGAAAAGCCAAACTGAACATCTTCCATATTTTGGATCAATTGATGAAGTACTATATGCCCTTGAATTCAGGCAAATAAAGTACAGGACAAAGATTAAATATCTGATGGGTGGGGAATTAATAGAAACAACCCCGGGCCGATTAATCTTTAACGAAAAGCTTCCGGCAGGATATCCTTTTGTTAACTATACTGTCAATGATAAGGAACTTTCAAAAATTATTTCTAAAATTTTCAGGGAGTTTGGCCCAACTGCAACAGTAAAGGTACTGGATGATATCAAGGAGTTGGGTTATAAATATGCAACATATTTTGGCCCAACTATCTCAACAAGCGATGTGAAAGTTCCTCCTTTGAAAGATGAGTTAATTAAAAAATCCAATGAAATGCTGGAAAAGATTGAGAATGAATATCGTAACGGTTATATAACCAATGAGGAGCGATACAATCGTGTTATAGACCTCTGGACAAAAACTAACGAAGATGTTACCGAGGTTATGTTCAATACAATGGCACAGGATGCTGATGGATTTAATCCAATTTATATCATGGCACAGTCCGGAGCGCGAGGGAGCAAGCAGCAGATTAGGCAGCTTGCAGGTATGCGTGGCCTTATGGCAAAACCAAGTGGCGAGATTATTGATGTACCCATCAAGTCAAACTTTAAAGAAGGTCTGACAGTACTGGAATATTTTATCTCAACTAATGGTGCACGGAAGGGCCTGGCAGATACCGCGTTAAAAACTGCTGACGCGGGTTATTTAACGCGAAGGCTTGTTGATATTGCGCAGGATGTTGTTATAACAATGGATGATTGCGGCACCTCGGTAGGGATTGATGTCGGGGCATTAAAAGAAGGTGATGAGGTGGTGGAATCAATTGGCTCAAGAGTATTGGGCAGAACGCTGCTGTATGATTTGTATCATCCGATTACCAATGAAGTTATTTGCAAAAGTGGTGAATTAATTACTGAAGAAATTGCAGAAAAGATTGATGAGTTGGGACTTGACCGGATAACAATTCGATCGGTGCTGACGTGTGAAGCGCGACATGGTGTGTGTGCGCGCTGTTATGGCAGGAATCTGGCTACTGCGCGTATGGTTGATATCGGTGAGGCAGTAGGAATTATTGCAGCACAATCTATAGGCCAGCCAGGGACACAGTTAACAATGCGTACATTCCACATTGGCGGAACCGCTTCCCATGTTGTTGAGGAAAGTGAGATCAGTTTTAACTACCCTGTCTATGTAAAGGAAACCACCTTTAAAACAGTAAAGACTGAGGACGAACAGGGTGAGAAGAAAACCATATCTGTACGTCGTGGATATATCGTTATACAACGTTTACTGGAAGAAATCCCTGTAAAAAGCGGAGAACTTCTTGTAAATGATGGTGACAGAGTATATAGCGGAACTCCGATTATAAAAAAATCTGATGGTTCATTTACAACCACAACAAAATCAGGGGTGGTTAAGCTTGAAAAATCCAGAGTCTATATACTTGGTGAGCCTAATATGATACCTGTTAATGTAGGTTCTGTCATTTATTTAAAAACGGATAAATTTTATCACATAAACCCACAGACAGGAAAAACTGATGTGCTGGTGAAATTTGACCCATGGTTTGAGCCAATATTAACTGAAATAAATGGTAAGGTTAAATTTATTGATATTGAAATCAACAAGAGTATGCGGGAGGAGATAGATCCACAGACACATCAACTCAAGCGTATTATTGTTGAAGCAAAGACTGAAAAGTTGCAGCCAGCAATAGAGGTTTCATCTGCTGATGAAACATTTAATTATCTTTTGCCAAAGGGTGCTCACCTGTTTGTTGATGATGGACAGGCAGTAAAAGCTGGTATGGTTCTGGCAAAAATACCAAAAGAAGTGGAAAAAACAAAAGATATTACAGGCGGCTTGCCTCGTGTTGCAGAACTTTTTGAAGCTCGGACTCCAAAGGATAAGGCAACCATATCCGAAATTGATGGGCGTGTTAAAATTGGCGATACTGTGAAGAATAAACGCAAGATAATTGTTACTGCTGATGATGGGGAGGAAAGAGAATATCAGATTCCTGCCTCCAAGTATTTGCGAGTCCAGGACGGCGACTGGATCAATAAGGGCGATAAAATTGATGATGGTCCAATTGATCCGCATGATATCCTTGAAATTAAAGGGCCACGCGAACTTGAAAAGTTTCTTGTGAATGAGATACAGGAAGTGTATAGATTACAGGGTGTTCAGATAAATGATAAGCACATAGAGATAATTGTGCGACAGATGCTTAGAAAAGTTATAATAGATGATCCCGGTGATACTATCTTTGTGGTAGACCAGATAGTTGATAAATTTGAATTTGATGATGAAAACATGCGAGTTGAAAAAGAAGGTGGTAAAGCAGCATCTGCAAAACCGGTATTAATGGGCATAACAAAATCAGCTCTCAATACCGAATCGTTTATATCTGCCGCATCATTCCAGGAAACAACACGTGTGTTAACTGAAGCAGCGATTAAAGGAAAGATTGATAGATTGCGCGGATTAAAGGAAAATGTCATCATTGGTCATCTGATTCCAGCAGGTACCGGTGTTCGTGAATACAATAAGGTTAGCGTATACCAGAAAGTAAAGGGCGATCTTGATGGTGTTGCCAAGGAAGCAGAGGATGAAATTCCTGCAGAGAAGTAAAATTTCTTGACAATTTGTAAGCTAAATTTGATTAATCACTTTCAATTAAAATTTTGAAAGTGATTAATCTGTATAATATAATGTTATAATATTTAATAAATGTAGTGAGGAGACAGGATGCCTACAATCAATCAGTTAATAAGGAAAGGGAGATCTGAAAAGGTTAAGAAATCAAAATCCCCTGCACTGAAAAGTTGTCCTCAGAAAAGAGGAGTATGCACACGAGTAATGACTGTTACGCCAAAAAAACCTAATTCAGCATTACGCAAGGTTGCCCGTGTCAGGTTGACCAATGGAATAGAAGTAACAGCGTATATTCCGGGTATAGGCCATAATTTGCAGGAACACTCTGCTGTGTTAGTAAGAGGTGGAAGGGTAAAGGACCTGCCAGGTGTCAGGTACCATATTGTACGTGGGACATTGGATTCTTTAGGCGTTAATGACCGTAAAAAAGGCAGATCAAAATATGGCACTAAGCGGCCAAAAGCATAATGTAATAATTATTTGGTATAGTGAGGTTTAATAATGGCACGAAGGCGCAGACCAGCAAAAAGGACAATTTTACCGGATCCCAAATATGGTAATATAGTAGTTTCAAAGTTTATTAATTGCATGATGTTAAAAGGCAAAAAAGGAGTTGCTGAACAGGCATTTTATAAAGCATTGGAGCTAATCGGCCAGCGTACCCAGAAAGACCCAATAGAAGTGTTTCTCACTTCACTTGAGAATGTAAAGCCTCTTGTTGAGGTTAAATCACGGCGTGTTGGTGGTGCAACCTATCAGGTGCCTGTTGAAATAAGGCCTGAAAGGCGACAGGCACTGGCTATTCGATGGCTTATAAACAATGCCCGCAGCAGGAATGAAAAAACCATGTTCCAGAAACTGGCTGGTGAACTACTGGATGCATACAATAATACCGGTGCTTCAATAAAGAAGAAGGAAGATACTCATAAGATGGCAGAGGCCAACAAGGCATTTGCGCATTATAAGTGGTAATTATACTTTTACTTTTTGTTGAGAAGCTATCAAGTTTTGAATACCAGGGTATCCCCCTGGTATTTGATGCTTTATTATAAATTAATTATATATAGTTCGGGTAGTATGGGAAGAGAGTTACCATTACATAGAACACGAAATATTGGAATAATGGCTCATATTGATGCGGGTAAAACCACATTAACCGAGCGTATACTTTATTATACCGGTAAGACCTATAAAATTGGTGAAGTCCATGATGGGACTGCAGAGATGGACTGGATGATTCAGGAAAAGGAGCGTGGTATTACCATCACTGCCGCTGCTACTACAACTTATTGGAAAAATACGCGCATTAATATCATAGACACGCCAGGGCACGTTGATTTTACTGTTGAGGTGGAACGAAGCCTGAGAGTTTTAGACGGAGCTATCGCCGTATTTGATGCCGTTGCCGGAGTGGAACCACAGAGTGAAACAGTGTGGCGGCAGGCCACTCACTATAATGTACCGCGCATATGCTTTGTAAATAAAATGGATAGGATAGGGGCTGATTTTGAAAATTGCCTTGCCATGATAAAGGAACGATTGTATTCAATCCCGCTGCCCCTGCAAATCCCGTATGGCAAGGAAGAAAGCTACAAAGGGGTCATTGATATAGTGCAGATGAAGGCACTGGTGTGGACTGACCAGCTGGGTGAGCATTATGAGGTCGTTTCAATACCTGAAGAATATCATGATGAAGCGCTTTATTACCGCGAGCACCTTATTGAATTGGTTGCAGAATACGATGAGGAAATGCTGGAAAAATATCTTGAAGGCGTGGAAATAACGGAAACCGAGTTAAAACGCGCCATTCGAAATGCAACTCTAAAAACAGCACTGTTTCCGGTATTGTGCGGGAGTGCGTTGAAGAATAAAGGTGTGCAGCCACTGATTGATGCTATTATTGATTATCTGCCTTCGCCTAAGGATATTCCCGCTATTAAGGGACACGATGCACAGCATGATGATACGATTATAGAGCGGCATCCGGATGACAAAGAACCTTTCTGCGCACTGGTATTTAAGATAGCAAGTGATCCATACGTGGGCAAGTTGTGTTATGTAAGAGTTTATTCAGGGCATCTGGCAGCTGGTGATACTGTTCTTAATGTCAATAAGCAGAAAAAGGAGCGTATTGGCAGAATCTTGCGAATGCATGCCAATGATCGTGAAGACATAAAAGAAATACTTACGGGAGATATTGCTGCGCTTGTAGGCTTACGATTTGCTCAGACAGGTGATACCATTACATCAGTTGATGCGCCAATACTTCTTGAAAAGATGGATTTTCCGGAACCGGTGATAGCACGGGCAGTTGAGCCCAAAACCAGGGCCGACCTGGAGAAATTGCATACGGTACTGAAACGATTAGAGGAAGAGGATCCAACATTTTTTGTTAAAATTGATGAGGAAAGTGGACAAACGATCATATCAGGTATGGGTGAGTTGCATCTTGAAATCATTGTTGACAGGCTGCAGCGTGAGTTCAATGTGCTTGTCAATGTTGGAAAACCACAGGTTGCATATAAAGAAACGGTAACAGCAAGTGCAAAGGCCGAAGGAGTGTTTGAAAAAGAGATAGCCGGCAAATTGCAGTATGGTCATGTATTGCTTGAGGTAAGTCCGTGCGATAGTTCCTTTGAGTTTGTCACAAAGGTGGATACCACAGTGTTACCGGAAAACTGCATACAAGCTGTAAAGATGGGTTGCCAGGATGCGCTCACCTCTGGCGTAATAGCCGGGTATGAGATGACCAGAATACGGGTTGTATTACAGGATGCAAAATACCGTGAGGATGCATCGGTTGATCACGCATACCGGATTGCCGCGACGATGGCATTCAGGGATGCAGCAAGGAAAGCAAGTCCCATGCTGCTTGAGCCTGTTATGAAGCTTGAAGTTGTGGTTCCTGATGAGTATATGGGTGACATAATCAATGATATCAATTCACGTCGCGGGAAAATTGAACATATTGATATACGTGGTATGTTAAAGGTTATAGATGCATTTGTGCCACTGGCTGAAGCATTTGGTTATGCAACCTCTGTACGGTCACTCAGTCAGGGAAGAGCATCGCATACATTACAGTTCAGCCACTATGAGGTTGTCCCTCAGACGGTAATGGAAAAGGTTCTTGGCAGTTACTATCGCCCTGTATAGCCTGAAATGATGGTGAAAAATTAATTTTAATTTTTATAAAAAAATATTTGATATTTTGTAAATTACGCAATAAATTAGTTGACAGATAAAGCATATATTTTTTTAATTCACACACTTCCATTGTTTTGCACCAAAATAGATGATGTGGAAGTTTGTGTTATCTAAATGTAATACTTTCTAACGATCATAGAGTTGTTAAATCTTTACGATTTGTTTTAGTATGTATTGTATTACTGTGTTTGTGTGATATATTGAAATTTATTATTTTTATAAAGGAGATAGCAAATGGCAAAGGCAAAATTTGAACGGTCGAAACCACACGTCAATGTTGGAACAATAGGTCACATTGACCATGGAAAGACAACATTAACATCTGCAATTACAAAAGTTCTTGCTGCTGCATACGGTGGCAATAATAAACCTGTAGAATTTGATCAGATAGATAACGCGCCAGAAGAAAAAGCACGAGGTATAACGATTGCTACTTCGCATCAGGAGTATGAAACGCCCAACCGGCATTATGCGCATGTTGACTGTCCTGGCCATGCCGACTATATAAAGAACATGATTACTGGTGCTGCTCAGATGGATGCTGCTATCCTTGTTGTTGCAGCAACTGATGGCCCAATGCCTCAGACAAAAGAGCACGTTCTTTTAGCCCGCCAGGTTAACGTTCCTTATATAATTGTATTTTTAAATAAGGTTGACATGCTTGACCCGGCTGACAGGGATGAGCTTGTTGAGCTGGTTGAAATGGAAATTAGGGATCTTCTCAATAAATATGAGTTCCCTGGGGACACAATTCCTATTATTCCAGGTTCTGCATTAAAAGCCATGCAGTGTGGCTGTGGGAAAAAGGAGTGTGAAGCATGCGGACCAATTTTGAAATTAGCTGAAACACTTGATACATATGTGCCTGAGCCCAAACGTGACAGGGATAAACCATTCCTTATGCCTATTGAAGACGTATTCTCGATTACCGGACGTGGCACTGTTGTGACCGGAAGAATTGAGCGTGGGGTTGTAAGGACTGGTGATGAAGTTGAGATAGTGGGTTTTGGCGAAACCAAAAAGACTGTTGTTACCGGTGTGGAAATGTTCAGGAAGATTCTGGATGAGGGTATTGCAGGTGACAATGTTGGATGTCTGCTCCGTGGTACAGGTAAGGATGAAGTTGAGCGAGGGCAGGTATTGGCAAAACCAGGTTCAATCACACCGCACAAAAAATTTGAAGCTGAAGTGTATGTATTGTCAAAAGAAGAAGGTGGCCGGCATACTCCATTCTTCAGTAACTATCGCCCACAGTTCTATTTCAGAACTACTGACGTAACCGGCATTATTCAGTTGCCTGAAGGTGTGGAGATGGTTATGCCAGGTGACAATATTAAGATGGTGGTAGAGCTTATCACTCCGGTTGCCATGGAAGAAACGCTCAGGTTTGCAATACGTGAAGGTGGAAGAACTGTTGGTGCTGGTGTAGTTGCTAAAATATTAGAATAAATAAATTATTGATTAATAATTTGCTAATTTGATAGTTGTCAGGCTGGTGCGCAATCAACCTGACAACTATTTACAATACAACTGAAAAATTATCCGTTAAAAAGATTGTTGTTTGCGATCTTATTGTATGTGAATATTATAATTTGATATTTGGATGAAAGAAAGGTGTTACAGTGGCAAAGCTTACGGGACAACGAATCAGAGTAAAATTGAGATCATTTGATCCATATTTATTAGATCAATCGGCAGCAAAAATAGTTGCGACAACTAACAGGAGTGGTGCAAAGGTAGCAGGTCCCATACCGCTACCCACTCGAATTGAAAAATTCTGTGTGCTGCGTTCACCTCATGTTAATAAGAAGTCGCGTGAGCAGTTTGAAATACGGACTCATAAGCGTCTGATCGATATCATCGATCCTAACTCCGATACTGTTGAAGCGCTTATGAAGTTGGAATTGCCTGCTGGTGTTTCTGTAGATATAAAATCATAATTACTTCATCTTTCATGGAAGTTTGTTAAATAGCTCTTGATAAAGAGTGTGATAGTCTTATAATCGATGCATGGGATAGGAAAATGAAAAAGGCTTTAATTGGCAAAAAGATAGGGATGAGTCAGATGTTTTTGGACGATGGGACAGTGGTTCCTGTTACTGTGTGTGAACTTGGTCCGTGCGTTGTGGTACAGAAGAAGACCGTGGAAAAGGACGGATATAATGCATTGAAGCTGGGATATGGTGAAGCAAAAGCTCATCGTCTTACAAAACCGATTTTACAGGATTTAAATAAGAAGAATCTTCCTTTAGTGAAAATATTTAAAGAAGTAGAAAATTTTGATGAAAATCTTCAAGTAGGAAGTGTTATAACCTGTGAGATATTCTCTGAGAACCAGATAGTTGATGTCACCGGTGTTTCCAAGGGTAAAGGCTTTGCGGGTGTCATTAAGAGGCATGGATTCCATGGTGGTAGAGAAACTCATGGTTCTAACTTCCACAGGGCGCCGGGTTCCATAGGAGCAAATACTTTTCCTGCTGAAGTTTGGAAAGGGAAAAGGTTACCGGGAAGACATGGTGGAAAAACTGTAACTGTCAAAAATTTAAAGATAGTAAAAATAATAAAAGATAAGAACCTGGTATTAATATCCGGTGCTATCCCTGGTACCGTTAATTCGATTATTACAGTACAAAGCAAATAGGCAGGGTTATTATGGTTGTTGATGTATATACAGTAGATGGAAAAGTTAAAGGGCAGATTGAGTTGAATGAGACCGTCTTTAATGCAAAAGTTAATGATGTTCTGATATATGAATTAATTAAGGCTGCAAATGCTAATTTGCGTCAGGGTACTCATGATACCCGTGAACGTTGTGATGTATCGGGTGGCGGAGCAAAACCATGGAGGCAAAAAGGTACAGGTAGAGCGCGTCAGGGGTCTATTCGTGCTCCGCAGTGGAAAGGCGGTGGTGTAGTATTTGGGCCTCATCCACGTGATTATCGTATTGAACTACCTAAAGGCATAAAGCGTGAAGCATATCGCTCCTTGTTATCATTAAAGTTTAAGGAAGGAGCAGTAAAGGTTGTTGAGGATTTTTCAGTGGCCAGTGGCAAAACTAAGGATATAGCTGCAATAGCAAAAAATCTTAATATTAAGAAAGGTGTTTTGATCACTGATAGTGAAGATGTGATGCTGAAAAGGGCAATCCGAAATATTCCATGGTTTGTGTATAATAACGTGAAACGTTTGTCAAGCAGGGATATTTACTATACTCAGACGGTTGTACTAACCGAAAGTGCTGCACAAATTATCAATTCGAAGTATGCAAAAGGTGAGTAATTATGGATGTTAACGATATCATCATACGCCCTGTTATAACAGAAAAGGCAACAGAGCTTGCAAAACAAAATAAGTATGTGTTCAGAGTGCACAAGAAAGCAAATAAGGATATGATAGATAAGGCTATACGCAGTATTTTTGGTGTTACACCGCTAAAAGTGAATGTTATGGTTGTGCGGGGCAAGCGCAAAAGAGTCCGCTATAACTACGGGTATACTGCATCCTGGAAAAAAGCGATAGTAACATTAAAAGAAGGCGATAAGATTGAAGTCTTTGAATCAAAATAAGAAATTTTTACTATAGCGATAAAGGTAACGACAATGGGTTTGAAAAAGTATCGACCATTAACACCGACACTGCGATATCAGACAGTGCTGGATTTCAGTGAGATTACCACTGATGAACCGTTGAAGTCACTCACAAAAGGAAAGAAAAGCCATGCAGGCAGGGGGTTCAAGGGCCAGATTTCGGTCAGGAGAAAAGGTGGTGGTCATAAGCGCCGCTATAGAATTATTGATTTCAAGCGCAATAAATACAATATCGAAGGCAAAGTTGCATCGATAGAGTATGATCCAAACAGAAGTGCAAATATTGCGTTGATAGTATATAAAGATGGTGAAAAAAGATATATCGTTGCACCTGACTCGGTTAAGGTGGGCGATACAATCATTTCCGGCGAAAATGTTGAAGTGAAACCAGGCAATGCAATGCCTTTAAAAAATATACCGGATGGTACCAATATTTATAATATTGAGTTGCATAAAGGTAAAGGTGGGCAGCTTGTGCGTTCAGCGGGTGTGAGTGCTGTTATCACGGCAAAAGAAGGTGATTACTGCCTGATTAAATTGCCTTCAGGAGAGATCAGAAAAATCCATAGTGAATGTTTTGCAACCATCGGTGAGGTAAGCAATAAAGATCATATCAATGTGGATATTGGTAAAGCCGGGAGGAGCCGATGGTTAGGCAGACGGCCAAAGGTAAGAGGTGTGGCAATGAACCCGGTTGACCATCCGCTTGGTGGTGGTGAAGGTAAGTCATCTGGAGGGAGGCATCCCTGTTCTCCAACTGGTAAGCCCACCAAAGGGTATAAAACCAGGAAGAAGAAGAAATACAGCGACAAAATGATTATTAAACGAAGGAAGTAATTGCTATGGCTCGTTCATTGAAAAAAGGACCGTATGTTGATATAAAATTATTTAAGAAAATTGAGGAAATGAACTCAACCAATACTAAGAAAGCCATTAAAACATGGTCAAGAAGGTCTACCATATTCCCTGAGATGATTGGCCATACTATTATGGTTCACAATGGGAAGAATTTTATTCCAGTATATGTAACCGAGAATATGGTTGGGCATAAACTGGGTGAGTTTGCACCCACCAGGACATTCAGGGGTCATGCAGGAAAAGATGATAAGGTAGCAAAGAGGGGCAAATAAAATGGAAACGAGGGCTTTGTCACGATATAACAGGATTTCTGCCAGAAAGGCGCGCCTGGTTGCGGATGAAATTAGGGGTTTTTCCTTTCCTGAAGCCATTGATATTTTAAAGGCAATACCAAGGAAAGCATCAAAAGTCATTATGAAAACGCTTTATTCAGCAGCGGCAAATGCTAAATATAGCAATCCAGATGTAAGGGAAAATACTTTATATATCAAGAAGATTGTTGTGGACGAGGGACCTACTATGAAACGATTTAGACCTCGTGCACGTGGACGGGCTTCGAGGATACGTAAAAGAACCAGTACAATTGAAATAATTTTATCTGATGAAAATTAATCAGTAAAAGGTGCAATAATGGGACAAAAAGTTAATCCAACAGGACTTAGGGTAGGAATTATTAGAACATGGGATTCAGTATGGTTTGCCGAAAAGGATGAATATCGGAAAAACCTCCATGAAGATATTCAAATACGCAAGTTTGTTATGAATAAATTTAAAACCGCAGGGATTGCAAAGGTTGGTATTGAGCGTTTTCCTGACAGAATTAATGTATATATTCATACTGCCAGGCCGGGATTGCTTATTGGCCGCAAGGGTGTTGATATTGAAAATTTGAAGGAAGAATTACAGAAGAGAGTTCAGAAAAATGTGAATATTTATGTTCAGGAAGTTAAAAAACCTGAGCGAGTTGCAAAGCTTGTAGCAGAGCAAATTGCTGCGCAGATTGAAAATCGTTTTCCATACCGTAGAGCTATTAAACAAGCTATTACCGCTGCAATGCGGAGTGGTGCGCTGGGCATTAAGGTGAATATCTCAGGACGCTTGAATGGTGCTGAAATGGCCAGGGAAGAAGCATATAAAGAAGGTAGAATACCATTGCATACACTCAGAGCAGATATTGATTATGGTTTTGCTGAAGCTTTAACAACATTTGGTCTTATAGGAATTAAGGTGTGGATATATAATGGTGATGTGCTCTCAAATGCTGATGAGCGGGAAGAGGAAAAATTTGCATTACGAAAAAAATCACAATAATTGAATAAAGGTGCACGACAATGTTAATGCCCAACAGAACAAGGTATAGAAAAGTTCATCGTGGACGTATGAAGGGGAAGGCAATTCGCGGTTCCACAATACATTTTGGCGAATATGCGTTAAAATCAATTGAATGCGGTGAGATCAACTCACGGCAGATTGAAGCAGCGCGTATTGCTATTAGCCGTAAGGTTAAGCGTGGCGGCAAACTGTGGATTAGAATTTTTCCGGATAGGCCGTTTACCAAAAAGCCGGCTGAAACACGAATGGGTAAAGGGAAAGGTAACCCGGAAGGATTTGTGGCACGAATTAAACCGGGAAGAATATTATTTGAACTGGCCGGAATTGATGATGCAATTGCTCGTGAAGCATTATTGCTGGCTGCACATAAATTGCCAGTAAAAACCAAGATAATATCAATACATGACAATAATTAGTTCTGGAGTTGTTCAATGAAAGGTAGATTAGATGAATTGACAATAGATGAATTGCAAAGAACGTTGCAGGAAGCAAAAGAAGAATTACGAAAAGAGCGATTCAAAAGAACAGTGAGCAGGGTTGAAAATCCAAAAAAGGCAATGCAGCTTAAAAGGCAGATTGCAAGAATTTTAACGTTGCTCAGGGAATATGAGTTAGGCAAAAGGAACTTACGAAGTAAATAATTTTGGTGGTAGATAGCTATGGAAGGTAAAAACCGAAAACAGATCGTTGGAAAAGTAATAAGCAATAAAATGGATAAGACAGTAGTTGTTGAGATTGAAAGGATGATGATGCATCCCAAATATCATAAGTTTGTACGAAAAACTAAGAAAGTAAAAAGCCATGATGAACGTAATGAGTGTTCAGTTGGTGATGTTGTTCTTATTGAAGAAACAAGGCCTTTATCAAAGGAAAAACGTTATCGTTTAGTGAAGATAGTTGAAAAGGTAAAATAGGGTTAGAGCTATGATTCAGGTTCAAACAATGTTAGATGTTGCAGATAACAGTGGTGTAAAGAGAGTGCAGTGCATAAAAATATTAGGCGGGACCAAGAGAAGATACGCTTCTGTTGGTGATGTCATTATTGTTGCTGTAAAAGATGCGCATCCATCGTATGGATTGAAGGATTCAACCGGGAAGAAAGTTCACGGCAAAGCAGTTCTAAGAGCTGTGGTTGTGAGGACAACAAAGCCGGTGCGACGTCCTGATGGTTCATATATACGGTTTGATGATAATGCAGTTGCAATTATCGATACTAAGGGCGAACCCAGGGGTTCCCGTATATTTGGACCCGTAGCTCGCGAATTGCGTGACAGAAATTTTTTGAAAATAGTTTCTTTAGCTCCAGAGGTTTTATAAAAAAGGTGTTACTATGATACAAACTAGATTAAAAAGAGATGATGTAGTAATGGTGACTACAGGCGCTGATAAAGGCAAGCGAGGCAAGGTTCTATTTGTTGACAAAAAGCGTGGTAGAGTAATTATAGAAGGTGTTAATTTACGGAAGAAATTTGTGAGGCCTTCACAGGAAAATCCAAAAGGTGGGCAGATAGAATTGCCATATCCAATAAGCATTTCAAACGTGATGATGTTTTGTGAAAAATGCAAAAAAGCTGTGAGGGTTGGTATCAAGATAGATGGTGATGCTAAATATCGCGTATGCAAAAAATGTGGCAAACGAATTGATTAGAGAGGGGAATGATGGCAGCACGATTGCGTATATTATATGAAAAGGATATCAAAAAACGGTTGATGGATAAGTTTAAATATTCATCTGTTATGCAGATTCCGAAAATTGAAAAAATTGTTTTAAATGTTGGCGAAGGTGAAGCACATTCCAATCCCAACCTGCTTAAATCAATTATTGAAGAGCTGTCGCTTATTACTGGCCAGAGGGCAGTGAAAACTGTTGCACGGAAATCCATAGCAGCTTTCAAGATTCGTGAGGGGTATGATGTAGGAGCCCGTGTCACGTTACGTGGTGATAAGATGTATGAGTTCTTAGACAGGCTTGTTAATGTTGCTCTGCCCCGAGTGCGTGACTTTAGGGGACTATCGCCAAATTCATTTGATAATTCAGGTAACTATAACTTTTCAGTAAAAGAGCAGATAATATTTCCGGAGATTAACCTGGATAAAGTTGAGAAAATCTACGGTATTAATATAACAATTACGACAACAGCAAAAAATGCAAGTGAGGCACGTGCGTTGCTTGAAGAATTCAGATTTCCATTCCAAGAAGCGAGGTAAGTCAGGTGGCTAGCGAGAGAATGTTTGCAAAGGCCAGAAGAGAGCCTAAGTTTAAAATTCGTCATAGAAATCGTTGTAAGGTTTGTGGCAGGCCGCGCGGATATTACAGGCGGTTTGAACTTTGCAGAGTTTGTTTGCGGAAGTTGGCCGGTGAAGGTTTAATTCCGGGTGTTAAAAAATCATCCTGGTAAAATTTAATAGGGAGTATAAGCGTTATGAGTTGTATTTCTGATCCAATTGCAGATATGTTAACCCGAATGCGAAATGCAATTAATGCAGGACACGTTAAAGTTGATATACCCTCATCGAAAATGAAGATGGCGATTGCAAAGATTTTAAAAGATGAAGGTTTTATAAAAAATTTTAAACTAATTGATGATAATAAGCAGAAAACATTGCGAATATACCTTAAATATAGTGCGGATAATCAGCCAGCTATTATTCAGATGAAGCGAATCAGCACACCGGGCAGAAGAGTTTATATCAAAGCAGAAGATCTTAAGCCGGTATACAATAATATGGGGATTATGATTCTTTCTACATCAAAAGGTATTATTACAAATAAAGCCGCCAAACAGTTGAATGTCGGCGGAGAAGCTTTATGTGAGATTCTATAAGGGGCAGCAGGATATGTCTAGAATAGGGAAAAAACCGATAGTGATACCAAATGGTGTATCAGTTGATATGAGTGGTGGAATGATAACTGTGAAAGGTCCTTTAGGAACACTGCAGTATCAGTTGCAGGATGCTATTAATGTAGTTATTGATAATAATGTTATTAATATCGCGAAAAAGGATGAACAGTCCAAAGATAAGAAAATTAATGCATTGTGGGGTTTAACACGAGCGTTAATACATAACATGGTTGTTGGTGTATCAAGTGGATTTGAAAAAAATTTGGAGATAGTAGGTGTTGGATACAGGGCAACTCAGAAAAGTAATGATGTTGAGTTTCAGCTGGGTTATTCGCACAGCATACTGTTTTCACCTCCTGAAGGAATAAAGGTTGAGGTTGTTGAACCAACAAAGGTCAAAGTCAAGGGCATTGACAAGCAGTTAGTAGGGCAGGTGGCAGCAAATATTCGTAAATTGCGGCCACCAGAACCATATAAAGGCAAGGGCATCCGTTATAAGGATGAGCAGATCAGGAGGAAAGCTGGTAAAACCGGCAAGTAAGACTATTTGGATGTAAAGGATAGTAATTATGAATAGAATGAAATTAAAAAAAGTGAGATACATGCGCAGAAGGATGCGCGTTAAATCTAAAGTAAGAGCCAATACCAGGCGGCCGCGTATGTGTATTTCAAGAAGCAATAAAAATTTCTTTGTGCAGATCATCGATGACAGCAGGGCTCATACGCTGGTGAGTGCTTCAACTTTAGAAAAGGATTTTCCAATCAGTAAGAACCGGTGTAATAAGGAAGCGGCCAGAGAATTAGGCAAAATCATTGCCCAAAGAGCTATCGCCAAGAATATAAAACAGGTGGTATTTGACAGAAACGGTTACCTTTATCATGGCAAGATAAAGGAATTTGCTGATGCAGCTCGCGAAAATGGATTAGAATTTTAGGGGAGATGGTAATGAAGATTTTGAAAAAACGAGTAAAACCTGAAGGACTGGAGTTATCAGAAAAGATAATTATCATCAACCGTGTTGCAAAGGTTGTAAAAGGTGGTAGAAGGTTTTCTTTCAATGCTATGTCTGTTGTTGGTGATAATAAAGGTCATGTTGGTATAGGCTTTGGAAAGGCTAACGAGGTGCCAGATGCTATCAGGAAAAGTGTTGAGGATGCAAAGAAGAATTTGTATAAAATAAATGTTAACAAAAACACTATACCGCATGAAGTGATAGGAAGATTTAAATCAACACGTGTTATCTTAAAGCCTGCTGCTCCTGGTACTGGTCTTATTGCCGGTGATTCAGTGCGTGCAGTTGTAGAAAAGGCAGGCATTGTAGATATATTGTCAAAGACATTGGGATCGCGAAATCCGGTTAATGTTACCAAAGCAACGATAAATGGTCTATTACAGCTTAGAAGTCTGAAGGAAGCAGCAGATTTACGTGAAATACCTTTACCAAAGTTATGGCAACCATAAGAGGTGTATATGGCTAAGAAATTACGTGTGAAACAGATACGAAGTTATATAGGTGCAAAACCAAAGCAAAAAGCAACATTAAGGGCTTTGGGTTTGCGGAAGATGAATGCAGAAAGGGTACATGAAGATACTCCTGTTGTCAGGGGTATGATAAATGTTGTGAAGCATATGGTTGAAGTTTCTGAAATTCAAGAATAATGAATAGCAGGTAGGAGTTTTATGCACTATACATTGAAAAAACCTGAATATATAAAAAAGAAAAAACGTATAGGGTGCGGTACTGGCAGTGGACACGGTAAAACAAGCTGCAAAGGGCATAAAGGGCAGAAAGCCAGGTCCGGTGCTCATTTTAAACCGGGTTTTGAAGGTGGGCAGATGCCCCTGCAGCGTCGTATCCCAAAACGTGGATTTAACAATGCAAAATTCAGGGAAGAGCTGCAGATTATAAATATTAAAGATATAGCACGGTTAGGAATACAGGAAATAAGTCCTGAAGTGTTATATCAAAAAGGACTGATTAAATCACAGTTGTTGCCAATTAAACTACTTGCAAACGGTGATATAACAACAGCAGTTAAGGTTATTGTAGATGAGGTATCATCTTCGGCAAAGGATAAAATTGAGAAAGCTGGTGGTAGTGTTACACTTAGATCATAATGATATAACGAGGTCATAAAAAAATAATGCCACAAGTAATTGCAAATATTTTTAAAATTCCGGAGCTCAGGAAAAGGGTTTTGTTTACCCTTTTTATTTTAATAGTATACCGAATTGGTGCTCACATACCAATACCAGGGGTTAACATTGAGGCATTAAGTTCATATTTTGAGATGGCTGCAAAAAGCCGTGGTGGTGGTTTTGTAGATTTTTTTGACCTTTTTGCAGGTGGCGCGCTCAAGCGTTTTACCATATTTGCATTAGGGATTATGCCCTATATATCTGCATCAATTATTATGCAGCTTCTCACAGTTGTAATTCCGGCTATAGAAAAGTTATCAAAGGAAGGACCTGAAGGGTATAAGAAGATAAACCAGTATACCCGTTATGGTACTGTGCTTCTGTGTGCACTGCAGGGATTTGGCCTTACCATGTGGATGAAATCCATGACATCGCCCAAAGGTACAGTTGTGCCACAGGATGCAGGTATAGGTTTCATTATTGTTGCAGTGCTGGCGATTACCACCGGGACTATGATTCTGATGTGGCTTGGCGAAATGATAACGGAGCGCGGTATTGGAAATGGTATATCGCTAATCATTTATGCTGGTATTGTTGTTCGTGCTCCTTCGGCGTTCCTTGATACTATGAACAGGATAATCAGCAGAAGTGATCCTATCATTGCGCTTATACTTATAGCATTATTTATAGGAGTTGTTGCCGCATCTATATTGTTAACACTGGGTGTGCGGAAGATTCCGGTACAGTATGGAAAACGTGTTGTGGGTAGGCGTATGGTGCAGATGGCATCGCAGGCCATACCCCTACGAGTCAATGCTGCGGGTGTTATCCCGATCATATTTGCATCTTCAGTGATTCTTTTCCCGGCACAAATTAGTAATATGCTTGGTGCAACAAAATATGCAATTTTTACCAAGATGCAATACTGGTTATCTCCAGGGCATGTAGCATATATGATTATATACAGCTTGCTGATCATATTTTTCTGTTATTTTTATACGGCAATTCAGTTTAATCCAAATGATCTGGCAGAGAATTTAAAAAAATATGGCGGTTTTATACCAGGTATACGACCTGGTCAGAATACAGCTGATTATATTATGCATATTTTAAACAGGATTACACTGCCCGGTTCCATATTTTTAGCGTTAATAGCGATAGTTCCTGATTTTATTATTCGAATATGGCCAGAAGAAGTATCGCCAGAAATGGCATATCTTTTTGGTGGAACGTCATTGCTCATCATAGTTGGCGTGGCGCTGGATACATTAAAACAGATAGAGTCACAGCTTTTAATGAGGCATTATGATGGCTTTTTCAAGAAAGGGCGAATAAAAGGTAGAAGATATTAATTTATTAGCTATATTGATTTTTTTATAATCATATTTTGAGGCGTTTTGGCAATTTTTATTTACAGTGAGGAGGAGATTAAGCGGGTTGAGGATGCGTGCAGGATAACTGCTGCAGTCCTCAATGAGATTGGAAACCATGTTGTTGAAGGCATCAGTACGTTTGAGCTGGACAGGATAGCACGGGATTTAATAAAAAAGTTTAAGGCAGTTCCGGCTTTCCTGGGGTATAAAGGGTATCCGGCAGCTATCTGTACATCAGTAAATGAAGTGGTTGTTCACGGAATACCCAGTAAGCAACAAATCTTAAAAAAGGGCGATATTGTTGGTATTGATATAGGCGTTCAGTACAACGGATATTTTGGCGATGCGGCAAAAACATTTGTTGTAGGAAAGGCAAGCAAAACGATTCAAAAATTGCTTGAAGTTACAAGGGAAGCGCTTGAACGTGGTATTTTACAATGCAAAGATGGCAATCATCTTACGGATATATCCCATGCAATTGAATCACATGTGATTCAGTATGGTTTTCAGCCTGTACATGAATTTGTTGGTCATGGTATTGGGAGGAGTCTTCATGAAGAACCTTCAATACCTAACTTTGGCAAGCCAGGCAAGGGTCCTGTGATAAAAACAGGGATGATTTTTGCGATAGAGCCAATGATCAATGAAGGGACATATCAGGTTGAAATTTTACAGGATGGATGGACAGCAGTAACAAAGGACAGGAAGTTTTCAGCACATTTTGAACATACCGTTGCTGTTGTTAATGGAAATCCGAAAATATTAACGCATGATTAATTTTTAATATACAAGGAGTAATAAACCGGATGGCCAAAGAAGAACCAATTGAAGTTGAGGGTGAAGTAGTTGAAGCACTTCCCAATGCCATGTTCAGGGTTAAATTAGATAATGGTCATGTGGTGTTAGCTCACATATCTGGAAAAATGAGGATGCATTATATACGAATTTTACCTGGTGACAGAGTTACAGTAGAGCTGTCGCCCTATGATTTAAGCAGAGGCAGGATAACCTATCGGTCCAAATGATAGCTAAGGTTAGAGGTATTGATATGAAAGTCAGAGTTTCAGTAAAAAAGATTTGCAGCGATTGTAAGGTAATTAAACGTCATGGTGTTGTACGTGTGATCTGCAAAAATCCACGTCATAAACAGCGACAGAAGAAAAGAACAGTGAAATAATGTGAGGTAGAGGTATATATGGCACGAATTGCAGGTGTTGATTTACCAAACAATAAGCGGATAGAAGTTGCGCTTACCTATATTTATGGTATTGGTCCTTCATCTTCAAAAAAAATTTTACAGGATGCTCAGGTTAATCCTGATACACGGGTGAAAGACCTTACTGATGAAGAGATCAATCAATTGCGAAAGATCATTGAGAAAAGCTACAAGGTGGAAGGTGATTTGCGAACCCAGATAGCAATGGATATCAAACGACTTATGGATATTGGTTGCTACAGGGGTATACGGCACAGACGAGGTTTACCGGTGCGGGGGCAGAATACCAAGAACAATGCACGCACCCGTAAAGGTAATAGAAAAGTATCTGTTGGAAGTAAGAAGAAGAAATAGTAAGTCAATGATAGAGGTGCACAGTGAAGCAAAAACGAACAAAGAAACAGGAAAAGAAGAATATACCAGTAGGTAAAGCGTTCATTCAGGCTACGTATAATAATACTATTATTACAATAACTGATATGCAGGGTAATGTAGTATCATGGGCAACAGCAGGTGGAGAGGGATTTCGTGGCTCACGAAAATCCACACCGTTTGCAGCACAGATGGCTGCAAAAGCTGCTGCACAGAAAGCAATGGATAATGCAAACATGCGAACAGTTGAGGTATATGTGAAAGGTCCTGGTATTGGACGCGAAGCGGCAATCCGTTCATTATATCAGGCTGGTTTAAATATCTCAAAGATTAAAGATATTACACCCATACCACATAATGGGTGCCGACCACGTAAACGAAGAAGAGTATAATGTGAGGTTTTAGTGTATGGCAAAGTATATTGGGCCTTTATGTAAATTATGCAGAAGAGAAATGACTCCTTTAATGCTTAAAGGGAGGCGTTGTTTAACTGATAAATGTGCTATTAAGCATAAGAAATATCCGCCGGGACCTCCGCGCAAGAGGAGAACCAAATTGTCAGACTATGGTGTGCAGTTGCGTGAGAAGCAGAAAATTAAGCGCAGCTATATGCTTTTAGAAACCCAGTTCAAACGTACGTTTGATGAGGCTACCCGGCTTAAAGGTGTTACAGGCGAGAATATGCTTATACTGCTTGAGCGAAGGCTTGATAATGTTATATATAGATTGGGCTTTGCATCTTCACGGCTACAAGCTCGCCAGTTTGTACAGCATGGACATGTAACTGTTAATGGCAGGAGGGTGGATATACCTTCCTATCAGGTTAAAGTGAATGATATTGTTGAGATCAAAGAAGATTTTAAAACTAATACAATGCTTGAAGATGCTATCAAATTATCCAAAGCAGTGGGATCAGTGCCTCAATGGTTAGAAGTTGACTATGAGAAGAGAAGTGGCAAAATTATCCGTTTACCTGAGCGTAAAGATATTGAGCCAATATTTAATGAACAGGTGGTTGTTGAGTTATATTCTAAGTAAGTCATGTGGTTTTAGTATGTGTTTATTTACTGGAGGTAAGAATGTCCCATAAAAGCCTATTGAAGGGTTTTCGAAGACCATCAAAAATTGTGTTTGAACATGATGAAGTTAATCAAAATTACGGAAGATTCATTGCCGAGCCTTTTGAACGAGGATATGGTTTAACTATAGGCAATTCATTACGGCGAGTTTTATTATCATCAATTGAAGGTGCTGCTATTACTGCAGTAAAAATCCAGGGTGTGCCCCATGAATTTACTGCAATCGATGGTGTAGTAGAAGATGTAACCAGAATAATATTAAATTTAAAGAAACTACGGTTTAGGTACGATAGCGAACTGCCAAAGGTTTTGCATATAGTCAAGGATGGCGAAGCAGAATTGACAGGGGCAGATTTTGCAATAGATACCGATGTAGAAGTAATGAATCCTGAAACTCATATTGCAACTATTGAACATGGTGGAAGGATCGATATGGAAGTGCAGATTGAGCGGGGCAGGGGTTACATGCCCGGGGAAATCAGCAAATCCAGCGTAGAAACTATTGGTGTTATTCCTGTTGATGCGATTTTTTCTCCTGTACGGAAGGTTAACATAAAGGTTGAAGATACACGTGTTGGGCAGCGTACTGATTATGATAAGCTTATTATAGAAATATGGACAGATGGTTCGGTTAAACCTGAAGATGCACTGGCCCAGGCTGCAAAAATCATCAAAGACCATATGACCATATTTATCAACTTTGAAGAAGAAGTTGAGGAAGAAGAAGTTGCAGTAGATGAAAGCCATGATAAGCTTAAAGTAATACTGGCAAAATCAATTGATGAACTGGAATTTTCAGTGCGTGCATATAATACATTGAAGAGCCTTGAGCTGAACACACTTGAAGATGTTGTACGCAAAACTGAAGATGAACTTAAGAAATCAAAGCATTTCAGCGATCAGGTATTAGCTGAAATCAAAAAGAAATTAGAAGAATATCACCTGAGCTTAGGAATAAAAGAATAAGAGGTAGTGACATTATGAGACACCGTAATAATGTTAGACAGTTAGGGCGTTCACATGAACATAGACGTGCAATGTATGCCAATATGGTGACATCATTGTTTCAGCATGAAAGGATAATTACCACAAAACAGAAAGGCAAAGAGTTAAAACGAATTGCCGAGCGATTAATAACAAGGGCAAAGGAAAACTTAAGCCTTACAGAAACTGACGGTGCACGCAAACTTCACAACAAGCGTGAGGTAATGCGGCTTATTAAAAATGAAGATGTGGTTAAGAAGCTCTTTGATGATATTGCACCACGGTTTGTTACACGGCCAGGTGGGTATACACGCATGTACCTTCTTGACAGGCGCGAAGGTGATGCTGCCCAGATGGCAATAGTAGAACTGGTAGTTAAGCAAGAAACAAAGAAAGAAGATAAGAAGAGTGATAAAAAAACAACAGCGTAAGCTGTTGTTTTTTTTATTTATTTCTGAAGTTTTTTCTCCAGACGAGCCTTTTCAATTGAATGTACTAAACTGATATTGTCATTTGCATCAACTTTAAATTCTTCAGGTATGCGGTCGTCATATATTGGGTCCAGTTTATTGCTTTCAAGGCCATATTTGCGCTGTATAGTATCTAATTGATGCACCTTTACCATTTTATGTATTTCAATCCCGTATTGTTTTGCTAACCGACAATAATCAATAACTGCCATATATTGTTTAATGATAAACTCAAGTTCGTCATGTTTAATGTTTTTTTTGCTTTTTAAATATAGTATATCCTGATTATTATACATGTTTTTTGCTTCCTGAAGCTTTTTGTAGCCATTCTTGAGGTACCGTTCTATTGTTTCTCTGTCAAAAAACAGGTGGTATTCTTCAGGATTGTAGGGCTTTATGTCTTCAACAGGGTTATATGGTTTTTGAAAATATTTTTTTAGCGTGCTGTTTTTATCATATTTTATCATGATGTCAAACGATTGTTTGGATGTTGAGTCAAGAATCTGCTGCGCTCTGTTCATGTATAGTGTGGCAAGCATATCAGTGAGGGCAACCAATTCCTGTTTTACTTTATAATATTTCTGATATGAGCTGTCAAAATTCTGGCCATAGTATTCTTCTGAGGCGTTTTGAAAGAGTGTTTGGATCTCCTGATATTTATTTTTTGTGGTTTCATCGCCAAAATTTTCAATCATGATGCGAATTTGACGCAGCATCGAAAGAGTGAAAAAATAATCATTCTGTGTTTTCACGGCTGTTGAAACTGCAAATGTTGCACTTGAGGTGGCACATACAGCAACTGTGGCACATAGTATAATCAGTTTTTTGAGCATATCAGTACCCTTTCTGTAATAGTCTTTTTTATTGTATCGGTAAATAGTGAATATTGCTTAACCGTATATTTACAACACATAAAGTCAATTTTACAGTTACTATCGCCAAAAAAATTTTAAGCGATAGTTACCAGGAAAGCAAATATTTGGTTGCAAATGTATCTGCTGTGATATTACATGATAAAAGTTACTGTATTATGTGTAAAGGGATTAATCTATGGAAGAGGATAGCAAAAAGAAGATATCATTCAGGCAAAAAAATCCTACCATTTGCCCGGTGTGCGGCTATGAATTTTACCGTGAAGAGATGCTGACTGGTGGTGGCAGGCTTATTGCCGGTAAGCTTACCGATGAGTTGCGACGCACTTACGAAAAGAACGAAAAGTGGGGTGTGATATATCCACTTGCGTATGTGGTAACGGTGTGTCCCCGATGCCTGTATGCGGCCTATCCAAAAGATTTTAATACGCTGCAGGCAGATGAAATGCAGAAGATAAACGCTACTACAGCAGCACGTAAGCAGTCTATTGAGAAGTTTTTTGGCAGGCTTGATTTTAATCAGGATAGGGGGCTGTATCATGGGGCGGCTTCGTATTTGCTTGCTGTTGATTGCTATTCGTTCAGGAATAAAAATGTGGCACCAACGTTTAAAATGGCTGTGAGTGCCATACGTGCAGCATGGCTTTTTGGTGATCTGGCAAAGTTAGAGCCGGATAGACCGTATAAAAAGATCTCAGACTTTTTTTATAAAAAGGCGTATGATTTTTATTTTAAGGTGGTTGACATCATACAGACAGGTGCTGAACCTGCTGATGCAGCGGGTAATATGGGACCGGATATTGATAAAAATTGGGGGTATGACGGTATATTATATATGTGTGCAATACTCACATTAAAGGTTGGCGCAAAAGAACCTGATGTGCAAAAACGTATTGAAAATTTTGAGCGCACAAAGCGCTATTTGAGCAAGCTTTTTGGTAGCGGCAAAGCGTCGAAAAATAAGCCAGGGCCACTTTTAGACATGACACGCGATTTATATGACAAGATGAATGAGATGCTTGATCAATGGAAAGCAGAAAATCCACAGTGAGGTATGCGCTCATTGTACAATACGATGGCACTGCGTATAGCGGATTTCAGATACAAAACAATGCCAATTCCATTCAAGCTGAAATAGAACACGCATTGAAAATACTCGCGGGCCAGGATGTTCGAATTGTTGCTGCGGGAAGGACTGATGCGGGTGTGCATGCATTGGGGCAGGTGGTGCACTTTGATCTTGGTGAAGATATTCCACCTGACAGGTTGTGTATATCCTTAAATGGAATATTGCCGGCTGATATTGCTGTGAAGAAAGCCTGTGTTGTGGATAATACGTTTCATGCTCGATACAGTGCCATTGCTCGAGAGTATATGTATGTGATATACAATCATCCTTACAAAAGTCCCTTTATGCGCTACCGTGCAATGTGGGTGCGCCAGCATATTGATATTGATTACTGCAAGAAGGCAGCAGGCTATTGCATAGGCGAAAGGGATTTTGCTTCATTTTGCAAAAAAACATCAACTGATGAGAGCACAGTACGGTATGTTGAGTATATTGAAGTAGAGCGTGTATATGATGACCTGGTGATATTTACTATAAAAGGGAATGCCTTTTTGCACAATATGGTACGGATTATTGTGGGAACTATCCTGCAGTTATTGCAAAAGGGTCAGAGCCCTGAAACAATGAAAGATATTATTGAACGCTGTGACAGAAACTATAGCGGGCCAACAGCCCCTGCGTATGGGTTATATTTTAAAAAGGTGTACTATCCCGGCACGTATGATTTTTTAAATGTGTAACAAAAATGAATGTATGGTTTCAATAATATTGTAGTGCAGGGGCAAAGTGTCATTTGCTTCTGCATCATCAAATGTAAAAAATAATAATTGACACATTGGTATGTAAAAACAATGGTAATTGAAACAAAAAAAGGATGATTACCGTGAAATTGAGAATATATTGTGTTTGTATTGCGTGTATAATGCTTTTGGTGTGTGCTGACGTGTTTGCGCAGCGCAAGAAGGCTGACTATTTTCTAAAACCACAGGCGGGTATATGGTTTGGCCCGGTTACGCCGGTTTTTTCTACTGCCAGTGATGTTGATACTGCGCTGTGGGGTGGTGGCTTTGTGCGCTTTAATGTGTTTTCGCTTCCACTGAAAATTGGATTTGATTCATCGTATGAGCATTTTAAATCTGAAGGTGTAAAAGAGCTCACCGTTGTGCCGGTATATGGAAATGTGTTGTGGCGATTGCCCATAGATATGCCCATAGCATTTCAGCTAAAGGCAGGTGCGGGAAGTGCCAGGGTAACCATACAGCCTGACAATGCAAGCCAGTGGGATCCGCTTGGAATGCTTGGCTTTGAGCTGTCGTTTCCAGCGGGCAGGTGGATTAATATTGGCTTGCGTATTGATTATCTTTTTATATATGAAGGATATATTGAAGGCGCACGAAAAAACGGGCATATAATAAACACAGGATTAACACTTTACCTGAATATAGGCATATAATATGAAAAAATGTGTGTACTACATACTAATTTTTCTTGCGATAGTTATTGTAAATGGCTGTACCGGCTCAAAGGCACTTTTTGATGAGCTGTCGGGAAGCCGCCTGACGGTACTTATCAAAGGCACGTTTGAATCAACCAGTGATACTAACAGTGTGAAAAGCTGGGACAAAACTGTTTCAGCTACTCAGTCGATAGATGATTCGGTGAATGATTTTATAACCGATAACGATGAACAATTCCCCACCACATTTATGGTGGATATTGCCGAGATGCGCATGGATGGTGACAAAGTGGCAAATTACCGGCAGGTGTTTACTGCCCGAGTAGATGACAGCGATCCGTTTTTTAATGGCCAGGGTGTGCGTTTAAAGTGTGATGATGTAAAACCGGGTAAGCTGTATACCACGGTACAATTATATATACGCAAACTTATCTTTGATAATGCCACACAGTGGTATGTAGATCCAGCAAGTGGTATTGTTTATCCTGATAGTGCACCGCAGGTCATTTTCCATGAAGATAAAGTGTATGGATTTGATTTTAACCAGCTTATGGTGAACACCTATTATGATTACTTGAAAGATAATTATAGGGAAATTAACCGTGTCTTCCCCCTTGAGATTCCAATAGATGGTGGATTAATAGTTAATGAGGGCGAAGAGGTGGTACTTGAGATACGCCTTATTATAAAAAACTTTATTAAACTGTATGAATACGATTTTACCAATGATAAAGGCTATAGCGCGGCATACCATTACTGGGCACCAAGCGACTGGTTGCGAGAGGTAAAGCCAGATGATGTGTATATTGGCGGCAACCTGTTAGGCGTGGCACGGGTATACCGCAAAAATAAAGTGGCAACGGTAAGTGGGAATACTGGAAGTAGTGGCTATGTCATTGCCATACCAGCAACTGATATGTATGGCAATCCGCAGACAAAAGCTGATTATTTTCTTGATGATGCTAACGAAGACTGGAAACGGCCTGTGTATCAACCAGCAGCGCCTGCACTGAAAGCTGGAACAATAGAAGGATTGCTGGATTACTATTTACGGTATGAGCAATATAAGTTTGAGTATAATGCTTTTGTTGATGCAGTAAATGATGGCAGTTATGAAGACAAATGGAATAAATATAATAACTACACATGGTCACTGCGCCTGCCACCACTGGTAGCGCATACTGGTGCAGGGAATAATTATACATTAACTAATGTACCGTATGGGACGTATTTGTTTTATTTTGTGGCTGATAATAATATTCCTTATACAGATCAAAATAAACCTTATGGGAACCTGCCACAAAAGCATAATGATATTAAGCAATATGGAAGCAATCCTGTAGATGTGAATGGGGATGTATCAGTTAATTTCACTTACCCTTAATTAAAACATAAAACTTCATTATTTAATAACTAATAAAAAATTTGGCTCATTTCGGAATTTTGGGAAAATTATACAAAATATAAAAAAATGTAAGTGCTTTTAATTCCAATGCAAAGAATTAATAGTTACAAAGGGTCTTATACACGTGCCGTACAGGGATGTACGGCGCACCTGGTTAAACTCGATTCGGCGCGTTAGGATGCAACCTGCTTCGACAAGCTCAGCAACAGTGCTTCGACGAGGCTCAGCAACAGTGCTTTTATATATCAACAACTGAGGGTTTTTTATTGGAACAATCTTTTATGCATAAGAAATTAACGCAAATATGAAATTCATTTTTGATGGATAATCTTATTTCCCACATATCCGAAAAGAGGGGAAAAAATTACACAAAGAAAATAATACCGCGGGTGACAATTTTAGTATGTATTAATCTTTTTAATCTATGTAATTAATAAGTTGACGTATTATTAATAATAGGTTATGGTTACAATCATGATAGTGAAAGAAAAAGAAATGTTTAATGAAATTGTAAACAGAATAGTTACAGTTTCAAATCCTGAAAAGATTATTTTATTTGGTTCGTATGCATGTGGTGTAACATCTGATGATAGTGATATTGATATTATTGTGATAAAAAATAATATCCAATCCAGAATTGGAGAGTATAGAACCATCCGTAAATCGTTGATGGGATTAGCAAAATCATTTGATATTATAATAGTAACTAGAGAGGAATTTGATAAGTATTCTAATACATGGTCAAATTCAGTCTTTGCAGAGGCATTAAAAAAAGGTGTCGTTCTTTATGCAATATGATAAAGAATATGAAATGCTTTTTTTTATAGCAAACAGCGAATTGCTGTTAGTAAAAAAAAATATACATGACAACGAAATTCGTAAAGAAATATTACTTTTCCACTTGCAACAAGCAACAGAAAAATTTTTAAAGTCGTTATTGTCTTTTAAAGAAATAGAATTCCCGAAAGTCCATGATATTGCCAAAATAGTTGAATTATGTAAAGACAATGGTATTGAATTACCAGAATGTGCTGATGAATTAATAGATCTCAACCCTTTTGCTGTAGAATTCCGATATTCGATAATTATTGAAGAACAGATAGATGTAGAGTCATATTTTGAAAAAGTTGAAAGACTTAAAAGTTTTGTTGCTAAATACATGGATATTATAATATAGCCATAATAAAATCATTTCTGGAGGTTCTGTATGAAAACGTTTAGTGTACTTCTTGGCGTTATGTTTGTTATTTCATGTGGTGCGTCAGTCAACCCACAGTTAAAGTCAAAAGTTGACAGCCAGTTTGCGCAATCACAGCAGACAACGTATACCGGCACACAAAAATTTATGAAGCCAAAGCCCTATGCAGTGGGACAATATGTGGTTATGGGTCAGACTGATTCTGACGGCAAAAAAAGTGTTACACGAATGGCAATAGTTGGGAGAGAGCAGGGAGGGTGGATCATTGAAACATATACTGTATCAGACAATCAGGAAGGCATAATGCAGATGCTTGTAGCTGGCCTTGAAAAAGCAGCAGCCACTGGCAATGTTGATGATATTGACTTACTGTGGGTAAAAGTAAAGGATGAAGATGGTAAAATACAGACTATTGAAGGACCAATGCTTTCAATGATGAAAGGCATGTATAAAAAAGGGATAGCCAGTGTCAGTATGAAGATAACCACATATAAAGATGGTGGAATTATTCAGGTGCCTGCAGGAATTTTCAAAGGGACAAATGTGGTGGATTCTGAAGCTTCATTTTTTGGTAAGAAGATAAAATCAAAAGGCTGGTATCATTATTCAGTGCCCATTAATGGCATTGTGAAATCCATTGATGATGATGGGAATAGCGTGGTTTTACTTAAGTTTGGTTTTGATGCAACGCCGATGATGAGGTAATCTAAGTTTTTAAAGATAGTGAACCATGGCGTCAGCGCATCTATATAATGAAACAGGTATATTCTAAAATAGAGTCCTCCTTCTTTTTACTTTAAGAAGAGGGAGGGGTTAAATAAAAAAACATTTTGTAAAGGGGGTAAACCAATGAAATCCCTGAAAGATGCCAATATATATATCACAGGGGGATCAAGCGGTATAGGCCTGGCATTTGCCAGGTTAGCAGCTTTACAAGGGGCTCACATTGCACTCATTGCGCGCGATACAAAAAAATTAGAAAGGGCAAAGAAAGATGTTGAGTCGGCACGTGTAAACAGCAGCCAGAAGGTTATGGCGTTTTCTGCAGATGTGTGTGATTCAAAAAAACTTTATAAAGCTGTACCGGCAATAATTAAAGAATTTGGTAATCCTGATGTGCTGGTATGTGCAGCTGGCGTGGGCCTGGCAAATTATTTTGAAAAAATAAGCGATGAAGACTTTAAAAAAGTTATGGATATTAATGTATTTGGAATATGGTACACGTTAAAAGCATTTTTTCCCTATCTTAAAAACAGAAACACACACTGCGTACTTTTGTCTTCACTTGCCGGGCTCATTGGTGTATACACCTATTCGGCGTATGGCACATCAAAATTTGCAGTATTTGGTCTGGCTGATTGTTTGCGAAGTGAATTTAAGGAAAATGGCATCACACTATCAGTGATTTGCCCCCCAGAAGTTGATACGCCATTTTTGCAGGAAGAGCTGAAAACGATTCCAGTTAAGGCAAAGCGTATTAAAAAAATTACGGGAGTTCTTTCAGCAGATACTATCGCCCATGCAATTATGAACGCAATAATAAAGAAAAAATTCATGGTTATACCTGGTTTTATGGGTAAAACGTCATGGTTGTTGCACCGATTATTAAACGGGTATGGGACAAGGCTGCTAACCGACATATTGATTAAACTATGATAAAGATTGACAACCTGCTTATTGGTATAAGTTTTGTGAGCGTTCTTGTGGTATCGCTGTATATAGGCGTGTGGTATACATCAGATATATATAGTGAAAATAAAAACCAAGTTTTCAGGGCGATAGTTCATAGTAATGTTACACGCCTTCATAAAGTTCCAATTTTGTTATACCATAACATAGATGGAAAAGGACCTTATTCAATCTCTTTTGAGAAATTGAAAAAGCAATTTGCACTGCTTAAAAACCACGATATTTCAGTAATATCATTGCAACAACTGGAAGAGCACATTGATGAGCATAACCCATTCAAGCAAAAGGTTGTGTCAATAACCTTTGATGATGGGTATTATTCCATGTATAGTATGTTAATGCCAGTAGCCCGTTCTATGGACTATCCGGTAACACTCTTTGTATATATTGATGCGATTGCACAGGGTGGAACAAAAACTCTGACATGGAAGATGTTACACATAATGCAGAAGAATAACATTGATATACAATGCCACTCTCAGAGCCATGAAGATTTAGTGAAATTATATAATAAAGGTACGCGTGAAGGTAAATACGCCTTATACAGGGAGATTTATCTTTCTAAAAGGATTCTGGAATTATATTTAGATAAAAAAATTGATTATTTTGCTTTTCCTTATGGCCGTTATTCAATTCAGCTAACAGAGCTATGCAGAGATGCAGGGTATAAACGGGTTTTTTCTACTGATTACGGCCCGAATATAGTTACACGAGATAATTTTTGCTTGCGAAGACACCATGTAAAAAGTAATTATACGGATGAAAAAGTGTTATCGCTGGCCTGGTAAAATAAAAAAATTTGTTGACAATTATATATTAAAAATTAAGGTATAATAAGGTTACCTTTTGCTTATAAATAATCTTTCAAACATATAATCTTTTTATTGATGTAATCCCCAAAGTGAATGTTGTAAAAAATATTACGTACAGGGTTGATCTGTTATGGGTATAAAGAAATCATTTCTTGTTTTTTTTGTTATTGTATGCACGCTCACGTTTGCCAATGAGCTTTATTTCATAGATAATGAACATATACAGCGATATAACGGGAAATGCGGTAAATGGGTGGAAGTTTTAAACTTAAAACAGCTACAGGCATACGCTGAGCAATTTGGTTCAGGTATTGATGAAGTATATATAATAAATAATATTAATGAAAAAAAGTTTAAAAAATCGTTTGTATTTATCCCTTATTCTGATGCATATATTCAAGCTTTGATGGAAAAAGGCATCTGGCTTCAGCCTGTAAATATTTCATACAATGAGTTTATCTGGCCAATTGGTGATCCTGAAAAAATTACTTCAGGGTTGGGCAGGCGCTGGGGAAGATTTCACCCTGGAGTGGATATTCCTGCTCCTAAAGGTACGCTGGTGCGTGCAGCTATGGAAGGCAAAGTGATCTATGCAGGATACTGTGGAAATTATGGAAATACTATAACGCTGGAGCACAGGGATAATTACATTACACGCTATGCCCATAATTCGGTGTTGCTGGTTAAGGCAGGTGATTATGTGCAGAAAGGGCAGGTTATTGCTCTTGTTGGGAGCACGGGCCGTTCCACCGGCAATCATCTACATTTTGAGATTCGTTGTGCAGATATTCCCTTAAATCCCCTGGACATACTCCCTGAAAAAAATCTCATTATCATGAAAAACCCCAGGTGATGTGATACAATTTATAGCATGGCACATCGCATTGACCTGCATATTCATTCCTGTTACAGTGAAGATGGTGATTATTCAGTAGATGATATATTTGAGCTTGCCAGTAAAATAGGTTTATCCGCAATAAGTATAACCGATCATGATTCAATTGAATCAATCCCTGATGCGCTGGATGCTTCAAAGCTATATGGTATAGAATACATACCGGGCGTGGAGATAACCACAATCTACGAAGATGAATCACAGCAGCATATTCTGGGCTATTACATACACGATAATCCACAGTTAAATGAGACATTAAAAAAAATAGGGCAATTCAGGTGGGAGATAGCAAAAAGAAGAATTAAAAAGTTGCGGGAAATAGGTTTTTCTATGAATGAAGATAATGTATGGCAAAAAGCAAATAACCGTCCACCCACTGCTACAGCCATCATGCTTGAAGTGTTTGAAAATCCTGAAAACAGAAAGGATGCACGTTTGCATGACTATTTTGAAGGAAAAAAATCTGACAATAGATTGATGTTTTTTTATAGGGAATATTTAGCTGAAAATATGCCTGCATATGTGCCGTTTATTTCTATTCCTACACAAGAAGGAATTGATATTATTAAAGCCTCGGGGGGCATACCCGTACTGGCGCACCCTAAGTTTGTGAATGGTGAAAAACATTTGCAAAAAATAGCTTCGATGGGTATAATGGGCATAGAAGCTATCTCATCATATCATACAAAAGCCGAGATAGATTATTTTTTTAATTTTGCTAAAAAACACAATCTCGTTATCACTGCAGGTTCAGATTTCCATGGTCCAACATCAAAACCTAAGGTTGCGCTGGGTGGGATAGAGGGAAATGATTATCGTTTATTGGAAGAATTAAAAAAACTGATAAATATATCATAAATGATGTAATTATTATCTTATAAATTTTATGCACTAATGATTCCGTAAAAATATTTTGTTAATACAAAGATGCACACCCCCTCCTTCGGCGGCGGGGTGTACAATACGTTTATTATGTTCACAAATTTTATTTAATGAAAGCCACACCCACCACTTTTTGGCGGGTGTGTAATTAGGTAATTATTTCGTTTGTGTGGGAACCTCTAGTTTAAATTCATTGATAATGTCGCTGTCTTTGGGGAAGGTTTGCAGGATTTCTTTTTCTTCTTCTGGTGTTCCGTAATATGCCCAGTTGCATAGCTGTCCAATTAAACCTTTTATTTCTTCATCCTGATTGTTGTAAATGAAAATTATATTTGGTCCGGATTTATAGCCCCAGTTGAAGCCATCAGCGCTATTTACCGTAAATGTTTCGGTAATGCCATCACCATCACTATCTTCGGCATAGTAAAGCTTTTCATCAATGGTTTTACCGCTAACAGTTATTTTATATTTTGTGGGTGTTTCTGGTGCGTTAAGGTAAGCAGGTATGGGGAGTGGTGTACGGGTAACAATTAGCCCTGACTCTTTTCGGTCAACCATGAGCTTTTTAAAAACTTCCACATGTTTTTTAATAAGAGCATTACGGACATTAATGAAAAATGTGCCAAAGTTTTTGGATACAAAATCTTCACCGAAATTTTTCAAAAGCTCAATTTTACGTTCAGTAATTCGTACATAATCAGGTTTATTATTGATCTTATTTTCCCATAAATCGCCAATGAGTTTTGTTTCCATTTCCAACCTTAGTCTATTGGTTGCTACAATCTCAGGATTGTCATATCCATCCTGAATAAGATAGATTTTTTTTTGTTTTATTATCAATAATGCTGAAAAAGAATTATCCATATTTGGTGATATTTCTTTCTGCACGTGTTGATACGCTATTCTATCCTCATTATAACGCGATAACTCTTCAATAATGATAGGTTTAAATCTAAAATCAATTGCAATAAGTGTGGTGGTACATAGTAGTATAAACAGTAATACGAGAATATTCCTTTTTTTAAAAATAAACATATATTCCTCCATCCCTGTGAGTGATAAAATTATGACATTGGTTTTTGCTTGAATCGTAAGCAAAATCACGAAATAACAATTGGAACATAAAATAACTGATTAAAATATTTTTGTCAAATATTTTATGTAAATAAAAAAAATAGTTGTTATTTAATGACGAATTATTCTTTAAATTATTTTGATGGTGGAAACATGCCCGCCACATAGCGGCACTATGTAATTATCACCTGGTTGATTAATATTGAATAAATGTAAATAAAATGAGACATAACCATTGTTACTATTGTGGGCAAAACGGCTTTATTTTCCGATCCTATCGTTTTGAAGATCTGGCGATAGTAGCTGATATAAAAATAGAAAAGAAGCATGAAGGGTGGCCCGGTATACCTCATGGCGGGTTAGCAATGACCACATTTATTGAACTGATTGATATAGCAAAGGAATTTCCTCCCATATTACCTTATGAATATAGGTTCCGTTTTGCAGGCGAACGGTTGAAGTGTGGTGATGTGGTGCGCTGTATAGTTCAGAAAGGTGATGCGCGATATTTTTTTGGTACATTTGGGAAGTCATTGCAGCAGCCATATTGTAACTGCCGTTACAGTGAGGGGCATGTTCATGAGTATAGCGATGAAGTTAGTAAAATATTGAAAAATAATATGGATGCATCAACTCCTTTTATAATTCCTGATATGTCCACAAAGTTAATTAATACTGTTACTCCCGATAATGATCAAAGGATTTTTTATATAACTGATTATGCTAAAAACAGGACTTACCTGATTTCTCATTTTGGAGGCAAAAACAGTTTTGCTCAATTTTCTGATGGGTCTGTCCATAATGGTGTACTGGCTTCACTGTTAGATGAAACAATGGGATGGTCAACGTTTCTTTCAGCATGGCAGGCAGGGGTTACTGTGGAATTGCAGATAACCTTTTATGACAGGGTGTATAATACTGACAATTTCCATATAATAGGATTCTGTGATGATATACGAGGCGAATATGGTAAAAAGATTACTACTGCCTATGGTGGTGTGATAGTACAGCGTGGTGAAACATTAGTCGTTATTGCCCTGGCATACGGAAGATGGTTAACAATGCCTGGATTTAAAGATTTGATGGTACATTATTTAAAACATTATGTTGAATAAATGAAATGGTGATTGGTAATTGATGGTTGGTGTCATTGCCATCCCGAAAAATTAGGGACGAAGCAATCTCGTATTTGTGCTTAAGTGCGATTGCCACGCCCCGAAAAAGTCGGGGCTTGCAATGACGGGTGTGAGGAATCGGGATAAAATCGGTAATGAAGTAATCATGTATAGTAGCTATGTATACGTAAATTATCACGAAGAAATAAAGGCAAAAATAAAAGTCAATATTTTCTTCTTTCCTTTTTCCATTTTGCCTTATCCAACTTAGTCCAGCTTTCAACAACAATTTGTGTCATGTCTTTATGTGCATCCTGTGATTTCTTTGAAGAAGGACGTTTTGATGCTACATGCTTTAGCTTGCTTTCAAGCTCTTCCTGTTCTTTTTGGGTTAGATTTTTTTCATTCTGGAAAAATTCTGAAATAAATTCCATAGAGATGGAGTTTTTCTGTAATCCTTCCAATAACTGCAGAATTCTTTTTTTATTAACCATGGTGTCCATAAGATGTTTGGGAATACAATCATAGCCATATACTGCTGTTGCCAGTATAGCCACCAGGGGTACAAGCAATGATATTGTGCCGCCCTGATGCACTGCTGTATAGAGTACATTTTCTATTGCATTTGTCTCTATACAATACAATGCCATGGGAACCAGTGTAAAGGGGTGATTAACAGTAAGCCTTGTATACGTGTTTTTTGACCACCTGTGTGCAAAGGGAAGACAATACTCTGTATATTGTGTAAGGCTTGATCTGTGAGGCATGTGTTGTATCATAGAATGTAAATCTTCTGCGGCTTGTATGATGGTGTGGGAATTGCCGCCATTGTCAAATATGGCTGAAGAGTATGTGTGGGTAAATTGCAGTACGTTTTCCACCGTATGCTGCAATACTGCACCATCTAATGCTTGTAAGTTTAGCCTGGTAATATCTTCAAGCAGCATATATATAAATAATGCTGATACACATACTGCGGCGTTTTTGTTATGCGTTAAAATAAAATGTATAAGTGATAAGGGATTTTGTTTTTGTAAAAAGAATACAGTGGGGATACAAATAAGCAATTCTGCAGTTGGTGCATCGTATGGTGAATTCAGATGTTGTAAAAATCCCCGGGGATGTCGAAATATACAGTTACTATCGCCCAAAGAAAAAAGAAAATTGACTACATGCTGATGATTATAGGTGTGCTCCCTGATATTGATAACAGAAAGCAAAACACAATATTGAGAAATGGCAGTATACAGTCCTGGCTTTTTCCATAGATGAAGTTTATGTTTGAGTGCGCAAGCTGGGTCAGTGTAATCCTGTATTGTGCCAAACACATTGCGTATATGCCCGGCACTGAGATTGTCAAGTGGGCTTGCAAGCGCATCGGCTATCATTATGCCATGCAGCATTTGTGTGAGCTTGAAACGGTCCATGCTGATAGCATGAGTATATTTAATGGCTACTGTCAAGAATACTATTAATTTTTTGTGGTATAATAAAAAAAATTGCCTTTATTCATGAAACGTGAGTATACTGTAATGGTTAATATAGTAATATAACAGCTGATTATTTATAATTTGAATATAACCATTTGCTACTAATAATATTGAAAGGAGGTTTGTGATGAAACGTATTCTGATATTTTCTTTGATACTGGGTCTGGCTATATGGGGTAATAGCTGTACCAAACAACAGGTTGATGACTATGCTTCGATTGCATTTAGCATTGGCGATGTAAAGAAGAATGGTCAGCCCGTCAACATCGGCGATATGCTAAATCAAAACGATGTGATTGAAACTGGTAGCCTGTCTTCCTGTGATATTAAGATTGGCGATTCTTTGATTCGCATAAAGGAAAATTCCAAAGCCATACTGGCGCAGCTTTTGCGTAAAGATGGGCTGGAAAATACAACATTGGGTCTTGATGTGGGCAAGATGATCTGCAAACCTAAAAAGCTGTTAAAGAACGAAAGTTTTTTAGTAAAGACTCCAACCGCAGTTGCTGGTGTACGAGGAACAAATTTTTCAGTTGAAGCTGATGCCAAGAAAACCACACGCATTAAAGTATTTGATGGCAAAGTTGCTGTTGTAAAGCGTGTTGAAGCGGTTGAGCAGCACATTGATAAATTAATAGAAGCAGCGCCAGCTGTTGAAGAAAAGGAAAAAGTGGTCATAACAGTTGAGGATGTGAAGAAAGCTGAAAAGAAGATAGAAGAAGTTATGAAAAAAGAAGGTGAAGCAACTCCGCAGGCCATAGAAAAAGTTGTGGCTGTAGCAAAAGAAGAAGTGGTAGTGAAAAAAGAGGAAGTACAGAAATTTAAACCTGAAGATTTCAAAGAAGAAAAACAGGAAATAATACAGATTGAGGAAAAACCAAAAGAAGTGGTAAAAGAAGTTGCAAAGGTTGTTAAGAAGACCAAACAGGTGCCACAACCTGAAGGCCAGTTGCTTGTGACACGTTACGAAATATACTTTGTGAAAAATGGACGGGTTGAATGGGAAGGCAAAGTTATAAATCCGCCAACCAAAACCGAAGATAAGATCTATATAGCTTCCGGTGATTATATATTCTGCGCAAAAACTGATGGTACTGTGTTGTGGAGAAAGAAACTTACAAATGATGGCAGGGTTGAACTGGAAGGCGAAAAGGTAGCAGTGTATGCAGGAGGACAGAAAAAGCTTTTAGATAAACTCACAGGTGAAGAAGAATAAAATATAATAAATGCAGCAAATAGGGCTTGCGAAAGCAAGCCCTATTTGTTTAAAATAAATTTATTTACCAGAAATTCTGTTTGTAGTGGTGTTAAATCAAACTGCTGGCTTGCTTTTTCGATTAGCTTTGCCAGATCAGCCTGGGGATTGTCCTGCAATTCAAAGCTTATAAAGCGGATGGCATCTTCCATAGATTTGTCCATAAACAATTCCTCCTACAATGCCCGTAAAAATTCAGGCTTTAATAATGATTCATCCTGGCGTTGTATTATTTCATCCAGCAACTGAATGACGTCATTCTTTTGTTCTGGCAATGTTGCCTTAATGGGAAGATAGTTGGACGCATGATTTGATGTAAAATAGCAGGTGTTGCTCACATTCATATGTTCAACTATGAGTTTTAATTCGCGCAATAATCCAAACTTATCAGGTAATGCAAATTTTCCCTGTATGTAATCTCTGTAAAGTGGTGTGTTAGGTAAAAGCATCACAGTGAGTGCCGATGCAAAGTCAGGTGACATTGCACCTAAATGTGTGCCGGTATCGATGGCATGAGGTATGCTTAACTCAAGGCCGCCAATTCCAAGCAGCACAGTTTGGGATAATGTAATGCCTGCCTGTTTAATCTTGAAAGCTGCTTCCAATTGTTTGTGTGGCAAAGCGCCCTTGCGGATTTTACGAAGTACCGTTTCATTACCGCTTTCTATACCCTGATACACTATCCCCAGCCCTGCGGATTTTAATTCCTTAAGTTCGGATAATGATTTTTTTAATATGGCTTTGGTGTTGGCATACACGCCAATGCGTTCTATATGAGGGTTTTTGCTTTTAATGTATGCAATAATTTCAAGAAGAGTGTCTGTGGGTAATATAAGCACATCGCCATCTGTTAAAAATGCTCGCTTGAAGCGGTACCGTGATGCTTCATCTATATCACGTTTTATCCGTGCAAGGTCTTTGATGTAAAATTTTTGCTCTTTATATGTGCCGCAAAATGTGCACATGTTGTGCGAGCAACCAACTGTCACCTGAATTATCATGCTATATGCTTCTGAAGGTGGCCGTATAATGTGACCAACGTAATCCATACACTCTCCTAAAAATGTTTTGGTTCTATATGCCAGAGTAATTTGTGCAGCTGTATATTAAGCCTTACGTTAAGCCTGTCATGCAAAATATACTCTGCCAGTCTTTGCGGCTCCATCACACCCCACACAGGGGAAAAATTAACAACACAGGGTACATGCGCAAGATATTTTTGCAAAAACTCTTTAGAATAATTATAGTCATTGTCATCTGCAATCACAAATTTTATTTCATCATGTGGCTGCAGGTACTGTATATTGGAAAAATTAAAGGCATCATGATGCCCACTTGAGGGTGTTTTCACGTCCACAATTTTGTGGACCTGTTGCGGTACACGTGCCAGTGAGATGCTTCCGTTTGTTTCCAGTTGCAGGGGATAGTTTTTGTTGCAAAGCAAGTGTAGCAGCACAAATGTTTCCTTTTGTAATAATGGTTCGCCACCGGTAATGGTGATGTGATTGAGCATAGGATATGCTTCTATTTTTTGTATAATACGGGCGATAGTTACCGGGGATCCTTCTCTTGCGTAAGCAGTATCACACCACCTGCACTGTAAGTTGCAGCCTGCAAGCCGTATGAAAAGGGAAGGGAAGCCAGTGCGGGTGGTTTCGCCCTGAAGAGAATAAAATATCTCATTGACATTCAGCAGGGTAGTAGATGTATTCATGTTGTGCAAATCACACCTTAAAGGTTTATTAAATATGGTGCAGTAATTGTGTAAAAACCATACATTGAATGTGCATCAATAATCTGAAATCGCACTGTGATTACATTTCACAGGATGTAGATTAAATCTGTTGAGAAAGATAATCCCTTGAGTATTAATGGTATGGCAATTATGGCAATAGATGTTTTCATGGTAACTATCGCACATGATAATATAGAAATAAAAATATTCAATAATAAAAAATACTTCAGTATTAATGTATTTACAACAAAAAATGGTTGAAATAAAATTGCAAAAATCTGAATGTTAATGTATATTCTGACGGTGATGAAATTTATAATCATGAGGTGTTAATAGTATGGCAGGTAAAGGTGATAGTATAAACAGCACTATAGGTGAAGGTTCTGTTTTTGAAGGTAAGTTTTATATCAGCGGGTCACTAAGAATTGACGGAAAATTTGAAGGTGAAATAAAGACCGATGAGGAGCTTGTGGTTGGCGAAACCGGTAAGGTGAAAACCAATATTCATGCAAAGAATGTGGTGGTTGCAGGTACTGTAATAGGGAATATTATTGCTGATGAGGAGGTTAAACTTCTGGAAACGGCAAAAGTGCTGGGTGATATTGAAACGCCTATTTTGACTGTACAGCGTGGTGTGGTAGCACATGGCATGGTAACCATTACTGGCGGGCAAAAGAAGGATGTTAAAAAGCTCATAGAAGAATCATATGCAGGGTCACCACAGGCACAGACGGGTATATTTGGGAAAAAAGGCTCGGAAAAATGATAAATGATCTATCGATGCCGATAATTACACTATGAAACACTGGCAGGTACATAGCAGGTTTTTTGGGAATCTCAGTGTTACCGTTTTATCTGCTGAGATTATTATTATTGTGAGAGGTAAACGAAACACTTTCATTAAGAGTATACCGTACACAGCAATAAAAAGAATAACCGCGGTAAGTGCCATTGTAATTTCCGCGATGCTTTTATTTACGGGGATTGCTGGTTTTAATGATGTATTTAAATCAGAAGCTGTATGGTATGATGAAATAAAGAAAAAAGCCATTACAAGCAAAGAGTTTGTGGATGCGGATACAAAAAGACCCTTAAAGATTATTCAGCACACAGTAAAGCCCGGTGAAACATTAAGCGAGATTGCACGGATGTATGGTGTGTCCCTGGATACTATCTGCGGGTCCAATAAGCTGGAGTCATATGACTTAGTGCATGTGGGGCAGGTGTTAAAGATTCCCAATAAAGATGGTTTGCTGGTAAGTGTGCAGCGCGGGCAGACTCTGCCGGTGCTGTCAAAAAAATATAATGTGGCTATTAATAAAATTATTGAAGAGAACAATATTGCAAATCCTGATTTTATTAATATAGGGCAGGATATCTTTATTCCTGATGCAAAACCGCTTGATATTTTTAAAGGCTTTTTGTGGCCGGTTGCAACAAGAAACATAACAAGCGGCTACGGATGGCGCAAGGATCCTTTTTACGGTGAAAACCAATTTCATCAGGGTATTGATATACGGGCTAATTATGAGTGGGTCAAAGCAAGCAAATATGGTCGGGTAAGCTATGCGGGCTGGCTTGGAGGGTATGGCAAGGTGGTAGTGATAACTCATCCGGGTGGTGATAAAACCTTGTATGGCCATCTTTCAAAGATAGTTGTCCGTGAGGGGCAGTATGTGAAACAGGGTCAGATTATTGCAAAAAGCGGCAACACCGGCAATTCAACAGGTCCGCATCTTCATTTTGAGATTATTCGTAAAGGGCAGCATATTAATCCGTATGCTGAGTTAAAAAAGAAACATTAATTACAGAACAACAAAATATATTTACAGACAGGACATACGTATGGCTAAACTTAATTTTGTGTGCGAAATTGGCACTGAAGAAATTCCGGCAGGCTATTTACCACCTGCTATTGAACAGGTAGAAAAAATTGTTACTGAAAGTTTGCAATCATATCGTATTGCGTTTGGGCAGTGTACGGTGTATGCCACACCGCGCCGTATTGCAATACTGGTATATGATATGGCAGAAAGCCAATCTGAAGATTTTGAAGAAATCAAAGGCCCTTCGGTTAAGGCAGCCTATGATGATAAGGGTAATCCCACCAGGGCATTAACAGGTTTTCTTGAGGGAAATAAAATCACACGTGAAGATACCTACATACAGAAGACCAACAAAGGTGAGTATATTTATGCCAGACGCAAAGTAGAAGCACAACCTTCAACCAACGTTATACCCATAATTATTGAAAAGATTATTAATGAGCTCAATTTCCCCAAACGGATGCGGTGGAATACCAAACGCGTGGCATTCCCAAGGCCTGTAAATTACATCTGTGTACTCTTCAATGATGCGGTGGTTCCCTATTCAATAGACGGCATTGATTTTGACAATAAGGTGCGGGGGCATTATATTCAGCATAATATGATGCTACCGCTTTCACGGTGTGACGAATATACTACTGTTCTGGAAAGAAATGGGGTGATAGTAGACCATAATAAACGCAGGGAGATAATTTACCAGCAGTTACAAAATGCAGCAGGACAATTGCATGGTACACTTGTTGAGGATGAAGAGCTGCTTACCACTGTTACCTTTTTAACAGAAAGTCCGTATGTGGTGGTATGTAGCTTTGATGAAGCATTCCTATCGATACCCGATATAGTACTTATAACAGAAATGAAGGAGCATCAGAAATATTTTGCAGTGCGCGATAGCAAAGGAAAACTGCTGCCAAAATTTTTAGTGATTTCCAATAATCCACCAACAGAGAATATAGTGAAAGGTAATCAGCGCGTCATACGGGCACGATTTACAGATGCGCGTTTCTTCTTTGAAGAAGATCGTAAAATTCCGCTTGCACGCAGAGTGGATATGCTGAAAAGCATACTGTTCCATAAGGAACTTGGTTCCATCTACGACAAAGTTGAAAGGATGCAGGCAATAGCAAAGGTTGTATGTGACCAGCTTAGGCTTGATACAAAAACACGACAAAAGATAGAACGTGCGGTGATGCTGTCAAAAACCGATCTGACCACTGCGCTGGTGTTTGAGTTTACGTCGTTGCAAGGGCAGATTGGCAGGGTGTATGCACTGCTTGATGGTGAGGATGAGGATGTTGCCAATGCTATTGATTTTCAGTACAGGCCCCGTTTTCAGGGCGATGTGCTTGCGGAAGATATTGTGAGCATTGTGGTATCGCTGGCTGAAAAAATTGATAACATATTTGGTTCATTTTCTGTGGGGAATATCCCTAAAGGTTCCGCTGATCCGTATGCACTGCGCAGACAGGCAGCTGCTATTGTTGATATGCTTGTTGAACGAAAGATCCATCTGGATTTAGCTACGGTGAGCAAAGCAATCGCATCTGTCTATAGAAATGGTGATACACTTGTTGAGCCAATACTTGATTTTATCAATGGACGGGCAAAGACATTTTTGTATGAAAAGCAATGTGCCTTTGATGAGGTGAATGCATGCCTGGCGGTTGGCTGCTATGATTACTATGAATTGTACCTTAGAGCACGAAGCATTCATGAATTCAGAAAGGATACTCGTTTTGGCGATTTACTCATTGCATTCAAACGTATGAATAATATTGTCAATGGATTTGTAAAAAAGAACCCGGGATATACGTTTTCATTTGATCCTGATGCGTTGATAGCTTCTGAAGAGAAGAGCTTATACCGCTTTTTCCATGAAAAAGAAAAAACCATCAAGGAGTATATTGCACAAAACAAGTACACCGAGCTGTTTTTGTTGCTTATTGAAGGCAAGGAAGTCATTGACACCTACTTTGACAGAGTTATGGTTATGGATGCCAACACTAATGTCCGTGACAACAGGTTGGGGATGTTACACTATATCCTGACATTGTTTACAACGCTTATTGATTTTTCTCAAATTCAGGAGTAATGTATGAAAGTGTGTGATGGAGTATATGCGTATATATGGCGCGGGGTTTTTGAAAACAACTGCAATACCTTTTACTTAGGTGAGCCGTTCAATATGTTTATTGATCCGGGCCTTGCCAAGTATGTGGATATGCGCGTTGCTGATATGAAGAAGGATGGCATTGACACTCTGGCTATGTCATACGTGGTTGCAACGCATTCGCATCCAGATCATTTTGAAGGCTGCCAGCAGTTTATGGGCAAGGGCTGCAAAGTGGCCATGCACAAAGATGAGATAGCATTTTTGAATGAAGTTGGCCCGCAGTTTTTTGCCATGTTTGGCATGAAATTTCCAAAGTTTACATTTGACATTGAGCTTGAAGAAGGTCCATTGAAGATTGGCAATGAAGTGTTACAGGTGTATAAAACACCGGGGCATTCACCCGGTTCGGTGTGCCTGTACTGGGAATCAAAAAAGGTGCTTGTATGCGGTGATCTTATCTTTAAGGAAAGTGTAGGCAGAACGGATTTTCCGGGTGGCGATAGTAGATTGCTTAAAGAAAGTATTGAGCGCATGAAAGAGCTTGATGTGGAATACCTGTTACCCGGGCACATGGATATAGTGGTTGGGAAAAGCAATATTAAGAAGAATTTTGAGCTTATAGAAAAATATATCTTCCCCATGCTTTAAACTAAATAGGAATACGGGCTTTTTTTGTTTGATTGTTCCAGAAAAGCTTAAATGAAAGCCTGGTATTAGATGCTGGCGCTAGTTTCAATTCCCTTTCCCAGCGGTCGTGCAGTTGTATGACCTTTTCAACGCATTGTTTTGAAAAATCAAAGTAGTTTTGTGCACGTGTGTTCTTGTTTTTGTATAGTTCATTTTCTTTTTTAAAAAACTCATTTTCAAGGGCGTGTATAGTTGGGGCGATAGTTTTCTGGAAATAGTCCCATTTGAAAATAGCCTGCCGGTGTATCCTTTCGTGCATCCACCAGTATGTATCAGGAGAATAGGTGCTGGTTTCATTTGCGGGAAAATAATCTATCTCTTTGCCGATTAGATAAAATGGCATAAAGACGCTTGTACATGTCCCGGATGAACCTGTTGCCCAGAAGACCGGAGTATCTTTGCGCAGATGAGCAACAAATGCAGCAACCGATTGACTTGGCCGTGTGGGAAGAAGGGATGCATGCATACACACCGTTCCCATGTCAGTTTTATCTGGCGAAATGTATTCCTGGTCACTGCCGTGATCGCGTAATAATGCACACATAGTCTGTGGTGTGATGGAACCAGAATAACGCAATGCACAGTGCATTGTGCGAGATTGACGAAGCGCACATCGTGAAAAGTAGGTATAGAATGAATCTGAAAAACATTCTTTAAAATTAAATGATGTGCCTTTTTTAAGGTATCCTTTTTTACGTGCATAATCTTCAATGCCTTTTGATGAATAATCAAACTCTTCTTCTATTGTCAATCCGTTGGAGATACTTCGAATGCCATCAACTTTAATGGCAACCCAGTGTTTGTTTGCAGTTTCAAGGACATACGCTTCTTTAGTGTCGGCAAATATAAATGAATTGTGGTAATATAGTTTATGTGCCATTCCTGCATTGCCACCCTGGCCGTAGCGTTCTATAAGTTCAGTGGAAAGCATCAGTGCGTCATAGGCAGTGTTACATCGCTCTAAGGCCAGGCGCATGATATCCATGCCAAGTAATCCTGTTTTTTCGTATGGTTCTTTAGTAAATACTGCTTCATTGCCAATTGCAAGGCCATATTCATTTGCGCCCATTTCACACCCCCACATCCAGAATGGGGTTGAGATGAGTATTTCATTTGTTTTTTTTACCTGTGGCACTGATATATAGGTGCATTGAACGGTTGTTTCATTGCCCCATGAGCGCCGTGCAATATACTTTAAAAGCTGGGCTTCATTTGCTTCCCTGTCACTATTTTTGGCCAGTATAACAGTTCCATCTGCTGTGGCTTTGCCGGTGGCAACAATAGTATCGCACATACTAATCCCCTTTGTAATAAATTTGTGTAATAGTACATGATGTATTTATTAAGAAAAAAATCAATGAACACAATAACGAAAAGAGTACATTTACACTCAATAAGGTGTTAATAATGTAAATAGTATTGAAATTATAATATATTTATAATATAAATAAAAGTCAAAAGAATTTTTAAAAAGTCAGTACATACCGCACCGTATTGGGTAGTGCGGTATGTACTACGCTTAATGATTATTTATGCCGTTTACTCCATCTAACTGTGGAATTTCTTCGTCAGCCATTGGAGCTTCAAGCAAGTGTTCTGGCAAAAAGAATGTATTGGCAATAAGGGTGGGAACAACGGCGCTGGCAATGACAGCTGCAATTAAAAATGAATACTGGCTCTGATCAATAATGTTATGAGTTAAACCAAACAATGCTGAGATTGACCCAAATGTAAGCCCTGTTGACATAAGCAGTGTATAGTACCACCGCTCTTTTGTGCTTTCTTTGAATATGCCTATGATGGGGTATAATCCAAAAATTTTTGTTATAACCTTGCCGCCAAAAAGAATTATAAACGGCAATGGAGCAAGAAAGACTGCAGGCAGGCTCACTAAAAATCCCGCACGTAAAAAATATATTGGTGTTAAAAATCCTATTGTTAATGTTCTCAAGCGCCGCATAAAAAATTCATCCCTGGCAACGCTTGATGCAAGGACCATCCCCAATATGTACGCAGGTAGTACTGCCTCACTGCCCGACCATAGTGCCAATGCACCTAACGCAAATAGCACAAATAAGATCCACTTAGTTCTGATTGCTGCGGTTCTGTTACCATAGATTTTTGTAAGCCGTGCAGTTATGGCAGGGATGGTAATGAAGGTGACTATCGCCACCAATATAAAAATCATTGTTTTATAAGTGAATGGGGCAAAGATAATTCCAAGAGCAATAACCGTACCCAGGTCATTTATAAAACATGCTCCAAGTATCCCTTTGCCATATTTTGTTTTATTGAATCCATACTCAATCATAACCGCATACACAACCGCCATGGATGTGGTGGACAGTGCCACACCGGCAAGCAAACTGGATTGATAGCTCCAGCCTAATACGAAATATGCAATTACGGCACAGCCTACAAAAGGTGAAAGAAAGCCAATAAAACCAACGATGGTTACCTCTTTGAATGTATCCCTGATAGTGTGATAATCCAGCTCAGCACCGGCTAAAAATGTCAAAAGTACAGCTCCGGTACCGGCTATAAATTTTATCCAGTCTGAATTTGCCTGCATAAAATCTGGATTAAAGTATTCAGCAAAGATTAATCCTGCTATTGCACCAACAGTAATTTCCATAAGGGCCATAGAAATTTTAAGCCTGTTTGCAAGTATCGTGGAAATAACTGCAAGCCCAAGCCATAGTGATGCTACTGCAAACATAGTCAGCATACTAACCTCCATAGAATATAAAGAAAAATATTTGGCATAGGTGAAAAATAAAAAACCTACTGCCATGCAGTAGGAGTCATCAGCCGGAAGGCGTTTAACGGGGGACCCCATCCCATGAAGTGTAAAAACACTTAGTTCAGGTATACTTTGAAAATAATAGCACGTTTGTCAATAGTTTAAGAAAATATTTTGAAGGTGATGCTATTTTTTTTTAGGAATAAAAAAATACATCAGTAACACCACAGCACACGATGCCAGACAATATCCTGCCCATACTGAAGCTTCAGGGAAAACGGAAGTGATGAAAAGATAATCCTGCCCTATAGCCCACAGAAGTATTGCAAACAGAGAACAGGCAATCATAAGCTGTAATATCTGATATATTGAATATTTTTTCTGAATTAACGCGAATGAGCGTGTATGCAACAATATCCCTTTCAACAGAAGATACACATACAAAAGAAGTATCATGAATATCACATATAGTACAATCCACAGTGCATATTCTGCATAGATAATGGCACTCATGTCTATAGAATCAAAACCAATCCACTGAGCCCAATCATTCAGTATATATGCAAAAAATGGCCAGCTACGTTGACTGTTAGCTAAAATTACAATACCGTCACCCGTTTCAGGTATTGAGTGAAAGTGTGTCATCCATCCTGTTCCCTGTCCGCCATGCGATACAGCCTTTCTATTGCTCTTTGAAAATTCAATAAAATGCCCCAATCCATACCACGGGAAAGCCATCCCATACAGGCCGGGTATCTTTACAGTGGGTTGATATAATGCATGAATAGATGTATGAGTCAGTACTCTGGTGCCGGTCTTACTAAATTTTGTCATGCCTGCGATAACAAAACGTGCAATGTCTTCAACAGTGGAAAATAAGCCGCCAGCACCTTTCTCAGGATACACATACGCAGGCACAGGGCTACCATCAAGAGTGTATCCGTTTGGGAAAGGTGTAAAGTTACTGCTCCATTCATAGCTTGAATGTTTCATCCCTAAGGGATGAAAAATTTCATGTTGCATATACTCAGAAAAGGATTGGTGTGTTACCTCTTCAATCAGCAATTCAAGCAAATTAAACCCTGTATTTGAATAAGAAAATGTTGAACCAGGGGATGCCATCATAACGGCATCCTTATAAAGGCTTTCTCGTAAGCCCGGTATTGTGTCATGCGGAGCATATCGTACGCCAATTGTACCCAGGGGCATTCCTGCACTATGGCTCAGTAATTGTCGTATTGTTATTGTTTCAGGATGGAATGTTGATGGTGGGAATTGCCATGTTTTCAGGTATCTTACAACATTATCATCAAGGGAGATAGCATCCTGCTCAACCAATTTTAATATACCCCATGCTGTTACAGATTTTGAAATAGATTCAACGCGGCAGGTGGTATCCAATTTCATTTGTACTGCTTTTTCTTCATCTGCATACCCGTATGCGTGAGCCCACAACATTTTCCCCTGTCTGATGATTGCAATATTTACACCTGGAATTTCATATTTTTCCATTAAAAACTTCACACGATTGTCAATCTGCTGCAAGAAAACCTGTTCGGTTGTATGTGATGATATGCCGGATGGTAAAAAAGGATAAAAATTTTTAAAAAAAATAACAAGTGAAAAAGCAATCGCAATAAGCAATATGAATAATAATAGTAATGTATTTTTGTTGAAGCGATAGTTCATGATAATATACTCCCTGCTTAAAAATTGTTTTTTTCCTCAACTATGGATTGTAGCGTGTCTATCTGCGACAGGATTTTTGTGAGAGTCTTTGTCAAAATCTCGGTATTATCGTACACAGCATTTGTAATGGTAACAAGCTGCTGTATTGTTGATGATATTTCGTTAATGGTTATCTTTTCTTCCTGTGTGGCACTTGCTATCTGAGAGGAACCCTGTAATACAATTGCCATATTCTCTTCAATGCTCTTTGTTAACTGTTCCTGCGACATACAGAAGTCAAGGATGGTGTCTATTGCGTGATTAACCATATATACTGAGCGCTCTACATCCTCATTTGAATACACAACAGTACCCATAAGGATGGTCTGATCTTCAATATCTGCAACGATGTCAGATAAAATTGCCTGTATACTTTTGGATTGTTCTAATGATCTATCAGCTAATTTACCAATTTCATCCGCAACAACAGCAAAACCACGCCCATACTCGCCTGCCCGTGCAGCTTCAATTGATGCGTTGAGTGATAACAGATTGGTCTTTTCCGCTATATCATTAATTGTTTCTGTTATCTGGAGTATGGTGTCAGAATAGTTTTTTATCTTCTCTATGCCATTAAGTGCTTTGGATAGATGATCTTTTGTCACCGCTGTTTGCCCCTGGCTTTTGTAGCTAAGCTTTACTGCTGTTCTGGCAGCATCGGTAATGTGACCAATGCCTTTAATTAATTCCATTAAAAGGTCTTTATTTTTATTAAGGATTGTATCCTGATATTTGGAATTAGATGCTATCATATCAACAGTAGATGAAAATTCTTCTAAGGCTGCTTGTGTCTCTTCAATACCTGATGTCTGCTCATGCATGCTTTGTTGCAGAGTGCTGGCAGAACTTTCAACCTCCTTTGCAACAAGCTTTAACTGCACAATTGACTGATTGATTTTTTGTAATATCTGCATTAAATCTTCATTCTTCTTTTCAATATATTGTTTTGAATCGTAAAGTTCCTGTGCCAGTGTTGCAGAGCGTTGTGATAGAATTGCACCAATGCCAAGAATTAACGCAGGGTATCCCAGATTAAGCCAGAAGAAGTTGGTATACAGTATGCCTGAAACAGCCAGAGAATCATGCGCCACACATACCATCATAAAGAGATATGGAATCAAAAGCGTTTTTGCTTGCTTCTGGTTTTGACGTATTCCTTTAATAATACGCGTCCCCCACAGTATCTGCACAATAAGCCCAAAAGTACCAATAACCTGAAACCTCCAGCCTGTGACAGGGTCATTTTCCGTTGCTGAAAGGCTCAAGATTATCATAGCGGCGGCAGCAATAGTGATAGCAATTCTAAGTGTCCTGTTAAAGCTGAGTGTCATACTTTCAAAGAAGAAATATATAACTGCGGCAATAACTGCAGTCAGTGCATAGTATATGTTATCCTGAGTATTGAAGTCAATGATCCAGTAGTGCGGTAAATAAAAATGCATTGCACTTATGCACCATAGCAGTGATGTGATAGCAAAATACAAGGTTAGTGTATCTTTATTCTTAAAGTAAAAATACAGTGCGATAATTCCAAAAATAAACGTAAGAAAGCTTGTTGCAAGTGGTACATATTCGGCCTGTAGCGAACGGTAAAAATTTATTACTTTAGCGTTTGCCAGTGTTGTAATTAATGGTATGCCATTATAGAAAGCATTCTGATTGCTGAAGACTCTTATAGCGATAGTATTTGGCTGATTATATTTAACAATATGCAAAGGTATTATATAATACCTGAAGCGGTTCCATTCTGAATGGAAATTAGGGTATTCGCTCCCCGCTGCCCCAATTTTGAATCCATTAAAATATGTTTGTTCCACGTCCCATACTTTGCCTAAAACAAACGCAATATCATAGTTCTTAAAAGAATCAGGTATGTACACTGTCTTTCGTAGCCACAGGTACTGCTTTGTTTTTTTTTGCGATAGTTGTCCGGGAAGGTTAATTGATTGCAATGAAGAATCATCAAATTCAGGTTGCGCAATTGAATAATCGTCGCCTTCATATAATTTCCATCCAGAATGTACATCTATAACAGGATCACCAGTGTCACACGCACATGCAAAAAAGCACAGCAAAAAAATTGATACTATATGTAGTAAGCGGTGAGCCTTCATTATTTACCTGTAATCAAATTTTTACAAAAATCATTAAATGCATACTAAATAATATATTGCTACCTGATGCAGCGCGTTATGTTATAATTCATACTTTTATGCATAATTTTATACGCAGTAGTAATTAATAAATCGTTTTGATTTTATATCAGATCTCAATAAATATGTCAACAATTTAAATAGTGGTGTAACTTTTGTTTTATATAGTCTTTGGGGATTATTCCTGTTTTTTTGTCTTCAAATTCATAGATGCGGCATGTATAATGGACACTATCAGGAACCATATCTGTATATATGTCTATGCCTTTTATCAATATTGTCGGCGATCCCTGAAAGTTATATGTGGAAGCTGAATCATAATCTATATGTATTGTTTGCAGTTCATCCATAGGAATATTCAATTCAGACATGGCTGTTTTCAGGTTTTCTAATGTTGCGTTAGCATTTGGACAGCCTTCAAAATAAAGAAATTGTATTGATGGCATCAAAAGTTTTCCTCCGACTAATTATTCATGGCTTATTATGGAATTTTGGCAACATTGAACAAAAGGTGAAAAAGTAGTAGAAAAGGGTGCCCTACCACTCATCCTGGCTTTGTAAATACTAATTATTCATCTATGCCGGTTAATAGTCAACGACAAAAATAGAGAAGGGTTACTCTACGCATCTCTTCCCCCGGTAATCTTGATTAATCATCATTGCCATCCAGTAATCCCGCAAGCAGAAAAAGAAAGGGTGACCCACTCACCCTTTCGCATCTGTAATATAGTTTATTCGTCTCTGCCGCCTAACAGTCCGGCACAAACAAAAAGAAAGGGTGACCCACCACCCTTTCGCATCTATAATCTAGTTTATTCATCTCTACCGCCTAACAGTCCGGCACAAACAAAAAGAAAGGGTGACCCACCACCCTTTCGCATCTATAATGCATCTATAATCTAGTTTATTCATCTCTACCGCCTAACAGTCCGGCACCAACAAAGAGAAAGGGTGACCCACTCACCCTTTCGCATCTGTAATATAGTTTATTCGTCTCTGCCGCCTAACAGTCCGGC
>CALEUQ010000002.1 GCA_937920495.1 uncultured bacterium | reverse complement strand
TGTGCCATAGAGCCATGAAAATAATCTAAATTCACGGTCCATAATAAACCTGGCCAGCACATCGCTCACAGCTCCACATAATAACACTGTAACTCCCATCTCTTTGAGCCGCTCAATCCTGATGAACGCACTTTGTTCATTAATATCAACTATCGTGCGCTCTGTTATGGTATGATTGTTCACTGTCACAACAACAAATCTGCGCGCTTCATCAAGAAGTGGCGAAAGCCTTTCATGAAACACTGGTAATGCGATAATCTCGTTCTTCATACTCATAACTTAAGCATAACTCATGCCAAACTATTTGATTATTCAATTTAATTTATTGGAAAACCTAATTTTTTATTTCAGTATATGTATTTGGATTTCATATTGTAAGCGATCTATATGTACAAAATGATATTTTTGTGCGGTTTTTTAGGGGAAAATATAGGCGATAGTTACTGTTGAATAATTTATATTGCAAAATGCAATGATATCGCAATAAAAATATTGCAAATTGCAATACTTTATGTGAGATTATATCTTTTTAATTTTCGCCATAATGTAGAGGTATCAATACCAAGTGCTTCTGCTGCATCTTTTTTGTTGGGATAGCGTGTCAGAGCCTGTTTTATCATGTTTTTTTCCATTTCTTCAAGCGACAGCGTTGATACAGGTTGTATGCCATATAGATATGAAGGAAGGTGCTCGGCTTTAATATATGCTTCATGGCATAGAACAAACGCATGTTCAATAATGTTTTCCAATTCCCGGATATTGCCAGGATAGTCGTGATTAAGCAGGATATTCATAGCATCATCTGAAACTCCTTCAATATGTTTTCCTTTTAGAGCATTGTATTTTTTAATAAAGTGTTCTACCAGTAAAGGTATATCATCTTTCCGTTGTGATAACGAAGGTAACCGCAATCCAATGACATTCAGTCGGTAATATAAATCATCACGAAAATTACCTGCCGCTACTTCATCTCTTAAAATTTTATTGGTAGCAGCAATGATGCGAACATTTGCCTTTTTTGGTTTTATATCTCCTAAAGGCTCAAATTCTTTGAATTGTAAAAATCGCAATAATTTAACCTGCATTGGTGATGGCAATTCGCCAATCTCATCTAAAAAAAGCGTTCCACCTTTAGCTAATGCAATTTTACCCGGCTTATCTTTTTTTGCATCTGTGAATGCACCAGCCTTATATCCAAACAGTTCTGACTCAAGTAAATTTTCAGGTAATGCTCCGCAATTTACCACAACAAAAGGATTTTCTTTACGTGTGCTTAAAGAGTGAATGGCACGTGCAATGAGTTCTTTACCACTTCCACTGGGGCCTTCAATTAATACAGAGCTGTCACTTAAGGCTACATCAGGCAATATGGAAAAAATCTGTTGCATCTGTTTGTTTTTACTTATGATATCTTCAAACGAGTAAGTGGATTCAATTTTTTTTCTTAAAAGTTCAATGTCGCTGATATCTCGGAAAGTTTCAACTCCACCAATAATATTACCATGTTCATCTTTAAGCAATGCTGTGCTTATACTTATGGTTACTTTTTCACCGGATTTATTGACTACATATACTGTTTTATTAATGATATTTTTCCCTGTAAGCATCGTTTCGCGCAGTGCACAAGAATGCTCACAGATATTTGCATGAAATATTTCAAAGCAAAACTTGCCTAATGCCTGTTCCTTACTTTCAAGCCCTAAAATGTTGCAGGCAGCATTGTTCAATGACGTGATTCTAAAATTCATGTCGATGGTGAATACTCCATCAACAATGCTATCCAGTATAATGTTAGCTACACAATCAGAGTTCATCATTTTTCAATGGTATCAGTACTACTATCGGTTTGATTATTTTCATTTTCATCTTCATTATAATTATTATCAAGCTGCTCTTCACTTTGTGTATTGTCATCGTTATTATATTCGTCTGTATCATCATTTTCATTTTTGTTTAATTGTTCCTGATATTTATTTTCTTTTTCTTTCCGCTTTGCAAGTAATTTTGACAGATAGTTACTGATTTCTGAGTCGTTGACTGTATTAGTAGATGATACAATTACTGCTGACTCATTTATTAAAATTAAATTCATTGGTATATCAATAAAATACACATTTCCTATTTGATATATAGAAAGATTAAATTTTTCTGGTTGGTCACGGTTAACAATAATCAAAGCTTTTTTTGGTATAATATTGCCAAAGGCCAATCTATATTTGGATGAAGATACTATGCCTTCTGCTATTTGTTGTGAATCAAATAAATCATTGTTAGAATTTGATTGTTGATAGTTGTGGAAAATAAGTATATATTGATTATATTTATCATAACAGGGAATAATGGGAAGTTTATCCGAATTGGAATAGGTGGTTTGTGGTTTAGCTGAAAAAGTAATCTCTAAACCTGCAGTAAGGTCATTTTGTATCAATTGATATGTTACCTTTGAATTTTTATCATCAGGTATATTGGCTTTGATAATATCGTTAGCAAATATGTTTTTGCTGGTTTGATCTTTAAAATATATTGAAGTAACTCTGAATTTGATAAATAATGACTTATCTTTTTTTGGTTCGATGTAGTGGACAATATCAAAATCAAAGCAGCCAGTGGTAAATAGAAGTGAAATGATCAGAATAATACATGCCTTATTCATAATAGTAGACCTCAAATTGTTATAGTTAAGTATCAATTATTGCAGTTACTATTATTTTAGTAAAGGATAATATATAACACTTTACCCCCTGCTTGTTTTCTGTAAGGATTCATCATTCCACGGGGGCGTTCCGACGGCATCATGCTTATTATCGTAACGCCCGCAACATAGGCGGTGTACATCCCACGGCACGTGTATAGAACCCTTTTTAACTATTAATCATTGGATTGGAATTTGAATCACTCATATTTTTTCGTATTTTGTATAATTCCTTCAAAATTATGGAATAAGCCATATTGTTTGAATAAAAGAACTTGACATATATGTATAATATTACTATTATATTATATGTTAACACATATACAATTATATAAAATAATAAAAAGTGCAGCACAGCCACCTGAGGTTGAGCTGTATTTTATACTTTTATATTATCCGGAGGTTTGCCATGATGAAGTACCCTTTACTTCTCACAAATTTTATGGAAAGAGCAGCAAGGTATTTTCCCAAAAAAGAAATTGTATCAGTATATCCCAACGAAAAGTTTGTGTATAATTATGGTGAATGGTATAAACGGTGTTCTCAGCTGGCACATGCATTGCAAAAACTAAAAATTAAAAAGGGTGATCGTGTTGCATCGTTTGCGTTGAACAATCATAGACATCTGGAGTTGTATTTTGGAGTACCCTGCATGGGTGCAGTGCTTCATACAGTAAATGTTCGTTTGTCACATGAGCATCTCATTTATATTATCAATCATGCTGAAGATAAAATTATTTTTGTGGATGAAGATTTATATTTTCTTTTAGAGCCAGTAAAAGATCAACTCAAAACTGTAAAGCAATATGTTATCATGTCACAATCTGGCAAAATGCCGGATACAAAATTATCACCTGTAGTATTATATGATGATTTAATCAAAGATTTCCCCACAGATTATGACTTTCCCAAAGAAAGAGATGAATATGAACCGGCATTAATATGTTATACATCTGCTACAACCGGTGATCCCAAAGGTGTGGTATACTCACATCGTGGTTTAGTTCTACACGCGTATGCAGCAGGTGTTACGCTGGGTTTAAATGAAAGTGATTGTGCCATGCATGTGGTTCCTATGTTTCATGCTAATGCATGGGGTGCCCCTTTTGGTGCTACGGGTTTGGGATGCAAACAGGTGTTGCCAGGAAGGCAGATTCTGGATATGAAAGCATTATGCAAAATTATTTCAGATGAAAGGGTTACTTTTACATGTGGTGTTCCTACAATATGGATGATGCTGCATCAATATCTTGAAAGCGGAGGTGAGCATGATTTCTCGTCAATACGAGCAGTGTATTCAGGAGGTTCAGCAATGCCACGACATCTTATGGAATCTTTTGCAAAGAAATATAATTTTAACATAATTCAGGCCTATGGAATGACTGAAACGTCACCTCTGGCAACAGCAGCTATTCCAAAAAGTTATATGCAAGATCTATCAGAAAATGAATTATTTGATATAAAAACAACTGCTGGACTGCTTGCACTGGGTTTGGAAATGAAGGTAGTGAATCTACAAACTGGAAAAGAAGTGCAGTGGAATGGCAAAGAGATGGGAGAAGTTTGTTTGCGTGGACCATGGATTGCCAGCGAATATTATAAAGATCCTGAAAGAAGTCAGCAGACATTTAAAGATGGATGGCTGCACACAGGTGATATTGCCACAATTAATGAAGAGGGTTATATTTCTCTTGTGGATCGCACTAAAGATTTAATAAAAAGTGGCGGCGAGTGGATCTCATCGGTTGACCTGGAAAATCAGATTATGGCACATCCTAAAGTGCTTGAAGCAGCAGTAATAGCTATGCCTCATGAAAAATGGCAGGAACGACCACTGGCATGTATAGTACCAAAACCAGAATGTGCTGATTCAATAACAAAAGAAGATATTATGGAATTTTTACAGACAAAGGTTGCAAAATGGTGGTTACCGGATGAAATAGTGTTTTTAAAAGAGATACCAAAAACAAGTGTAGGCAAATTCAACAAGAAAGAATTAAGGAAAACGGTATTACCTGAGGTACTTAAAAAATAAGGATAATGTTAAAAAGTCTTGAATAACATTCCTATTTCTAACTGGATATTGTACAGGTAGTCACGCCAGGTGGTTGAATCTACAACGTTGGAAAAATAAAACTGGGCGTGTGGTCCTGCATGAAAATATGTAAACCTATCAAATGGAATGGCCAGTCTCAATTGCAAACCACAGCCAAACTGATTGTAATTAATATACTTAATACCATTGGTGCTATCTTTGTCACCTGACATGGTGTTATGGAAAATATGCATGTAGTTAAGCCCATACAGTATATCTACACGCACCTTATTGCCAAATGATGTAATTAGATATAAAGGTATTAGTATTGAATGATTCTGTGAAGTCAATTTATCAAGGGGTGTATCCCCAAATTGCAACTCATTTTCATAGTATGCGTAAAAAAGCCCTGAGTGAATGCCAAAATGAGAAACAAACATATTTTCTAAAAAAAAACCTCCTTCTGCCATTATACCAGGTTTCCATTTTACAGTTTTCCCTTCTTCGGTGCCACTTATATGCCACACATCAGTCATTCCAGCAGTAATACTGAATCCAAAATTATAATTATCATTAGTTGATTGTGAATAGATTGGAGTATACAGAAAAAAAGAAAAAAACAGTAATGCTGCTAAAAACATATATTTGCAGGCATATTGATGTATATTAATAATTAATTGCATTATTTATTACCATCATTTTGGCATTATACATGTCCCGTTGAATTTAGCACCATTTTCAATATAAAGGTCAGGTGTTATTATATCACCTGACATATTGCTGTGTTCAAATATTTCTATTAATTTACTGGCTTTAATCTTTCCCTGGCATTTCCCGCTAATTGAAACAACAGCGGCTGTTACTTCGGCACTTACATTTGCCTCATCACCTATAATCAAGGTACCGTCTGTTTCAACTTTGCCCTGGAAAAAACCTTTTATTTTTAAAGAAGATTTAAATTTTAATGTGCCTCTGAATTTTATATCACTTGCTATTACAGTACCAATCTTATTTTCGTCTTCTATAATTTCTTTTTGCTCAACCATTGAATATTCTCCTTACGAAAAAATTAGTTATGAATAATAAAAATTACACCAACTCCATCAAAGATGTACAGGGTGTATCCAGTGAAAATTTTATTACTTTGTATTGATTTATATAAAATAATCACTAATAATTCCTTAAAATATTTTGTTAATAAAACGGTGTATACCCCGCGGCCTTCGGTGGCGGGGTGTACTATATGTTTATTATGTTCAAAAATTTTATTTAAGGAATAAATCGTGTAAAATAATGATATTTACTAAAAGTTTTGTCAATTCAATTTACTATAAATATCACATTTTTCAAAAAAATCCTTGCATAATTTTATTATGCATATTTATTGCAATGATTATGGCAAAAAGCTATAATTATCAGTAACTATCGCATAAATAATCAAGCTACTTTTAATCTTTCTCTTGAAAAGTAGATTGTGATGTTATTCGTGTTATACTTGCAATATGATTATAAAAAGGAGATAGTATCGTATGGAAGAAATATTACAGAAAGCTAATGAATTGGGATTGATGATAAAAGGTTCTGATATTTATAGACGATATGAGGAACTGGTAAAAAAAATTGAAGCAGATGAAAATGCGCGAAAATTACTTGAAGAATATATCAAATTGAGTGAAGAACTTTATCAAAAGGAATCTAATGGTGGTGTAATTGAAGTTGAGGAAAAGAAAAAATTGCAGGATTTAAGCCAGAAAGTTTCAGAAAGTCAACTCATAAAGGAATTCATTGCCACTCAGACATATTATGTAAACATGATGATGCAGATACAGAATGCAATCAGCAATCCTAAAGGCGATCCAATTGGGCCATCAAAAATAATAAAACCAGGACAAAGCGGTAAGATCATCACAGGAAATTTTTAATTATAATATAAAAAAACATCCCACTGATACAGCGGGATGTTTTTTTTGCAATATAACCTATGCTAATTTTTCAACTGCTTCTTTGATACGCTTTAATCCTTCAATTATATTTTTATCAGATGTTGCAAAGGATAATCGTATGTTATCATCCGAACCAAAAGCTACACCCGGTACAACGGCTACACGTGCTTCTTCCAGAAGATATGAAGATAATTTAGATGAAAGGGCTTCGTCTTTGTATTTTTCCTTAACTGCAGCAAAACCGGGCAAAGAATACACACCTTTAACATTGGGAAAAACATAGAATGCGCCATCAGGTTTATGACATGTAATCCCTTTGATTTCATTAAGACCATTAACAATTATTTCACGACGGCGGGCAAAAGCTTCCATCATGGGATTTAAGACACTCTGATCTCCAGTTAGCGCTTCAACTGCTGCCCACTGTGCAATAGAAGTTGGATTGGATACTGACTGGCTCTGAATCATCTCAACCTGTTTTATTATTTCTTCATCGCCTGCCATATATCCTATACGCCATCCTGTCATAGAATATGTTTTTGAAACACCGTTTAATACCATGGTTTTGGGTTTTAGCTGGGGGACAGCATTAACTATATTGCAGAACTTTTTATTGTCATACACAATAACTTCATAAATGTCGTCAGTGACAATGCAGATATCATGATTTTTTAAAACTTCACCAATAGCTTTTAATTCATCGTAAGTATACATTGCACCGGTGGGGTTTGAAGGTGAATTGATAACAATGGCTTTAGTTTTTTTTGTTATATATTTTTCCAGCATGTCAGGGGTTATTTTAAATTCAGTAGATTCGTCAGTGTGTAGTATGACAGGAACACCATCAGCCAGAAGCACTATGTCAGGGTATGATACCCAGTAAGGTGCAGGGATGATAACTTCATCACCGCTGTTAATAAGTACCTGCATTAAATTATAAAACGAGTGTTTACCCCCACAGTTTACAGTAACTTCAGAAATTTTATATTCCAGGTTGTTATCGCGTTTAAATTTTTCTACAATGGCTTTCTTCAATTCAGGTATACCGCCTGAAGGTGTATATTTTGTTTTACCTTCTTCAAGTGCTTTTATTGCAGCGTTTTTAATGGATTGTGGGGTATCAAAATCGGGTTCACCGGAACCAAATCCAACCACATCAATTCCCTGTGCTTTGAGTGAATTTGCCAGTGCAGTTACAGCCAGAGTTGGTGATGGTTTGATTTTTTTTAACCGTTGAGCTAATTCCATAGTTTCTCCTTTCATTTTAGTTGTGAATTGTATACAATAACACGTCAGAATAATTGTGGAGAGCATACAACGTAATGCTTTTTGATGAACAGATGTATATGTAAGTAAAGCAAAATGATTGTATATTTTTGTCAAGATTAAAAGATATCGATCTAAAAATATTTGTTATATGCTTACGCACTATGGCATATTTCACCTATTATACATTATGGATTTATTTTTGCATATAAATTTTCACTTAGAAATACAATTTGGTTTTACCATATTTAAACACAAAAAGCAAAACTTATTATATTGGGTATGTTTTACATGTTTTCTAATACAAATCAATTAAGATTTTTATGTAAACGCTTGTTAATTATAATAGCAAAATGATAAAAAACAAAGCAAGCAATCAGCCATATAAATTGAGGTAATAATGTTACAGGTTTGTCTTTTATTGAAAATAAAACTGGATTCCACCATAATGGATTATACATCCAACCACTTGATTGGATGCTTACAATTTCTATGATAAAAGATTGTAATTGGCCCCATATAATCAATAATATTATTTCACTTAATTTGAATGAGCGAAAATGTGGTTTTTTCAAAAATATATATATTATTGCAACTCCAATAATGAATAAGCCGCCATCCCATATAGAATGACTGATAATGATAAATATACAGTGGACTGGTGGTTGCAGATTGAAAACAAAAATATCAGCTAAATTTAAAGCGTCAATAATTGTGAGTGTTAATTCCCAGATAAATCCGGTTAAAACGCCTGCCCAGAATAATAACCATACAAAATTTGAGATATATTTTTTATAATAAAGTAAAAGAATAATACATAGAATTGCAGCACTGATGGAAAAATCGATTAACCAGAAATTATTCTTTACTATTTGTAACATTAAACACCTCATCTAAAATAGAATTTAGCGTATTTTGATATTTAAATTCAAGATGGAATTGGCAACATAAATCTATTCACAGATAATGCACTACAGTGCAACCGAAATGCCGAAGACTGGCATGTACTATTCATAAAATAAAATTTGTGAACCTAATAAACATAGTATACACACCCTCCGCTGAAGGCGGCGGGGTGTGCACCGTTTTATTAACACGATATTTTTTATGAATTATTAGTGGTTTAAATTATAAAATGTAGTTGCATAAAATTCAATTGTTTTTATTCTATTTATTTGAATATATAATATATTTGTTATAGAAAGTTGTTTATAACAGGAGGTTGCAGTATGAAAAAAATTGCTATTATATTGTCACTGATACTGGTTTTTTCAGTTATTGTTATAGCAAAAGAAAAAAGCTTTACAGGCCGTGTAATATTTATTGGTAAGGATTACATAGAAGTAAAATACGGAAAAACAGAGAAAACATTTTATGTACATGAAAAATCAGTATTTGTAAAAAATACTAATGCTTCATTTGCTGACATTGAGCCATGCCAGGTTGTTACTATTTATTACACAGCAGATGATAATAAACTTTTTATAACTAAATGTGAAGTAATAAAAGAAAGCGATTGCAGATAAAAAAGGATACACCATGAAGCTAATGTTTGATGACCATAGCATAGAAGTAATATATACAATCCATGATACAGGTAAATCAGCAACAAGCTTTACTTTACAGCATGATAATTACCTTAACGACAATCTCCACTTTCAGTATACACGTAACAGAGATGTAATACAGTGCGTGGTAAAGCCTGTAACGCGTCTGTATGTACAAAAAGTTATTCTGACACTCAAAGCTCTGGTTCCTGATACTATAGCCTGTTTTGCAAACGGATATCAGTCATGGACCTATACTGGCCCTTTTGACAACAATTCAAAAAAACGAAAGCCCTGGCCACAGTTTGTTATCGCAAATCAGGAGAATGCCGCTAATCCCCCAAAAGGCAAAAAGGGTATAGTACAATCTGATATGGTGTTTTTGTGCGGCGATAGTAACTCGCAAGAAGCTGTGTTGTTTGGACAGCTTCCTGTACATAATGCATTCCATCAGTTTGTTTCCTTTGAATTTAACTATCGCACAAAATTATTATCGATTATATGGGACGTTGACAGGTTTTGTGATGCTGAAGAAGAGTACACACTGGATATGGTGTGTATGCGTGAAGGGAATGCGTGGAGAATATTACAAGCATATGCAGAGATCATTACACAGGAACTATCGCCTAAATGTAATAACAATATGCGTAAAGGCTGGTGCTCCTGGTATTATTACTATAATACGATTAGCAAGGATGAAATTCTTGTTAATGCAAAATATGCAAAGGAACATTCCATACCGTTTGATTTTATCCAGATAGATGATGGGTATCAAACTACGATTGGCGAATGGACTACCGTAAAAGGTTCATTTACTGCTGCTATGCGGTATATTGCCGATAGTATTAAAGGATATGGATTTACACCCGGGATATGGTATTCGCCATTCATTGTTTCAAAATATTCAAGGATTTTTAAAGAACACAAGTCATGGCTGCTTAAAGATACCAGAGGTAATCCTGTTGTTGCAGGTTTCAATCCCGCATGGGGTGGTTATTACTATACTGTTGATGTTACACAGGCTGCAGTGTTAAGCTGGATTGAGGATACCATTAACACATTACTGTACGAGTGGGGGTATGAGTACCTTAAATTGGATTTTATGTATGCTGCTGCCTTGCCGGGAGTGCGCCATAATAACAGGATTTCACGCTATGAAGCGCTGACACAGGCTGTTGCCCGCATACGAAAAGCAAGCGGAAATGCATTTGTATTGGGCTGCGGGATGCCTTTGCAGGCGGGTATTGGGTATGTAGATGCAATGCGCATTGGTCCTGATGTTGCACCACAGTGGGGAAGGACTTTTTTTGATAAGCTGTTTAACAGCGATTCTGGAATTTCAACTCGTTCTGCTATCTGCAGCAGTATTTACCGTTCTTTTATGCATAATCGATTCTGGATTAATGATCCTGATTGTCTTATGATACGTCAGCATAAAACCAGGCTTACACCACATGAGCGGCACACATTGTATAATGTGATAGCTGCATTAGGTGGGATGCTGGTTATATCCGACAGACTTCCCGATTATACTGACACGGAACGTGAAATGCTATTACAGGCTATTGAGTTGTTTGATACAGCACGGGATGGAGATATCTGGTGTCCGTATATATTGAACAGTTCACCACGTTCATTCTACAATACAAAGGGATTGTGTGTATTATTAAATGTTGACGATACTGCCTGTGAAGCTACACTTGAAGAGGAAGTAGTGCAAAATTATTCTAAAATATATGTATTGGAAAATAATACAAAGACACCGTCTCAAACAAAGACTTTTACATTAGCACCTCACAGCTCAAAATTATTTATGCTGGAAAAATAATTTTGCAACCTTTTCTTATATCCTGCTGTCTATACGATAAATTATATCTGGATAATTGATATTAAAAAAGCTCATTCAGTAATTTTGGGAAAATTGTACAAAATAAGACAATAATGTAGGTACTGTTAATTTTAATGCAATGATTAATAATTAAAAATGATTCTATAGACGTGCCATAGGATATACAGCGTATCAGGATGCGGGCGTTACGATAATAGATACACTTAAATTAAATATTGTAGGATTATCTTAATGCAAAGAATTAAAGAAAACATCACAGGGACTGTCACTATATTTTTGCTTGTGTGCAATACATTATTCTGGGCTTCACTTTTATTTCCAGTGGCGTTTTTAAAAATTATTCCAATAAAATTAAAATTATGGCGCATGATAATCAACAAAACACTTGATACCATAGCGTGTTGCTGGATTTACTGCAATAACGCTGGCTTAAAAATTACACGAACAATTGATTGGCAGATTAGCGGTGTTGAAAATCTACGTAAGAAAAGCTGGTATCTTGTTATAGCCAATCATCAGTCATGGACGGATATTGTGGTGTTACAAAAAATTTTAACAGGTAAAATACCATTTTTGAAGTTCTTTTTAAAAAAAGAACTCATCTGGGTACCGGTTTTAGGTCTGGCCTGGTGGGCACTGGATTTCCCATTTATGCGCAGATATTCACAATCGTTTCTTTTAAAAAATCCTCATCTTAAAGGTAAAGATATTGAAATTACCAAAAAAGCATGCCAGAAATTTAAAGATATGCCTGTATCAATTATGAATTTTGTTGAAGGGACACGGTTTACGTCGCAAAAACATGCTACCCAGGGATCACCGTATAAAAATCTTTTAAAGCCAAGATCCGGAGGTATAGGATTTGTATTCTCAACAATGGGGAATATGATTACATCAATTCTGGATGTTACTATTGTATATCCACAGGGAAGGCTATCATTCTGGGATTTTTTATGTGGCAGGGTTAATGTTATCAAGGTTCATGTTGAAGAGATACCCGTCACAGATGAATTTATTGGAGATTATGTGGATGATCCCGTTTTTAAAAACAAATTTCAACGCTGGCTTAATGATGTATGGTATGAAAAAGATGCAAGGATTGATATGATGAAAGGCACTGTGATGCCTTTTTCTTCAACACATTATACAGAAGATGAAGCAATGGTAATAAATTAAAATAATCTAATAGTATAATTATCTTGAGTCACGATAATAATAACATAATTATCTTTTAGCAGAATAATTATTTTCCCTGTTTGTGTTTTGATTCTTTCTTCAGTTGTCGCATTTCATTCTTTAATTCTTTCATATCCTTTATATCATTTTTATTTTTCAATGATTCAGTATCTTCATTAGAGAAAGGCAAAGAGTCTTTTTCAAGGTTAGCTTTTGTGGAACATTCTTTACCGGTATTATCATTGATATTGGAGTGTATTGCTGAATATTCACCAAAATCTATATTATCAGATAAGTCTTTGAATGACATATCAAAGTCATGTATCCATTGCAGTTCATATTTTGCAATATCAAAATAGGTTATATTGTGTTTAGTAATTGTATATAGTTTACCTGCTTCGGCTTCTATTGCTTCATGGGTTGCTGTGTTATGTAAGATTACTGACCCTTCAACAATATATATATGTGTACCCTCTGATGAGACATTCACGTAAAATTCTGTTCCTGATGGTTGAATTAACGCATCGGGTGTTTTTAATTCATAATGCATACTTTGATGCGAAGCAAATGATTTTACGTTTACAATGCCACCATATATTTCATATATGTATGTTTTCCTGGAAAGGGAGCTATTAAAATATGAACGTGTAATGGTTATATCTGCACCTGCATTTAACTGGAATCTGATATCATTATTGGCAAAAAGCATTGCGGTACTGTTTTCTTGTATTATTATCCTGTGGCCTTCATTAAGAGTTTTGGTGTGGAATTTACTGCGTGATGCATCTGGAATATACAAAATATGTGGTATGGACCCTGAATCTGGTAGTTTAGTAAATAATGCTATAGCAATACCTATAACAATGCCTAAAGATAGAGCCAGAGGCCGTCTATGTAATTGTATATAGTGGTACATTTTTTGAATGAAGGACATTTTAATTGATTGCATCTGTGAATGATAATGTAAAATATCAGATAAAATGTCTTTTGATGGTTCACGTGGTTTTTGTGGGGCGATAGTAACCTGAATTAATTGAAGCTTTTTCTTGCAATCGGTACACTGCTCAAGATGCATAGTTGCACTTTTTTTGCTAACACTGGTCAACTCATTTTTTGCCAGAGCCAGTAATGTGAGTTCGTCCAGATGCTTCATATCATATATTCTTCCTCTATTATATAGTACAATTGTACAATGAATTTTGGACACAAAAAATTATAAAATTTCATCAAATCCCTTATTTTTTAAATGGGATAAAATATGCAGTAATGTTGCTTGCAACTTTCGGCGTACAGTTCGTTCTGAAATGTGTAAAAGCTTTGCAATCTCTTCGTTGGTATAGTTATTGTCTCTTTTCATAATAAAAATTGAACAGCTTATTGTATCAAGTGTTTGTAATGCGTTTGTAATTTCTTTTTTAATTTCCTTAGTGAATACATCTTCATCAACGGGATTTGTTACCAAAAGATAGTTACTGTCTTCATCTATACTTTCTGTTATTTTGTTTTTTTTGAGATAGTTAATGGATAAATTATGTGCTGTTCTGTATAAAAAAGATTTCACGGTGTTAAAATTGATAGTATTATTATTGGAGTATTCAATTATTTTGATAAAGGTTTCATGCAATATGTCTTCGGCAGTCTCATACGAACCGGTTAGATGATATATGTAGTTGAAGATTTCTTTATAATACGTTGAGTATAATGATATTAACTCTTCACGCGAAATCATATTTTTTTTAAAAAATTTGTCCGTTTTTTGTGCTTTGAATTGTAATATACTACAAAGTGTTGATAAAAAAATTTTATCAACAAAAATTAAAAATAATCTCTTTGAGGAGGGTTATATGAAAAAGTTGTTAGCAACATTAGTATCACTGCTTTTTGCTGCAGCAGTATTTGCACAAACACAGGTACAGACAAAAGAAGCAACAAAAAATGTAGGAGAGGAAAAGAAGATTGAAGTGCAGCAAAAAGCTGAAGTAAAGAAACAGGAACAAGTACAGAAGAAAGAAGCTAAAAAAGAAGCTAAACAGGAAAAGAAAGAAGCAAAGGAACAGAAGAAAGAAGCTAAGCAAGAACAGAAAGGTGCAGCAAAATAAAAATTTACTACGGTGCAATAGTGTGAATAAGCCATGCCATAACGACATGGCTTATTTTGCATTTGAATGCGATGCGTAATAGATATATTGTATAATTGATGTTACTATTTATTTTTTAATGCCAATGTATGAATAGGATATGGAATAGAGTGTACACTCACAGCTATATATGGTGGTGTACCTTTGACAATTAATAAGATTATTTGTTGGAATAACTCATTAATTTAGTTATAAAGTATCAAATTATATTTTAAAGCGAGGATTTTATGAATTATCCAAACAAGCAATATTTTAGTATTATCTTTTTAGCTACGTTGATTATAACATCAAATCCTTTTGTGCTATTTGCGGAAAATATTAAAACAACAGTAGGATTTAAAAGCAATTACTCTACAGGGATTTCTGATACTAATATTGCATATAAACCATTTGCCAAAATGAAATACGAAATAAACTTTGTTGATATAGAGGCAACAGGTACGTATATTATTTACCAGCAAATAACAGATGGTATGGGAAACTTTGCTGAAATCAATATAGGGCAGGGTCAGATTAAAACAATGCTTACAATTGGTGATGTGATAGAAATTGGTGGTGGCTATGCAATTGCAAAAGGCCATGACTCATATAACAGTACACTGTACATGTTCAATGGCAGCATATATATTGGCAGCCTAACCATTGATCTGGATTATTCCAATGAAAACAAAAATTATGATTTTAATGGGGATATTGAAATATTGAATAATACTTTTATTGGTTCAGTAAGTTATGATATTAATGACGTAGTTGGTTATGAACTGGATTATCATTATACGTATAATAATTTTTCAAACATGGGCTATTCTTATGACAAAAATATTGTTAGGATGGGCATATCTGTATACGGTGATCAAACCATATATATGGGTGGAATTAATGCCGGGAAGGATTCAGGCGATTATATGATCTATGGGGCTGATATAGGGTTAAACAAAAAATTTTACAATGATAGCATAAAAATAATGATAGCCTATAATGTGGATTATTATAACCCGCCTACTGTTTCTTCAACATCAGGTGGTGGTCATGGTGGAAGTCACGGTGGTGTATATAAAGGTATGAATCCTTAAATACGTTCAAATCTGGTAGGCAAGTCTTTCTTATCACACGCGTTAAGTGCTTCTCTTTCATATTTATTTTAACAAAATTTCCTTGAAGTTTTATATACTTTAGTCTGTGATTGTATAGATAGGTAATCTTTATTTGTAAAAGGGGTGTGCTATTGATTAAAGAAATTGAAAAATTAAAAAAACAAAAAAATGCCATAATACTGGCACATAATTACCAGAATCCTGAAATACAGGATATTGCTGATTATACCGGTGATTCCTTAGAGCTGTCAAAGATTGCTGCACACAATGATGCTGAGATTATTATTTTTTGCGGTGTTCATTTTATGGCCGAATCAGCCTATATACTATCGCCCCAAAAAAAAGTGATATTGCCTGATATACAAGCAGGATGTCCAATGGCAGATATGGCTGAGGTAGAAGATGTTATTGAAATGAAAAAAAATTATCCCCATGCAGCAATTGTTACATATATAAATTCATCAGCTAGCGTTAAGGCAGTATCTGATATATGTGTTACATCAGCAAATGCAGTCAGGATTGTAAATAAACTTGAAACTGATACAGTAATTTTCATACCCGATAAAAATTTAGCTCATTATGTACAACGATTTACACAAAAAAAAATAATCCCCTGGAAAGGATTTTGCCCAACCCACGACCGCTTTACAAAAGAAGAGCTGATTGCTATCAAACAAAAATATCCTGATGCATGTGTGATAGTTCACCCTGAATGCAGGCCAGAAGTAGTTGATATGGCAGACATGGTATTATCAACCGGACAGATGGTAAAAAATATCCCGATGATTACAAATAAACAGATTATTATTGGAACAGAAGCAGGAATAGTGCATAAATTGAAAAAAATTGCACCCGAAAAAGAATTTATACTTGCTTCAAAAGATTTTATATGCCCAAATATGAAGAAGATAACTCTTGAAAAAGTTTTAATAGCGTTATCAGATGAACAACCGATAGTAACTGTACAGGAAGGCACCAGGATAAAAGCTTTACACGCATTACAGAAAATGTTAGAATTATCCTGATACGTGACGAGGCATACTTTGGAAAATATTGAATTAAGTGATGAAATACAAAAAATACGTGAAAGAACATTTAACCCGGAATTCAAGGAATTAGTTTCAAAAGTACTTAATAAAACCCTGGATACTATTGATAATCATGATAGTTTGCTATATTCTTTGCATAAGCTGTATTATGAGGTTTTAAGTAGCTCATTTAATGATTCAATAACATTTGTTAAACCTCAAGAACTTTGTGAAAATACATTACAATTTCTTGGGGAAGATATACTAAAAAAATTACAATCTCTAAGGTTTGCACAGGCTCTAATATTCCAATATGATTTTAAACAGAATTACTTTGGTATATTGACTAATTCCTTTGCTGATAATCTTTTAAGAGATTTTTTCCTTACTTTATCTGATGATATATACAGACAAATTATCAATAATCCAGATGGTGTAGTAATTGATATCGCTTCTTTAAAAAATGATAAACAATATGAAAAACGGTTAAAATTATTAGAGGATCAGCAGTATTTAATCTGGGCCTTTTCAACACATCCTTTGGTTAAAAAACTGTTAATAGATTTAAATCTTCCATTTCCACAAGCTATAGAAATATTTTGCCCAGTAATATTTGTTAAAGTACACGATACATTTGCAGTTGATAAAAAGATTTTAGATGAATTTTATTGGAATTGCATCACTACAATTTTTTCTTTGATTGAATTGTCTTTGGCCATAAATAAAGGATCGGTCTTTTTAGGATCAAATTATTTTCATGAAGTTTTCAAAGTGTTTGAAAATTATTATTATATTTCTAGATCAAATGAGTGTGTAAAATATGTGGTTATTAAATCAAAACATGAAGATCAATATATTTATTGCCTTTTTAGATACCTGTCAAATAAATTGAATAAGTTCAAATCGTATTCATGCATAAACTATAGGCCTATGATTGGATTAATTGTGTTATTCTTATATGAAGAAAATGATAATATAAAAAACGTGATTAAAACAATATCGTCCCTTTTTGGTGATTCAATAAAAATTGGGCAGGTAGATAGGTCAGAAATTAAAAATGCAGTCAATTTATATAAATACATTATTGATTTATAATAACGTGGTCCTGAAAAATTGAAAATAATAAAGTGTATGGTCCCGATGTTTCCAGCATCGGTATAGATATTATTTAAGTATTTATTAATAATTTTATATTTGGGAATAATTTTTTGATTTATTAAATCAATACAATTAAATTTTAAGTGAATAGATAAAATATACTTGAATAAAAGAGTATTTACTTTTTATACTTATTTTAATATAATATTCATAGCAATATCATAATATTGATTTGACTAATGTTTAAAAAGTAATTATGTTAGATTAAAAAAATGCTGGTAAAAACTGAACAAATAAAAAAAGTATTGGAAAATAATCCCGCATGCGTTTGTAAATTTTTACAAAGCTACACAGTGAAGGGCAAAACCTATTATGAATCAGATCAGATATTTATTGATGATATTTACAGGTTTGAACAGGCTGGTATTGAGGCAATTGACATTAAATATGATGAAATAGTATATAGCGTATTATCATCATTATATCCTGCAGAATATCGAGTTCCTTATGCGTCTGCTGATTTTATTACTTTTGATCGTAAACTTGAGACATTAGACAGAGTAAGCACTTTAACCAAACGAAAGCGATATCTAATATGTATTGGTGATATATATTCTTACGATCAGCATACAGGTAAAAGAATTACGGTTTTCAGACATAATGATGTAATAGATTATAAAAAATGGAATCAGATGAAGCGCCTCCTTGACCGAAATAAGCGTATATACTATCGTAATTCAGAAAATGGCATAATCATTTTTGTCAATCTTCAACCGCATGCTGAAACAAGTTATATTGAAAGATTTAAAAAAAATACGGATCTTGTAAGTGCGATAGTTACACGTAAAAAAGATAGCAAGATTGAAATTTCACCTGATTTTCTTCCCACAGAAGATGTGTATACCGTAAATGATCCAAAGGACCTTTTAAAATTTTATCAACAATCTAATGCACGGCTTATCATTATTGGTGAAACATTGAATGATGATTACAGAAAAGCCTTATTGCAGGTCAGGGAATATGATAAATTTGCACGGATGATGGTTGTGCCAATAATTGACGTAAGAAATATCGAACATTTTTTGTTGCAGGTTAAGATGGTATATAATTCAGATAGGTGGTCAGAATAAATGAAAGGAGAACATGTGAGTGAAAAAGCCTAAAAAAAAATCTGTATTAAAATATTTTGAACCGATAGATTCCGGAAAAACACTTTCAGAAAATTTTGGATCACTTGATCTTGAAGGTAGTTTTGGATATTTTGCATTGAGCAGTCAAAATAAAAATTTATTTTTGAACAGGTTAGATGCAGATACTCTTTACAGAATGATTGAAAAAGTTGGTCTGGTTAGCCATCTTTTGAAAATGGGATTTGATAATATAAAAATTGATATAGATAAAGATGATGCACAAATACATTATTTAAAAATATACTATGAAAAGATGGATCACGACCATCTCTTAATAGATTTACGCGTTTCTGAATCGCGTTTTATGCCACAGAAAAGGTTCTGTGAAGAATTTGATGCGCCGGTATCATTAGATATGGTTGTAATTGAATGGCTTTCTGCTCAAAACCCTAATTCAACATTTGATCCAACCAAACCGCAATTGCCAGGCCAATCAAAACCGGGACTGGGAAGTTTAAATTATATGATGGAATTAATGTATATTGTTGGTGAACAGGTTGTGAAAGATGGCTTTATGGATGTACCCGACCATTTTCATGGTGCAGTAATGTACTCAAGAAAATTCAAATTTTTTAATCCAAGCCATGAGGCAATTTTAAGAGCTATTCTGCGAGACATTAAAGGTTACTCCCTTGCAGATATGTCATGGGGTATGATAACTGGCACAATTATCGATAAGACTACCAATACCCCACAGGTGTATGATCCATCTGAACAAATTTTTCCAGTATCTAAGCGAATGAAAGATTATTTTGATTCAAAAAAATATAAAGCAAAATTTAACAAAATTTATGAATCAAAGAAATACTATTTTGATTATGAAAAAATGTTAAAGTTGCGTGAAAAGATGTTGCGGGAGGTTAAACCAGATGAGATATAACTAATATGCAAGTTGTGTCTGTAATTCGATTATTTTATTTATTTCATTGATATTTCTGATTATTGATTCTTCATGATTGGAAAGTAAAATAATAAGTGTCTGGTTAAGGTTGTATATATGCGTAATACATGAGTTTATATTCTTTATTGTGTCAGAGATGATGTTGGTTACTGGATTATTAATTTTCCCAAGAAATTCTTCAAATCTGGTGTATTCAATGCCAACTTTTGATGTTATTTCATTTATACAATTGGCAATAGTATAATTGCAAAGAGAGATGTCTTCAATAATTTCATTATTTGATGATATAATAGTAACTATCGCCTCTTCATTTTCATTTATCAAATTTATCTGTATTGTTTGAAGATTTACCTCAAACTTTTTCAAAAGTATTTGCTTGGTTAACAGTAAATCTGATAAATTATTAAGAAGAGATGTAATATCATCCCTCAATTGAGAAGGAACCTTTGGATGCTGTTGCAACCCTGTCCGAAGGAGTTTCTTTAGTAGAAATTTTATCCCACGCATCACGTAACTCTCTTAATAATTTAACAACATTTTTTAATATATCAGCGTTTTTCTGGATATTTGCTTCTAAAAGCTGTTTTTTGAAAAAAATATACAGGTTAAAAAGATTTCGTGCAACATCGCCACCTTCATTCATGTTTAGCGCTAAAATTAGCTCGTTAATAATATCTTGAGCTTTCAGGATGTTGTTATTGGCAATATCGTAGGTTTTGGGATGCATATTTTCTATAGCAATATTGCAAAATTTGATGGCACCATCATACAGCATTACGATTAATTTACCCTGATTGGCGGTATTTATTTCTGTATGTTTATACTGATCATACGGATTTCTATTTGGTAAAGCCATGTAATCCCCCCTCGATTATAAACGCATTGGCAATATTAGTATCGGACGCAAATATACAAATCTTTATGGATTAATACAATTCAAAAAAGAAATATTTAATCCAAAATTTGCTTAATTCTTTGTAAAATTTCCTCATATTTTTCTTTAGTTTTCTGGATAATCTCATCCGGTAGAGGAGGTGGGGGCGAATTTTTATCCCATGTGGTAGTTTCTAAATAATCACGGATAAATTGTTTGTCAAGGCTAACAGGTGAAATTCCAGGTTTATATAATGCTGCATCCCAGAATCTGGAACTGTCAGGTGTTAAAACTTCGTCAATCAGAATAATCTCTTTATCTGAAAAGCCAAATTCAAACTTAGTATCGGCTAAGAGTATACCCGCTTTTTTCATTTTTTCGCGTGCAAAATCATATAAATCCAGACTTACCTGAGCCAACTTTTCAGCGATATCACTTCCAAGAGCTTTCTTCATCTCTTCAATGGTTATGTTCTCATCATGACCGGTGTCAGCTTTTGTAGCCGGGGTAAAAATAGGGTAAGGCAATTCACTGGCCAATTGCAATCCTTTAGGCAGTTCAATACCACACACTTTTCCGGTATTCTGATAATCTTTCCAGCCGCTACCAATGATATAGCCGCGTGCTACGCATTCAAAATCAATACGCTTTGCTTTTTTAACCAGTACGGCCCTGTCTTTGAAAAATTCAGGATAATCGCAGAATGGTTTTGGAAAATTTTTATAATTAGTTTCAACAATGTGGTTATTAATAATTTTTATATTCTTAAACCATAAGTTGGATATTGTATTTAAAATAATACCTTTACCGGGAATACCGTTTGGGAACACCCAATCAAAAGCCGATATCCTGTCGGTTGAGACGATGATCAGATGTTCATCATCAACTTTATACACATCCCGTACCTTACCTGAAAAAAGCTTTCGTGCACCAGGGACTTTTGTAGTAATTACCGCTTCCATTTTGTTTCCTTTCTAATAGTGTATTTGGCGATAGTACATAGTATCAGCCATCAGTGTGATAATTTTTTAATAAGTATATCATTAACCATTTGTGGATTTGCTTTGCCTTTTGATTCTTTCATAACCTGACCAATAAGAAATTTCAACGCTTTATCCTTACCGCTTTTATAATCTTCAACTGATTTGGGATTATTCTTAATGACTTCATCAATAATGGATTCGATTGCGCCTGTATCAGTAACCTGACGCAATCCTTTTTCATTAATTATTGTATCAGGATTTTTTCCGGTTTCAAGCATTTCTTCAAAAACAGTTTTAGCTATTTTGCCGCTTATGGTTGCATCATCTATTCGTTTTAACAATTCAGAAAGTTGCTCTGGTTTTACAATAAATGAGTTGATAGTTTCCGGATCATCGATCTTTGCAAGAACCTCACTCATTATCCAGTTAGATGCTTTTTTTGGCTGTGCACCATCCGCAACAACAGCTTCATAATACGATGCTAATTGCTTTGTGGAAGTCAACACCTGTGCATCATATTCAGGCAATCCATATTGTTGCATAAATCGTATACGTTTTTCGTGCGGTAATTCAGGCAATTCATTTTTTAATTGTGTAATAAATTCTTCAGATATTTCAATTGGGGGCAAATCTGGTTCAGGGAAATAGCGATAATCGTGAGCCTCTTCTTTTGACCGCATGGAAAATGTTATATTTCTATCAGCATCCCATAAACGGGTTTCCTGGATTATCTTTTCGCCTTCCAGTAACATCTTTTGCTGTCGTTCAATCTCATATTCAAGGGCTAATTTAACCGAGCGGAAGCTGTTTAAGTTTTTTATTTCAACTTTCTGCCCAAATGTTGTAGAACCTTTTGGCTTCAACGATACGTTCACATCACATCGCAGGCTTCCTTCTTCCATATTACAGTCAGATACTTCAATATATTTCAGTATTGAACGCAGGTTTTGCAGATACTGATACGCTTCATCAGGGGTATTTATGTCTGGTTCAGATACTATCTCTATTAACGGAACACCTGTTCTGTTGAAATCTACATATGACACTTTTTCATCGGAGTCTTCACTATGTATATTCTTCCCGGCATCTTCTTCCATATGCAAGCGTGTTATCCCGATTTTTTTAATGCCTTCTCTGATTGCTATCTCAATATAACCATCATAACAAATTGGCTTATCATACTGTGAAATCTGATACGCTTTGGGGAGATCAGGGTAAAAATAGTTTTTGCGGTCAAATTTACTGTATGATGCAATCTTGCAATTTAACGCAAGTCCTGCCTGTATTGCTTTTTTTAATACTTCCTTATTTAATACTGGCAAAACGCCAGGAAGCCCCAAACAAACGGGGCACACTTGTGTATTTGCCTGAGATCCAAATTGAGTTGAACAGGAACAAAATATCTTTGATTGTGTATTCAGCTGTACATGCACTTCAAGGCCAATAACTACATCAAATTCCATATACACACCATGCATCACTTATATTTAGATTGAATCATTTCTTTTGAATAGCCTGGTGTGCATATATTTGTCAACAAAAAACGGTAAGAATAATGTATATTTTTACGGTATAATGGCACTGCATCCTTACGATAGTATAGAAACATTTATTTTTTTATGAATAAATGAGCATTGCATATTGGAATAATTAATTTTATAGAAAAATGATAAAATTTCATGATTTATTCCTTAAAATAAAATATGTGAACATAATAAACATATTGTACACCCCTGCCGCCTTCGGCGGCGGTGCGTACACCGTTTTATTTACAAAATATTTTTAAGTAATTATTAGTGATAAAATTTTATTTGATTTTTTTTCATACTTGATATATGCTACTAATATAGTAGTATATTAGCACGTTGGATGTTAAAAATGGTAAATGATAGTCAAGGTATATAAAGTGATAGTATGCTTTTTACGTTTATAATAACTTTATTTATTATATTGTTTTCTTATCAAGGTTGGTCGCAGACATTAGATTTTGTTCAAGCCCAAAATATAGTATTGAATGAAAACTTCAAATTAAAAGCATTGCGACACCAGGTTGGACAATATAGAATGAGGATTCCTCAGTCATCTTCATTACCAGATCCTGAACTCAAATTAGGTGTAAACAATATTCCTGTTACTAAACCGTCTTTCAAAGAATCGGATATGACAAGTAAAGAAATTGGTATATATCAGATGATTCCTTTATATGGAAAATTATCAGCAAAGGAACGAATAGCAATTCTTGAATACAAAAAAGCGCTGGAGATGTACCGACTGTATCAGGCATATTATTTGCACACTATACGTTCGTATTATTTGGAAATAGCATACTTAACTGAATATATTAAAATTATTGAAGATACAAAAAGATATTTAACATTCCTTTTAGATATTCAGAAATCAAGAAGTACTGTTGGCATTGGTATGCTTTCGGATGTGTTGAAAGTAAGTGTGGAATTAACAAAACTTGATGAGGAGATAATTACTGTTAATACTACAATTGCTGAAATGCAAAGGAAGATTGCATCTCTTCTTGGCGATAGTAACCGGGTAATACAATACAAGATTACAGATATCAATTTTACTACTATAGAAAATCAGAAGCAATTTGATACTTCTTTACACGATGTAATTATTAATAATAATCCTGAATTGCAGTTACTATCGCTTCAGCTTTTAATTGATGAAGAAGAAATAAATCTGAAACATAAAGATCTGTATCCTGATGTAGAAGTTGGTATTGCATATATGCAGCGTGAAAAATCACCGCAGGGAGAAAACCGTGATGATATGATAAGTATCATGGCAACATTTAATATTCCCATGTGGTTTATGAGTAAAAATAAGCCTGCAATCCAGGAAATGAAAATTAAGAAAGGCGAATCTCAGGCTTTGTATAATGATAAAAAAAACGATATAGAGTCTGCTATTTATGTAATAACTCTGAATATTGAGAAATGGAAACAGTTGGCTGAACTTTATAACAATCGTATCATTCCACAACTTGATACAATGCTAAAAACTGATCTGGCATATTATAGAACAGGTAATATCGAATTCATGAAAATTCTAGATGCTATTCGCATGCGTCTGGATTATATGAAGCAACTTCGTGTTGATGCAAAAGAATATTATGCAGCAATTTCTTTTTTGCATTTTTTGCAGGGTGACACAACAATACTCGATTGGGCTGGTATGCAGTGAAAAGGATAGTAATATTTATTGTTGCCATAGTTATCATTGCTGCAGCAGTTTTTATTATAAATAACTATCGCCATGCTATTACTGATAAAAGCACACACAATGTTACGTATACCTGTCCAATGCATCCACAGATTATTTCTGACAAACCGGGACGTTGTCCAATATGCGGCATGGATCTTGTACCGGTAAGCGAATCACCTGAAAGTAATGAACACAAAAATCATGTAATGCCCAAAGAGTATGCCTCAATTCATCTTAACAAAAAGCAGAGTGATATGCTTGGCATTACATTTGAAACGGTTGGAATAAAAGAAATTACTAAAGACATTATTACTTCAGCTAATATTGTGTCAAATGAAAAGAAAGTATTTAAAGTAACTATGAGAGTTTCAGGATGGGTTGAAAAACTGTATGTAAATCAAACAGGGCAATATGTTGCCAGGGGAACTCCTTTGATGCTACTCTATAGTCCTGAATTGTATGCTGCAATGAATGAATATGTATCAATATTGCAATCCATTGATACCATCAATGATAATAATATCAGTGATGTAATGTATACTCTAAAACGTGCATCTGAAGAAAAACTGAAATTATATGGATTAACCGATGCCCAGGTAGAAGAAATAAAACATTCTCGAAAACCTTCGCATCTAATGGAATTGTATTCGCCTTATTCTGGGTATGTTACGGAAAAGAATGTGTATGAAGGACAGAAAATATCCTCAGATGTTACTCTTATGACTTTAACAGATCTTACAACGGTATGGGCAATTGGTGATATCTATCAGCCAGATCTACCGTTTATTAAAACAGGAATGAAAGCAGTATGCAGAATACCTTCGTGGAGTAATAAAGAATATGATGGATACGTGCAATTTATTTATCCATTTGTTAATGAACAGACACGTACGGTAAAGGTACGGGTGTTGCTGAATAACTACCAACTGGAACTTAAACCGGGTTTATATGCCGAACTGGTATTGCGATATTCTGCAGGTAAACATGTAGCTGTATCTGAACAATCGGTTTTCAAAACAGGTACAAAAAATTATGTATTTGTCAAAATGAATGATGGGACATTAATGCCAAAGGAAGTTGTAATAGGTGTGTTGAGCTCTAACGGATACTATTCAATACTCAAGGGTGTTAAGAAAGGTGATGTAATTGTTTCTCCGGCTTCATTTCTTATTGATTCAGAATCGCAATTAAAGGCAGTTTTCAGTAATGTGAAAGATGGCCATGCACATTGACCAATAAAGTGATAACTATCGATTATGCTAAAAAAGGTTATTACATTTTCAATTAATCATAAAGCTCTTGTGCTGTTTGTTGTATCTTTTTTATTGCTTTATTCAGTGTATGCTATATATAACATTCCACTTGATGCTATTCCTGATTTATCAGATACACAGGTAATAATTTATACTAAATGGGACAGAAGCCCTCAGATAGTTGAAGACCAGATAACGTATCCCATTGTGTCAGCATTATTGGGCGCACCTAAAGTAAAAACAATCCGTGGATTTAGTGATTACGGATTTTCATATATCTATGTTATTTTTGAAGATGGCACTGACATTTACTGGGCACGAAGCAGAGTGGTTGAGTATATTTCAAAGATTCAGGGATCTTTACCACAGAACGTTGCAATGGAATTGGGACCTGATGCAACAGGTGTTGGATGGATTTACCAGTATGCATTGATTGATAAAAGTAATAGGTATGATCTTTCACAATTGAGGACATTGCAAGACTGGTATATTAAGTATTCATTACAATCAGTACCTGGTGTTGCTGAGGTGGCTACTGTTGGAGGATTTGAAAAGCAATTTCAGATAACCATTGATCCAAACAGGTTGCATAGTTATGGTATTACATTGCAGGATGTCATTGTAGCTGTTAAAGGAAGCAGCAATGAAATGGGGGGCAGACTCCTGGAATTGTCGGGCAAAGAATATATGGTCCGTGTTGAAGGATATATTGAAAATATTAATGCACTTAAAAAGGTTGTAGTCAAAGCTGTAAATAATACTCCTGTTTTTCTTGAAAATATTGCCAGCATTTCTATTGGACCTCAGATAAGGAGAGGTATTGCTGACTTTAATGGACAGGGCGAGGTTGTTGGTGGCATTGTTGTGATGCGGCATAAGGAAAATGCCTTAAATGTTATCCATGCTGTAAAAGAGAAGATAAAAGACATTGAACACGGACTACCTGACGGGGTAGCGATAGTTCCCGTTTATGATAGATCAGATTTGATTACGCAATCCATTGCAACATTAACTGATGCACTGATTAAAGAGATAATCGTTGTCAGTATAGTGATACTTATTTTTTTATGGCATATTCCTTCAGCCTTTGTTCCTATAATAACCATCCCCATTTCAGTTATTCTGGCATTTATTCCCATGTACTTCATGAAGATTACTTCCAACATAATGAGTTTAACAGGAATTGCAATTTCTATTGGTGTATTAGTTGATGGTGCAATTGTAGAAGTGGAAAATGCATATAAAAAAATTGAATACTGGATAGCAAATGGAAAAAAGGGTGATTATCACATCGTCCGACAGGAAGCGCTGTTAGAAGTTGGTCCTTCAGTATTTTTTTCACTTCTGATAATTATGGTAGCATTTTTACCAATATTCACATTAGTAGATCAGGAAGGACGTTTATTTACACCACTTGCATGGACTAAAACTTTAGCAATGGCACTGGCCGCAATTCTGGCAGTTACTCTTGATCCCGTTGTCAGGATGCTTTTCACCCGCATAGAGCCTTTCAGATTAAAATCTAAAATATTATCACGCCTTTTTACTACTTTATTTATTGGCACATATTACCCTGAAGAAAAACATCCAATTAGCAAATTTCTCTTTAAGATTTATGAACCAGTTTGCAGGTTTGTATTGCAATATCCAAAATCTATAATTGCTGGTTCTGTGTTCCTATTCATAGTATCCATCCCGACTTTCTTTTCACTTGGTACAGAATTTATGCCCCCTTTAAATGAAGGTACAATTCTTTATATGCCAACAACATTACCAGGTATATCATTAAATGAAGCAAAGAAACTGCTTTCATATCAGGATAATATTTTGAAATCTTTACCGGAAGTTGAGTCGGTATTTGGTAAAGCTGGGAGGGCTGAAAGTTCAACAGATCCAGCACCTTTATCCATGATAGAAACAACTATCGTTCTTAAACCAAAAGAACAATGGAGGCAAGTAGATAGATGGTATTCCAACTGGGCTCCTGAATGGTTAAAAGTCATTTTAAGGACAATATGGGATGATAAAATATCTTATGATCATTTAATTAAAGAGATGGATGGTGCGTTAAAAATTCCTGGTGTCACCAATGCATGGACTATGCCAATAAAAGGTCGTATTGATATGTTAACGACAGGTATAAGAACACCGGTTGGAATCAAAATATTAGGTTCTGATATTAAAACCATAGAATATATTGGCAGCCAGATTGAAGAAGTTTTATACAATATTGAGGGAACACGAAGTGTGTATGCTGAAAGAGCAGGCGGTGGATACTATATAAATATCATTCCAGATAGAGACAAAATGGCACGATATGGATTAAGTCTTGAAGATGTACAAACAATAATTGCAACGGCAGTTGGCGGCCAAACCATAACTGGTACTATAGTTAATTCCCGCGAACGATATACAATTAATATACGATATGACAGAGACTTCAGAAACAGCATTGATGCAATAAAAAGAATATTAATTCCAACACAGTACGGTTACCATGTCCAATTGCAGGAAATTGCTGACGTTACACTGTCGTATGGTCCATCAATGATACGCAATGAAAATGGTATGATAGCTGGATATGTTTTTGTTGATATTCACACAATTGATATTGGAAGCTATGTAAAAAAAGCCAAAGATATTGTATATTCATCCGTTAAAATTCCTGCAGGATATACGGTTACATTCAGTGGACAGTATGAAAATATGTTGCGAGTACAAAAAAGATTATTGATAATATTACCTGTGACACTCTTTTTAATACTCCTCATTTTATATCTCAATACAAAGAGTATTGTAAAAACATTCATTGTAATTTTAGCTGTCCCTTTTTCCTTGATTGGAGCTATATGGTTACTTTACGTTTTGAATTACAATTTATCTATTGCTGCATGGGTTGGAATGATTGCATTAATGGGACTTGATGCTGAAACAGGAGTTTTTATGCTATTATTTTTGGATCTTTCATACGCCGAGGCAGAAAGAAATAATAGTTTAAAAACTATCAAGGGTTTGAAGGATGCAATAATGCATGGTGCAGTTAAAAGAATTAGACCAAAGATGATGACTGTAATTACTACCATGGTAGGTTTATTGCCTATTATGTGGTCAACAGGAACCGGTGCTGACATGATGAAACGAATTGCTGCTCCAATGGTTGGTGGTTTGACAACATCTTTTATTATGGAGTTAATGGTGTATCCAGCTATATATTATTTATGGAAAAAGCATGTACTAAATTTTAAATAAATTTATTTATACAGGAGGAAGTTTCTATGAACAAGTTATTAGCATTTTTAACTATGATGTTGTTGATACTTTATGTTTGGTATGGTAAAGCACAACACATGCACAATGAACATCAGGGCAGTAAATTACCTTCTAAAGCCATGGGAACAGAAGTATTGAAAACACAAAAGTATGGATTATCTATAGAGGTGTATTTAAATGATATTAAAAGTGCAATGCAACATGCAATGAAAGAAAGCGGGGCTAAATTTGATGTTGCCAGTCTTAATCCTGATATTACTCATCACATATCTGTTTTTGTACACGGTAAGGATGAAAATAATATAACTGGTGTTACGATAGAAATTAAACACAAAAATGTAAGTAAGAAGTATACGCTTATGAATATGAAAAATCATTACGGATCGGATGTTTCACTTAAACAAAAAGGAAAATATGAAGCGATAGTAACATTAACTACTGAAAATAAAAGGAAATTACAATTTAATTTTGCTTTTGAAATTTAACATTAAAATCATCAATTATTCATAAAAATTACTTGATGCATACTATATAGTCTACCTTCACTGCATCATGCTGTACAATGTTGTATGTTGTATGCATAAATTCACAATTATACATACATGGTGATTGAAAATGATAAATCATCGTTGACAAACGGATTTATGATTATTATTTTCAAGGTGGTAATTGTATATAGCTTCTAAATACATCGATGATAATATAGGGCATTGAACTAATGACTTATAGGCGAAGAGAATTAATCATAGTGTTTATATTTTGTATAAATATATGTATAGGATTTGTCTTAGGGAAATTTCTTGTAGCTAAAACAGTTTCAGGCAGTAGTGCAATATCTTTTTTTATTGCTCGGCCTTTGTATGCATATCATGTTATTAATAATAAATTGTATAGCAGTGATCCTGTTGAACGATTAACAGGATACTGTACATTATACGATTTACGTATCGTTGATGATGCATTTTTATATGAGCGATATAAACAGGAAGAGAATATTGCGTCTAAAAGAATAATTTTGCAGATTTTAGCTTTACAGGGCGGCAAGGATCTTTTTCATTTTCTTGATGAGGTATTTGAGCTATCGGACACATCTTTAAAGAAGCAGATGGTAACGATAGTAAAACAACTCTATCCCCATAAATTAGATAGTTTTGCTCAAAAACATAAGGTTGATGCCCAGTGGATTCATACTGAATAATAAAATTTCTTGACTGCTACACTGAATTCATAAATATGAAACAAATACGTATATGCGAGGCTCATTTGAAGGTTGGATTATTTGGCGGTACGTTTAATCCTATCCATATAGGACATCTCATTAATGCCCAGTTTATACGGGAAGAATTTAATCTGGATTTTATTGTGTTCATTCCAACCAAATATCCGGTGCATAAGGAATTAGAAGATAATGTAGAGGCAAAACACCGTTACCAGATGGTAAAGTTGGCCATTGAAGGTGTTGAATATTTTAAGGTTTCACGTCTTGAGATTGACAGAGAGAAGCCATCATATACAATATATACTGTTGAAGAAATATTACAGAAGAATCCCAACTGGGAATTGTTTTTTATTATTGGTTATGATGCATTCAATGAAATTAACACCTGGAAGGAATGGAAGCGCTTGCTTATGACAATTGATTTTATAATAATGAAACGTCCGGGTGATGTGTTACACAGGCGTTTTGATAAATATATGTCCAGGATTCATTGTGCAAATAATCCTGTAATTGATGTCAGTTCGTCTGTTATACGTGACAGGATACGAAGTGGCAAATCTATACGATATTTGTTGCCTGAAAACGTTGAACAATATATCTATAAGCATAGGTTGTATCAAGGTGAAAGATAAAATACGACTAATTATCTCTATAACGTTAATCTGTATAGCAGTGCTGGGTATTTTTTACATTTACAGAAGATTTACCCGTAATGCTATAGAAACGTTAGCATCCAATAAAGAATTAATTAATATTCTTATAGCTGCAAGTAATGAGTATAATAAGCGGCAGCATTCATTGTATGCAATTTTGCATTTTAATCCTGAAAAAAAAAGTATAGGTGTGACATTTGTTCCGCCAAATTATCTGGTAACTCTTAATAAAAGAACCGGGAAATCAAAAAGGCTTTCATCCGTATCGTTTTCTGATTACAGTGATATAATAGATTCACTTGAGGATGACCTTCATATAACAATTCCATTTTACATTGAAATGTATGCTTCAGATGTTATAAAAATTATTGATGTAATTGAAGGAATAAACTTATATATATTGGATGTAAATAAGGATCTGGGATATACAACTGGTATCAATTACTGTGATGGACGAAAGGCATTATGGTATATTAATAAAGTTGAACAAAATTCTATTTATTTGAAATATGATAGAATAATGGATGTTGCGCTAACGTTGTTTACAAATAAAGAGTTGTATAAAAAATATGCAACTAAACACTATATTAACGAAATGGTTGGTACAATAAATACCAATTTATTAATACAGGAAATATTATCCTTGATTGATATTATATATGATGCTAAAACTGTGTATACAACAGTTATGCCCGGCAAAATGGATAAGGATAGTAATTATACTGTGGATGATATCACCAGGAAATTATATGAACAAAAGTTCTTGCGCCCACTGGTGCTTGATATTAAAGATTCCGAATCAATCAAAGTCAGGATTTTGAATGGCTCGGATATTCCCGGGCTTGCCCGCAAAATGCGTAATGTACTGACCAGAGAGGGGCTGACAGTGGTTGAATTTGGCACATCACCGTATGAAGTAACTGATAAAACGGTTATTATAAATCAAAAAGGAAATTTAAATTCTGCACTCAAAGTTTCATCCATACTGGGGATTGATACAATGTATCATATTATTGATTCTTCGCAGTTAGCAGATGTATTAGTAATTGTAGGAAAGGATTATTCACAGTGACAGGTAAAAGTAAAAAAACAAAACCAAAAATAGCAGTAGATCCGGAGATTTTATCCCTTGTAAAAGGGTGCAAGAAGGTACTTGATGATACAAAAGCAATTGATATTGTCTTTCTGGATTTAAGAGAAGTTAATTCATATCTTGATTATTTTTTAATCTGTACCGGCAATTCCATATTGCACTGTAAAGCACTGGCACGTGAAGTACATAAGTATTTCCTTGATCAAGGAATAAAAGAGCGTTCAAGAACCACTACTAATTCGCCATGGATTGTCCTGGATTACAATGATCTGATAATTCATATCTTTACAAAAGAAACACGGGAATTTTATCAGCTGGAGCGTCTCTGGGCTGATGCCAGGCAAATTGAATTAGATTAAATCACACATGTACACAGTTGAAATCATTGAAAGAGTAATACGGAATATTGCTCATGAAGTTCGAAATCCCTTAACCACCATAAAGGGATATGCCCAGTTACTATCGCAAAAAAATGAACCTGCCTTAATTGCCAAGTCACAGAATATGATTATTGAGCAATCCGAACGCATTGACACTATCTTTACTGATCTGTATGATGCATTCACTGTTACGGATGATGATATAATAGAGTGTTCTTTCCCTGAAGTTTTTCACTTAGTGGTTGATGAATCATCGTATCGTGAGTATATTACTATTGCACACAATACTCAATTCAGCGTGTTATTGTATAAAGACCGATTACAACAATGTATTGGCAGCGTGATTAATGGTTTTAACTGGAAATATTTTTCTACAGCATCATTGCATCTTGGTGCTACAAAAGAAAAGAATTGTAATGTTAATTTTAGTTTTTCCGGTGTTGTATTAGATAGTATCCCCGAGGATACGTTTTACTATCCATTTCAATGTAAACAGTTTTTTGTTAAGGGGACTGAGCTTTTTAAAATATATTGCATTGCACAGCGAAGTGGATGGCAATTTAAATTTTACCAGGCGGATAATACATTTACTATTGAGTTTCCTATATAGATGTTGTACTTCTATAAACTCTGACTATGAATACTATACTTGAAAAATATTACAAAGTGCTCATTGCAGATGATGAAAAAGGCATACGTGACCTGTTAAAAGACCTGCTTGATGGGTCGTTCTATGTCAGTACCGTTGATCGCGGTGATACTATAATTGATGAATTAAACAAAAACAAGTATGATATACTAATCCTGGATTTACAGATGCCCGGTAAAAACGGCATAGAGGTGTTGCAGACAATACGTGATTTAAAAATGGATATTGTTGTGGTGGTGATAACTGCTTCCAATGATGTACAGTTAGCAATCACATCTATGAAATTGGGTGCGTATGATTATCTGGTAAAACCATTTGATACCGATAAACTTTTAGTTATACTGAAAAACATTGTTGAAAAACTTGACCTGGAAAATGAAGTCAATGAGCTTCGTGAAAAAGTTGGAGAAAGTTTCAGATTTAAAAATATTATTGGCAAGTCGCCAAAGATGCAGCGTATCTTTGCAACGCTTGAAAGGGTTATTGATACCGATAGTACCATTTTGATTATTGGCGAGAGTGGTACTGGCAAAGAGATCATTGCAAAAGCAATCCATTATAACAGCAATCGCAAACAATATCCTTTCAAATCAATAGACTGCAGCACCATCCCGCAGGACTTAATAGGCAGCGAGCTCTTTGGTCATGAGAAAGGTGCATTCACAGGAGCTATCGCCCGAAAAATTGGGAAGTTTGAAGTTGCCAGCAAAGGTACGCTTTTTCTGGATGAGATAAGTAATCTTTCATTTGATATGCAGGCCAAGCTGTTACGCGTGTTGCAGGAAAAGGAGTTTGAACGCATTGGAGGGAATGAAATCATTAAAGTTGATACACGGATTGTTGCCGCAAGTAACCGTGACATACGTGAGATGGTTAAGCAGGGAACTTTCAGGGAAGATTTATATTATAGGTTAAATGTGGTGCCAATTTATTTGCCACCGCTCAAAGAGCGGAAGGAGGACATACCACTTTTTATTGATTATTTTTTAAGTAAATTTACAACCGAGTATGGTCGTAATATTTCGCTTGATCTGCAGTCACGGTTATACTTGACGGATTATCACTGGCCGGGCAATGTTAGGCAACTGGAAAATGTTATCAAACGGCTGGTTCTGCTTTCAACGGAAAATGTGGTGAAGCTTGATATTGTGAAAAGTGTTCTGGAGTTTGAAGAATACAACAAACCAAAAGTAAAAGCCAGTGAAGTAGAAAGTGAAAACGTAAAAGAAGCAATTGATAAGGCGGCAATGAATAAAATAAATCAGGATGTTGCAATTAATGCTACAGGTCCGGTTAAAACGCTTGATGAAATTGAAAAAGAATATATTGAAAAAATGTTAAAACATTTTGATTATAATATTTCGTTAACAGCAAAGGCAATTAATGTTTCGCGCAAAACCATGCATAATAAATTGAAAAAGTACAATATAGCGATAAAAAAGACTGTAATAGAACATTAGTTAATGAATTATTCCTCATTAATTATAATTTTGTGAAAACGAAGTGTACATTCCCGTCGCCGTACACTATATCTTATTTTATTAACGTGGCAGATTTCAGGAATAATGTAATTAATAAATTCAAACGCTTTTTGTTGGTGAAATCAGAGAATTAGTATGGATTATAAAAAATTGTATAAATCTATTATAATAATCGTTGTGGCTGCAGGCTTTCTTTTTTATGCTTCGTCATTGCTTACTGGTTTAAACGAAAAAGAATCAAGCTTTACACGTTATCTTTTACATGCACCATTTTCTGGCAGGGCAGGCCATACATGCACTGTATTTAAAGGAAAATTATGGCTTATTGGTGGCTGGGACGGCAATAATCCGTATAATGAGGTATGGTATTCAAAAGAAGGGTTACATTGGTTCAGTGCCGGCAAGATGCCTTTTAAGCCAAGAGCAGGGCATACTGCGTTTGTGTATAATGACAAATTATATATTGTTGGTGGGCTTACTTTTGATGAATCACGAAATATTATTGACCTGAATGACGTATGGGAATCTGATGACGGTATTACCTGGCAGTGTGTAAAGGAAACTGCAGAATTTATGCCACGAGGTGGACATGCATGTGCTGTCTTTAAAAATACCATTATGCTGGTTGGTGGGATTGCATGTGGGGCAGAAGCATTTAAGTCAGACGATGGCGTTACCTGGCACAAAGTTGCAGATGATTTGCCTTTTGGCTCACGTGGTGGACATATTTTAACTGTTTTCAGGGATAAACTATGGGTTGTTGGTGGCATCCGTGTTGATGGCAATAATGATTTTACAAGTTTCAGTGATGTATGGAATTCATCTGATGGAATTCACTGGAAAAAGGTTGCCAGCAATATGCCATTCTTTGCCGGTGGCGGCCACGGTGCGGTGGTCTATAAAAAATCACTGTGGGTTATAGGTGGATTCAGAAAGGGTGGCACTGTGTACAGGTCAGACAATGGGAAAGATTGGGAATTGTTTAACAGCTTTACTCCGATGGGTGAACGTGTTTCGCACAGTTGCACGGTTTTTAAAGATAGAATTATTCTAATAGGTGGTTTTGATGGTACAGGATTTAAAAATGATGTATGGGCGTTTAAAACGCTGGAGTAATTCAACAGATTATTATTTAGAAAACGTCAACGTTAAGTGGACTTTTACAAAAAAAATTATAAAAGCGGTTGTAGCTCTTCATATTGCATTTATTCTTGGTATGGGTGCTTTGCTGGTATATTACTCTGACCACAATCCACGCATTACGCCTTTGATGTTATATCGGTTGCATGTTGATGGTTATAATGTAAAACCAGTAAAATTCATACCATTTAAGAAAATACCTGATGACATCAAGAAGATGGTTATTTCAATTGAAGATTATAAATTTTACACGCACAACGGTGTTGATATTGAAGCAGTAAAACGAGCGATAGTTATTAATCATAAGGTTGGTTACAGGATGTATGGTGCAAGTACTATCACGCAGCAACTTTCGCGCACTCTATTTTTGCTTCCTTTTAAATCCATTATACGGAAATATGCTGAACTTTTAATTGCATTGGAAATGGAGATGATCCTTGACAAGGACCGTATACTGAAATTATATCTTAACTATTGTGAGCTGGGCAAAGGTGTTTTTGGAATTAAAAATGCATCTTATTATTATTTTGGTAAAAGTATATATCAGCTGAGCACAGATGAAAAATCCCGAATGTTAGCAATTCTTGCTAATCCGATATTGTTTTCACCGTATGATTTTAAAAATTCTAAACTTATTACCAACCGGTACTATATATTAAAGTTCAGGTATTATACATATAATAAATACAGAAACATGTTGCAGTATGCATATCACAATTAGAATATAACGGGTCATAGCTATATGACTAAAAATATGAATGAAAAAAAAGTGATAGATATCCGGGGCTATAGCTGCCCCATATCTGTTGCGTTAATAGCCAAAACTATAAATGCAGTAGATGATGGTTCATCTGTTCAGATTATTTCAGATGACCCTTCTATGAAAAAAGAGATAGAACAATGGTGTTTTGAATCTGGCAATATCATGAACACTGTTGTCATTGATACTTCAACTGCGCAATTTGAGATAGTAAAAGGAAAAGGTTATAAACCACAATCATTGTTTGATGTAATTGCTTTTTTTCTTTTAGGTGTGAAATTGCATATCCATAAATTCTTTGTTTCCCTTTTCAAAAAAGATTACACCAAGTGTTTAATTACATTTGTATCGGTTGCCGAAGGAATGCGAGCCCATTACTGGTTGCAGGACAATCATCCTGAGATTACCTATGCACTACTTCCTGTTCCTAATTCAATAACAAAACACTGCGGTGTTGTCATGGGACTAACCAGCCTATCAAAAGGTAAAGAATTATTTGATACACTGCGTAGTAATAACTTCAAGGTTGAAGATATATACATAAAGCATCGCTATACATATCACCCTGCACAATAATGCCAATGCATGCTCTCACAAATCAGAATTTTACCGAAGACACAAATCTTGAACGGGGATTGGGATTGCCTTCAGCTGTGTCTATAGTGATTAGCCGCATTATTGGTTCAGGAATCTTCAGGACACCCGGTCCAATTATGGCGCTTGTTGGTTCTACACTGCTGTTTGGAAGTGTGTGGATTATAGGTGCAGTTATTACAATTTTTGCTGCAGTGTGCTATGCTGAATTGGTGGCAATGATGCCACGATCTGGTGGCCCATATGTGTATTTGAAAGAGGCATACGGCCCATTGATTGCATTTTTGCGTGGATGGGCAATGTTCTTTGTTTCTGAAACAGGGGCTATCGCTGCTGTTGCACTGGTCTTTGCGGAATATACTCAGGCTTCCTTTGTTATTTCTTCCGGCATATATCTGTCACATAGTGTTGTAGTTGCAGTTGCGTTACTGATTATTGTTTTTCATACCATTATAAATTGTTTTGGTGTTAAGCTCAGTGGTGTAGTGCAAATTGTGATAAGCTCATCAAAAGTGATTGCTCTTGGCTACATCATCATGGCGTGTTTTGCAAAAAACGGTAATGTTGCAAATTTTTACACACCGCTTTTGCCTGAACACTTCACCTTCACGCATTTTCTAGGAATTGGAGCTGCACTGCGGTATGCATTTTTTGCATTCAGTGGCTGGGAAGGTGCCACTTATGTGGCTGAAGAGGTAAAAAATCCAAGAAAAAATTTGCCCTTATCACTATTAATTGGGATAGTGTGTGTGCTTATTTTATACATGGGGGCAAATGCTGCATATCTATTTCAGGTACCCGCAGCAGAATTTGCCGTATCAAAATCGATTGCAGTTGATGCCTTGCAACGTGCGCTTGGTGCTGCGGGTGCACTTATGGTTGCGTATGCAGTAATGGTTAATACATTTGGCAACGTTGGCACGCAGGTTATGGTCAAAGCACGAACCTGGCATGCGATGGCACAGGATAAGTTGTTTTTTTCATGGTGTGCGATAGTACATGAAAAATACAAAACCCCTAATAATGCAATTATTTTGCAGGGATTATGGGCATGTGTGCTGGTAATGTTTGCTTCGTTATATAAAAATTCATATGAAGCCGTAATTGATTATTTTTCAGCAACAGGAACCATCTTCAATATATTAACTTTAGCAAGTGTTATTGTTTTGCGGAGAAAATATCCTGATGTTGTTAGACCTTTTAAAACATGGGGTTATCCCGTTACTGTTATTCTGGTGGTTGTGTTTTATATAATATATTTGTCAGTAACTCTGATTACAGCATTTATTCCTTCACTTTTAGGGATAGTATTAACTTCAACTGGATTAATATATTATTGGTTTAAAATAAAATATGCATAATTGGCAGTATATCCATGTTGCTTTTAAAGAAACTGCGATATTCTGACTTGTACTTTTTCATAAATTTGCGTTTTGGAATAATAGAATAGATGAAAGGTTGAGTCTACAATGGGAATTCTAAGTCGATCTATTATTATTAAATCCACAAAAGTACACTTATATGTGCTGCTATATGTTGTGTTTATTATATTGTTTTCGATTAAAGTTTATGCAAAAATTGAAAAGAAGGATAACATTGCGGGCCAACCTTTACAGGATGTAGTTGTTATAAGTAAAAACGACTGGCTGATTATTCCACATCTTTATTATAAACCTGAAACACAGTTTGCCTATGGTGTAGTTTTTCTAACATATTTCCAGGACATAATAATGAGCATACCACCAATTAAATTGCGCCCAACAACATTGGCGGTAACCTTTACCCATACACAAAATGACCAGTTTATATTCCAGGTTTTTCCTGAATTCTATTTTTTTAGAGATAAGTACCATATCAAAAATGAGTTCCAGTATATGAATTATCCTGACAAATTTTATGGAATTGGTCAGGACACTACCGAAGACTACAAAGAAGCATATACTTCCAGGATATTTTCATTTAAAAATATTGTTGAACGTGCATTTATCCCGGGATTTTATATTGGTCTTTTATATCACATAGATGAAAGAAAAACAACAAAGGCCCGGGAAGGCGGACTGATAGATTCAAATCTGGTACCGGGAGCAGATAAAGGGCTTGTTTCCGGTCTTGGATTTACTATTAATTATGACAGCCGTGATGATATACTGTTTACCAGGGATGGGGCGTATGCCAATCTTACTATTACGCAGTATTCTAAATATATTAAAAGTGATTTTGATTTTGTTAATGTAACCTTTGATTATCGCTTTTTTGAGCCATTCTGGTTTTCGCATGTTCTGGCTGTGCAAATTTTTTCTGGTTATATTCATGGACAGGCTCCCTTTTATTTATTGTCACAAATGGGGGGAGCAAAACTTATGCGCGGCTTATATGAAGGAAGATATCGTGACAGGAATATGATGGTTATCCAGGCCGAATACAGAGTTCCTTTGTTCTGGAGGTTTTTTGGTTGTGGTTTTGCTGGTGCAGGGGAAGTTGCTCCTTCTTTACGTGATTTTGATAAGGAACACATTGTATATACCTGGGGTGGCGGCTTGCGGTTTAAGATAAAACAGGAACAGAGCCTTAATATACGTCTGGATGTTGGATTCAGCACAAACTTTTATGGGCTGTATATAACAATTGGTGAAGCTATTTAAATAAATATTGAATAAATATATTGTGTACGATAGAATTAATAAATATGAAACGGCCAGTAGAAGTATCAACAAGTGAATTAATTGAGATATTAGATAGATACCTTCAAACAGAAGGTGACATACACTATGCCATTAAAATAGTAGGTTATCCGGGTGTAGGAAAATCAGCTATAGTTGAGCAGGTTGCCAGAAAGCATAATTATTATTATATAGATACACGTCTGGCATTCAAAGAGAATGTGGATTTGGGTGGCTATCCAGTACCTGATAATAATTTAAAACGTATGATTTATTTCAGGCCACGATTCATACCACCTGAAACTGTTCCCGAGGGCTATGATGGTATTTTGTGGTTTCTGGATGAAGCAAACAGGGCGCATCCAACTGTTATTCAGACATTATTCCAGATTATAACTGAGCGAATGTGTGGAGAACATGCATTACCACCAAAAACCGCAATTGTCCTTGCTGGAAATTTAGGTGATTCAGACAACACAGTAATAACCGATTTTGATGATTCAGCTCTTGATGGCAGATTGGCAGTGTTTAATCTTGTGCCTGATGCAGAAAACTGGTTGCAGTGGGCTATTGATGAAAATATTCATCCTGCGGTCATACACTACATTGCAACATATACGGACAGGTTATGGGATAGTTCATCAGTTAATCCTAATCCACGCGGATGGCATCAGGTTTCTGATACTCTTTATAAAGCGTATAATTTCCAGACTGAAGAACAATTTCAAAGCTATCTCATACATAATGATTACACGGTGCTGCAAAAAATTATTATATCATTAATTGGCCAGGTAGCTGGCACAGATTTTATTTTACAGTATGTATCGCCAAGAGTTATAGATAGCAATGATATCCTTGCAGGCAATGAAAAAAAATTACAGGAACTAAAAGATAATACTATACCCGCAGAGGATATATTGTGGGCTGTTAATGGCGCTATACATACGCTATACACTGAAACTGTAAATAAAAATGGCAAACCGGATGAACAGTTGCTGCAAAAGTTAACTAACTTCCTGAGATTTGTATCCTGTACACGTGCGGATACACGAGTGTCATTCATGTTTGCTCTGGTAAGGGATTGTGGGCTTTTTACACAAATACCGGATGCATTGAAGCGTATTGATAACACGGAAGTAAAACAGGACATTCTGGAAAAAGTCCGGGTGTTTCTTGATGTGTAAGAGCAATGAGCAATACATATATAAATACTGCACTTCTTAAGATATGGAAACAAAGCAGGTTCACCTCATATTTCTATCATGCTGTTGAATTTGTGCAAACCAAATCAATACCCACGCTATCATTGATTGCCTCACATAGAATGGTTTTATATTATAATCCTGATTTTCTAAACACCATTTCACAGGATGAATTTATTGGCCTTCTAGTTCATGAAATGCTTCATGTTATACTGGAACATGATCACAGGTCAAAAAGTGGTGATGTGGTGTTGCAGAATATAGCGCAGGATATGGTGGTGAACACATTTATTCATAATCATAGTAAAAATTTCTTTTCCCGACAGGGTCAATATCAGTGGGATGTGCCATTGCTTACCATACCTCGTGGTCTACCGTATATTCCTTTGGAGTTTTATGATGATACTGCAATTCAGGATCCGGTATGGGAAGATGTGTACCGCTGGCTTCTGAAAAAGCAAAATTCATTAACGGTTATACAACATCACGGTGATATTGAAAAACAAAAAGGATTGTTTCTGGATGATTTTGTTGTAGCTCATAATAATGATCATGAACATGATAATGAGTTTAATTATAAACACTACCTTCACAATTCTTCTGTAGATGATGAGAAGCTGATATTGCAGGATGAGAATATGCATCTTCCAACAGGTGTCCATTATTTTACCGAAGACAGCACAAAAAAGAGTGCAATAAAAAATAAAATTATTGCGCATGCTAAAAAAGATGAATGGTGCACTATTGAACGCTCATATATGGACATAGTGGCATTACTTGAAAAGATTAATATGTGCGATAGTTCATATTATAAAAATCATATCAGGAGCATCATTGACTACATGTCGCATTCAAATGAATGGTATTACACTCATTCACGTTTCAACAGACGATATGTGGCAAAGGGAATCTATATTGCAGGGCGTGCATACAAACAAAGTGAGATTATCACAGTAGCTATCGACATATCTGCTTCCATGATGGCTCAAAAGGAAGACCTGGAAATAGCTTTTGGAATAATAGAAGATTTAACCAATAAATATAAAGTGTTTCTGGTATGCATTGATGAAGAATATTTTATTCCGGTAAAACAGGGGGACGCATTTACCCGGTCGGAAAAATCCGACAGACCATATGAATATAAAAAAGGAGACTGGAAGCTAATCAAATCAGGATATGGCGGTGCAACGTTTTTTTCTTCTTTTTTTAATGAATATTTAAAAGGTCATAAGGAAATGGTAATTGTTATTACAGACGGATATATTTATGATGTTGATAAATTACATCCATATCCCAATACTTTATGGCTTATAACAAAAAGCCGAAATGAGAGTTTTGTGGCACCATTTGGAAAAGCAATATCTATTGTTTAAACGTTAATGATATTTTAGATAGTTAATAGTATAATATGAACGATACCGTTAAAAAAGCACAGGCTGTTTACAAAGCGGGATTAGATAGTAGCGACCAATCATTACATTTGTTGCAAGAACTTTTAGCTTGCCATGTAACGGATTATATTGTAAAGGCAGGCAAAGACTGGGTACACTTTGATGTTTCTTTAGCAATGGAATATTTTATACAAAACAATACTATCGATGGATTGTATCATGCTGGCATTTACTGGAAGAATTTTGATTTTAACCGTGGCATCACACAAATGTTACAATGGGATAATGATGAATATATTTTTAGGGCAGGGAGGTTCTGGAAGCAGTTCGATTATGAAAAAGGACTGGACCGCCTTATAGAATTGAGATCTGCTAAGTATATTTATCATGCAGGGTTGGATTGGAAAAATTTCAATTATTCCAGGGGTTTTGATGCATTATTGAACATAAAGAACCCTGAATATATCTTCTACGCAGGGATGCATTGGGACTATTTTGATTATCCAGAAGCTTCAGATGTATTAATCAAAATTGAAAATTGCGAATACATCTATAAAGCTGGATGCCAGTGGAAATGGTTTGATTATAAAAATGGGTGGACTATACTGGAACGTAAAGTTGTGGAAGGTAGAAAATGGCGGGGAAAGGCATTAGAACATATACAGTGGAAGAAAGCTCTTAAAGATATATGGATATTCATGAGTAAGGATGTGAATAAAATTTAAAGATATTCATAAAAATTTTATTGTAATAATACTTGACGCCTTATATAGTATCTATCAATTATCAAAGTGCAATTATGTATTCTATGTTTGATGTGTATATAGTGTATCTTATGGAAAATGGGTGTGCTACTGTTAGCTCTATCGGAGTTCATTATTTGTTTAAAATTTTATATTCATTAAAAAAAAGATTTATTTATAATTATTCCGGGAGGTTCAGTATATGAAAAAGTTAGCTATATTGCTCATTGTGTTAATTCTTATTGTTTTGCTTTTTATAATAAAAACATTATATGATGCAGGTGAATTCAAAACAATAGTTTCCTATTCAGATTATATATGTAAACCTGTTTCTTCTATACCGGGACCGGAAGATATCGTCATAGATTATAATTCAGGGACTGCATATATCTCTTCCGATGATAGAAGGGCTTTTGCTCGGGGGCAAAATATAAATGGAGCAATTTTTGCTTATAATACAAAAACAAAAGTTTTAAATAAAATGAAATCCGATTTTCCTTATGAATTTCATCCACATGGGATAGATTTAATCCAAATAACAAAAAACAGATTATTATTGTATGTGGTAAATCACCGTACAGATGGACATTTCATTGAAAAATTTCTTATTACCGGAAACAATCTAAAGTACTTAAAATCTATCGAAGACCAGGACCTTTTGTTTTCGCCTAACGACCTTGTTCTTATTGATGAGGATATATTGTATGTAACCAATGACCATGGGAATAAATCATCATTTGGCAAGACTATTGAGGATTATCTTCAGCTTGCAAATTCTTATGTATTGTTCTATAATGGGAAAAAATTTGAAATAAAAGCTAAAAATATCAAATATGCCAATGGTATAACAGCAAATCTGGATAGATCAAAATTATTTGTTGCATCACCAGTTGGAAAATGTATAAAAGCATATACAATTGAAAAAGATTATAATCTAACATTTTTATATGATATACAATGTCACACGGGAGTTGATAATATATCTTTTGATAGGGATGGCGCTTTATGGGCAGGATGCCATCCAAAATTATTGACATTTGTAAAACATGCAAAAAATGAACAAACAAAAGCCCCCTCAGAAATACTTAAAATTACTTTTACGGATAGTGGATATACTAAAGAAACAGCATTAATAGATGACGGTGAATTAATTCAGTCTTCTACTGTGGCTGTAAGATACAATTCATCACTACTAATAGGTTCAGTGTACGATACACATATTCTTGATTGTTCTTTGAAATAGAGGTTTGTGATGGAATGGATTGTATCAAAAGGGAAAAAAGAGCTAAAACTACAAATAAAAAAGCCGGACGTACTTTTCGATAGTTGGGAAATAAAATATACATACTGTATCCAAAATAAAACAATACAGAGAATTCAATCATTACCTGTCACCGCATTAGGTAAAAAGAAGATTACATGCATAACTAGCGATGAAAATTTACGGATGACTGTTGTTTTGTCAGATGAGGAAGATCACCTTACAATAAAATATACCATAGACAATCTTGCAGAACACGATGTAATTATAGACAAAATTATTACATCAATTAGCAGATTTGTAATACCAGGAACTGAAGACTACTATTTCTTCAAAAATGGCTATCAATCGTGGAGTTTAACCCGGTCATATTCATTTAAAGAAAAAGAAATGAAAAGTTTTCTTAGGTGTATGAATATTTTGCAGGATAACCCCAGAAATCTTCCTGCTGGCACGGTAGGCTCTTTCAACAGTACTATGGTAGCTGCCGTTGGTTCTGAAAATTCATCGTTCTGTGTGATAGGTCAGGGAAGACCTTTTAATCAATATGTATATATTAATTCTTCCACTTTTGACAGTCATATTCAACTAGATATAATACATGATTTTTGCAATATGATAGTAAGCCCTTCATCAAAATTAAGAGCTGATTTAATATACATCATTGCCAGTAAAAGCATCAACCAGGCTTTTGAGCGTTATTTTGAACTCAACAAATCCCAGAACTCTTTGCGAAAAAAAATACTTAAAGGATGGTGTTCCTGGTACTATTATTATACAAAAATCGATGAAAAAAGCATTTATCACAATCTTGATATTTTGAAAAATAAAAGAAAACGATTTGATGTTTTTCAACTGGATGATGGTTATCAAACGGCAGTTGGCGACTGGTTGTCAGTAAATAATAAATTTGCAGATGGCCTTGCTCCAATTGCTCATAAAATCAGAACAATGGGAATGATTCCGGGTATTTGGCTTGCTCCTTTTATAGCATCACGAAAATCAATACTATATAAAAAGCACCATGACTGGTTTCTTCATGATAATGAAGGCAACCCGGTTATTGCAGGATGGAATCCAAATTGGGATATGTTTGGATATTTTTATGCGTTAGATACAACTCATCCCGGGTATCAGGAATACATTAAAGAGGTTATTAATACCTTTGTACATGAATGGGGTTTTGGATACTTAAAATTGGATTTTGTATATGCTGCATCATTGTGTGGTAAGGCATATGATATGAGTTTATCATCGGCACAACGTTTGAAGTTGGGATATACGCTCATACGAGAAGTGGCAGGAGATAGAGTATTTATCCTGGGATGTGGCGCACCGTTGTCCGCATCCATAGGTCATGTTGATGGAATGCGTATAGGTCCTGATGTTGCACCCTACTGGATGGCAAAATATAGATATTACCTTACGCGTGACCCTCATGCGTTGTGTACCAAATTTGCGATACGCAGTATACTAAACCGGTGCCAGATGCACAGATATTTATGGCTTAATGATCCTGATTGCATCATGTTGCGGCAAACAGAAACTAAACTTTCAAAAGAAGAAAGAATGGCACTAATCAATGCGGTTATTATTACGGGTGGAATGTATTTTATTTCGGATAATTTAGGTTTACTACAAGATGATGATTGGAAACTAATTGATAAGATTGATGAATTAGTCAAGGTATGTAGCATGGGGAAAGTGTATCCGGTAGACATTATGGTAAATAATATGCCCGAAATTATATATAATACAGCGGGCTATATTGCATTTTTTAATTTTTTGGACAGGTCAAGGAAAAAGATAGTTCAGCTAAAAGGATTCTTGAAATCAGTCATATTGCCAACAACCAAACTGACTGATGTGTGGGGAAATAGAGAAATTTATGTGTACAGTGATCATATAGATTTAGGTGAATTGAAACCACATGAGTCAATTTTTTGTAAAATTAAGTAGTTTTAGGCTTGACAAAAAATATTGCTAAAAAGTTCATGTTATATGTAGTATATTTCTTTGTTTACTATTGCAATGCTCCTTTGAAAATCCCTCAAAATTCCTGCTCTTTCATTGCAAAAATGTTAAATTTGTAGAATAAAGTAATATTAAAATTAGATGTTCTTGTACAATTCAGTATACTGAGTATTATAGTCATAAATTAAGTAAATGATGGAGAAATGACTATGATACTGGCAAAAACAGCAGAAATTATACTAATGAATAAAACGGAGGTATGGATGGAAAACATCTTAAAAAAGATTGAAAAGCTTATGCTGGAGCATGATGCGATTTCTCCAGAGTTGATTAAGAAAAAAGATATTAAATTAGGACTCAGAAATCCTGATGGTTCTGGTGTTGTTGCTGGTATTACTTCAAAAGGTATAGTCATTGGATATGAAAAAATTCCAAAAGGTGATGGTACATATACCGTTAAGCCTGTTGAGGGTAAATTATACTATTGTGGTTTTGATGCGTGTGAGTTGGCACAGCGCATTCAGCAGGAAGGAAGATATGGATTTGATGAAGTAACGTATCTACTGCTTACTGGTGAATTGCCCAATAAAAAAGATTTAGAGCGTTTTGAAGAAGTTATCGCAGATAGACGTCCGTTGACAAAGTTAGAGCGCAGCATTATTATGCAGGAAGATGTGAATTATAATCAGATGTATGCATTGCATTCTGTGGTATCGCACTTAAGCAGATGCGATCCTAATCCAGATTCTACTGATATTAAAGATGTAAGCAGACAATGTATAAATCTGATAGCGAAAGCTCCAGTAATTATCGCATATAATTACAATGTGATGAAATTCAGGAAAGGGGGGGATTTATATATTACCAAACCCAATCCAGATTGGAGTACAGCTGAAAACTTTTTATATATGTTGCGTGGCGAAAGACCTACTGAATATGAAGCTAAACTTTTTGATTTGGCTCTTATGTTGCATGCCGAGCATGGTGGTGGCAATAACTCCACATTTGCAGTACGAACTGTTACTTCAAGTGGTGCCAATACCTACATGGCATTATGCGCTGGAATTGCTTCGTTAAGTGGTCATTTGCATGGTGGGGCAAATGAAGCTGTTATGAAGATGATGAAGGATATTAAGCAGAATGTTAAGGATTGGGATGATGACGAAGAAGTGGAACATTATCTTAAGCTAATATTAGAAAAGAAGGCTCATGATAGATCAGGCAAAATTTATGGTATTGGCCATGCAGTGTATACAAAATCTGATCCGCGGGCAATTATTTTCAGGCAAAAAGCTGAAGAATTTGCAAAAATAAAGAAGAATCTTGATGAATTTAATTTATTTGCAAAAGTGGCAGATATAGGTACCAGATTAGTACAGGAGTATAAAGGAACAGTAGTTTCGCCAAATGTTGATTTTTATTCGGGATTGATCTATAAAATGATGGGGATCCCTATGGAACTGTTTACACCGATTTTTGCTATGGCACGGTTTAGTGGTTGGTCAGCTCATAGAATTGAACAGATAATCCATAATAAGATCATACGACCTGCGTATGCATCATCGCTGGATGGATATAGGGAGTATATACCGCTTGATGAACGATAAATATAATATGAAAATTTAAGATAAATAAAGGAGGGATAAGTATAGCCCTCCTTTATTTTTTTGCTTAAAAGTAGTTGACTAAAATATTGTATATTTTAACATAACAATGTTATGTTAAAGGAGGTTCTTATATGTATGATGTAATCATTATTGGTGCAGGAAATGCAGGTTTAGCTGCTGCTGCTACACTTGCCCGTAAAGGAGCTAAAATACTTTTAATTGAAAAACATAATATTCCTGGTGGGTGCGCAACAAGCTTTTGCAGAGGCAGATTTGAATTTGAAGTGTCACTCCATCAGTTAAGCGGTATGGGTACTCCTGAACGTCCTGGCCCTCTGCGAAGTGTTCTTGATAGTATTGGAGTTCTTAATAAACTTGATTTTGTTGAAATGGAAAAACTTTACAGAGTTGTGATGCCTGGGATTATCGATATCACTCTACCAACCAATAAAGAAGAACTAATTAAGGTATTGCAGCAACAGTTCCCAAACCAAAGAGATGCAATACAGAAGTTTTTTGATTTTGTATGGCAATTTTTTACTGAAGTTATAGGAGCATTTTATTTAAATGATCCAGATATTAATCCAAAAAAATATCCATTATATTATAAATATGCATTAAAAGACACACAATCTGTTCTTGATGAATATTTTAACGATCCATTGCTTAAAGCAGTTATAAGCCCATACTGGACATATATGGGATTGCCGCCTTCAAAGCTGTGTTTTAGCGACATGGCCGCATTGCTCTTTTCATATGTAGAGTTCAAGCCATATCATATAAAAGGTGGCTCGCAGATGCTGTCAAATGCAATGCTAGAAGTAATATATGAAAATGGCGGGGAAGTGTTGTTTAACACTGAAGTTTCAAAAATACTAATAAAAAATAATACGGCGTATGGTGTGCGTACAACATCAGGGCAGGAATTTGAATCAAAGTATGTACTGTCTAATGCCTCAGCTATAAGCACATTTGTTGATATGATGGATGATACGGTAAATCAAAAAGCTCTGGAGCAATATAAGGGAAGCAGTGTGGGCACATCTTTTTTTACTATTTATTGCGGTTTGGATTGCGACTATCATGAAGTTGGAATTAATGAAGAAACAAATTTTATCTCCAATAGCACTGATATGGAATTTGATTATCAACTATCAAAAACACTTGATACTGAAAACAGCTCATTTATATTAACTTGCTACAATGTTTTTGACAATGAAATGGTCCCTAAAGGGACATCGCAGGTAGTGCTGGTTACCATGAAGTATGCTGAACCATGGCTTAAAGTTCCTCCACATCAATACAACGATGAAAAATACCGCTGTGCTGAGGCAATGCTGAAAAATGCCGAAAAAGTATTTCCAGGCATTATAAGCCACATCGAAGAGATGGAGATTGCCACTCCCATCACTCATATGCGCTATTTAGGCCATCCGGGTGGTGGTGCGTACGGTTTTGACCAATATGTAAAAGACTCAACAATGTTTATCTCACCTAAACCACCAATTGATGGCCTGTATTGTGCAGGTAGCTGGTATGGTGCAGCAGGTTATCAGCCAACACTCACGTCCGGGCATTCTGCAGCACGGGCAATCCTGAAAGAAATGCGAAAAAAATAGGAGGAAGTATATGGACAGTCAGATATTACGACAGCTTGAAGGATATGAAAAAGTTACAACCGATATAGAGGTGCTCAAGCGCTATGGATACGATTACAGATTGGAACGGGGCCTTGCTAAAAAATATGTGGAACGATTCCATCCGCATGCAATTGATGTAAAGGTAACTGATATAATCAATGAAACAAACTCAACAAAAACATTGCGACTTGCATCAAAACAAAAATATATGCCGCCATTTCAGGCTGGTCAATATATTTCCGTGATAGTTGAGGTAGATGGTATACGCACATCACGTCCGTACAGCATATCATCTTCGCCGGATGAGATAGCATATTATGATATAACAGTGCGTCGAGTTGAAGGTGGTATGATATCTAACTATCTGCTTGATAGCATTAAGATTGGCGATAGTTTACAGGTATCAGCCCCTGCAGGTAATTTTTATCATAATCCAATTATTCATAGCAATAAAGTTGTATATATTGCTGGTGGTAGCGGTGTGACGCCATTTAAGTCTATGATACAGCATGCTGTTAATACTGGAACCGAAAAGGAAATATGGCTCATTTATGGGAGCAAAAACGATAGTGAGTTGATATTTAATGATTACTTCTCTAAGGTGGCATCAAAATATACGTTTTTCCGCTATATTCCTGTGCTTGAAGAGGGAGCTGGCACGTACAAAGGTTTTATCACAAAAGACATTATAAAAGAAATAGTAGGCGATAGTTCCGATAAAACATTCTTTATCTGCGGGCCACAGGCGATGTATGAACACTTGCTAAAGGAATTGCAGCCGCTGAAATTAAAACCACGCCAGATACGAATGGAAAGCTACGGTGTACCTGCTGATGTCTTTTCTCAACCTGGATGGCCAAAAGAGATAAGCCAAAACACACGTTTTGTAATCAAAGTGCGTGGCAAAAAGGATTTTACTGTTACTGCAGGCCAGCCATTACTGCAGTCGCTTGAGAAAAATCATATTGTTGTGCCATCGCTGTGCAGAAGCGGTGAATGCAGTATGTGCAGGGTTAAATTAGTTAGTGGTAAAGTGTATCAACCTGAAGGAGTAAAGCTTAGACAGGCAGACAGGCGTTTTGGGTATATACACTCCTGCGCAGCATTTCCAATAAGTGATTGTGAAATAATAATCTAAACAAAGAAATGTTGAATCTATTCAATGACATCATCATAAAAATTTATTGTAAGGAGAGTTTTGTATGATCAAAACAAAGATTACTGAGATGTTTGGGGTGAAATATCCTATTATTTGCGGTGCAATGATGTGGCTGTGCAAACCAAAGTTGTGTGCAGCAATTTCAAATGCCGGTGGGATAGGTAACCTGACTGCTGGTAATTACAATACCGAAGAAGAATTTAGAAATGCTATCCGTGAAACGCGGAAACTGACTGACAAGCCTTTTTTTGTAAATGTCACAATATTGCCTTCAGTTCGTATCACTGGAGAGCATCACAAGATGTATCTTAAAGTGTGTGCTGAAGAAAAGGTTGCTGGTATTGAAGTATCAGGCTCCCCTATAGACAAAGCCTGTGGTATGGAATATATTGATATGCTTAAAAAAGCTGGTGTCAAAATGTTTCATAAAGTTGGAGCAGTACGTCATGCAGTACATGCCGAACATGTGGGATATGATGGTATTTATGCAGCAGGGATTGAAGAAGGAGGACATCCGCTTAATGATGATGTCACTACAATGGTACTGACAACAAAAATTGCACAAACAGTTAAAATTCCGGTTATAACAGTTGGTGGTATTGCAAACGGCAAAACCATGGCAGCAGCATTGATGCTGGGTGCTGAAGGTGTAATGATGGCAAGCCGTTTTATAGCTACAAAGGAATGTGAAGTACATGACAATATAAAGCAGGAGCTTGTTAAACGCCAGGAATATGAAACTACACTTATTATGAAAAGCTTACACCTTCAGGGCAGAGCTTTAAAGAATGAAGTTGTGAATAAAATACTTGAAATTGAGCAGCGAGGAGGGGGTTTTGAGGAACTGTTCCCTTTAATTTCCGGGGAACGTATGAGCAAAGCCTGGGAGCAGGGTGATGTGAATGCAGCACCACTAATGGTTGGTCAATCTATTGGCCTTATTGATGATATACCCACCTGTGCTGAACTTCTTGAAAAGATGAATAAAGAAGCTGAAGAGCAGATTAAAAAAGTAGCAGGTAAGATTCAATAAAAGCTACAGGAGCACATGGCTACATTGTGCCATGTGCTCTTATACGATTATAACAGTTGTACTAATTTTTTCTTTATAGCTTCAGCTATTAATGCATGTCCCTGTTCATTGGGATATCTGTCGTCAGTGGTTAATAATGTATCCAGTCTTTTACCTGTTTCAAAAAGATAGTTGATCCATTCAATATGCACAGTTGCCAGCAAGCAATTCATGTCTAATGCTACTTCACGTATAGTTCTAGTAAACACATACACAGCATCCATATCGTATTCATTTCTTACAAGGTGCAGTGTTGGCAATATGATATCACGAATTGAAGCATTACGTGCTTTCTGTACCATGCGTACAAGGTTTTCCTTAAATTCTGAACGATATACAGGCCTGTATATGTCATCCATTCCAAAATGCAGAATCAGAATATCTGGTTTATGCAATAGTATGTTGTCAAACTGCCATACCCCTTCAAAGGAACTATCGCCCAATTTTGAAATGTTAATAATTGTATGATGTTGCAATAGTTTATTATGGCCAAGCATATCAACATATGATGTACTAACCTTATTTCCTGCTGATATAGAGCCGCCACGAATACAGATAATTGCCATATATGAATGTCCTTTGGTATCAGCTATAATATTAAGTACTTTTCATTCTATAAAAAGATATTTAGTTGAAGGTCAATATATTTTTTTATTACGAAAAACGATTTGACATAAATGTAATGATTATATCAACATTCTTGCTTGTTTGCATAAATTACAACAAAAAAGGTCAGTGTATGAAAAAAATAGGTGTTATTGTCAATCTTAATTCAAGAAAATTTAAATTAGGAAAAATAAATCCAGAAAAAACTTTTGAAAGTATTGCTAAGGATAATGTTATTGTAAAATATACAAAAACGATTGATGAAATTGTTGATGTTGCAAAAGAATTTAAAAAACTTGGGGTTGAGTATATTGCACCTTCGGGTGGTGACGGCACTTTGCACCATATAGTAACTCAATTCAGTAAAGTTTATAATGACAAAATACCTCCTGTATTAATATTAAAAACTGGTACAATGAATAATGTGGCAACAAGCCTTGAAATAAAAGGTGATGCAAATGATGTTTTACATCGCTTTATCACTCAGATTAAACGTGGGCACGATGTTAAGATTGTTACACGCCATACTCTATTAATTGACGGCAGGTATTGTTTTTTATTTGGTAATGGTTTGACTGCCGATTTTTTAGATGTCTACTATTCTACAGGTAAAAGTTATAGAAAACTTGTAGGTTTAATATTAAATATAATAGTCGAAGCATTCTCGCATTCTGATTCCAAATTATTCAAAGGGTTTACAGGAAATATTACATGTGATTCTGAAACTCTGCCATTCAAGGATGTGCTGGGTATTCTTGCTGGCACGGTTGAAACAATTGGTATGGGATTTTATCCATTATTCCGGGCTAATGAAAAAGATGGACAATTCCACGTTATTGTATGTGCAATGAAGCCAAAAGATCTTGCCAAACAAATAATCAAATTAAAAAAGGGAATACCCATCAACAATACACTATATTATGAAAAGACTGTAAAAGAAATTGTATTGCAGTCGCAACATCCTTTTATGTATACCATGGATGGTGATCTATATCACTGCGATGGTTTATTGAAGGTTTCAACTGGTATACCTGTACAGTTTATTGTAGTTTAGATACAATCTAATTTTTTATTGAGCATAGTACTAATCTTTTTTACATCTTCCATCAAAAGGGCAAATTTATCCGGGCGCAGTGATTGTTCTCCATCGCATAGTGCTGATTCAGGCTTTATATGGCATTCAATCATAAGTCCGTCAGCTCCTGCTGCAAGTGCCGCCAGTGCCAATGGGTGAATAAGTTTCCAGTTACCTGCTGCATGTGAGGGGTCCACAATAACCGGCAGATGTGTTTTTTGCTTTAAAACGGGTACTGCAGAGATATCAAGTGTATTGCGTGTTTCTGTTTCAAATGTGCGTATACCTCGTTCGCATAGTATGACATTCTCATTCCCCTCAGCCAGTATATATTCTGCAGCCATTAAAAATTCTTTTATGGTAACCATCATCCCGCGTTTTAAGAGAACTGGTTTTTTAATCTTACCCAATTTCCGTAACAGTGAAAAATTTTGACAATTACGGGCACCAACCTGTAGGATATCAGCATATTCGCCTACAAGGGGGATATCTTCAGTATCCAGAACTTCTGTAATGATAGGCATTTTGTAATAATCTCCCGCTTTGCGTAATAACTGCAACCCTTGAATACCCATTCCCTGGAATGCATATGGAGATGTTCTTGGTTTGAACGCACCACCCCGTAGTATTGAAGCTCCTGCTTGTTTTACAAATTCAGCAGTTGCCATAATCTGTTCTTCAGATTCAATTGAGCATGGACCTGCAATGATTGATAAGGTATTGTGCGATATTGAGATATTATAGGGCAGGTGGATCACCGTTGTTTCACGGTATGTTTTGCTGTAAAGTGGTAATGATGGTGCAATAACATTGGTAACACTGCAAGATAAAGAAGCAGGATCTGCATTACATGTGGCCATATTTTCCTCCGAAAAGTTGTAAAGTCTTTTAAGAGCCCGGAGGGTGGCGGCCTTATATATTATTCCATAAATCACAAAGGCCGCCGGCTACCCGCCTGCGGCCCTTGCATACATAACAGCATCAGCAAAAGCTACAGACGAGCCATGCTATAAAAATAATAAAACCAAAAATAATAGCTTTTGCTGATGATGTTATAGAAAGATATTTTCATAAATAATACTTTAATTTATTAGTAAGTTATATTGATAAATCAATAATTTAAAAAATATAAATATGTCAAGAAAAAAAATAACATACACTAATAATTCCTTAAAAATATTTTGTTAATAAAACTGTGTACACCCCGTCGCCGGAGGCTGCGGGGGTGTAGAATATGGTTATTATGTTTACAAATTTAATTTAAGGTAGAAATCTTGACTAACACATACAAAATTTTACAAAAAATAATTCACTATAGTTCTTAAACAAGAATATATGATAGATATAGAATATTGTACACTTTAGTAAATGTAAAAACCGTGTGAGTACACTTCAACGTACATAGAATAATTTGAAGCACTCATTGTAAAAAATTTTTAGTTTAATACTTGAATTTAATCTTAAATATTTGACATTTTAATATTATTTTTATATATTTAAATTTAATATTACGATATTTCTTTTTTTCAAAATTATACATTATTTAAGAATTTGATTATCATATAATTAACTTTGTTTTTATAAAAATTATTTTAAGTAATTTTAGTACTGAGTATATGTGTAGTATATTGTTTTAAAATTTAATACTATTTTGCCATGGTACAAGAGGAAATAAGCAATGAAGAAGAAAAACAAGGCTTCTTTAGGGGTAAATGGCTGGTTTTTATCCCCTTCTGACAATATTTGTCTGGCTAAATGTATTTTTGATGAGCCCTACCGTGAAGAATTAAAGGAAATCAACAAACACGAAATCATTGTAAAAATTGCAGACTGTATAGGGCCCGAACCTTCAAATCTGTGTATTGCAGAAGAGATTTTTGAAAATATGAAATTTGAAATTGCAAATTTTGTTATTCACCACGAGTACAATTGCCAGCGTGGTGTAAATGCCGACCTTTTATTATGGCTTGATGGCAAGGTTAATCCGTCAAAATTAAAAAAATTAAATAGCTTTATTGACAAATATCTTAAGTGAATAGTAGCCAATTACACTCAGTGCTGTTACACACATGTTGTGGCCCGTGTTTGACGCATGTGTACTCTGTTCTTACGTCTCAATTTGATGTACATGTCTTTTTCTACAACCCCAATATATCACCACAGTCAGAATACAAAAGGCGATTATCAGAAGTTGTAAAATTTTCACAGCAGCATTCAATCCCGGTAACTATCGGTCAATATAACCAAAAAGAATGGTTTAATGTTGTAAAACCTTACCGCTTTTATGGGGAACTATCGCCCCGCTGTCATGCATGCTATGCATTCCGCCTTGAAGAAACATTTAAAGTTGCACGTAAAAAAAACTTTAATGCTGTGTGCACCACGTTAACTGTAAGCCCTTATAAAGATGCTCAGAAAATAAATGAGATAGGCAGCAAGCTTTCCAAAGTATATGACATTACTTATATCCCTTCAGATTTCAAAGCACATGGCGGCTATCAACATTCTATTGAATTATCTAAACAATACGGGATGTACAGACAGCAATATTGTGGATGTGTATACTCAAAGCTTGAAAGAAAAAAATCTTCACTGTGGTTTAAACGTGTAGAAGAATTTAACAACACTAACAAAACAATAAACAAATAAAAAGTTGACAGCACATTAATACTGCTGATTTTACTCCATTATGTAATAATAATTTTCTAATCTACATGTCTATTGCGGAGTAGCTATGTATATTAGTCAAAATTATTATTCATTATTTCCACAATTACAGAAGATTGTACGATTATATCAGGAAGTTGAAGAAATCACCAGCAATGTAAAAAATTTATTTTCTGCCAAATGTCCTGAGGGTTGTGGGCAATGCTGCAATACAGCATGCAACAATATCGAAGCATCCATTGTGGAAATGTTGCCGCTGTGCATACATTTGTATGAACAAAATACCTACCTGATGTGGCTTGATAAAACTAACCAGAACCTGTGCCCATTTTATGAAACAGAAAGAACAAATCACAGAATTGGGTGCTGTGCTGTGTATGAATACAGGCCACTGGTATGCCGTTTATTTGGATTTACTTTTATGACACACAAATTTGGGGCGATAGTTCCCGTGGCATGCACCACACTTCAAAAGCAATACAGCGCAAAAAAAGAAATTATTGCAATGTATTCCAGTAATCTACCACATATAAGTTCTATATCCATGCAGTCGATGATGATAGATTCTGTGAGAGGCAATAGATATCCAATTAATGAAGCTTTCCAAAAAGCAATAGAGTATGTAGTATTAAAAATGCGTTTTAGCAACTATGACGAAGATCTCAATAACATTGCATGATTTATTACTTAAAAAGAATTGGTGAACATAATAAACATGTTGTACATCACACTGTTTTAGTAACAAAATATTTTTAATTAACTATTAGTGATAACATTGCATAAATTTGTCTCATTTAAGCTGTATGTTGGGCTTTTTGTAGTATTTCTGGGTGTGGTCACCAATAAAACTTACAATTGTTTTCCAACAAAAAAATCGTGAAGCAAACATTTTACCAGGACACCATATTATTATACTTGTAAATTTATTATCCTGTCTTTATAATGTAAACAAAATACATATACAGGTGGGTTTATGCCAGAAAAAATGTTTGATAATTTAAAAAAGAATATTGAATCAAATCCGTTATATGGTGCCGCAACTGGCCTGGTTCTTGGTTTGCTGATTATTGGTTTTTTGCTCACTAATGTATACAGGCTTTTTGAGTATAAATTATTTGATGTACGTTTCAAGATAAAACCGCAGCTTCCTCAATGGGAATATCTTACCTTTCTTGATATTGATGATAACAGCATCAGCAATGTGGGCCAATTTCCATGGCCGCGATATATCTATGCCAGTGGTCTTGAAGTCATCAAGGATATCGGACCAAAACAGATAGCATTTGATATTCAGTTTATGGATAAATCGCCACGGTATGCACAGCTGGATATTTTGCAAATTATTGAGGAGAAAGCAAAAAGTGGAAAACGGATTACTTATGAAGAACTTAATCACGCAATACTTGATAGTGACAGGTTATTTTCAGAGGCTATGGCCAAAAATAATGTTATTCTGGCATATTCTTTTTTAAACCGTGCACTTACTGAAACTAAATTATCACCAGAAGATCAAAAAAAACGTAATGAATCCATCCAGCGCTTTGAAAAGATAGCTTCCATTCCGGTTCCCAAAGATAAGCAAAAGGAATTTTCACGATATGTTGATCCTACAAGGGTAATAATACAGTATCCTATTCCAGAACTTGCCTTAAGTGCTAAGGATTTTGGCTATGTGGATAGTGACTTTGATATTGATGGCATTGCACGTCGTATACGGCTGATACGAGTATTTAATGACAGGATCTATTTCCACATGGCAATGGTAATGCTAATGGATTTGATGAAGGTTAAAAAGACAGATGTGGAGATAGTTCATGGCAAACACATTGTACTGCGCGATGCTACCGATCCGATAACACTGCAAAAAAAGGATTACGTGATTCCCATTGATGATGCGGGTATGTCGTATGTGCACTGGAGTGGTGAATTTACTGAGACCTTCAATCATGTGTCGTTTTATGCATTGCTTGAATATAATCAGTTAAAAGATACTGTACATGAATTTTTTGATGAGCAAGAAGTTCAGTCTAAAAACACCGAACGCAGCAGGTTATATGGTGAGCTGTCTACCCTGCGTGAAATATTTGAAAAAACAAAAGACCTTAAAGCAAAACAGGATCTATGGAATAAGATAAAAATAAACCGCACACAGTTGTATGAGATAGAAAATGGATATATAAAAAATCTTGAAAATCAGTTAGCCGAAATCAACAAACAATTGAAGGAAAACGATGATAACCAGCTGAAAGAAGCCAGTAAAAATTTAATCAATTTTATCAATGCTGCACGACTTGTACTTGAGGTTGATAGGTTAAAAGATCATTCATGTATCATTGGATTAACAGCAACAGCATCACATGATATTGGTGTAACACCCCTGTCATCAGAATATCTGATGGTGGGTACATACCACAATTTCATTAACACAGTGTTACAGCAGGCCTATATATACCAGGTTCCTCAATGGATAGATTATTGCGTAATACTATTATTGGCAATTGTACTTGTTCTTACTGTGCAACGTTTAAGCGCAACAGGAACAATTATAGCAATTGTTGGCACACTTGTTATGTACAATATTATCAACATAGCGTTATTTGCGTTCCAAAATCTTTACATGGATCAGTTAGGAGTGTCTTTAGCAATACTTTTGCCTTCAGCAATTATCAGTGGTGTTAAATTTATGAGTGAGGAAAGCCAGAAACGCTATATCAAGGAAGTGTTTTCTAAATATATGGCACCTCGTGTTGTTGAAGAATTAATTAAGGATCCTGGTAAATTGCAGTTAGGTGGTGAATTAAGAAACATCAGCATCTTTTTTTCAGATGTTGCCGGGTTTTCTTCTATTTCGGAAAAGTTAACCCCGCAGGAACTTGTTGCATTGCTGAACGAATATTTATCGGAAATGACGGATATAATTTTAAAATACGAGGGCACTGTGGATAAATATGAAGGTGATGCAATAATAGCCTTTTTTGGTGCACCGCTGGCGTTTGAAGATCACCCAGAAAGGGTATGTCTGGCTGCAATTGATATGAAGCGAAGACTTGCGGAATTACGCGAAGAATGGCGTAAAAAAGGTACATTTGAACTTAAAGTGCGGATGGGTATTAATACAGGTGATGCTGTTGTTGGGAATATGGGTTCACGTCAACGCATGGATTATACTATGATGGGGGATGCTGTTAACCTGGCTTCACGATTGGAAGGTGCAAACAAGTATTATGGCACGTATGCAATGATCAGTGAATCTACTTATGAACGTGTAAAAGATATTGTTGATGTACGAGAACTTGATTTAATACGAGTTGTTGGAAAAGATCAACCTATAAAGGTATATGAATTATTGGGCAAAAAAGGCACTCTTCCTGATTATATGTATGAAATGCTGAAGAAGTATAATGAGGGATTAACACTTTTCAGAGAAAGGCAATGGGATGATGCTCAATCAGCTTTTAAGGCTGGATTAAAAATTGTTCCTGACGATGGACCTTGCAAAACCTATATTGAGCGTTGCAAAGAATTTGCCAAAACTCCACCCCCTAAAAAATGGGATGGAGTGTACAGGCTTAAAACCAAATAGTAACTTATTTCTGATATTTATATTTCATCTGGCCTGCCCATTTTGGCGTGCCGTCATCATTACGCAAAGTTACTTCTTTTTCTTTTGTTTTAACGTTTTTTGCAATTATCACAGTTTCTTTATTCAATACAATTTTTGAACCAAATACTGTAACACTATCACCCTTTTTTATAGTAATTTGTGATTTAACATAATCAGTTGGTCCTAAGAATATCTTAATGGTTTCGTTATCACTTTTTACTTTTATGTAATAGTGGTTCATATTAGAACCACAACATGGATGAACTTCAGTTACTGTATCTTCAACAGTACCTGAAACAGTTACTTCTGATTTTGTATCATACATATGATACATCATTCCCTTGCCATGTTGATGCTGTGCAAGAACCATAGAGGTTATAAATATAAAACTTAAAGTTACAATTGATTTAATACTTTTCATATAAAACTCCTTTTATTTAGTAAATAAGAATTTACTTAAATATAACTAAAAGGATATTACATGTCAAGTTGTAATATATTTTTTTTAAAAATTACGCCGCTACCTTTTGCAGCGGCGTAATTTTTTACTCAGCATACATAGCCTCGATGATATCTTTGTAATGCTCATTTATTACTTTACGTCGTATTTTCTGAGTGGGTGTCATTTCACCGCTTTCCTGAGTAAATTCATGTGGAAGCAAAGTGAATTTTTTTATCTTTTCAACCTGACCTAAATCTCGTGTTAAATAATCAATTCTTTCACGATAGAATTTAATCACTTCAGGATGTTTTACCAGGTCTTCGCGTGAAGAAAAGCTTATATTAGTGCTTTTTGCCCATTTTTCCAATGGTTCAAATGCAGGAACAATTAATGCTGAAACAAATTTGCGTCCATCACCAATTGCTGCGGTCTGTTCAAAGTATATATCCTCCTTAAATAACATTTCAATTTGTTGTGGAGCAATATATTTACCACCAGAAGTTTTGAACAGGTCTTTAATTCTGTCAGTAATGGTAATAAAACCCTCACTGTCAATAAAGCCAACATCCCCAGTTTTAATCCATCCATCTTCAGTAAAAAGCGCTTCAGTAAGTTCAGGTTTATTCCAGTATCCCGCAGTCATACTGGGCCCTTTAGCTTGAATTTCACCTTCTGAGGATATACGCACCTGCATAAGTGGTACAACAGGGCCACATGTGCCAAATTTATTTCTTTCAGGGTTAGAAACACATATAACAAAACATTCGGTCATGCCATAACCCTGCAGAATGAATACACCCGCTTTAAAAAAGAATTCACTTATTTCGCCTGAAAATGCTGAACCACCACAATTGAATACTTTGTTCCTGCCACCAAAAAGGTCACGAATTTTATGTAACACCAGTTTTGTAGCTAATATATGTTTAAGCTTTAATCCTAATGGTATGGGTTTATGGTCTTTCTTCAAATACTGATATTTCCCGCCAATCTCCAGTGCCCAGTTGAAAAGTTTTTGCTTTGCAGTAGGCGCATTCTTAATACCATCCATAATGGTAGCATACACTTTTTCCCACATTCGCGGTACACTACACATAAAGTGTGGTCGTGATTCCTTTAAGAAATCAAGAAGTGCTTTTGTATCATGGCAGTAGTCAACCTGTGCATTATTACACAGTATGAAATAACTCCAAGCACGTTCAAAAACATGTGATAATGGCAAAAACGCTAAATTGACATCAGATGGTTCCACAGGAATATGATAGCCTGTTCCAAACAGCATAGCAAACCAGTTTTTATGAGTAAGCATTACACCTTTTGGTTGGCCTGTTGTACCTGAAGTGTAAATAAGCGTCGAAAGGTCATCACTTTGTACTTTGGATAAACGCTCCTGTAACTTTTCACCAAGTCCAGAATTTTTACCCATGGCAATAAATTCATCAAACAGCATTATACGCGGATCATTAGCAATTTTTGTATTACGGTCAAAAACAATGATTTTTTCAAGAGTTTTGGATGAATCGAGTATACTCTTTGCCTTATCATAGTGTTCCTGTTTTTCAACAAAAAGAATGCGTATCCCACAATCATTTATAATATATTCCAGCTCTTTGGCTGAGTTTGTGGCATATACCGGTACTGAACATGCCCTTACTGCAAATGATGCATAATCAACAACTGCCCATTCCACCCTGTTATTTGAGAATATACCAACAAATTCAAATTCCTTTACTCCAAACTCAAGCAAACCTTTACCTGCTGATTCAATAAGCTCGCCAAATTGCTTCCAGTTAAACGCTTCCCATGTGCCATACGCTTTGTGCCGTACAGCAATCTTAGAATCACCAAATTTTTTTGCCCTGCTTAACACCATCAGCGCAAGGTGCTTTTCCCTGTTAAGATATTCTTCAAATTCCTTTTCATAATTGACATTTTGATGCTGAGTCATACTATAACCTCCTATTAGAGCGTTTCATCCGGTAATGTTATAGAACGACCGGATGGTATTATTTGATACTGTAAAGATTATATCATGTATATGTTTAGAAGTCTTTCAGAGTTATAACTTTGAATGTTTTATAATTATAAAATTATAATTATATAAATTTGAATAATTATGAGCGCGGAATCAGTATTACATTTCTTTATGTTCTATGGGGCAGTATTTTCAGTGATTATTGCTTTAGGGCAGTTTGTTCAGAAGAAAATTGTCACTATTAATAAAATATATGCAGTTTCTTTCTTTGGCTTAGGAGTATGGCTACTGCAAATATGCATCTATTCATCAGGCTTGTTCGATAGCTCCGGTATAGGATACTATCTAAGTATTGCATCCATTCCAATAATTTTTATTGTTCCCCCGCTTATGGTGATGCGATACACATGGATAATTTCAAGCTTCTTTGATATAAAGAAACTTTACTATATTATCTTTTTACCATCTGTTATTTCTTTAGGCTATATTCTGGTGCCCATTTTGATCAAAGGAATTTCATGCGGTGCATCATGTTTTCCCGGATTACCAATTTTGAGTGATAGATTCTATGATCTTTCGCATTATGATAAAGGATTATATCTGCTATTTATAATTCCCAATATCTATCTTATTACTTTCATGTTGCCTAATTTGATAACTATGGCCTATGTATGGAAAAAGAAAAAATGGCATACCGTACCAGGTGTTTCACGGATGGGCTACATTTTTGCATTATCCATTGTTGTTTCCAATGTAATATGTGTGTATGGTGCATTTGTATCATTACAGATAGTTAAGTGGGCAGTAATCATTGCAAATGTAGCAATGACATTTGTATATCTTGTAACACAGCGACACCCTGATTATAACAAACTTTTAAAAAGCGAAGCGATGAAGGCACGGTATGAGCGTTCTCGAATTAAGGGGCTTGATGTGCATCAAATTATTCAAAGATTATATGAAATCATGGAAGATGAAAAGGCGTTTGCTGATGAGGAACTGTCGCTACCTGACCTGGCTAAAGAACTCAATATAAGCACTCATCAGTTATCAGAGATTTTAAACGAACATATACAAAAAAATTTTAACACATTTGTTAATGAGTTCAGGGTAAAAGAAGCACAAAAGCTTTTGCTGGAAGAACCTAACCGTTCTGTATTATCCATTGGAGTTGCAGTGGGGTTTAATTCCAATACTACGTTTTGTACGGTTTTTTCTAAAATGACAGGGATGTCGCCAAAACAATACCGCAAGGAACATAGTAAAAAATGAAAACGCATCCAATCATCGATTTTCATGTTCATCTGTTCCCGGAACGCATGTTTGATGCAATATGGAAATCGTTTATAAACGATTATGGGTGGGATGTACTCTATCACCTGTACCATAAGGAGTGCATTGCATATCTTAAAGAGCATGGTGTTGAAAAAATTGTGTATTCAAATTATGCCCACAGAGCGGGTATTGCAAAAAATTTAAATGACTGGAATATTAAAATTCTTGATGAACAGGACGATGTGTATTGCTTTGGAGCTTACCATGCCGATGATGATATCGCACTTGCTGAAGATTTTATTACTCACCCCCGGGTACTGGGATTTAAATTGCAACTTTTAGTCCAGAAGTTTTATCCATACGATACACGGCTTTTCCCGCTGTATGAACTGGTGCTACACCACAAGAAGCGCATCCTGATGCATGTTGGCACAGGCCCTGTGGGCAACGAATACGTTGGGGTTAGCGGATTTAAAAAGCTGCTAAGGCAATATCCTGATATACCGGTAACTATCGCACATATGGGTGCATATGAATATGATGAATTTTTACAGCTTCTGGATGATTATCCCAATCTTATGATGGATACAGCTTTTGTATTTTTACCAGATTATGAAGGGGCATTTCACAAAGAACCTGAAATCATAGAAAAATATCAGGATAGAATTCTTTATGGTTCGGATTTTCCAAATATTGTGTTTCCCCGTGAGCTGGAGATAGCTACGTTAATGAGATATGGGTTATCTGAAACAACATTACACAAGATACTGTATGATAACGGCAATAGAATCATAGGACAGATAGTAACCGATACAAATGCTTAACGTGTAAAAAATTATGCTTGCGTTAAATTAAATATTTATTACATTATAAATACATTATTTGAATTTAATGGAGGAAAATATGAATATACTTGATTTGAGGCCTGAAAATTTTAAGAAAGCATTCCCCGATTCAAAAGTGATGCATGTCAACGGGAAATCTATTATACAATCAGCAATGAAGGAAGGCAGTCACTGGGTGGTGATGGCTGTGAATACACGCCATGAGATTGCTATTCCAGGGTTAATAAAGGCTTCAATGGAGCTCAACGCTCCTGTAATATATGAACTGGCTTTATCAGAAAGCGATTTAACGGGTGGATATACAGGACTGACACCCAAGGATTTCATTACACTTGTAGTAACCTTAAATGAAAAGATGGGTAATGTTGGTCCAAAGGCTGTTCCATTTACCTGTCACAGGGACCACACCACTGTGCAGGAAGTGAGCCGAAAGGCGTTTGATAAAGCTGATGCACTTATTAAAGCTTCTATTGAAGCGGGGTACGGCTCATTTTCAATTGATGTTTCATTTTTGCCTATGGAACAGAATATTGCACTCAGTGCGCTATTGAGTGAACAGGTTGTGAAAGCAGGGTTAATGTATGAATCTGAAGTTGGGGAGATTGGTGGTGCCCATGGCAATTCATCCGTAAGTGAGGCTGTTACGCTTGTTGAGGCACTTGCAAAGTTGGGACAGTGCCCGGATTTAATTGCCATTAATAACGGTACAACACATGGCAATGTGCGGGGCAATATTGATCTTGAGCTTACATATAATACGTATAAAGCAATGGCTCCGTGGGGTGTAGGTATTGCTCAGCATGGAACAACCGGAACAGCTATAGAGGATGTTGGAAAATTTTATAAATACGGTATTTTTAAAGCCAACGTAGGTACTACCTGGCAAAATGTGATATGGGGTATTGATACGGATGAGTATGGCGTTGCAATAGAAAAAGGTCCCTCATATCAAAAGAATCCCGATAAAGGAATTTCAATGGATTTGTGGAAAAAGATGGAGGAGTATGCCCTGTCTAATAATATGAAAGGCGGCAACATGAAGAAACTCTTTAAGCCTTTCAAAGATGCAATGGCTCAAGAGTATTACTCCAACAAAAAGATACAGGAAAGGATTGATCAGGCTGTGTATGAAACTGCTGCTGCATACTTTAAGGCACTTCAGGCTGTGGGGAAAGCCGATGATGTGAAAGCTCAGATGGAAAAGACTGTAAGCAAACAGACTGTGAAAGAATCAAAGGAAAGGGATTACGAATAACCGGTAGAAACTGCATGAAGAAAATCTGGTGGAAGCACGGGGTAATATACCAGATTTATCCCCGTAGCTTTAAAGATTCAAATAATGATGGAATTGGCGATATAAATGGCATTACCGATAATCTTGATTATTTACAAGATCTTGGTATTGATGGTGTGTGGCTTTCGCCAATTTATCGTTCTCCGATGTATGATTTTGGGTATGATGTAAGTGATTATTGCGCTATTGACCCTGTGTTTGGAACCATGCGCGATTTCAAGCGGCTGATAAAAGAAGCGGAAAAGCGAAACATTGCAATAATCATGGATATGGTCTTTAATCATACTTCACATTTACATCCATGGTTTCTGGAATCGCGATCATCAAAAGACAATCCTAAAAGGGATTGGTATATTTGGCATCCTGGTATCAATAAGAAGGTGCCCAATAACTGGATGGCGGCTTTTGGCGGAAGGGCATGGGAATGGGATTCTCTCACTAACGAATATTATCTTCATCTATTTACCAGGCAACAGCCGGATTTAAACTGGCGTAATCCCCGGGTAAAACGGGCAATGTTTGATGTGTTGCGATTCTGGCTTGATAATGGAGTGAAAGGCTTCAGGTTTGATGTAATTAATCTACTGGTTAAGGACCGCCAATTCAGGAATAATCCGTATAAACTGCGTTTGACAAATCCCAGAAGGCATGACCAGCAATTGCACAAATATGACCGCAATCAGCCTGAAACACATGACATCTTGAAAGAAATGCGTGTGTTGTTTGATAGCTATGGTGATATCATGAGTGTTGGCGAGGTGTATCTGGATGAAGGGGTAAGGGATCCCCACCTTCCGGCATCGTTTTTGGGTGATAATGACGAACTGCATTTGAATTTTAATTTTTCAACAATCTTTGCATCTTTTGACTGCCACGAATTAAAAACTATTTTAGTAGATTGGTACAACGCAATTGGTAACAGAGGCTGGCCATGCCATGTCTTTTCAAATCATGATCAATCGCGTGCAATTACCCGTATGCTGAAGAATGATACTGTCAAAGCAAAGCTTTTAGCAGTTTTGTTGTTAACGCAGAAAGGAACCCCTTTTATTTACTATGGCGAAGAGATTGGTATGGTTGATGGAAAAATACCGTATAAGTATATTCAGGATCCACTTGGCAAAAAGTACTGGCCATTTCATAAAGGCAGAGATAAAGCCCGTACACCTATGCAATGGAATGCTACCAAATATGCTGGTTTTTCAGCTGTTAAACCGTGGCTGCCGGTAAACCAAGATTATCAACGTACTAATGTTACAATACAGTTACAGGAAGAGCAATCAATGCTCCAATTTTACCGGCAACTCATAGTATTAAGGAAATCGCATGAAGCGTTATATGCAGGGGATATTGAATTTATGTCTGCACCGGGTGAGGTTATGCTCTATAGGCGATCGTATAAAAATAAGCAGTGTATTGTTGCATTAAATTTTTCTTCTAAAGTAAAAGAAGTCAATTGCAACAATACATGCAAATTGTTATTGTCCACGTATAATAAGCAAAATAGTGATGTGCACACAATCACATTGCAGCCTTTTGAAGCAGTTATCTGCAGCCTGTGATACTTTATGATAAACTATCGCAACTGAATGATGGTAACACCGTCACCGCCTTCTTCAGGTTCACCGGGACGGAAATTTTTTGCATAGAACGAATGTTTCAGATTATCCCGTACTGCTTTTTTTAATGATCCTGTCCCATGTCCGTGTATAATAACTGCAGATGGAATATTTCGTTTTATCATATTATCAAGTTCGCTGTCTAACTTTTGTAATGCTTCATCAACACGCAATCCCCTTAGATCAATTGTATTGTACTGCGTTTGTATTGTCAGGGGTATTGATGTTGTTTCTTCTTTTACAACTGGCGGTTTCTTTTTTGTGGCAATAGATTTTTTTGATTCTGCAATACAATACACTTCATCAAAATGAAACCTGCTGGCAATAGCTCCCATTCTTATTTTTACAGTATTTTCTTTGGTATCCACTTCTTCAATTATACCGTATTGCTGCAGGGAAGGTATATACACATTTTTGCCCTTTTCTGCAGTTTTGGCAGTGCATGGCAACGCGTTCTCATGAGGCTTTTGCAATGATGTAATGGTGTGTTTAACCTTTTCTTGCAACTGAGTGATATCCTGTATGAGAGTGTTTGCATCTTTCATGGACATGGATTGTATTTCCCTGATTCTGCTGACAATTATATTACGATACTCATATAATTCATTCATAAAAGAGGTTGCCTGTTCTTTAGTGACCTTTTCAATGGTTGTCTGCAGTTCTTTGATTTTTTTATTATATTCTTCTTTAAGATTCTGTAGTTCTTCTTTCAGTTGCGATAGTTCCTGCTCTTTTTGCTGTAAAGCATGTGATTGCTCAGTAATTTTGGAAAGCAGTGCATCAACAGATTGCGAGGTTGCATCCAGAAGCGATAATGCTTTCTGGATTATATCATCCGGCAAAGATAGATTTTTTGCTATTTCAATTGTATAACTTGCACCAGGAATACCAAAAAGTACATGATATGTTGGTTTCATAGTATGAATATCAAATACCACTGATGCATTTTCAAAATGGCTATCGTGCGATGCAATTTCTTTAAGTTGTGAATAGTGTGTGGTAACTGCTATTATTGCTTTTTTACTGGCAAGGTGTTCAAGTACTGCCTGTGCAATGGCTGCTCCCTGTTTGGGGTCTGTGCCAACAATTATCTCATCTATCAGTATAAGGCTTTTTTCATTGGATTCTTTAAGTATTCGTACAATATTTTTTATCTGTCCACTGAAGGTTGACAGCGATTGCATAATATTCTGTTCGTCGCCGATATCAACAAATATACGTTCAAAATATCCTACAGTAGAATCCGGATTGGCTGTGATAGGAAGGCCATGCCGCACCATGAGAGCAAACAATCCCAGCATTTTTAGCAACACTGTTTTTCCACCGGTATTCACACCAGAGATGATAAGACAGTTGAATGATTTGCCACATGTAATGGTGCAGGGGATTACCGCATCACGCATAAGAATTGCCAGGAGAGGATGTCGGGCATTAATGCATGTCATGTATGGTTCTGGTGTAATACCCGGTGTATGTGCATTATACGTAATGGCAAAACGCGCACAGGCTGTACAAAAGTCTATATAAGCTAAAATTGTGGCATTATGTTTTAACTCGGTTGCATGTGATCCAATTTCTGAAGAGAGGATCTGTAGTATTCTATCAATTTCACGTTGCAGTTCAATTTCTTTATATAGTAACACATTATTTAATTCATGGATACTCTCAGGTTCTATAAAGAAAGTAGCCCCAGAAGATGATATATCTAAAATAGTGCCTTTAATTTTGCCTTTATAAGATGATTTCACGGGGAGGCAATATCTGTTATTTTTTACTGTGAATATTTTATCCTGTAATGCATGTGCAAAATCTTGTGAGTGAATCAGACTATTTAAATTTTTTTCTATGGTATTTCGAATTTGGCTAATATCTTTTTGAATTTTTCGTAAAGCCGGATAGGTGTTTTCATTAAGAGTGCCGTTTTCGGTTATTGATGAGGTTAATAGCTTGAAAAGTTTTGTGCAATCATCAAGCTTATAAAGTTCTGTGAGTTCTGTTGTATCATAATGGACTGATTTAAAAAATGAGGTGATTCTGTGTTGCGCGTTTAAAAACAATCGTATTTTGAAAATCTCATCTAATAAAAGTGTTCCACCTTTAGCCGCCTTATCCAGTAACTGTGTTATATCGTATATGCCGGAAAAATCAGGATAATGCCCTATAAGTAAGATTTCTTTTATACAGTTAATCTTTTTATATTGTGTGATGATATCGTGGTATGCCATGGGTTGTAGGTTTGTGCAGTACTGTTTTCCTGGTTCGGTATAACAAAGATCTCTGAAATATGACAAAAGTGTGTGCCATTCAAGCATCTGTGCTTCATCATATGTTATTAACTGATTGTTATTCATAGTGCAGTGTAGATTATTCAGTTAGGTAAATCTTCATCTTTTTGATAGTAAAGAATATAGGGCTTCATATAGATTGGGATAGGTAAAGTTAAATTTTGTAGATATCAGCACATCTGGATGGACTTTTTGACTGGACAAAATAAGCTCTTCAGCCATTTGCCCCAATAGCAATTTAATTGGAAATTCAGGTATTTTAAATACACATGGCCTATGCAACACACTGGCTAATGTTTTATAAAAATATTTTGCCTGTGCTGGATTTGGGCTCACAGCATTAACCGGACCTTTAATATCATTGTTTTCCAAACAATGAATGATTGCATTTACTTCATCTTCAATATGAATCCAGGATATCCACTGAGTACCATCACCAAAATAACCGCCTAAATACCATTTAAATATTGGGATTAAGAATTTTAGAAAGCCATCATTTTCTCCAAGTACCAGTCCCGTTCTTATAGTGACATGGCGCACCCCATAGTTAGTTGCTTCTTTTGTTGATGCTTCCCATTGAATTGCTACATCAGGTAAAAACCCTAATCCCGGACTGGATGTTTCAGTTAATGATTCAGATCGTGAACCATAGTATCCAATGGCAGAAGCTTGTATCAGTACTTCAGGTACCTGTGTTGCCTTTTTTATTGCATCAATGATGGCACTACCTGCATTGAGCCGGCTTTGTAATATCTTTGATTTCTTTTCACTGGTCCATCTGGTACTTGCAATTGATTCGCCAGCCAGATTTATTATTGCATACGATTCATTTACAAGGTCACCCCAGCCATCAGCAGTGTTCCCATCCCATCTGGCATATGTTAGTGATGGTGTATGCGATAAAAATTTAGAGGGGTTACGTGTTAGTACAACAACTGAATATCCCTTTGAAAGCAGTTTTTGAGTTAAATGGGTTCCTATAAAACCTGTACCACCGGTAATTATTATTTTTTTCATTTTATTCTCCATTTTTCATGATTACAATTGTAGTTCCCCAATTCCCGGGTTTATCAAAAAAATCTGTAATCCTTACATCTTTTTTGAGATAGTTATGTACAATAGATTTAACTATTGATTTCCCCTTACCATGAATTATCTCAACTTTTTTATAACCTTTTGTTACAGCATTATCCAGAAACTCATTTAGAATATCTTTGATGTCTTTTGGATGAAAACAATGCAGATCAATACTATCTGATAACTCTATTACGATGAATTCATCTGAGTTATTTATATGTGCACTATTCATAGCATTGTGTTTTGCAATGTATTCCTTGCACTATGATTGCGTACCAAAATATGGAAGCGTGACTTTTTGTAATTCATAAAATAATCCAGGGTACAATTTGCGATGATATGTATTATATAATTATATATTTGATTATATGTCAAGTATTGTGTTCATTTTGTGTCAAAATGATGCAATAAGGTGTACACCCATAATAAATAATATATACAAACTGCCTTGATGCCAGAGATTGCAATACTATAAATTTGCATTTAGCAATAAATACTGCTTTTTTCTATTGACAATCACATAAACTCATTGAGATTGATAGATATTATTATATTTACTAATTTATACGCAATCATGATTGGTTTTTGTTGATAGTTACCGGTGTCACTAATTGAAAAAGGAATAATTGAACATGATCATTAAAACAAAGGCTCTTCTTTTTGATTTTGACGGTACACTGGTTGATACCATGGAAGGTTTTGCTGATATTGCGGGCCAGGTTATACATAGATTCCATCCAGAAATTTCATTTGATGAAGCACGCAAACGATATCTTGAAACATCTGGTGTCCCTTTTTTTCAGCAGCTTGAGATAATTTTGCCAGGGGATCCAACCAACAGCCAGAAAGCTGCAATCTTTGAAGAAACAAAAAAGGATGGTTTTTTCAGATCAACATTTTCTGAAGATGTACGGTATGTAATAGAACAGCTGCGCAAATCAGGATTTATTGTTGGTGTTTCGTCAAATAATTTTCAATATCTCATAGAACAATTCATTAGCAGAGAAGGGCTCCAATTTGATATTGTGCTGGGCTTTAAGGATGGTTTTGAAAAAGGTGCACAGCATTTTGAATATGTGATTAAACATTTTAATTTGCAAAAAGATGATTTGACTTTTGTTGGAGATTCACTTAAAGATGCAGAAAAGGCTATTACCAATAATATTAAATTTATAGGTTTATGCGGAACTTTTACCAGGGAGCAATTTTTACAAAAATATCCTGATATTGTAACAATTGAATCATTGAAGGAGTTATTATCATGCGTGCAATTGTATTAGCAGCAGGTACTGGTAGCCGTTTAGGTGAAATGACCAAAGATAAAACCAAGGGTATGGTGCAGGTTAATGGAAAACCTCTTATAGACTATTTATTTGAATTTTTTGACCTGAACTTTTTTGATGAAATAATCGTGGTAGGTGGTTTTGCGTTTGTTGACCTTGAAAAACATCTAAAGCAAAAGCAGATAGATCATTTGAAGATACTTGAAAATAAGGATTACCATAAAGGTAATATTTTTACTCTACTTACTGCATTGAAGACATTTGCCCATGATTCATTCCTTATAACCAATGTTGATCATATCTATCCAAGGGTTATGTTTGAAAAAATGAAGCAATCATTTACCAGAATTACTGCAATGTGTGATTTTGACAGGCAACTGGGACCTGATGACATGAAGGTAAAATTAGATAGTGATGGAAAAACAGTTGTTCACATAAGTAAACAACTGCATGATTTTGACTGCGGCTATATAGGGATGACCTATGTGGATAGATCCATGGAAACAGTATACAGAGATTCAGCGTACAGGGCTATAGAAAGGTTTGGTGAAAAAGCAGTAGTTGAAAACATATTGCAAGTACTGGCAGAAAATCCAAAAACTGCACCAATAATATGTGACCTGTCAGGATTTGGATGGTATGAAGTGGACGATGAACAGGATCTAATAAAGGCAGAAAAAGGATTATTTCAAAATCCAAATTTTTCTTAAAATGTAATTACCAGATAAACATTATAGGATTTAGCATCTTACCATGCTGAAGTAGCATGAAATGCAGATGTGGACCTGTTGACCTACCTGTTGAGCCAACGGTGCCAATGATTGTATCAGTTGTTACAAATTCTCCGGTTTGAACAAATATCTTCTGGCAGTGTCCATACCAGCTTTCGTAACCTTCATCATGCTGAATAATGATTGTAAAGCCGTAGCCGTCCAGCCAACCGGTGAAGTTGACATACCCGCTTTGAACCGGTTTTATCGGTGTACCCTGTGGTGCACAGATATCAAGACCATTATGGAAAGCCATACCGTGCTCAAGCGGGTCAACCCTGTCTCCGTACATGGATGTAAATCTTCCATTTATTGGTGACTGAAATTTCTGCCGTAAGGTATACAGCTTCTCAATTTTATTGTTAACAGCAACAGGCCGTGCATTTTCAATAAAAGCAAAGCGAATATCGTCCATTGCCAGCAATTCCAGTGGATGGTGTATGTATCTGCCGCTTATTGAACCTTTGCCTGTTGTATATAATTTAGCCAACCATGCATCAAAAAAATGTTTGCAGACAATGAGCAATCCATCCTTATGTGGTATTACTACTTTGGTGCCGGCTTTTGCAAGTAGTGAATCTATCTGTGGGTTGGCACCTATAAATGTGTCAATGCTGATGCGATATTTCTGAATCACATCCCAGTATGATTCGCCTTCACGAAGTGTATAAATGGTAATTGGAACACCCGGGTTATAAGGATATTTCTCAAGAAGTGATATATAAGTATTTGCATCTTTAAAAAGAAGAAATCCATTTTTTTTGTAAAGTACATTATCAGGTACTTTAACAGGGTCTTTTAAAAAAAACGTTACGACATTACCTATAATAACAATTGCAATAAGCAGTGGTATAATGAACCTGATTGCTTTTTTTATCTGCCAGATATGGTAGTTAGTAAGCATTACTTTTCCCCCAATTTTTTTGATTTATTATAGGCAGCGTCGATAGCATCCATTACAATACCTGAAAATCCATTTTTTTCAAGTATATGAATAGCATCAATGGTGGTACCTCCAGGTGAGGTAACCTTACCCCGCAGTACTATTGGCTCATCCCCCTGTAACACCATTTTTGCTGCACCAAGTACAGTTTGAGCAGCTAACGTTAGTGCATCGTTTCTGGATAACCCTGTTTTTACTCCGGCATCTGCCATTGCCTGTATAAACGTAAAGACATACGCAGGACCGCTACCAGACAGAGCAGTAACTGCATCCATAAGGCTTTCGGGCAATGTCATTACCTTACCCAGGACGCCAAAAATAGCTTCAGCAATCTGCATATCTTGTTTTGATGCTGAAACGGTGGATAATACTGACATTCCTTCACCAATTAAGGCCGGTGTGTTGGGCATACATCTAATTATCCGGTAACTATCGCCCAACCATTCTGAAAGCTTTGCAAGGGTAATACCGGCAGCTATTGATATAATTAATAAATCTTTTTGTATGCGTTGTATTTCTTTGGTAACTGTCTGTACTGTGTTTGGTTTTACGGCTATTATAATTACATCGCTTTTGTTCGATAGTTCCTGAATAGAACCTGCAATAGTAAAATTAATTTTCTGCGATAAAATATTCACTTTAGAGCTATCGACATCATACGCAATAATGTTTTTTTCCGGCACCATTTTAGATAGTCCAATACAGATAGCACTACCCATATTGCCAAGGCCAATACAACCGATAGTTACCTTTGCAAGATCCATCACGATACCCTTTGCCCAAAAATTGCAGTGCCGATGCGTACCATTGTGGCACCTTCCTCTATGGCGATATCAAAATCTCCTGACATCCCCATCGATAATTCCTGCATTGAAATACCTAACTTTTGATTTATATCTTCCTTTAATAGATTCAGCTGTTTAAATGCATCACGTATTCTGTTGCGGTCATCTGTCAAAGGCCCAACAGTCATTAAACCTATACAATTAAGATTGTGCAGATCCATAATTCCTTTGCACAGCTCAAACGCTTTTTCAGGTTCCACACCAAATTTTGATGGTTCACCTGATGTATTTACTTCAATAAGAATATTTTGTATCTTATTAATCTTTTTAGCTTCTTTGTCAACTTCAATTGCAGTTGAAAGCTTGTCTATAGAATGAATACACTCAAAAAGCTTTACAGCATCTTTTGCTTTGTTGGATTGCAAATGACCTACAAGATGAAAGGTGAAGCTGCCATGTAATTGTGGGATTTTTGCTTTTGCTTCCTGGACTCTGTTTTCGCCAAACAGTGTTATTCCATTATCTATGGCTTCCTGAATTATTTGTGCAGGGAAGGTTTTGCTAACAGCAATAATGGTAATAGAACGAGCATCCCTGCCAGTGGTACGGGCTATTGCATCTATTTTAGCTTTAATATGATTGTAATTATCAATAATGCTCATTGTGGTAGTATAACTACAGTTCCTCAATATAAAAATACACGATTATATGCATTGAAATAAATAAACCTGCTCATAAATGAAACTATGTATGCAATTTTTACAGTAAAATATTGGCTGCTGTGAATTTTAAGAATATAATAGAGAATGTCAAACAGTTTTTATTTTTGGCTCATTCCGTAATTTTGGGAAATTTATAATATATCTAATATATTTTATTTAAGAGATAAGTTGTGGTAAAATTTAATAAAATACAAAATTTTATATTGACAATATTTATATAAAATTTCAGAGTTTAAACGAACTGATATAGTAAAAACTTATATAATTAGAGGTGTGCAATGGATGATCTCATACTTTATCTTATTCGTGAATATCATACAGCAGTGATGCATACGTTAACAATTTCCACAATAATCGCTGTGTGGGTTGTAATATGCGGCTGTATCCGTTTTGGAATTGCAGTGTATAGGAGAGCCAAAGGAATTTATCCACCTGCAGAAAGCCTGAGGGAAGGACATTAATGTGTAATATTTAAAAATTTAGATATTATTTTCACAAAAAGGGTGCATTCAAAAGGTGCACCCTTTTTTAATTATGAAATACTAAAGAAAATTTGTTATAATATGTAGGGATTCCTTGCACTCTTTGTACGCAGAAGGGGTTGTAGCCACCGATTTAATGGGTGTTAGTCATAGCCCCTTTTTGCCGTGTACTGCGATAAATTGGCAAAAAAAAACGGGGCCGTAGTTGTTCTACTTTAGATCTTGTTTTATTGGTGTAAGATGCACAATTTCTCTAATCTTACTTTCTTATATAAAATTTATGGTATGAAATCACTAATAATTCCTTAAAAATATTTTGTTAATAAAACGGTGTACACCCCTTCCGCCTAAGGTGGCGGGGGTGTATACTATGTTTATTATGTACACAAATTTTATTTAAGGAATTAATCGTAGTATGAAATTTCCTTTTTTTGTTTTTGTAAGATTAAGCTTATTTATCTTTTGTCTAATTTTATTATGATTCATGAATGAGCATCAAATTTCAATAATCATCAAATAGATTTTAAGAAATTATTAATTTTATGTTAAAATTCAATAAAAAAGAAGTTTAGACGGTTAATAAAATTGACGATTTTTGAAGTTATTAGTATATTAAGAGTAATTAGTATGAATTTGAATATTGTATTTTTAATAATACATTTTGATTATTAAATTGATAATATGATGTTATATGTTGATTTATTAATGGCACTTTCCAGATCAATTGATTTAGTTGATCCATATATTGGCAGTCATAATAAAAGAGTGGCATACATAAGTGGCCGATTAGCACATTCTTTAGGATTACAATCCAGTGATATAACAAAAATAGTTGTTGCAGCGGCTCTACATGATATCGGAGTATTGAAAGAAAGTGAATATAAGGAATTAATTGATTTAAGATATAAAGGCGGAATTGATTATCATAGCATAGTTGGATATAGATTACTTGATACATGTGAGATAACAAAAGGTATTGCACCAATAATAAAATTTCATCACGTATATTATTCTGATAAAAATAACTACAATGAGGTGGAAATTCCTTTAGCTTCGGAAATAATACACTTAGCAGATAGAGTTGATGTGAGTATTAATTATAAACAAGACTTGTTGTCGCAAAAAAACAGTATATGTAGTATGATTCAAGAACATTCCGGAGAACAATTTAATCCTGAAATTGTTAAGTGTTTTCTGTCTTTAGCTGAACAAGAATCATTCTGGTTTGATCTACAATTTAATAAAGTTGAAAAAAAGATCAAATATTATATATTCTATAATGCACCTTTAACACTTGAACAAATTCACTCAATAGCTATGTTATTTACAAAGATTATAGATTTTAGAAGTAGATTCACTGCAACCCACTCATCATCAGTTGCCAGGATTTCAAGAGAATTGGGAAGACTTTGTAATATGTCAGAAAGGGAATGTAATATGCTTGATATAGCAGGACATATGCATGATCTTGGGAAACTGGCAATACCGCTATCAATACTTGAAAAGCCTGATAAGCTAACACCTGACGAATGGAGAATAATGAAACAACATACATACTTTACATATCAGCTTATTGATGAAATAGAAAGTCCATTATTTAAAGTTATAAATGAATGGGCCTCATTTCATCATGAATCAATCAATGGCAAGGGATATCCATTTAAAATATCCGGGAATATGCTAACGATTGGTTCAAAAATTTTAGCTGTAGCTGATATGTTTACTGCACTGGCTGAATCACGGCCGTATAGAACAGCTTTGAATGACGATGAAATAATATCCATACTGCAAAATGCAAAGGACAGTGCATTAGACGGTAAAGTTGTTGATACGTTATTGTGCAATTATGATTATTTAAAACAAATACGTACAGAATCTTTTTGCAACTCATTAAAAGATTTTTCCTTGCTTTTTGATAATATATAAATTACTATTTGTACATTACTTTTTGAATTATATGTAAAAGTTTTACTAAAATTACATAACAAAATAAAATGGATCATTATCGCAACAATGGGTTAAAGTCATGACTAAAATCAAAGATGTCTTGAAAAACATGACAATACGGACTAAAGTTACAATTGGTGTAATTCTTGTACTTCTATTTAGTTTAGCTTTTACAAACATTTTTTGGCGTATTGGCTATATAAAGGAAGTTGAAAGGCAATTTGTAGATAAGGCGCGTTCCATCTGTACAATGGGTGAAGCATTCAGAGAGTATATGGCTAATAACTGGGAAAGAGCAATTTATGATAAGAAGTATTTAATCACAGATGTGAAAGGAAAATTTGTGTATACGGTTCCAGTATTCTCGTCTATAATTGCAATGCAAAAAAAATCACAGGATTTGGGTTACGAATTTAGAGTCCCTAAGGAATATCCAAGAAATCCAAAAAATACACCTACACCATTAGAACAAAAAATTCTGAATGAAATAGCATCAAAAAATCTTTCCGAATATTTCATGATAGATTATCAAAACAGAGCATTGCGCTATTTTAGACCTGTAAAACTCACAAAGGATTGCTTGATATGTCATGGAGATCCTGCTCAATCCTATGAGTTGTGGGGGCGTAAGGATGGCAAAGATCCTACAGGTGGCCCAATGGAAGGATGGAAAGAAGGTGAAATACATGGTGCGTTTCAGATAATCTATTCATTAAAAGATTATTTTTCAGCCCGGTTTAAGATACTAATAATCAGCATTGTGGTTAATTTTATTATATTTGGCGTTGCTATAGTTCTCATACGGAGAGTTGTTCATACAGGTTTACATCCCCTTGATGAGATGGTGAAATCTTTAGAAGAAATCAATAAAGGACAGGGTGATTTAACACGAAAAATTACAATTGAACGACAGGATGAAGTTGGGCATCTTGCTCATCTTTTTAATCTGTTCATAGATAATTTACGCCAGCTCATTCTTGCAGTTAAAGATGCTGCAGATCATGTAGCGTCGTCTTCTAACGAGATGACTCAGTCAAGCCAGCAGCTTGCAAATGTTGCTCAGGATCAGGCTGCTTCCATTGAGGAAACATCTTCTGCAATGGAAGAGATTAAGGCAACTATCGATTCGGTATCTGAAAATGCTAAAGGACAGGCCAAAAAAGCTGATGCTACACGCAATTCAATGGAGTATTTAGCTGAAGCCATTGAACGTATCAATCAACATGCACAGGATGCGTACAAAATGGCTGACGAAACTCATGGTTATGCAAAAGAAGGCGAATCAGTGTTAGGGAGCACCGTGAGCGGGATGAAAGCAATCAATGAAAGCTCGCGTCGAATAACGGAGATAGTCACCATCATTTCTGACATTTCTGACCAAATTAACCTGTTATCATTAAATGCGTCAATTGAGGCAGCTCGAGCTGGTGAACATGGAAGGGGATTTGCTGTGGTAGCTGAAGAAATTTCAAAACTGGCTGATCAAACTGCACAGAGCTCCAAGGAGATTAATAAACTTATTCTTGAGACAAATAATAAAGTTAATGCTGGCTCAGAACTGGTTGAAAAAACCGCTAATTCACTACGAAAGATTATTGAGAATGTAAAGACTACCGCTGTTTTAATGGAGAATATAGCACAGTCGTCGCAAGAATTAAATCGTATGAGCAATAATGTAAAATCTGAGGTGGAAGAAGTAAACAAAATGTCTGAGGAAATTTCCATCATGATGGAAGAACAGAGTGCTTCTACCAATGAAATAATCAGGGCAATAAATCAGATAAATGATGTGACACAGGTTGTATCAAGCGGTTCTGAGGAACTTGCTGCAGCCAGCGAAGAGTTGTCATCTCAGGCGGAAACGCTGAACAATATTGTAAAGCGTTTTAAGGTATAAGTTTAGTTGGTCATGATTACTATTAAACATATCAGGATACATTCAAATGGAAGAAACTATCAATTTTACATACAAAGATGGAACACATAATGCCGGTAATGTTACTATATATGCACTTTCAACATGCGGTCATTGCAAACGTGCACTCAATTTTTTAGACAGCAATTCGGTAAAATACCGTTTTGTGTATGTAGATTTGCTTCCTGTTGATGTAAAAAATAAATTAAAGGAATATCTTGTTCAAAAATCAAATATGTATGTTGCATTTCCTTTTTTAGTCATTGATGACACCACTTTTTTTACAGGCTTTATTGAAGAAGAATGGCGTCGTATGTTGAAACTGGAGAAATAGCCATGAAAAAAGAAAAAACATTTCAGGATACATTACAGTTTGCACAGATGGTGGCATCCAAACATGGATGGGTGCTACACCCTGATAAAGAATTCCTTGATATATTAATAGAAGGCCTTACAACCAATTATAATCGTTATGGATATTATTCCTGCCCATGCAGAGATGCTGATGGCATACGTGATAAAGATAATGATATAATATGTCCCTGTGATTACTGTTCACCGGATATTGAAGAATATGGACATTGTTATTGCGGATTATATAATGATCCTGAGTTTATTAAAAACGGTGGGACGCCAAAAAGCATACCCGAACGAAGACAATATTTTTATAAAAAGTAATATCCTTTGAATATAGGGTATGCCATTTTGCAATAAACAATAATAATAAGCAAGCATAGCTTATTTAAAAAAATTTGGCTCATTCGGTAATTTTGGGAAAATTGTACAAAATAAGATAAAAATGTAGGCACCTCTATAAAACTGACATCAGCTCTGCGCAATTTTTATTGCAACAATCTTTGTATGCTATACTATCATACGTAAGTAGAGTTTTTTTTTTGAATAAGAAATTAACACAAAGATGAAATTTGATTTTGATAGATCTTATTTCCCAAAATTCCAGAAAGATGAAAAAATTTTTATTGTTACGTTGATAATTACTTGCTTTTATATATTTGTTATAGTATTTTGTACTATATAACTGATCTTTACAGCAGGGGTGGTTTGTGCTGGTGCACAGGCCTGAGAGTATACCCTTAGAACCTGAACTGGGTAATGCCAGCGGAGGGAGTAGTTTTTATAATTGCTTCTGGTTTCATTTATTTAAAATTACAAAAACCGTCCACTCGCTGGGCGGTTTTTTTGTTATGAGGGGTAATAGTATGACACAGCTGGATTTTGCAAAACAGGGTGTAATAACAGACGAGATGCAGCACGCAGCAGAGTATGAGGGAATAGCACCTGAAGTGTTGAGGGAATTGATAGCCAAAGGATGGGCGGTGATTCCAAAAAATGTGAAGCGTACTTTTGCAGCACGTGCAATTGGTAAAGGTTTACTTACAAAGGTAAATGCAAACATTGGGACATCAACTGATCATGTAGACATACAGGAAGAAATAAAAAAACTTGAAGCGGCAATATACTATGGTGCTGACAGTGTTATGGATTTATCAACAGGCGGAGATTTACACGCAATTCGCAAAATGATATTGGAACAATCAACAGTAATGGTTGGTGCAGTTCCAATTTACCAGGTTGCGGCAGAACTTTCGGCAAAGAATAAATCAATTATTCATATGTCTGGTGAACAGCTGTTTGATGCAATAGAACAACAATGTGAAGAAGGTATTGATTATATTACCGTGCATTGTGGTGTAACACAAAAGAGTGCAGAACTTGCATCAAAGCAAAAGCGGGTGATGGGAATTGTGAGTCGTGGCGGTTCTCTGCTTGCAGCATGGATGAAACATCATAACAAGGAAAATCCACTCTATGAGCAGTTTGACAGATTGTGTATGATAGCACATAAATATGATGTCACACTTAGTTTGGGAGATGGATTGCGGCCGGGAGCCATTGCAGATGCTACTGATGCTGCCCAGATAGAAGAGCTGGTGATTTTAGGTCAGCTGGTAAAATACGCACGCGATGCAGGAGTACAGGTAATTGTGGAAGGGCCAGGGCATGTGCCAATGGATCAAATTACCGCAAACATCATTGCTGAAAAACGCATCTGTGATAACGCACCATTTTATGTACTGGGGCCATTAACAACCGATGCTGCTCCCGGATATGACCATATCGTTGGAGCAATTGGAGGAGCCATTGCCGCACTTGCTGGAGCTGACTTTTTGTGTTATGTGACACCTGCAGAGCATCTGTGCCTTCCAACAGTGGAGGATGTGCGGTTGGGTGTCATTGGTACACGGATAGCAGCACATTCAGCTGATATTGCAAAAGGCATTCCAAAAGCAGTGAAACAGGATTTAGAAATGTCAAAGTGTAGAAAAGCGCTTGATTGGGAAGGTATGTTCAGTAAGGCAATAGATCCGGATATGGCACGTATACGCCGAAAGAGAAGTGAAGATTATGGAGAAAAAGTATGCACCATGTGCGGTAAGTTATGTGCAATCAAAACGCATAATGAGTGTGAATTGCTGTAAATAAAATTCTAAAAAAGGAGATTGTAATGGATCACAATGAATACGCAGCGTTATTGCTGGGAAAAATAAGAACACAAAAACCGCTGATACATAACATCACCAATTATGTGGTAATGAACTACACTGCTAATGCGCTGCTTGCATGCGGGGCTTCGCCAGTGATGGCCCATGCATATAATGAAGTAAATGAAATGACTTCTATTGCGCACGCTCTGGTTATCAATATTGGTACTCTTGACAATGAGTGGATTCATTCAATGCTTATTGCTGCTGGTGTGGCTTGCAGCAATAAGATTCCGGTGATACTGGATCCTGTGGGTGCAGGCGCAACTACGCTGAGGACTAACACAGCAATAAAAATAATAAATTCAGGAAACGTATCAGTTATCCGAGGCAATGCATCTGAAATTATGGCACTTGCTGTAAAAGATGTGCGCACAAAAGGTGTTGATGCATTGCACTCTGCTGGTGATGCTGTTGATGTAGCAAAAACTATCGCCACACAATATAAAACTATAGTTGCCATAACCGGTCCCACAGATATTATCACTGATGGGATTGTAGTAGTGAAAGTACACAATGGTCATAAGCTGATGAGCTATGTAACCGGAACCGGATGTACCGCAACAGCGCTGATTGGTGCATTCTGTGCCGTTGATAATGACTATCTCAAAGCTACAGCATCAGCATTGGCATACTTTGGTGTAGCTGGTGAATTAGCAGCAAGGAAAGCAATTGCTCCAGGAAGTTTTATGATTAGACTCATTGATGAACTGTATTCTGTGACACCAGATGAGTTGAAACAATATGCAAAAATTGAAATTGGATAAAAGGTATGCATTCTGAGTTAAGTTTAGAATGATCTCGACTTATGAGGATAAGCCGTCATCCTTAATCCCGACTTCTGTCCGGGATTCATGATCTCATAATTTTGTACATATGATTATATAATAAACTAAGGGGGACATAGTATGGAACTTAATGAAATTACAATCACATCTGCAATCATTGATCGCTACTACCAGCGATTAAAAAATTCACTTGTAAGCGATGTTGCCATTGTTGGCGGAGGCCCGTCAGGGCTTGTTGCAGGTTACTATCTGTCAAAACATAATATTAAGACAATTATGTTTGAGCGAAAACTTTCAATTGGTGGTGGCATGTGGGGTGGTGGCATGCAGTTTAATGAGATAGTTGTGCAGAAAGAAGCGTTGCCTGTACTTGAAGAACTTGATGTGCGGTATACACAGTATGCTGAAAATTATTACACTGCAGATGCAATAGAAGCAGTGTGCACTATAGCGTCAAAAGCAGTCAAAGCGGGATTAACTATTTTTAATTGTATGAGTGTTGAAGATGTCATGATGAGGGAAGACAAAGTATGTGGACTTGTGATAAATTGGTCGGCAGTTGATATTGCCAAACTACATGTTGATCCCTTGACAGTGCAATCGACATATGTTATAGATACAACCGGGCATGATACTGAAGTAGTGCGGGTTGTGGTAAAGAAGGTCCCTGGCAAGCTTAATACGCCAGGCGGTACAATTGAAGGCGAAAAATCCATGTGGGCTGAAAAAGCTGAAAAGCTCACGCTGGACAATACTCGCGAAATATTTCCTGGTCTCTTTGTTGCTGGTATGGCTGCAAATGCGGTATTTGGCGGACCGCGCATGGGACCAATATTTGGCGGCATGTTGCTATCGGGCAAAAAGGTTGCAGAAGAGATTATAAAAAAAATAAAAGGCTAATACAATGAAAGCACGGTTTAAAGCTTTGTTATATCTTGTAACCGATAGGCAGCTTGCACGCAGGCCTATTGAAGTTGTAGTTGAAGAAGCAATAAAAGGCGGTGTTGACTGTGTGCAATTACGCGAGAAGAATATCAATACACGAGAATTTGTTGAAATAGCACACACTATTAAGTACATTACTGACAGATATAATGTGCCATTGATTATTAATGACAGAATTGATGTGGCACTGGCAGTAGACGCGTATGGTGTACATCTGGGGCAGGATGATATGCCTTTAAAAAAGGCACGAAGCATTGTACCACATTCCATGATAATAGGTATATCTGTATCAACTGTTAATGAGGCTATAGAAGCTGAAGAGAATGGGGCAGATTACATTGGAGCAGGTTCAATATTTACTACATCAACCAAAGATGACATATCAGGAATTATTGGATTGGAAGGATTGCAGGAAATTAAAAAGGCAGTGAAAATTCCTGTTATAGCAATTGGTGGCATACAGATCCATAACGCTGAAAGTGTGGTGCAGCATGGTGCGGATGGGATTGCTGTGGTTTCGGCTATAGTTTCATCGGAAAGTCCGTATGAAGCATCCAGAACATTAAAAGGAATTATATCTGTGGCTAAGGGAACGTAGCAGTTTTAAATTAGAGTGAACAGGTAAAAAAGATAATGAACCTGAAAGATATTGGTGAATTTGGCTTTATAAAACGCATCACTCCCAATAGCGTTAATAATCAAAAAAATGTAGTGCGTGCAATTGGTGATGATGCAGCAGTGTTTGCGATTGGTAAAAATGAATGTGTTATTCTTACAACTGATCTGCTTGTTGAACGTGTACATTTTATTAAAGATGCAATGACTGGTTATCAGCTGGGCTATAAGTCATTAGCAGTTAATTTAAGCGATATCGCAGCAATGGGTGCCATCCCCCAGCATGCATTTGTAAGCATAGGCATTCCCAAAGAAACTCAGATAGAATACCTTGACCAGATTTACAGAGGCATGAAGGAACTGGCAAAACAGTACAACGTTAACATTTTGGGAGGTGATACCACATCTTCAAAAGTTGATTTAATAATTAATGTTGCTGTGACAGGTGTTGCCAAAAAAGATAGAATACTGTATCGTAATACAGCACAGGCAGGTGATTGTATTTTTTGTACCGGATTTTTGGGCGATAGTAGGGCGGGATTAGACTTTATCCTGAAATCAGAACAACCATCTAAGGATTATGAAAAGCTACTTGTTGCAGCTCACTGTGAGCCACGTCCACACATAGAGGAAGGTTTGTTTCTGGCAAAATCAGGTGCAGTGCATTCATGTATAGATGTAAGTGATGGATTAAGTTCGGATTTGATGCACATAGCCGAAGAAAGTAATGTGGGCTTTATGCTGGATGAAGAGGCATTGCCGGTATCATCCTATTTGCTGCAGTATTGTAATGAACGCGGATATAGTGCCAGAGACTATGCGCTGGCAGGTGGCGAGGATTATGTTCTGGTGTGTACAGCTAATCCAGTAAAAGAACGAAAGCTTGCAGATGATTTTTACAAAACTTTCCACAGGCCATTATACAAAATTGGAACAATCACCAAAGAAAAAGAATATCTAATGAGAACAAGAGACAAAACTTTGGTTAATATAAAACCAAAAGGTTGGGACCACTTTGCGTAATATGCACATACATACGATGCAGCTGTGTAAAAAATTACGGCTCATTCCGCAATTTTGCGAAAATTATACAAAATACAAAAAAATGTAAGTGCTATAAGTCCAATGCAAAGATTAATAGTTACAAAGGATCGTATACACGTACCGTGCAGGGATGTACGGCGTACTTCGACAAGCTCAGTACGGCGTACTTCGACAAGCTCAGCAACCATGCTTCGGCAAGCTCAGCAACCATGCTTCGACACGCACAGCAACCATGCTTTTTTATATCATCACAGGTAGCCATAAATGATGTTATTCAGGAGCGCCTGACGTGGAAAGATAAATTTTTAAATATCAGCTAACGTTACGTTGTTGTAGCAATACTGTCACACTTTACGGGAATTTTTGTTTTCAGGAATACATATATTGTGCTATAACAACAAAACACGCACTGCGAGGTTTTTATTGAAACAGTCTTTTTATGCAATACTATTATTGCCAGAAGAGTTTTTTATGCATAAGAGATTAACGTGAATATAAAATACCTTTTGGTGAATAATCTTATTTACCAAAAATCCCGAAAGAGGGAAAATTACAATATTTATGCAAATCGCCATTCTAAATACCAACTATCACATACACACCAACCGACATCCTGAAAAGCCATCGTCATACTGAACTTGATTCAGGATCTATACAATTTTAAGACGTTGTAATGTTGCTTGTTTTGGTATCCCGTTTTCATCCCAACCACGTAGTGCATAATACTCATCAAGCATTTTCTGCAAATCATCGTGTGAACATACCCATCCTTTAGAAGGACCGTCAGGAATTGGTTCATTCATAACGCGATGTGGCAGTATATCGCTTTGCCTGTCAATACCGCGGGATACGTTGATAAGGCGTTCTAATGTGTAGATTCGTTCGCCAATTTCTGTTAATTCCTGTTTAGTTATATCCCAGCCAGTAACATACGATAGAGCCTGAGCCAGTGTTTCGTTAATCTGAGTACCAAAACTGCGCTCGTGAATAAACCTGCATAATACAAGCGAATCGCCCACGGCAGTGTTGTTTTGTGAATTAAATGAATATTCAGGCTGATGAGTAAATCCGGGATCCACTTCAGGGTCATTAGGATAGTAGGTTGGGCGTGTATCATGATGACTTCCGCCACGGGTGGCAGTTGCGTATCCTAAACTCATCTGTCTGAGTCCTCGTGCAGAGTGGCCGGCAATCTCAAGACCTTTTACTTCATAAAGATACCTATATGAATCCTTGCCAAAATATTCGGATAAACGTTTGGATCCCATCGCCAGCAGTTTGCCTAAAAGTCCTTTCTGATATGCAGTATATTCAGCAATTTCATGAAGATGATTCCATTTTCCAAAGTGCAGTGGAATTTCTAAATCAGAATTTTGAATCAACCCATTTTCAATACACTCGGTCAAAAACGCAACAGTAACACCAAAGCTAATGGTATCCATTCCCATCTCATCACATACAGTATTGGCGTTATAAATTGAAACAACATCGCTATTTTCTAACATTGAACCAATTGCATATATTGTTTCATATTCAGGCATTTTAACATTATTAGCAGCATAAACACCATAAGGCACATCAACAAGTTTTCCGCATGCAACAGGGCAACCATGGCAGGCGATGTTTTTCTTTTTGTGGTGCTCTTTAATATATTCACCACTTATCGCATACGCCTTATCAAATTGTTCTTTCTGATTATTTCGTGTACATAATTTTCCTTTACTATTTATCATCTGTACCAGCACAGGCGTACCAAACTCTGTTAAAAGTTTTGCACGTTCTTTCAATCCCGGATAGAGTTGGTTGAGGCAATTTTTAAGTTTTTCAGTATCATGAATTTCTATCTTACTATCGCCGGATACTACTATGCCTTTGCATAATTTTGAGCCAAGTACGGCCCCAATACCACCACGCCCGGCAGCACTCACGCGTGTTCCACTGCAGATTACAGAAGCATAGCGTACAAGATTTTCACCGGCAGGACCAATCAAAGCTGATTCAATTCTTTTATTCTCACGTTGTGACAATAACAAATGTGCCTGTGACACGGATTTTCCCCATATAAATGATGCATCATTTATAGTTACTATCTCATTATGTATATTTATATATACCGGTGAAGAAGCTTTGCCTTTTATTACAACTGCATCATAGGCTGTTCGTTTAAACATTGCTGCAAAATTACCACCAAAGTTTGAATCACAGAATATATTGGTTAGTGGCGATATGCTGGCACAGTGGCCACGACTTCCGCCCCATACATGACCACCGGTAAATGGACCTGTTGCAAATACAACAACATTATTTTCAGAAAAAGGATCGGTATCGGGTTTTACCATATCATAGATAATTTTTGCTGCAAAACCATTACCACCAAGATAAATGCGTGCAAAATCTTCACTAAAATTTTTAATGTTTACGCTATTAGTGGTTAAGTCAATTTCTACTATTTTACCATGATATCCAAACATCAAATTCTCCTTTATGAATGTTATTTATGTAATTCATTTATTGCATTGGATAATTTTTTTATTGTTGGGCCATCTTTTCGCCACACATAACATGTATCAACTAAATAATGACTCATTGCGCCTTGATTAGCAAATTCTTTTGTAACAGGTTTTTGAGCTTTATATGCCCAGAAACCCTGCACAGCAGCGGGGGCCATAGCTAAAATACAATTTGCTACATGTGTGCATCCATGGGTGCCACCAATAATATCTTTTACAGCTTTTGTAAAACCTTTGGTAATGGATAAACCGTTTAATTTATGAATGTTCCTATTTGCTTCAATACATTCTTCACGTGGATAATGTATCATCTCAACATGGATATCGCTGATAGTTAATGTGTTCTCGGCTACATTCATGGTAATTTTCATATTATGAAGAATGCCAGGTTCTTTTCTTTCACCTGTAACTAGATAATAATGGCATAAACGAGTATCTTTTATTTCACCTTCAATAATAACAGAATCCTGCTGATCTTCATAACATGTAATATCTATAGTACGTGAAAAAACTTTTTTGTTTTTCATATTGAACCTCTCAGTAAGATTAGTGATAGAGAAGTAGAAATAATAAATTTTTCAACTAATAATTCCTTAAAAATGTTTTGTTAAAAAAAGGTGTACATCACCGCCTACGGCGGCGGAGATGTACAATATGTTTATTAGGTTCACAAATTTTATGTAAGGAATTAATCGTGAAATTTTTCAATGATATTTTTATAACGCTATAAATATTTTTTTAAACTTTATTTACTTCAATGAAATGTTTGGGCTCACAACAGAATTTTGGAAAATTATGCAAAAGATGAAAAAATGCAGGTACTACAAACATTTTATGCAATAATATTATTCTTAATTAAAGTTTTTTATCAATAAGGAATTAACGCAAAGATGTAATCTTTTTTTAATAAATAATCTTATTTCACAAAAATACGGAAAGAGGGATTTAAAAAATTATATACAATATTATATAAAAGAATAAATAGATAATGTTATTTATAATCATCATAAATCAATATATATTATATAAAAATAAATAGTTGACAATGTTATAATATATTGTTGATACTATATAAAGTTTTTACATTAAAGAATTTGTTTTTTGGTCTATAAATTCAATTATTTAAATTATAAAAATAACAGGAGGTTTGTAATGGAAAAGGCGTGGTTAAAATCCTATGCACCGGGTGTGCCTCACTCAATCAAATATGATGAGATTACCGTTGTGCACGGGTTTGAAAGATCAGCAAAAGAATTCCCGGGCAAAGATGCGCTTATCTTCTTAGATGCCAAAATCAGTTTTAAAAAAATGCAATCAATGGTTAACAAAATTGCAAATGCATTGATTGATATGGGAGTTAAGCCAGGGGATAAGGTTGCGATGTTGCTACCCAACATGCCTCAGATTGTGATAGGTTCGTATGCTGCATGGAAGATAGGTGCAGTAGTTGTGATGAATAATCCTTTGTACACTGACCATGAACTGGAATATCAATTAAACAATTCAGAATCAACCGTGCTGATTACTCTTGATCTACTGGGCCCCAGGATGATTGCATTACGCCCAAAAACACCCATCAAAAAGATTATAATTGCACATATACGCGATCATCTGGGTTTTCCCAAAAAGCAACTTCTTCCTATTGTGGCAAAAGATAAGCACAAAGACATTCCGCCTACACCTGATGTATATGAGTGGACTGATTTATTGAAAAAATATCCCGATAAAGATCCAGGTACAATGGCAAAATTCAATGATTTAGCCAATTTACAGTATACGGGCGGAACAACTGGTGTAAGTAAAGGCGTTATGCTTACTCACAAGAATTTATCATGCAATCTGCAACAGATTAATGCATGGTTTCCAGGTTTTAAACGTGGTGAGCTTACCAGTTTAGGTGTTCTTCCTTACTTCCATTCCTTTGGACTTACAACTGTGATGAACCTGTGCTTATGGCAGGGATGGACACAGGTATTGATACCACGACCAGAGCCAGGTGCAATACTTGAGGCGATAGTAAAACATAAAGTTAATTTCTTCCCTGCTGTCCCAACAATGTATGTTGGATTGTTAAATCATCCAAAGATCAAAGATTCCGACATATCGAGTATACGAGGGTGTTTTTCAGGGGCAGCACCGTTGCCTGTTGATGTCATAAAAGAATTTGAGGCAAAAACCGGTGCACAGATATGTGAGGGCTATGGATTGTCCGAAACATCACCTGTTGCAACAATAAATCCCTATGGTGGAAAAACAATACCGGGTTCTATAGGGTTGCCAGTTCCAGATACTGAATTGAAGATAATGGATCTGGAAGAGGGTACCAAAGAGATGCCAGCTGGCCAGGAAGGTGAGGTGTGTATACGAGGACCACAGGTCATGAGTGGGTACTATAAGATGCCTGATGAAACTGCAAAAACACTGCGCGATGGTTGGCTATATACAGGTGATATTGGCAAGATGGATGAAAATGGCTATTTCTATATTGTTGACCGCAAGAAGGATATGATTATTGCAGGTGGATATAACATCTATCCTCGTGATATAGATGAAGTCCTGTTTGAGCATCCAAAAATTATGGAGGCATGTGCAATAGGTGTTCCCGACAAATATCGTGGTGAAACTGTCAAAGCGTTTGTAGTATTGAAGCCTGGTGAAACCATGACCGAACAGGAAGTTATAGACTATTGCAAAACAAAATTAGCTGCTTATAAAGTTCCAAAGATGGTAGAATTTATTGATAGCCTGCCAAAGAGCAACGTTGGCAAGATACTGCGAAAAGAGCTCAGGAAGATGGAGCTTGAAAAGATGCAGAAAGAGCAGGCGGGTTAATATAATTGTGTATTGCCACAATGTGTAATAATGAGGCGCACTCAATGTGCGTCTCTATTTTTATAAAAGGTATAAAAATGTATTACAATGGCATTGATCCTTCATGGACTGGAAAGTATAATACCGCGCTTGTTAAATGTGATAACAATTTAAAAATTATTCATAGTTGTTATACTCATGATCTTAAGGAAATTATAGGGGCGATACTAAATACATTGTTACTTTGCGCAGACAAAATATTGTTAATGAAAAGATGTACACCTCCGCTGCCTTCGACGCTTGGGGTGTACAATATATTTATTATGTTCACAAACATTATTTAAGGGATAAATCGTGTAAAAATTATATTATTATTTATCAAAGGTAATTGATTGCAGTAATTTATTTACAGTAACTATCGCACAGGCTAAAGGTAAAGAATTAAAAAAGTATGAAGATATGCTTGATGCACTTGTGTGTGCATATACAGTATATTGTTGTGTACATAATGAATGTATTATATTTGATGATGCTGAAAACGAAATTTTGCTGGTACCAAGACCAACGGTTTAAATTTAACATAAATAAGAATATGAATATAGAGTATAAAAAATCCTTGATTTTATGAATATGCTATTATATAAAGAAATCTTAAAAACAATATGATTATAACGTATTGGGGGAATATATATGGCACAACAAAAGTTTGCTAAAAATGAAATTTTTGCAATTCTATTAATTGCATTGATGAATTTATTTTTGTTTGCTGATCAGAATCTGATGGCACCTAATCTGACACAAATTGCCCATGATTTTGGCTTTGATGATGTACAGCGCGATGTTATGCTGGGTGGTCGCATCTCATTTGTATTCTGGGTGCTGGGTGGGCTTGTTACTCTTGCCATTGGATACCTCACTGATAAGATATCACGACGTAATCTATTTTTATTTGTTATTCTTGTTGGTGAAGTACCTTGCTTGCTTACGGGTTTTGCACAAAATTATGATCAGCTTTTCTGGCTAAGAGCTTTAACTGGTATTGGTATTGGCGGAGCACTTCCATTAACATTTTCCCTGATAGGAGATTATTTTTCACATAAAAACAGAGCAGCAGCAGCAGCATGGATTGGGCTTGCGCAGGGGCTTGGCATCGCTGTAGGGCAGCTAATGGCCGGATTCATAGGTCCTGTGTATGGATGGCGTCTGCCCTTTATACTGGTGGCTGTACCAAATTTTATTCTGGCTATTATATTCCTGTTATTTGTAAAAGAACCACAGCGTGGCAAAACCGAAGAAAGCCTTAAAGAACTTATTGAAGAGGGCATTGCATACACCGGTCGCATCAACTGGAAAGAATATAAAAACCTATTTAAGATTAAATCCAATATTCTTGTATTTTTGCAGGGAATTCCTGGCACTGTTCCCTGGGGTGTATTCTTTATATTTTTAAATGACTTTTATTCACAGGATAAAGGATATTCTGTTCAGATGGCAACACTTATTGTTATGACTGTTGGTGCCGCTGCCATATTAGGTGCGTTTATCGGAGGCCTGATAGGAAATAAATTATATAATATCAATCCTAAATATCTTCCTATGCTTTGTGGTACTTCAACGCTTATTGGCATTATACCTATGGCACTGTTACTCAATTATACACCGCAGGTTATAATACCTGAACCTGATCCAACCTGGCCTTTGATTTTTGGATTTATAACTGGATTTACGGTTACTATCACCGGACCTAATGTACGTGCAATTTTACTTAACGTGAATACTCCTGAAACACGTGGTTCAATATTTTCACTTTATAACCTTACAGATGATTTAGGAAAGGGCTTTGGGCCTGTCATAATTAGCGCCTTGATTGTATGGTTTGGAAGGCTTATGGCATTTAATGTTGCAAATCTTTTCTGGTTGGTATGTGGCATATTGTTGCTGGTTATGATATGGACATTCCCCCAGGATGAGGCTAAGTTAAATGCAATATTAAAAGAACGTGCAGCGCAGATGAAAAGAAATTGATGACGTAAATTAATGGAGCAATTCATGAATAAAAAATTTTTAATCTCACTGATCATTTTCATGTTCATATATATACTGGTATACTCGGTAGGTAATTTTTATATAGATTATCGCTGGTTTTCAATATATAACCATCTTGATATATTCTGGATTCTCTTCTTTTCAAAGTTTAATGTACAGACTTTGTTCTGGGGTTTATTCATAGGATTGTTCATACTTAATTTTATTCTTATAAGGATGTTGGGTGGCAAAGGAAGAATATTCACCAGAAATATTCTGGATAGAATTAAAATTCCTGGGTTTGGAACAACCCGCAATCTGTTATTTATTTTATTGGCTGCTGGCGTAATAGTTATGGGTTTTTTTATGGGTTTGTGGGCTTCTGCGTACTGGAAAGAATACTTAATGTATAAGAATGCAGTTTTGTTCGATGGGTTCCCACATGATCCCCTCTTTAACAAAGATATTGGTTTTTTTGTGTTCATATTGCCTTTCTACAAATTCATGTTCCGGTGGTTACTTGTTTCTTTATCAATTATTACTATATTCTCTTTTTTCTTTCACATATTGAATAATGGTATTTTTTCACAGGATGGTAGATTGGAGTTTTCGCGTTTTGCACGTGCGCATTTATCAACACTTCTGGGTTTAATAGTATTACTGATAGCAGCTGGGTATCGTTTGCTGTCATATGATTTGTTGTTTAATAACAGGGCAAGGTTTTTTGGTGCAGGATATACTGATGTACATGCAAAGTTATTGGCTTATGACATTTGCATAGTTATATCGGTCATTGCAGCCATTTTACTTTTTGCAAATATCATTACCCGCAGTTTTAAATTGCCGGTAATAGTATTACTATCATTGTTGCCTGTGTATTTTATTTTTGCAAACTTATTTCCCGTATTGCAACAAAGATTTATAGTAGAACCCAATGAATTAGAGAAAGAAACCCCATATATAAAACATAACATAGAATTTACACGTATAGCTTTTGGGTTGAATGCAATACAGGAGTTCCCATTTGAAAATGCTCCTACATTGACATTAAAAGATTTAGAAAAAAATAAAGATGTAGTCAATAATATACGTTTATGGGACTGGCGTCCATTAAAACAAACATATAAACAATTACAGGGTTTGAAACCTTACTATGATTTTATTGATGTAGATATAGTACGGTATTCTGTAGACAATCAGAAAATTGCCCTCAATATGTCTGCACGTGAACTTGATAATAGCAAGTTAACTGTTTCAAAAAATTCATGGCTCAACAATCGTCTTATTTTTACACATGGATATGGTATTGTTGCAAGCAGAGTAGACAGGATTACACCTGAAGGTCTTCCAGAATTAGTAGTATATGACATACCACCAAAATACAAAATCCAGATACCAATAGATGTTCCTCAAATATATTATGGTGAGCACAATAATTCATATATTATAACAAATACCAAGGTTGCTCCTGGTGAGTTTGACTATCCGTATGGCGATGAGAACAAATATACACTTTATAACGGGACAGGCGGGGATGTACTTGATTCTTTCCTTAAGCGAGCAATGTATGCCATAGCATTTGGTGATTTTAATATTGTAATTTCTAATGTCATCACCAGTACCAGCAGAATACACTTCAGAAGAAATATAACAGAAATGATAAAGGCTATCACTCCATTTCTATATTATGATACTGATCCATATGTTGTAGTTGCAGGTGGTAAAATATACTGGATTGTTGATGGCTATACATATTCAAATGCGTTCCCATATTCAACACCTGTACAACTGGATAATGGTGAATCAATAAATTATATCCGTAATTCAGTAAAGATTGTCATAGATGCATATAATGGTAGTATTACCTATTATGTTTCTGATCCAGGTGATCCCGTAATTATGACATATTCCAAGATATTTAAAAATTTATTTGTACCCATAGAAAAAATGCCTTCTGAATTGCAGGCTCATCTGCGTTATCCGGAAGGCTTATTTAATGTGCAGGCACAGCAACTTCTGCGGTATCATATGACAAACATAAATGTTTTTTATAATAATGAGGATTTGTGGGATATCCCACTGCAAATATATGAAAATGAAAAAGAATATATGCACAGCTATTACCTGGTTACTTCATTACCCGGAGAAAAAACTACGGAATTTCTTTTAATTTTGCCATTTACTCCTGTAAAAAAGGATAATATGATAGCATTTCTTGTAGCTCGATGTGATATGCCGCATTATGGACAGTTACTGTTGTATACATTGCCCAAAGATAAACTTAACTTTGGACCTATGCAGATTGAGGCACGTATTAATCAGGATGCAGAGATATCCAAGCAGCTTACTCTATGGAGCCAGCGAGGTTCACGGGTCATACGTGGAAATATGTTAGTTTTACCTGTTAAAGATTCAATTCTTTTTATTGAGCCATTATACCTTAAAGCCGAAACAAGCGAAATGCCAGAATTAAAAAGAGTGATTGTTTCATATAGAGACAAAATCATCATGGAAGAAAATCTTCCATTGGCGCTTTCACGATTATTTACCCAAGGTGGTGGAATAAGTTCTGATTATTCAACAGATTATGGGTTACAAGATCTGATTAATAAGGCATATATGCATTTAATTCAGGCTGAAGAATATCAGCGCCAGGGTAACTGGGCAAAATATGGTGAGGAATTAAGACAATTAAAAGACACACTGACTGCCTTGCGAAATAAAAGGTAACACTGAGGTGCTTTACTATGAAAAAAATTATAATATCTATCATTGTAGTTTTTCTTGTTTTACTTATTGGATTTGTGACATACGTTGCAAACAAAACAGTTAGAGTAAATGAAACTGATATACCTAATTTTGTGCCTATTAAAGATGACTCTTTAGCAAATAAATATTGCCCTTATATTATTTCTAATGATGAATATGAATATCCCTATGCTGTATATTATAGATCCAGTGTGGATGATAAGGGTAATACTTATATTGCATATCATTTCTTCTGGGAACGCGAGGTAAATAACACCAAAGGTTTTGTACCATGGCTAAGCAGAAATATTTATACAGGTGGGTTAAAACTCCAGAAAATAATGTTTGGTAAACATGATATTGAGGTGATTGGTATTGTCATTGATAAGAAAAATAAAATTACCCAAGTTATATATGAAAGCCCTGAAAATTATAATCCCCATGATTTTTCGGTTAAACATAAAACAAACGAAATAACACAAAATATTACTTTGCCCTTGAGGTTTAAAGTTGTATCCTGGAACCATCTTTTCCAGCATGTGGATGGAAACTATGAATTGAAAAAGGGTGAGGTTGAGTTATTTATTAAACCACAATATTTCACCCAGAAATTATGGGATGAATTCACCATGTTTAAAAAAGAAGAAACAGCTTTAAGACAAAATAGAGCTCATTACCCCTGGGAAAGGGAATTTGTGAATTAAATTTATCTCAGTCTATACCCTTTCTTTTCTACAAATGAAATTACTTTTTTCTGCAAGGTATCGATTTCTTCAGGTGATAATGTGTGATCTTCAGCTCTGAATGTTATCCGTAAAGAAATGGATTTCTTCCCCTGAGGTATTGGCGGTTGATTGTATACTGAAATAACTTCAATATTTGCTATATGTTCTTTATCAGCATTATAGAGCATATCTACTAATGTAGCTGCATATTCTTTTTCATCAGTAAGTATAGAAACATCAAAGGGTACATCAGGGAATTTGGGCAGTTCTTTGAAACTGATATCCTGTTTTGGCATTGATAAAAGCAGGTCAACATCAATATCAAAAAGTGCAACATTGCCTTTAATTTCAAACTCATTTGCCACTTTTGGATGCAGTTCGCACACAAGTGCAACAGGCTTATTATCAATTAAAAGTTCTAATGAACGTGCGGGATGTGCATATGGTGGCAGATTGTCATTTTTTGGCTTTATTGTGAAGTTGTTTCGTAATGTTTTGTCAAAGATACCAATGCAGCAGGCTTTTGCATCGTAGAATACTGGATATGGAGGTCTTTTTGAATAAATAACACCAGTAACTCTTGTATTTTCAGAAGCCAAATCTTTAGAGAGTCTGTCCTCTTTAAGATATATCCTTCCCAATTCAAATATTCTGAAATCATCAAAGAAACGCTGATTGGTTGTTATATTCATAATTAAATTAGGAATGAGGCTTCTTCGTAACCGATCCTGTTCTTTTGAAAGTGGATTTTTTAATTGCAGTTCTTTGTTTTCATTTAATTGTAATTTATTAAGCAATGCTTCACCAACAAATGAATAATTACTTACTTCTGTCATATGAAAGTCATTCACTAAAATAGATTTAATTTCCCGTTCAAACGTGCGTTTTTTATTGCGTGATGGAGGAGCACAGGGCACAAAAGGCGGTTGTTCTGGAATATTGTCATATCCATAAATTCTTCCAATTTCTTCAACTATATCATCAGGGATAGAGATATCTTTTGTTGCACGGTAACCTGGTACATCTATCAACAAATTATTGTTATCCCGGGTTACCTTAAAATCTAAAGATGTAAGTATAGATACAATTGTGTTATCGTCAATTGAATGGCCAAGTTTTTTACGTATGAAGTCTGTGGTAGTTGAAATGCTTATTGGTTTTGCTGGAAGCGGGTAACAATCAATTATTGTAGTTACTGCTTCGGCTTCAGGACATAGCATCTTTATTAATTCGTAGCATCTAATTATTGCAGCCGGACAAAGTTCAGGATCAAGTGATTTTTCAAAACGTATAGCAGCTTCAGTACGCAGATTATATCTGTTGGCGGTTCTGCGAATGTAGACAGGATTAAAATTAGCAGCTTCCAGAACAATTGAAGTGGTAGTGTATTCAATCTCACTATTGCCGCCACCCATAACACCCGCAAGTGCAATGGCACCACCATTATCGGCTATTACTATATCCTCAGAAGTTAATACATGTTCCTGGCCATCTAACGTGGTTAGATGTTCGCCTTCTTCAGCAAATCGAACGATAATTTCGTTGCCACGAAGCTTTGCACGGTCAAAAGCGTGCATGGGTTCACCCAGTTCAGCCATAACATAGTTGGTAATGTCCACAATATTATTTATGGGGCGCATGCCTATTGATTCAATCCTGGCTTTAAGCCAGTCAGGTGATTCCTTAATAGTTATGTTGTTTACCATCAATCCGCAATACCGTGGTGCACCTTCAGGGTTTTTGATAGTAACAACCAGAGTTTCTTTTGATTTGAAATCTTTAGCCAGGTTGTAGTTTACCGGGTACTTGAATGGCTTTTTAAATAGTGCTGCTATCTCACGAGCAAAACCTGTATGGCTCCATAAATCAGGACGGTGCGTAATTGATTTATTATCTATCTCCAGACGTACATCTATAAGGTTTGGATACAGTTGTGCCAGGCTGACGCCAATTGGTGTATTTTCAGGAAATATCATTATACCTGAGTGGTCATCAGATATGCCCAATTCGCGTTCAGAACAAAGCATTCCTTCTGACTCAACACCTCTGAGTTTTGCTTTTGTAACAGTAAATGTATCAGTAAATTTGGTGCCAACCGGAGCAAGTGCAACAATATCACCCGCTTTGTGGTTTGGTGCACCACATACAACCTGTACAATGCCTTTTCCAGTATCAACTTTACACACAGTGAGCTTATCAGCATTGGGGTGTTTGACAACTTCAAGAATTTTTGCAGTATAGATATTTTTCAAAAGATCATGAGAATACTCAATGGAATCAATCTCAGCAGTAGACATTGTCAGTCTGCTGGCAATATCAGCCACTGGAATGTCTTTAATATCAACCATGTCTTGAATAATATTTAATGAAATCCACATAATTACATCTCCACATAAGACTTAAAATTGATAGAGGAAACGGATGTCACCGCTTAAAAAATGGCGAATGTCATTAATGCCGTAACGCATCATCACAAGCCTGTTTAATCCCAATCCAAATGCAAACCCTGACCATTTATCAGGGTCTATATTGCCATAACGCAATACATTGGGATGTACAAGACCGCATGGCAAAAGTTCAACCCAGCCGGAATATTTACATACACTGCAACCCTTGCCGCCACATATCAGGCAATGAATATCCAGCTCAAAACCAGGTTCCACAAACGGGAAATAGCCCGGGCGAAGACGAATAGTGGTTTCTTTCTGGAAAATTTCTTTAAGTAATGTCTTCATAAAATAGATAAGATGTGCAACAGAAATATCCCTGTCTACCATCATACCTTCAACCTGGTAAAACGTATTTTCATGTGATGCATCAATACTTTCATACCTAAAAACTCTGCCAGGACCAATAACTCTAAATGGCGGTTTAAGGCGCTCCATACCCCTTATCTGAATTGCTGAAGTATGCGTTCTAAGCAAGTTGCCATCTTCAGTCCAGAATGTATCCTGCATATCACGAGCAGGATGATACGGTGGTATATTGAGAGCTTCAAAATTGTAGTAATCGGTTTCAACTTCAGGGCCATCCAGAATCTCAAAACCCATAGAAGTAAATATGTCTTCTATTTCATACTGAATTTGTGAAATAGGATGCAGGTGTCCTCTGTCATATTTTTTTAATGTGCCGGGCATGGTAAGTGTCACATCAAGCCAATCTTCCATAATGAGTTTGTTTATTTGTTGTTCGGTTAACTGGCCCTTGCGGATTTCCAGATGCTTTTCAATTTTATCTTTTAGCTCGTTTGACAGTTTACCAATCTCAATACGTTCTTCCTGTGGCAAAGTGCCAAGCGAACGTAAAATCTGGGTTAAATCACCTTTACGACCCAACACCTTAACTCGCAACTGTTCTAATTCATCAATGCTAGTAGCGTTATCTATTGCAGATATTGTATGTTCGTATAGGTCCTGAAGCTGCTTTTTCATATACATCACCTGGCAATTACAAATCTTTGTGTTATTTACTATAAACTATCGCTACAAAAAATTATTTTTGGGCGATAGTAACCGGTAAATCATTTTTAGATTTGTATTACAAAGAAAGTGTTTAAAAAAAGTCAACAATAATACTGCGAATTTTTATAAAATGCGAGTATGATGGACCTCATGGCTTGCGCCATGAGATTGAATAATGCAACAATAATACTGCGAATTTTTATAAAATATGAGTATGATGGACCTCATGGCTTGCGCCATGAGATTAAATAATGCAACAATAATAAATACTATTGTTTTGACAGATATGGTATGCGCATGAATATTGCTGGTGCCCCGTATGATACCCACAAACCCATTATCCAGTATCGTATAAAATCAAATACGTGTGATGCAGGAAATAGTAATTTAAGACCTTCTTTAAAAATAAGAAGAATGGTTATCCCAACAAAAAATTTTGCAAGTGCCGGGAATAATGAAAATGCAATTTCTTCTGATTTATCCTTGTTTAGTATAAAACCAATAGCAAAGCCGGAAAGAACACCCAATGATTTTGCAATTTCATTGCCGGTTAATGCAATCGAAATGATAAAAGGGACTATCACAAAAAAAACAATAGCAGATATAATTCCAGTTTCCCAGAGTTTATCGTAGTGAGGGATTGCTGCAATTACACACAGAAAAATAACTGTGCCTAAAATTATGCCACCTGCCACATCGCCCAAAAAATGAACACCCAGATACAATCGTGAATATGAAATAGCAATAATTAGAAATAATGAAAAAATGGTGAACCATCTGTGTTTAAGCACATACGCAAGTGTTCCCCAGAAAACTACCGCGCTTTGAGCATGTCCGCTTGGGAATCCCGGACTGTGAACGGGGGCATATATGCGGTTTAACTCTGCAATACCGGCAGCAAGATTTTCAGGATTGGGACGGGGACGTATAAATAAAAACTTTGCAATATCATTGATTGCAGCAGAAAACAAAAACGCGATGCCAACAATAGTGGCAATACGTTTGTTAACACACCAGAATAAAAATGGAATAACTAATATATAAAACATTTCGTTTCCAAGCTGCGTAAACGCCACCATTACAAAATCCAGCCACCTTCCGGCATGTAAATGGATTGAATTTATCGTCTGTTCTCCAAAAAGTAGTTCATTGCCAAAAAACATACCATCCTCCTTAAAAAATTTTAGATTTAACCTTGCCAGAAACCTTATTGTTTACATTAAATTTTAATGTTATCAAGCGCATATTTTGCTGCACCAATTGCGGCTGTGTAATCACCGTATGACGTAATGCAGTACTGTATATCCTCTTTCATGCCTGCCAATGCTAATGCGTGCACAGTGTGTATAATGTGTGGCATAAAGAACTCATGTGCTCCTGATAGCCCGCCACCAAGTATCACAGCTTCAGGATTGAAAATATTGACTAAATTTGCAATCCCAATTCCAAGATAATTACCAATTAAGTTGAAAATATATAGTGCAAGCGCATCGCCTTTTTGTGCTTCTTGGTACACAAGCTTTGCTGTTAGTGATTCATGTTGTATGCGTTCAACAATTGTGGAATCCGGATATAAGTGTATATGGCTTTTGGTAAAATTGACAACCGCAGTTGCTGACGCATAACACTCTAAACACCCTTTTCGCCCGCATTTGCACAACAAACCATTGTAATCGATAGTGGTATGACCAAATTCCATAGCGCTTCCAGCTCTACCTGTATATGGTATGCCATTAATAACTGCACCACCACCAATGCCGGTACCAAGTGTCAACATAATCCAGTTTTTATAATGACTGCCATTGCCAAGCCACAATTCGCCAAATACTGCGCAGTTTGCATCATTTTCAAGAAACACCTGGTATCCGGTTAATTGATGTAATATTGCTGACAGGGGGTGATTCTTCCACCATGGAATATTGGGGCTTGTTATGACCATCCCTTTGTGTTTATCAATTGCACCAGCAGAGCCAATGCCTATCGCTTCAACTTCATCTTTATTTATGTGCGATAGTTCCTGTAAATGGTTAATGCAGTACAAAATATTTTTTTCAGTTTCAGGCATTGCTGATCCAGTGGCAACAGATGTATGTGCATGCACTACGCCGGTGCTATCCACCACAACGCCCTTAATGTTAGTTCCACCTATATCAAGCCCAATAACCATACAGTGCCATCCAGAAGTAATGTAACCGTATATTATAACAAAACGATGTGCAGGCAATCATTTTTTCTTGTCCTTAACAAAACAATTGCATCGTAATAAATTATAACTGTTGAATGTCTAAACCATCATTTTACGATAACGTTTGATTTTATTATATTGTGTAGTGTCGTTGGTATTGTAATAATTGTTGTATAATCCATAGTGTTGTTATAGTTATCAGATAATTTTTCAATTAATGATTGTACTTCAAGGGTTCCAGTTGTTGCATTTGCACATACAAAGAAATAATGAATCGTAGTATTGTTCTTTATAGCAACTCCACATATTGAGTCGGGTGGTGCAAATAGAGGAGGGGCGTTAAATGTTTTGTAAATCTGGCCATAAACTGTAGCTATGTAATACCGCTGACCAGTATTTGCAATAAAAAGCGAAAGCTCAACAAAAGGATATCCATTATTTGATTTTTGAAGGCATTCAAGGGTAATGTGTGTATATGCAATATCAGGAAACTGTGACTTTTGAGGTGATGATGTTTGTATCGGTCTGGTACAGCTTAGAAGTTGGAATATTAAATATGATGATATAATCAATAAGATGTATGTTTTATTCATATTACCAAAATTTGTTAATTGGAATGAAATATATTTTATTTTACTAGTAAGTTTCACGATTTATTCCTTAAATAATATATGTGAACATAATAAACATATTGTACACCCCAGCTGCGTTCGGCGGCGAGGGTGTACACCGCTTTATTAAAAAATATTTTTAAGTAATTATTAATTATTAGTGATTAAATTTTGTGTATTGTAAAGAAAATAATTGCTAAGGAATTTGGAAAATTAAATTCTAAATAATTTTATCTTGACAATTATACTGCTATATTAATATTGTAAAGACCTTAATAAATAATAATTAGAAGGGATGTGATTACAAAATGCCAGTACCTTTAGAAGTTGAGGTAATAGACGGCGATCTGGAACGTGCGTTTAAAAATCTAAAAAAACGCATGGCGTTTGAAGGTATCTTCAAGGAATTAAAAAGGCGCAGATACTATGAAAAGCCAAGTGAAGAAAAGAAACGCAAAAAGGAAGAAGCTGAGCGCCGCCGTTTGAAGAAGATACGAAGATTTGAAACGCAGACAAAGCAGCGCAGATTTGTTGCAAAGCCGTCTGGCAGAGGTGGATCTTCACATGAAGAGTAGTGCTATCAAATTAAGAGAAACCTAAAAAAATCCGGCAAAAGCCGGATTTTTTTGTTGATTGTATGATAAAAAACATTCACATCTTTGAAATTTACCAAATTATTAATTTATTAATTATTATCATGTTTAAAATAAATTTAAAACAGTTACTGACAATGAATAGTAATGAAATATTAAAAAATGTCAAAGATATCATAATTGATGAATTAAAAAAAATTTATTATACTGTTCTTGAAGTTATACTTTTTGGAAGCCGTGCAAAAGGTTGTGAAAAGTCTGATAGTGCTTGGGACTTCCTGATAATAGTAGATAAAGATATCGACTTTTCAACTAAAAAGGAAGTAACAATGCTTATCCGGCGTAGATTGGTAAAATTAGGAATTTCATCGGATTTAATCATTCAATCATATCAAATAAAAAAAAGCAGAGAAAACAATATCGCTTGTTTAACCTATTATGCTGTAAGGGAAGGTATACCTTTATGAATAATAGGGATATTAACAATTGGATTATAAAAGCAAATAATCATTTAAAAACAGCTCATGATTTATTTAATAATGAAAACCCCGTGACGGATGCATCTTTTTCATGCTCAACAATCTGTTGAAAAGTATCTCAAAACAAATTTAATCTATAATGATACTACTATTACCAAAAGTCATGATATAACACAGTTAATAAAAAAGTGTATAGCGATTGATAAGTCTTTTAACTACTTATATGAAATTAAAGCTGATGGGATTACAATATATGCAGTTGAAATACGATGTCCTGATGATTTTTATATTCCATCCATTGAAGAGGCAAAGGAGGCAATTGAGATAGCAGAAAAAGTAAAGGAATTTATTTTAAATAAACTTAATATAGAAATCTGATTTAGAAAAATACAAAAAAAGCTAACCTTCGCTTATAACAAATTCCTACTCATCCCCAAATTTTTATTGTAATATTGTAATATATATTATAATAATGCACAAAAAACGATATGGGGGTTAGCCGTCTTATGACACATCCTGAAATCATTCAAAAGTATACACTAAAGAACCATGTGCGCATAGTCACTGCTGCTTCACTATTTGATGGGCATGATGCTTCGATAAATATATTTCGCAGGATTATGATTGGCACAGGCGCTGAGGTCATTCACTTAGGGCACAATCGGTCAGTATGGGAAATTGTAAAAAGTGCACTTGAAGAAGATGTGCAGGCAATAGCCATTACATCGTATCAGGGTGGGCATCTTGAATTTTTGCAATATATGTATGATTTACTTAAAGAGCATGATGCTACCGCAATAAAAATTTTTGCTGGCGGTGGCGGCACAATTTTACCGTATGAAATACAGGAGCTTGAACGTTATGGTATTTGCAAAATATATTCGCCTGATGATGGCAGATTGATGGGACTACAGGGAATGGTAAATGACCTTTTATCAAAATGTGATTATCCCGCAGGAAATGTCGATTCTCTTGATATTGATGCAATCAGAAGAAAAAATATACGGGCGATAGCAACCGCAATCTCTGCCTGTGAAAACTTTAAAGATAACATAAAAGCCGATATGGCATCAGTGGAAAAATTAGTCAAAGATGTTACTACAGTTGTTGTGGGAATCACAGGTACAGGTGGCAGTGGTAAATCATCACTGATTGATGAGTTAGTGCTACGCTTTCAGCAGTCAAATCCGGATAAAACCATTGCCATACTTTCAGTTGATCCAACACGGCAAAAGACTGGTGGTGCTTTACTTGGCGATAGAATTCGTATGAATGCAATCTATCACTCTAACGTATATATGCGTTCACTTGCTACACGTGGTTCAAAGTCTTCAGTATCGCACAATATAACTGATGCACTACATATCTTAAAGCTTGCAGGATTTGATCTAATACTACTTGAAACATCAGGTATTGGTCAGGTACAAACTGATGTGATTGATTATAGCGATATTTCAATGTATGTAATGACACCGGAGTATGGTGCAGCAACACAACTTGAAAAAATTGATATGTTAGATTATGCCGATATTGTAGTCATAAATAAATTTGATAAACTGGGAGCACTTGATGCACTTCGTGATGTAAAAAAACAGGTACAACGAAATAAAGAGGCATTTGATACGTCACCTGATGAAATGCCAGTATTTGGAACTATTGCAAGCCATTTTAATGATGATGGAGTTAATGTATTATTTAATTATCTCATAGAAGTAATCAATGCAAAAAGTAAAATAAAGTTTTTATACCACACAGCAGAAAAGCAGAAAAAAGATGTGCTATACATTATTCCGCCAGAACGCAACCGTTATCTTTCTGAGATAACTCAAACAATCAGAAGGTATAATCAAAAAGTAAAACAGGAATCGTTGAAAGCTGAGTATTGTTTCAGTTTACAAAACAGCATTGAGTATTATGTACAGCACAACGGGGATGAAAAAATCATTAAAGATCTAAAACAAAAATATAACGAAGCATACTCATCGTTAGATGAAGAAAGCAAAAGGATATTGCAACATTGGGATGATGAAAAGGAAAATTATCAGGGTGATTATTATACCTACAAAGTTCGCGGGAGAGAAATTAAGGTTGAGGCTTTTACACAGTCACTATCGCACACAAAAATACCAAAAGTGTGTATGCCAAAATTTAAAAACTGGGGTGATATCGTTGAGTGGTGCATGCAGGAAAATGTACCGGGTGAGTTCCCGTTTACTGCGGGTGTGTATCCGTTTAAGCGCGAGGATGAAAACCCCACCAGAATGTTTGCAGGTGAAGGTATAGCCGAACGAACCAATAAGCGCTTTCATTATCTTTCGTATGGTATGAAAGCGGTGCGTCTGTCAACGGCATTTGATTCAGTAACATTGTATGGATGTAATCCTGACAGGCGCCCTGACATCTATGGCAAGATAGGAAACTCAGGTGTATCAATTTCAACGCTTGATGATGTAAAGCGTTTATACTCAGGATTTACGCTCACAAATCCCACCACGTCGGTGAGCATGACCATAAATGGCCCTGCACCAATAATGACTGCATTTTTTTTCAATGCTGCAATAGATCAGGAGTGTGAGCAGTACATAAGGCAAAACGGATTAATGGAAGAAGTAAAAGCAAAAATTGAAAACTTTTACAGCAAGCGACATGCAGCCCCACCAGTATATCGTGCACCTCAGTTGCCAGATGGACACAATGGATTAGGATTGCTTCTTTTAGGAATGCCTGGCAATCTGGTTGTGCCTGCTGAAGTGTATCACAACATAAAAAATCACACACTGCAAGCGGTGCGGGGTACCGTTCAGGCAGATATACTCAAAGAGGAACAGGCTCAAAACACCTGTATATTTTCAATTGATTTTGCCTTAAAGCTTATGGGCGACATGCAGGAATATTTTGTTAAAAATAAGATTAATAATTTTTATTCAGTTTCTATTTCCGGTTATCATATTGCCGAAGCCGGGGCAAATCCCATAACTCAGCTTGCATTTACGCTGGCAAATGGTTTTACGTATGTTGAATATTATCTTGCACGTGGTTTGCACATTGATGATTTTGCACCAAATCTTTCGTTTTTCTTTTCAAATGGGCTTGATCCGGAATATGCGGTTATTGGCAGGGTTGCACGGAGAATATGGGCAAAAGCTATGAAATACAAATATAATGCAAATGAACGCTCGCAAATGTTAAAGTACCACATACAAACATCAGGCCGTTCACTTCACTCACAGGAGATTGAGTTTAACGACATCCGCACCACATTACAGGCGCTGTATGCAATATATGATAACTGCAACTCACTGCATACCAATTCATACGATGAGGCTATTACCACACCAACAGAAGAATCGGTACGGCGTGCGCTTGCAATTCAGATGATAATAAACCAGGAATACGGATTGGCAAAGAATCAGAATCCACTGCAGGGATCGTTTATTATTGATAAACTTACCAATCTGGTGGAAGATGCGGTTTTGGCAGAATTTGATAACTTGAGTGCACGTGGCGGTGTACCTGGTGCCATGGAAACCATGTATCAGCGAAATAAGATACAGGAGGAATCCCTGTATTATGAAAATAAAAAGATGACCGGAGAGTTGCCCATTATTGGTGTCAACACATTTCTTTCAAAAGATGGTAGCCCTATACAAATCCCGGATGAAGTGGTACGTGCAACACCTGAAGAAAAGAATCTGCAGCTTACATCATTGCAGGCATTTCATGATGTGTGGAAAATGGAAGCAGAGGTAGCGCTTAAAAAATTAACAAGAGCTGTAACAGTTCATGAAAATGTGTTTGAAACATTAATGGATGTGTCAAAATATTGTTCATTAGGTCAGTTGACTGATGCCCTGTACAGTGTAGGAGGTATGTACAGGCGAAGCATGTGAACAATATGAGTTTATTTGATAAATCTACCTACATTCCTTTAGCAGAGCGTATGCGCCCCACAACCATTGAACAGTTTGTGGGGCAAAAGCATCTGCTTTCAAAAGGTAAGTTACTGTATTCAATATTTGAGCAAAAAAAGGCTCTGTCACTTATCCTGTGGGGCGATCCCGGCACTGGCAAAACCACGTTGGCCCGCCTTATTGCACAAGTGTGTAACATGGATTCGTATTTTATCAGTGCAATATCTGCCGGTGTTGCCGATGTGCGCAAGGTCATTGAAAAAGGCAAATCCAATCGTGTTACAGGTGTGCAGACACTTCTTTTCATTGATGAAATTCACAGGTTTAACAAAGCTCAGCAGGATGCTGTGCTTGGTGCTGTTGAAAATGGCGATATTGTGTTAATTGGTGCCACAACAGAAAATCCGTCATTCAGCATCATTGCGCCGTTGCTTTCGCGTACTCGCGTGTTGCATCTGCATCCGTTAACGGAGGATGATATAAGGGCGATAGTTACTGCTGCAGTGACAAATGACCGGGAACTATCGCACAAAAAAATTATGCTTGATGCAGATGCCACGGATGTGCTGGTACAGCTTGCAATGGGAGATGCACGCAGAGCGCTCAACATACTTGAAGCTGCAGCATTTTTAAAAGGTGAGGGGACAATTGATAAGGACACAATTTTTGAAGCCTATAAAGAACAGACTATCTCATACGATAAGGCTGGTGACAAACATTATGATACCATCTCGGCGTTTATCAAATCATTACGGGGCTCTGACCCCAACGCAGCGGTATATTATTTAGCGCGTATGCTTGTTGCAGGCGAGGATCCTGAATTTATTGCGCGGCGTATGGTTATATTTGCATCAGAGGATGTGGGCAATGCGTATCCGTTAGCACTTTCTGTTGCCACATCAGGGATGCTTGCGGTAAAAAATGTAGGACTTCCTGAATGCCAGATAATCCTGGCACACATGGCCACATTTTTAGCTTCATGCCCAAAGAGCAATGCATCATACATGGCACTGATGAAAGCTAAAGATGTAGCGTCGCAGGAATTGCATCAGATTCCACTGTACCTGCGAAATGCGCCCACACAGCTTATGAAGCAGATGGGATATGCAAAAGGTTATAAATACCCGCACGATTACCCAGGGCATTTTGTTGACGAACAGTATCTCCCAGAAAAAATAAAAGATTTGATTTTTTATGAGCCTTCTGAAGAAGGGAATGAAAAGAGTATAAAAGAAAGGCTTGCTAAACTGTGGCCCAAAAAATATAAGAAGGAGAAGAAGGAATGAAAGAAAAAGAAAGGCTTTTTGAAATATTATATCAGAAATCATTTATGTACAGAGACAATCCGCCATTTACACTGGTAAGCGGTAAGCAAAGTCCTTACTACTTTGACTGTAAGGCTACCACACTTGATCCTGAAGGTTGTGTGTTAATAGGCAAATGTATGTATCAATTAATAAAAGATTTACATGCCCATGCAATTGGCGGACTTACGCTTGGTGCCGACCCCATTTCACTTTCTACAGCAATGGAAGCGTATGCACAGGGGAAAATACTGTATCCACTGATAGTGCGCAAAGAGCCAAAAAAACACGGTACGCAGAAATGGATTGAAGGCAATACAGCCAGCGTAAAGAATGTCATTGCCATTGACGATGTGATTACCACCGGGGGGTCCACCATCACTGCAATAGAACGGCTTACAGAATCAGGGCTCAATGTAATTGCAGCAGCAGTTATCATTGACCGACAGGAAGGTGGACGAGAAGCAATAGAAGAAAAAGGGATTGAGGTTTTATCGTTGTTTACACGATCTGATTTTGATAAAAAACGGTTAGGATAACATACAAAGGGGCGTTACCACAACGCCCCTATATGTTGCATATTTAACGTAGCACAACTGCATAAAGAGATTACTTGAGCCCAAAGAAAACAATATCAGGCAATCTCAATTTGCTTTACATACTAAAAATAGTACAATAAACCAACATTAAGTTTTACAATTGTTGAATCTCTGTCTGCAATATCATGCCACAGATACCGCAGTTCAACAAAAAGTTTCCAGGGACCGGTAATATCAAAATCAACGCCTGCAAAACCTTCAAGACCAGCATCAGAATCGTCATTATTTGTACTAGTATTATCGAAACTATAGTAGTTTAAAGCTGGGCCAAAACCTAAAAATGGTGAAAATCTCTTTTTACCCATAAAGAACCAGTACCAGTCTAAGTGAATACCATATACATCAGCAAACTTATAATTGGTATCTTCATTTTCCAGAGATAGATAATCAATACCTGGTCTAAACTGCAGGTTATTAAATAAAAATGTCCCCATGTCAAATACTATGCCAATGTTCCATGTGTCATCATAATTATCAGCATAATCATCGTACATCTTTGAGTAGCCACCTTTGATGCCTATACCGGCAGCAAATACACTGGAAGCAGTAAAAATCACCGCCAATACAAGTAATAATTTTTTCATATATCCTCCTGATAAGATATTTTTTAACTCATATACATTAAAAATCAATAAAACAAAAAATGCAATAAAATTTTTTTGTATTATTGTCTGATCCAGATTCCAATATTATTTTTTTTCAATCACTGCTTTAGCTTTTATATATAACTTTTCCGGTGAAAGCTCAATTGCCCTGTCAATATATTTTACAGCGGCAATATAATCGCCGCTTTTATACGCGTATTTTGCCATAAGATAATTTAAACGATGAAATTGCGTATCAATCTTTGAAGCTCTTTTTAATACATGAAACGCTTCGTTGTAACGATGCTTTTTTGCATAGTAGTGTGCAAGGTCAATATAAGCGCCAATAAAGTTGGGATTAAGCTTTATAGATTTTTTTATTAGCTCAATTGCTTTGTCATAAAAACCCTGTGATGCCCACTGTAGCGCCATCTCGTACAGATCTTCAGATTCTATGTCATCGTAATACTTTGGCATACACACTGTTCCTGTAATAACAGGATAGAGATTTTATTTTCTAAATTCTACTGGCACTTGTGACTTGATGTCAACAGTAAATGTATAAAAATTGTTTGTAAAAGCAGATAATTTTAGGCGATAGTTACCTTTAATGAGCCGCTTGAGAGGATCATTATTATCATTGCAAAACTGTATATTGCTCTGGAAACGCCAGTTGATGTCATAATTTTTTGCTAATTCAGTATACACAGGCTGTAAAGGCTTTTTTTGAAAGCGAGACATGTCAACAAGCGATTCAAGTATAAACGCACATCGCACTCTTTTGCCATTTCTATCCTGTGCGATAACTGTGATATCTATACATTGAGCATTATCCATTAAATCAAAATATAATTCATAAGTTGGTGTTTTATCAATGAGCTCTTTGCTTTTTGAAAGTGTTAGTGTATCAGCGGTAAAAGAATACACAGAAGTTTTTTTTTCAGATGTACGAACAGCTGCGCACGAGATAGTCAATTGAAAAATTATTACAATAACGATTATGGTGTAAATATTATTTTGAGTCATAATGTACATTCCTTATGTATAAATACATTATTTACTTAACAACATTACTAACAAAGTCAATATAATGTTTTTCAATCAACCTTGATGCAATCGGGACCAGGCATTAGTATAAAACAAAGAGTTAGCCCCGGGAAATGCGTTCACTGTCCAACACTTTGATAAAAAAGATATTGCTACTCCCTTGATGGTTTATAACTATTAATAAGAAAAATATCATCGCAATACATACATTGCGACAACATTAGTGCTGGTTATATGTTTTTCTATTTTATTTTCTTCGATGTTATAAATAAGTAGTCCATTATACGCAGCTTCAGCATTTGAAGATGCGATTATTAAATGATTATTATCAAGTGAGTCAATATTAAAATTTCCAATACTGCCAAGGTTAAGTAGTACAGGATAATTATTATCTGAAATTATTTCTTTTAAATAGTATGAACCGGATTCGAATACTATCGCAAATACTTTATCATTATCTGTTACAGTTACATCTACAAGGAAATTCCCAATAGAAGTTGGATTGAGTATAACTGAAGTGGTGGGTGTAAATCGTATAATAGAATTATTAGGATAATTACCCCAGATATAAAAATAATTATTAGTTTTATACCCACCTAAAAGATGTCCAATAGTTCCGCTCAAAAGATTGGTTTTAGTAAATAATAGTGTGAGTTGATCATTTACGGAATAAATATTTCCTGTAGTAGAACCAATTAACTCAACAAAATATATTTCTTTGTTTATTCCTTTAAATAATCTTAATTGATTACCATTTATTTGACCAAAAGGTCCATGAAATTGTTGCCATGATAAATTGTCAGTGGATAACGTATAAATGTAATTATTATCAGATGCGCTTTGTGAAATACAATTAAAGTAATTAGAACCACCATGCACATCAGAATCAGGTGGAGCTGAATTAATATAAGAATAAGTGTTTAGATCATTAGATAATCTATATGTATAATTAGTATCAAATACAATTACTTTACCTTTTTCACTCACTGATATACCAGCAGGCGTAGATGAGAAAGCTGGTGTAATGCTAAATGTTTTAACATACTCCACATTTGCCAGTATTAAAGAACAATTTGTTCCATCGCATGCCAATGCATAGGCTGTTTTTGATTTTCCGCTTGCGATATCATACATATTTAAACGGTCACATGCAGTTAAGACCATTAATAATATGATTAAAACCACAGCCAAAACGTCTGAAATTTGAAATGATCTTAGATTATTCAATTGTATTATCATATAAATACATTCATTTTTGCCCTGATATAAAAATACTCAATATTAATATTTTGGCAATAATAAAATATTTGTCATAAAAATATATTTGTATAATGATGCATTGAAAATTCGACAACGTTTTCTTTTAAATGCTTCATTCCAGAATGTTGGAAAATTATACAAAAGATGAAAACAGGTAGGTACTCTTAATATCAATGCAATGAGTAATAGTTCAAAAGGTTTCTATAGACATGCCGTACAGGGATATACGGCACGCTTCGATAAACTCAGTGCGGCGTACTTCTATAAACTCAGTACAACGCGTTAGGATGCATCCATGCTTCGACAAGCTCAGCAACCACGCTTCGGCGGGGCTCAGCAACCATGCTTCGACAAGCTCAGCATCCGTGGTTTGGCAGGGTACTTTCCTAACGCCTGCTATGAAATGATGCATCCTTAAATCTGAGCATGAATTGCCTTATTTTAGCAATACTGTCCCTCTTAAGAGGTTTTATTTCTGGAAAAAATAGATTATTCTACAAGCATGATATCTGCTATGCGGGTTTTTTGTTGAAACAATCTTTTTATGCAATAATATTATGCATAATTAGAGTTTTTATGCATAATGAATTAACGCAAAGCTGAAATCCCTTTTTTAATGGATAATCTTATTTCTCAAAAATACGGAAAGAAGAAAAAAATATTGTTGCACATTTACAGCTATGGTGCAAGTAATTACACTTTGTAGTGTGACATAAACAATTCACTAAAATTGTATATAATGAGCTATTGCACAACATAATAAAATTAATTTTATAAGGTGTTATTGATGTACCTGGATACACTGGAAGTATTTGGTTTTAAATCATTTGCTGATAAAACAAAAATACATTTTGAAAAAGGCATTACCGCAATTGTTGGACCAAATGGTTGCGGTAAATCAAATATTGTTGATGCCATAAAGTGGGTACTTGGCGAAAAGCAGGCAAAGAATATCCGCGGCGATAAAATGGAGGATATTATCTTTGCAGGCACAGATCAGCGTAAGCCATTGTCGCTGGCTGAGGTTTCGCTGGTTATTAACAACACCAACCGAATTTTACATATCGATTCGGATACAGTTACTGTTACACGCAGGGTGTTCCGTGACGGTGAATCTGAATATATGATCAATAAATCGCCAGTGCGGCTTAAGGATATTGAGGAACTGTTTCTTGATACGGGATTGGGTAAAGCGTCATATTCCGTGATGGAGCAGGGAAAGATTGACCTTATTCTTTCAACAAAGGCTGAAGACCGCCGCTATATATTTGAAGAAGCAGCAGGGATTTCACGCTTTAAGGTTCAGAAAAAAGAGTCTTTAAAAAAATTGGAAGATACCACAGTTAATTTAGAGCGTCTGAATGATATAATTAAAGAAATAGAACGCGAAAAGGATTTTAAAGCAAAACAGGCAGAAAAAACTAAAATATACTTTGGATTACGTGAAAAGTACAAAAAAAGTGACATTGCCTTGCAACTTTTAAAGTATCGGGATTTTCAGAAAAAATTGCAAAAGGTTACTGAAGACCGGCAGAGGCTTTTTGATGAGCGCGAGGAATTATCCAGAAAGGTAGCATTGATATCATCAGAAAACGAGAACGATGAAAAAAGAAAAAACGATATACAATTACAGCTATTTGAATGGGATAAAAAGCTACACACCTATACCGTAAAGGTGGAAGATATAGATGGCAAAACTTTGCGCAACAAACAATTAATACAACAGCAACAGCAGCGAATTGCAACCACAAAGCTTCGTATTCAAGAAATTGATGATGCAATCAGACGATTATCCGAAGAAAAAGAAAAGAATATTGAACACAGCAAATCTATAGTTGACAACATAGCTAAGGATAAAGAACAGCTTGAAAACCTGTATGCTCACCGGAAAAAGAAAATTCAGAATATTCATGCATATCGAGATACTATCGAACAAAAAAAACATTCTATTAAAGATCTTGAGTCCACTGTAAAAAAATTACGTGAGTCACTGGAGATAGTTATTAAACAATTAGTAGATGCCATAGAAAAGCGTAAACACGAGCTTGAATCATCAGAAGCCCAGCGAGAGCAGGTACGTGAACGGATTCATACTACACTCACCGTAGCTGAAGAATTTTTACAAAGAGCGTTACACAATCTATCACTGAATCTGGTTAATGAAGCAATTACCTATCTTCAAAAGATTGACTTTTTAGCGTTGAAGCAGGATATACAGCTTTTTGAAAACTATGAAGATGGATTTAGATCAATACTATTTGATAAAACCGGTATCCATGCACAAAAAGAACAGCTTGATTCAAATATTCACAAAGCAACATCTGATATTGAACAACTCAGAAATGATATTAACCAGCTGGAAATAACCATACGCAATGAACAGGAAGAACTTGAAGAAGTCAATAACATGATCACGCGTGTGGAAAAGGATCTGTCAAAGAACGAGAATGAAAAAGCATGGATTGACAAACATATACAAACCATTGAACGCCAGATTGCAGAAGATACTAAACAAAAAACTCATCTTGAAAATGAGATTCAAAAGATACAATTGCAGATTGATGAGCTTACAAAAGAAATTGAACAATGGCAGAGTAACCTGATTGAATATAATGAAAAAAGCAATGAATTAAAACAACAAATACATGAACTTGTTGCAAAACGTGATGAAATTGAAAAGCGTATTATTGGTCGCAAACAGTCTTCAAAAAAAGACATGGAGCAATTACAGCGTCTTGCTGAGCGTATAAGTGCTCTTGATAAGAATATTGTTGAGTTTCAGTTCAGACTTAATTCTATTGAAGAATATTTATGGACTGAATATGAAACACGAATTTCCGATACAAAGATACATCTTGATGAATCGATGTATGAAAGCATAAATACTGAGTTAATGGATATAAAGCGACAAATACAGGAGCTTGGTCCAATAAATAATCTGGCTATAGAGGAATACAAAGATTTAAAAAAGCGATTTGAATACTACATTGAACAGAAAAAAGATATTGAAAAAGCACGTGAGGATATACTATCTGTTATTGGAGATATTAATAAACAATCAGTGGATTTATTTTTACAAACATTTAAAGAGATTCAAAAAAACTTTCAGGAGATATTCAAACAGCTGTTTAATGGCGGTGAAGCTATCATAGAATTAACTGACCCTGATAATATACTTGAAAGCGGAATTGAAATAATTGTGCGCCCACCGGGTAAAAAGAATAAAAACATTAACATGCTTTCAGGTGGCGAGCGCTCAATGATTGCAATTGCGTTATTATTTGCAACCTATATGGTAAAGGCATCACCCTTTTGTTTTCTGGATGAAATTGATGCTGCGCTTGATGAAGAAAATATTAACCGCTTTATACGGCTGGTACAAAAGTTTTCCAAATCAACGCAGTTTATTATTGTGACACACAACAAAAAAACCATGAGTGTGTGTGATTCAATTTTTGGTGTAACCATGGAGGAGCCGGGTGTGTCCAAGGTGTTATCCGTCAAGCTTGAAACAGCATACGCAATGACTAAGTAGCGTGATAAAATATCATACGTCATTGTACACCCAACTTGTAATCTCTGTAGCCAAAAAAAGGTGAAGAAACACATTCAACATAACAAAAAATAATATTCAGGAGCTATTGTGGAACTAAAACGTCAATTAGGACTTTATACCGGCATTCTGGTTATCATTGCCGACATGATAGGCACTGGCATTTTTATGACCACGGGCAATATCTTGGGTATGACGCAAAGTGCTCTGATTGTAATACTGCTATGGATTCTTGGCGGAATTGTTGCACTGTGCGGTGCATTAAGCTACAGTGAGCTTGCCACAATGTGGCCTGATGCCGGCGGCGAGTATGTGTACCTGAAAAAAATATTTGGAGATCTTCCTGCATTTTTAACTGGGTGGGTTTCGCTGTTAGTTGGGTTTACTGCACCGGTTGCAACAAGCTCAATGTTGCTTGTGCAGTATCTTAATACATTTTTTGTAAATATTAATGCATCTACTATCACCGCTTACACAGGGAATGTGTTCTGGCAAAAAACTATCGCCAGTACAATAATAATACTGTTTGCTATCACACATATAATTGGTGTTCGAAAGGGTAGCAATATTCAGAACGTACTTACTGTAATCAAGATTGGCATAGTGCTTGCATTCATTGTTGCAGGTTTTTATGTGCTCGATAGTTCCGGCATAAGCCGCCTGTATGCAAATTACGGCTCACTGGAAATACAATCCATTCCTTTCGTAGGGCTGTCGCTACTCATTGTGATGTTTGCATACACAGGATGGAATGGTGCAACATATATTGCAGGAGAGATAACCAATCCCGGAAAAAATTTACCCAAGATAATGTTCTGGGGGGTAAGCATCACAACAGTATTATATATCCTGATAAATGTTGTTTTCCTTATGTCAACTGAAGCATCATCGATTATGGGCAAGGATGAAATAGGTGCTATTGCTGCACAGGCACTGTTTGGTCCAGTAGCAAGCAATTTTTTCAGTATAACTATCGCCATTATTTTATTGTCTTCAGTGTCAGCACAGATGATGCTTGGACCACGCGTGTACTATGCAATGGCACAGAATAGAATGATATTTGGTTCACTGGCCAGCGTGAATGAGCGCTTTGGAACACCTGTGAATGCAATTCTTTTGCAGATGCTTCTTGCAATCATCTACGTGTATTCGGGAAGTGCAATGACACTGGTTATATATATGGGCTTTTCACTCAATATTTTCCCGGTACTGGCGGTGATGGGGTTGATAGTGGCAAGGAAAAAATATCCAAATTTACACAGGCCATATACCACACCGTATTATCCTTTTATCCCATTGACATATATTGTGCTTTCAATCATTATGATGGTTGCCGCATTATTTTGCTGGACCATCACATCAGTATTTGCAATTGTAGTTTTACTTGCGGGTATTCCAGTGTATTATATATGGCAGAGAAAAATTTGACTTATTAAAGAATTTTTGGAAACTTGAAATTGTCATTATGCTGACACAACAATATACATTAACACCTGCAGCTGGTAAACGTTTGATTGCAAAAGCAATAATACATATTCCTGAAATACAGGAAGCCTTGCAGAAAAGAACAATTGTAATTGTATCAGGAACAACTAATGGCTATGTTGCCGAGGAAATGTTGCAGTATATAGGACAGAACGAAGGCTTTATCAAACAGCGTTTTTTCAGAGGGATAACCTTACCACCACGATATACGGTAAGTCAATCAGGAAGGCTTGAAGATGGTGCAGCATTTACCGGTGATGTTGTAATAGAAAACGGCAAATGGTTAAAAGAAAAAACATTATTTGATGTCGTCAATGATTTACAGGAAGGCGATATTATTTTTAAAGGTGCAAATGCGGTAAACCTTGAGACAAAGCAGGCAGCGGTACTCATTGGGCATCCGCAGGCAGGTACTATTGGTGTAATAATGCAGGCAGTTGCGGGACGCAGAGTAAAATTATACATCCCTGTAGGATTGGAAAAACGCATCTTAGCTAATATAAATGAACTTGCTCAGCTTATAAATTCACCGCAGACAAAAGGGATTAGATATTTTCCAGTCACAGGTATTATCATTACTGAGCTAGAGGCAATTCATATTCTGACTGGAGCACAGGCTATAATTTTTGCTGCAGGAGGAGTAAGCGGTGCAGAGGGATGTGTGTGGATTGCAGTGAGTGGTACTGAAGAACAAATTCAAAAAGCTGATGAGATTATACATACAGTGCGATATGAAGAAAACTTTGTTGTGTGATAAACAAATAGATTTAACAAATCATTTTTCTAAAATAAGCAAGGATAATTCCCGTAATAAGAAGTATCCATAACGAATACATTCCAAAAACAGGAAGCAATACAAATGGAGTTACAAGTGCACCGCACAATGCGCCAATATGATCGCTTGCATTAATGGTTGATGCTAAAAGTTGTATGTCATCAGGTAATTTTTTAAGCAAAAGAGGTATAAACGAACCTGTTGTTGCTGCAATCAGTGTTATAGAAACATAAAACAAGATTGCATTGTGTGATATAGTGAAATAGAACAACATGAGTAATGCCACAACCAGCAGTATGATTCTTGTTAAAAAGAAATCTTTTTGCATAAATGTGGTTGCGCTGCCTATCGCAAGTCCTGACATAAATAACGCGTTGCACAGTGCAATCTTATAGTACAAAACGCCATACACATTTTGATACGCAATAAACGCAATAAGCATTGCTGCCATACTTATAAATCCTGTTATAAAAATGATGATCCCGAACAATATGTGTTGAGAACCACGTGATTTAAAATACAAAAAACTTAAGCATATAGTAAGTATTAATATTATTATCATATACAATGGATTGCTGATAACATCCTGAGCAAATGAGCCTGATTGTTGTAATGAATTTGCCAGATATTCAAAATAACCTTTTGGCAGGCTATCGCTATTTATTATGTTTTCAGATTTTAACTGGTTGTCAAGATATTCAAGCTGTGATGGCTGAAAATACATTTGAAACTCTTGTGGCTTAAATCCGGGTACAAATTTTTGTATAGTCTTTGCAACAGGATTTTTAGAAAAAGTATTTATATATTCTGACAGATAGTTACTGACATTAATCTTTTGGTTATCATTAAATCCAATGCAATAGATTGTATCCCCTGATGAAATCAGCGATGAAGGGAATACCTGCCTGAAGCTATTCACAACTGAAGCTACATATCGCCGCAAAGATGTATTCATAATATTAGCAAAACCTTCAATCTGGATAATGCACACACCATTAGCTGATAAATGCTTTTTGCAATCGTTGAAAAATTCTGTTGTATATAACCTGTTATGCAGGATGCTGTCAGGTGGTGGCGGTAAGATGATAATGGCATTATATTCCTTTTGTGCAAATTTCATGTAATTGCGTGTATCGTCATAATGTACAATTATTTTTTCTGTGGAGAAGTCAGGATAGAGTATATGAAATTGTTGTTGCAACATATTCCACATCACCGGGTCAACAGTAACATAGTCAATCGACGCGCCTGCGTACGCAAAGACGTATTGTAAAAAAGCAGTATCACCTGAGATAAGGATGTTACTATTTTTTAAAAGTGAACCAGTTGAAATCAGTGCATGAATAATCGGGCGCACTGAGTAATCGTCAGGGAATTGCGCATATAGATTGCTGTTCCCATACAGTGCAATAGTGTTATCAAGCTCTGCAACAAACATCATCTGGTATGGTGTACGTCGGTATTCGATCAGTGTGCCAGGATGATTGGCAGCAAATGATAGTGTCAGCAGTTTTTTTTCCAATGCATCTGAATGGACTATTATAAAGGCAGCAAGTACTATAGCGGTAACTATCGCCACACGCTTTATCCTTTGTTGTAAATGAGTGAAAGCTATAAAACTGGCAGCAATGAAGAGAATAAGCGCAGTGCTGATAGGATTGAATTTTTGTATGAATAAAAATGTAAAGATAATGCCACCCATGCATGCACCTGATGATTCAAGAAAAAATACAATTGATCCTGGATAGCGTATTTTTAATGCTGAAACAGTGCTAACTAACAAAGGGAAGATATAACCAACAACAAAGCATTGTGGGAAAAGGCATAACAGTGCAATTACAAGTTCGGCTTCCAAAGAATAAAAAGAACCGTATGTAGTATACACAAGTGGTATGCAATATAGCATCACAATGGATAGCAAGAGCATAACTGGATGAAGCAGAATGATATATGCAATATAAGATTGATGCAGTGTTGTTTTTTTGCTGACAGCAGCACCAGCGGCTATACCTGCAAACCACAACACCATAATAATACCAATGGATAATTCATTTCCCCTGAAAAGCGTTAATAATTCTCTAATCATAATGGCCTGGGCTATGCTTGCTGAAATGCCAATGAAAAAAGTAGATAGATATAAAAATATGCGGGTATGTTTCATAGATTCCATATTCCGGGAATTGCAGTATTACAATATGGGCATTTACCTGATTTACGTATGTGTGTGGTTGTATAAAAGCCGCTTCGCTCAATTACAGGCTTGCCACAATTGTGGCAATATGTGTGGTTAGCAGTGTGTCCGGGAACATTACCAATGTACACGTATTTTAGCCCTTCGGCTAGCGCTATTTGTCTTGCGTGCTCAAGTGTTGATACCGGTGTAGGTGGGATATTCTTTAATTTGTAAATGGGATAAAATCGTGTGAAGTGTAGTGGCGTTGTGCTGCCACAATGCGTTTTAATAAAGCGAGCCATTGCCTTTATATCATCAGGACTATCGTTTAATGTAGGTATGACAAGGTTAACAAGCTCAAGCCACACATTGTTCTTTTTTGCAAGTTCAATATTTGCAAGTACTGGTGATAAATTCCCGCCGCAAATCTCTGAATAAAATTTTTGCGAGTATGCCTTAAAGTCAATCTTGATGGCATTGAGTAATGGGTATAGCAACTGGCTGGCGTTTTTATTAAGATATCCATTGGATATGATAACACAGGCTATATTATATTTTTTGGCTATCTGTACTGTGTCATAAATGTATTCATACTGGACTGACGGCTCATTGTATGTAAAGGCAATCACAGGTGTTTTGTTTTGTTTTGCCTGATTTACTAACTGTTCTGGTGTTATGTAGCGGCTTTCAAGTTCTTCAGGATGTGATTGCGAAAGCTGCCAGTTCTGGCAGAATTTGCAACTAAAGTTACAGCCAGCGGTTGCAACTGACAGGGCTTCATTTCCCGGTAAAAAGTGATATAACGGCTTCTTTTCAATTGGGTCAATATGATATGCAGCTATACGTCCATACACCAGACTGTATAGCCTGCCATCAATACACTGGCGTGCTTTGCATACGCCTTTGTTGCCACTTTGAAGTATGCATTGATTTGGGCAAAGATTACACTCTACGGTTTGTGCATCAATTTTTTTCCAGTGCATAGCCTGGCGATAGTTACTGGCAAATATGCTTCCAGGGAATAATGGAAACAACGAGCCAGTCACCAGCATTTGCACTGAATGCCAACAACTTTGCAAAAATTCTTTGCGAGATAGTGTGTTCATATAATTAACCAGTATATCCTTCATCGCCTTCAACGGCGGGGCAGTACACTTGCTTCTATGTTGTTCATAATTCCTTTTTAGTATTAATATCTTTTTCACTGAATTTATTTACTGTGAATGTATACATTGTGACAGAATCGTATTCATAAGGATGAATGCCAGCTTTTTGACATGTATGATCAAAAAATTGTTGTGTGGTAAAGCCAAATTCAGTTGCAACCTGTGGGAGCAGCACACCACGCCTATTGCCTTTTGCAACCACAAGTCCATCAGTGCCAGGCCGCAATTCTTCAAGTGATGATATTGGTTTAAGCGGTGATAATACTGTAATTTCAATGTCTACTTTTTTTAATTCTTCATTTGTAAGAGGTTTAAAACGTGGGTCATTGAACGCAGCACTGGCAGCACATTCAATCACAGTTTGATATAGCGGTTTTACAGGTTCAATATATCCAATGCATCCGCGTAAGTAGCCATTTATAGTGAGTGTTACAAAGGCACCAGCGTTTTTGGCGCACTGTGGCGGAATAGGATCTTTATACTGTAACAGTGTTTGCGTATGAAGCATAGTTTCAATTGATTTGCGTGCAAGTGTTAGCAAAATATTTTTTTCTAAATAAGAAAGGTCAAATATCATTGAATTTTCTGATGCAAAGTGGGATTGAATCAGTGTGCCTGTTAATACTATTGCAGCATAACTGACGGTATTATCATAGTCTCCTGTAACTTCTGCAGAGGTGGAATAAGCTAACAACTCTTTTGTGTAAACATCGTCAAATAATGAAAGTGCACATAAAATTGCATTGCGACCACAAATAGTTATATGTGATGATTCACAAAAATGCTGAAATTCTTTAGGATTGTATGTTATAATGTACTCAATAGCTTTTTTATCAAGGTCAGTAATGTGTTGCATGCGCTTTTGCAGTGGTAGTGCAGAGTAGGGTGCATATCCAAAGCGTGGACCATGATGAGTAAAATCGCTACTGATAACGAATAATGGTTTTTTGTAATGCGATATTGCCTTTAATAATTCTTTTGCAGCCTGTTGTGCCTGCTTTGTATTGATATTGCCAACAAGTATGGGAATAACTAATGTTTCAGGAAAATAATATTGTATAAATGGCAATTGAATCTCAACTGAGTGCTCAGGTTCAAAAGCATTATTGTTAAATGCAAAAAGATTGATTGTGGATAAATTTTTTATTGTTTTTTGATCTATATGAATGGTACCAAGGGGTGTTGTTATAGCGTCATACACTGGCAGTGCAAAACCGGTGAAATATTCATAGTGTGATGGTCCTATAATGATAATGACATCTGGCTTATATGCAGATACAGCTTTATAAGCCTTTACTGCTATATGGGCGCTGTACATATAACCAGCATGCGGGACAATGATTAATGGTATGTGTTGAATAGATTGGGACACAACTTGTGTAGTCGTTATGTATTTTTGAAGCTCTGCAGTATCAGCCGGGTACCATCTTCCTGCCAATTTAGATTGCTTGTTTATGCTATAACTTTGGGAACAGTCAAGAATAAATAAAAATAAAAAAATTAGTATTTTAGATTTACTATTCATAGATTATTCCTGAAGACAAAAGATAAATTAGCTGACCAAAAAAAGTGATAGATCCAAATCCTCATGTATTGAAAGCAAGCTTATATAGTGCATCATGATAAAAATAATTTAATCTTCATCAATTGTCAATATGAAATATAGATTTTAAAATTGATAGGCACATTGCGTAATTTATGGATGTTGGACATTAACAGGAAAGTGATAGAAGGTAACTGTTATACCGCCCATATATTTACAATAAAAAAAGCGTAACCGTTAAATCTTCCAACATTTATAAAATAAGGTGAGGCATTAAATGCGGATAAAGCAGGCTTTGTAAAGATTGCCACGTAAAAACAATAACAACACACATAGCGCTTAAGATTATCACTGCGGGGATATGCATCCTTGAAGTGCAGCAATGAAGCTTGCAAGAGTATATTGCACGTACGCCTGGTGCAGGCATTTCTTTTACGCAACAACGTACACTTTTACTTTTTAAGATGCAGGTGTGCATAGTACCATTGGTATATGCAGACCGGGTGCGCATATAGATATGTGTTTTTTAAGATAAGCGCTGTAATTATACTATATGTGGCCCAATTGTTTGGCTTTTTTTATGATTTTTGGGTCCGGGCCCCAGAAAAATTTACAACATACTATACCATATACA
>CALEUQ010000001.1 GCA_937920495.1 uncultured bacterium | reverse complement strand
GCAGATGTAGGCGTACCCATAGACCATCATGAGTATTTTATGCAGCTGGGTAAGGATTTTGCCCAAAGGGTAAAGCAATTCTTGTGGTATGATGAAGTGTACCGCAAGCGGTATTCTATTGCGGGGTGGGTGTAAAAAAGGAGGGTCAGAGCCTTATGTTTTTTCAAATTGCAGCAGAAACTCCTTGATACCAGGGCCACCACTATAATTACCAATATCACCATTGCTGCGTATTACCCTATGACAGGGATACATAACCGGGAATAAATTTTTTGCCATTACATTTCCCACAAACCGTGCAGCCCCTGTAAAACCACACCGTGATGCTAGTTGGCTGTACGATATGGTTGTCCCGGGTTGTATCCTAAGCAATTCGCGCAGAACCTTTTGTTCCTTACTTGTAAAAAGGGAAAAGTCGCATTGTGGTGGCTGCACAAAGATCTTTCTTTCATACTGTGTAAAAAAGTGAATTGCATTTTCTATTGCGGGAGTCAATCCTTTTTGCAGCGATGTGAACATCATCTCAACCATGCTTTTTTCATAGTAACTATCGAACAAAATTGCTTTTATTATTTTTTCAGTACCAAAAATGTAAACACTAAAATTAAAAAATGTAATAGCTTCATACTTTGTTGATTGTAGATAGGTGTTGTGATCAAAATATTTGCGCATATTTATTTTCTAGATAAAATTTTTTCACTGGCAAGCTTATCATACTGCAGCTGCTGCTTAAGTTCACCAACTGAACTAAACCGCTTCTCGTCGCGTATGCGTTCAATAAAAAAAACTTCAATAGTTTCACCATACACATCACCATCAAAATTAAAGATATGGACTTCGATTGTGCGTTCGGTATTTTCAAATGTTGGGTTAGTCCCAATATTTAGCATACCATAATGCAGCGTGCCTTGTACATATACATTTACTGCATATACTCCATCTTTGGGGATTATCTTATCAGGATCATCAGGGACTATATTGGCTGTGGGGAATCCTAAAAGCCTTCCGCGCATTTGCCCTTTTACTACTTTACCACTCAGAGTATATGGCCTTCCTAAAAGTGCATTGGCCAATGATATATTCCCATCCTCTATCTCTGTTCTAATCCATGATGAAGAAACAGGGCGTGACTGAACGCACACTGGTTCAACCCGTTCAACTATAAATCCCTCACGCGATGACATCTCTTTTAAAAAGTCAAAATCTCCCTGCCTCCCCTTACCAAATGCATGATCATATCCAATCACGATATGTGCCTTCCCTATATGGTAAAATACAATCTTGTATAAAAACTCTTCTGCCGTCAACGATGCAATCTCATGGGTAAAGGGCATCATAACAATGTTATTAATACCAGAGTGTTCAATAGCATGAATTTTTTCTATAGCGGTCGTCAGTATCTTGGGTGGTGTGTGTGGGGTTAAAAGTTTACGGGGATGCTCGCTGAATGTAAACACTACCGGTTCTCCATCCATTGATCTGGCAAGTTTTATCATACGATCAAATATTGCCCTGTGCCCGCTATGGACTCCGTCAAAGCTGCCTATGGTTATTACCGGATTTTTAAAAACTTCATCACGTTCAGCTAGGTTATACAGTACCGTCATAACGCCCTATCCTCTCCTGAAGTAACCACGCATCATATACTACAAGAGCAACCATGGCCTCAACAACCGGAATAATTCGTGGAACAATACAGGGATCATGCCTGCCTTTAATTGATACATCAACAGTATTCCCAAAAATATCCATAGTCTTTTGAGTCTTTGCAATAGATGGTGTTGGCTTCACTGCAATGCGCATCATAATATCCTGCCCTGTTGATATCCCACCTAAAATACCTCCTGCATTGTTTGTCAAAAATTTTCCATCACACATCTGATCATTATTTTCACTGCCACGCTTACGTGCAGCCTCAAATCCACTCCCAAACTCAACACCTTTTACCGCACCAATTGACATCACAGCCATAGCAAGTCGTGCGTCCAGCTTACAAAACACCGGATCACCCACCCCTGCAGGGAGTCCTTTCACCACACACGCAACAATACCACCAACAGAATCATGTTCAGCCTGTGCCCGCTTTATGGCTTCTTCCATTGCATACGCTTTATCCGGATCGGCGGCTCGCACAGGGTTCTTTTCAATAAAATCAAAATTCACGTTTTCCCCTTTAATGCCAGCAATCTCCTCTGCATATGCAAATATCGTTACACCTTTATCTTTTAGTATTTTCAGGGCGATAGCTCCGGCAGCAACCCTCCCCACAGTCTCGCGTCCAGAGGAACGCCCACCTCCTCGATAATCTCGCATTCCATATTTGTGCCAGAATGTGAAATCAGCATGGCCCGGTCTGAATATATCTTTTATCGATTCGTATGCTCTTGAATCCTGATCTTTATTATAGACTATCATACATAAAGGTGTTCCTGTGGTTTTGCCTTCAAACAAACCAGAAACAATATCAACGCTGTCAGCTTCTTTACGCTTAGTGCTAACTGTGCTTTGACCAGGTCTGCGACGATCAAGTTGTTGCTGAATGTCCTCTATTGATAGGGGGATTCCCGGTTTTAGCCCATCCACAACAGCTCCCAATGCTTTTCCATGACTTTCGCCAAATGTTGTTACCCTTAATACCTGCCCAAAGGTATTTGGCGCATACATATATTGCGACAATATAAAGGAGATTTGTTGTATTATATCGTAATACGCATTATTCTCATTTTCTTTGGATACGGTATAGACAATATCACTTATATGCTCTGTGGCTTCGTAGAGTTTTTCCACACGCTGGCTATATTTGATAAACGCATCATCACCCTGCAAGAATGGCGGGATACCGGTTATCTGCATCCTTTGCCATAAAAAATCAAGTTCAGCTTTTAGTAGCACAAATATGCTTTCTTTTCTTAGTTGTATCCTATTTTCAGGAAAAAGCATTGTACCACCACCGGTAGCTATTATACACCAATCATACAACGAAGCTTGTATAATAGCCTCTTTTTCCAATTTTCTGAAAAATGATTCACCACACTCCTTGGCAATCTGCCTGCATGTCTTCTTAATACCATATGTTTTTTCAAATAGAGATTCAATTATCTCATCAGTTTCTAAGAAAGGTATATGCAATATATCAGCTATTTTCTTTCCAACAGTTGATTTGCCTACCCCTTTTGGGCCAGTTATAATTATCTTCATGGTTTATCAACAGCCTCCACATGCCGGGCAAATTTACATTCTTCAATCACTACAATGTATACAAAAAAAGACGTCAATAAAAACTTTTTTACACACCCATACTCAAATGTAACAACCATAGCATCTATCTTTCATTTTCACGATACACAAATACATTATACACTTGCATGTATGTAAAAAACATCGATATGTATCTATCCTTTTAATTCACACATGAATCATAACATATTCCACACATTCAATATATTGCCATACATAATTATACCTGAGACAAAATGCATTAATAAAATATAAGATGATGTACACATGCTCCACAGAATGCGGGTTATGCAGTTCATCCTTACTACACTAATTCTGAGTAATAATTCGTATTTGTATACATTCGATCAAATCATATTTTTTTTGATTGTTTGTATAGTAATGATATAATAATACCACGATTTATTCCTTAAATAAATTTTGTGAACATAATAAACATAGTGCACACTCGCGCCGCCTCCGGCGGCGCGAGTGTGCACCGTTTTATTCACAAAATATTTTTAATGTTCTTTCAACTATATAAATTTGTATGTATCTATTGATTGTACTATCATATTAATATTGTTGACATAAATTTTATATTATTATATTATGTAATACGATATTACTAAATACATCTATGTATAGAATTATTTTACAAAATTAAAAATAACACATCAGTTTACACAAGGAGATCTAATTCATGGCTGCACGAAATAAAGGCATACAATTGATGATTAACAAAATTGAAAAAGCTCCCGATATCCCCAGCATGGTTGTTTCACAAATAATTGAGTTGATTTCTTCCGGTGTTTTAAAACCAGGCGATAGGCTTCCATCTGAATTGGAAATGACTCGGCGCTTTGGTATCAGTCGCATATCATTGCGTGAAGCAATGAAGCTTTTAGAAGCTAAAGGATATATTGAGTCTCATGGCCGTAAAGGTAAATATGTAAAATCAGTGGTTGATGATGCCATAAAGACTCCAATAGAAGGCTTAATTCAGATTGACCACAAAAAAATATGGGAGCTACTGGAAGTACGACGTATCATTGACGCCGAAGCAGCTGCGTTAGCAGCTCTTCGCGCAAATGAAGAACAAAGAAGAAAGCTCAACTCATTTAGAACACAGATTGAGCTCATGGGAGTAGAAAACCTTATACAAAAGCGCGAAGGTGGAAAATTCTATGCTCAGTTCTATAATCACCTTTACGAAGCAACCAACAATACTATCTTTGCTCACATTCTCAATGCAATATCTACTATTCTAAGGGGTGTTCTTCCTTACAGCCGTGAAAAATTATCCAGAGTTAAAAATACATCAAAAGATATCTTTGAACATCATATCAAAATTCTTGATGCAATCAATTCGCATAAACCTGATTTAGCCCGTGAAGCTGTTGTTGAACATATAGACTATTTAGAGCGCACATTGAAAAAGATATTGAAGTAAAATACCAATTATTCCCATATTCAAATTACCCAACAAAAAATAGAATAGAGTATACACCACTTCCGCCTGCGGAGGCGGAAGTGCTTACACACAATTACCAAATACCAGAACATAGAATACATAAATTATTACTTGACTGTCGATATAAATTTTATTATCATTTGCACAATGGTGAAGTGTACACCGCCACTTAAGTTGGAGTTGATACACTATGTAATATTTAGTTCCTAAATTAGCGTTTAGAAATAAATAGTGATGTGAACTCATAAATTCAAAGAGGTACACATGGAATTAACATTCAATCTCCCGGGACTTGAAACAATAGAGCAACGTACTGTCCCTCTGGACAGCAAAACATTATACGATGTTTTGATTGTTGGTGGAGGACCAGCAGCATTAACTGCTGCCGTCTACTGCATGCGTAAAGGAGTTAAAACAGGCCTTATTACACTGGATGTTGGTGGGCAGGTTGCAGAAACATCAACAGTAGAAAATTACATGGGATACAGGCATATTGAAGGAATTTCATTAGTACAGCGATTTAAAGAACAGGTGGAACAATTTGAGATAGGATTCTTGCAGGGGTACAGGGCAACCAGAGTTATCGACGGCAACATTAAAAAAGTAGAATGTGAAGACGGGAATTTATATCAGGCAAAATCAATTATTATAACTACCGGCAAGCGATGGCGCAGACTCAATGTGCCTGGTGAAGCTGAACTTACAGGCAAAGGTGTTGCATACTGTGCCATCTGCGATGCGCCTCTTTTCAAAGATAAAGATGTTATTGTAGTTGGCGGTGGGAATTCTGCTATTGAAGCTGCAATTGATTTAGCAAAACTTGCAACCTCGGTCACAGTGGTGCAACTATTGCCTTCATTAACTGCTGATAAGGTGCTTATTGATGAACTATCAAAATTCACCAACGTTACCATATTATATGAACATGAAATCAAAGCAATACACGGAACAAGCGCTGTGGAAGCTGTTACCGTGCATGATATAAAAAACAAAAAAGAAAATACACTGTCCGTTCAGGGAATTTTCATTGAGATAGGACTTGTACCCAATACTGAGTTGGTTAAAAATGTCGTTGCGCTGAATGAATATGGTGAAATTATTATTGATTGCAGTTGCAGGACATCCCGCCCGGGGATATTTGCAGCTGGAGATGTAACATCTGTTCCATACAAGCAGATAATCATTGCAGCAGGAGAAGGAGCAAAAGCAGCATTATCAGCCTGTGATTATGTATTAACCAATAAATAAATTTACGACGGAGGTACACAATGGCACTTTTCGACGACAAAGTAAAATCACAACTGTCACAGTTACTGTCAAAAATTAAGAACCCAATTATAATCAATTTTTTTACTCAAGAAATTGAATGCCCCACCTGCCAAACCACTCATGAGTTTGTTCAGGAGATAGCAGGTCTCAACGATAAGATTACACTCAATGTGTATGATTTCTTGAAAAATCAAGATATTGCTAAGGAATTTGGGATTGATAAAATTCCTGCTATCATAATAACTGATACACATAAGAATATCAAGGGATTGCGATTTTTTGGCATTCCTGCGGGCTATGAAATTAATTCATTTATCACAGCATGCCTTGAAGTTTCCGGTATGGCAGAGCCATTGCCTGAAGCAATGATCTCTCGTATAAAAAAGATTTCAAAACCAATTCACATTCAGGTATTTGTTACATTAACGTGCCCATATTGCCCGGGTGCAGTTGCAACAGCTCATCGACTGGCAATCGAAAACCCACTCATCACTGCTGACATGATTGAAAGCACCACATTCACACCACTGGCTGTAAAACACAATGTTTCTTCAGTACCTAAAGTAGTAATAAACGATATCTATGAATTTGTGGGCGCCCAGCCAATTAATGTGTTTTTAGATATGATTGAGAAAATTTAAGTTTTGTAAAATGTGCCGCGAGAGGGATTTGAACCCTCACAGGCGTCCGCCCACCAGACCCTGAACCTGGCGCGTCTACCAATTCCGCCATCGCGGCTCATTATTAGTATTGATTTTATCACATTATATATTTGTCAAATAAAAAATTTAATTCCTACACTCTTTCCCGAGCAATCAAATCTTCATACGTTTCCCTGCTACGGATAAGCCTGTATCTGTCGCCCTCTACCAGCACCTCAGCAGGCAACGGATGCGAATTGTATCGCGAAGCCATCGCCATACCGTATGCCCCCGCTGATAACACGGCAAGATAGTCACCCTGCTCTGTATAAGAAATTTCCCTATCTTTTGCAAAAAAATCACCTGATTCACATATAGGGCCCACCACATCAACTATCTCTTTACCCTCTCGCAATGTTACATTTGCAATATGCTGATATGCCTGATACAGTGTTGGCCTTATTAAATGATGCATGCCCGTATCAACAATAACAAATGTTTTTATATCTGCTTTCTTTTTATATTGCACCTGTGTCACCAGTGCACCACTGCTTCCCGAAATATACCTGCCAGGCTCAATAATTAAAAATATATCTTTATCTTTAATCGTATTATCAATGCTCGCAGCCCACTTAGCTATATCAAGCCCATCTTCATCATTATACTCTATCCCAAAACCCCCACCCAGATTTAATGTTGTGCATTCATCCATACCTTTTGCCCTGAGCGCTTTCATTACTTCCAGTGCCCTTCTGCATGCTTCTTCAAATGGCTCAACCTCAGTAATCTGAGATCCTATGTGCACATGAAGGCCTGTTAACTTTACATGTGTAAGTTTTTGCAATACATCTGTTATATCTGGTAGTAATTGTAACGATACGCCAAATTTATTTTCTTTTTTGCCTGTAGTAATATAGTGGTGTGTATGAGCTTCCACATCTGGATTTACCCTGATAGCAATACTGGCAATTTTGTTCATATTCTGAGCTATTGCATTAATTCTTTCAATCTCAGGCAATGATTCACAATTGAACATACGTATTCCTGTTGCAAGGGCAAGTTCAATCTCAGATGAAGTTTTCCCAACCCCTGCATACACTATTTTTTTAGGATCAACACCTGCGGCGATAGCTCGGTATATTTCTCCACCGGATACTACATCCATACCGCAACCCGCACTCTGCATCATCCGTAATATATTAAGATTTGAATTGGATTTTACTGAATAACACACCAGATGCGGATGTTTGGACAAAGCATCATCAAGCTGTGTAAATTTATCAATAAAGCATTTTGAAGAATACACATACACAGGAGTACCATACTCTTTTGCTATCGCTTCCAACGGAACATCCTCACAGTATAGTGTGCCATTACGGTATGTAAAATATTCTCTATATGAATTCATGGCTTATACTTCTCTATTGATTCGATAGTGTATTCTTTAATCTGTTCATTTTTTTGCATTTCAACTTTATCACCTACTTTTTTGCCAAGCAACGCCTGTGCTATAGGAGAACGATAGGATAAGACACGTTTCTCAAAATCAGCATCCCATGGTCCCAAAATGGAAAAGGTTTCTTTTTCTCCATCTCCACTTATTGTGACCACAGTGCCAATATTTACCTTATCAGTTGAAACAGCGCTCAGATCAAGTATTTGAGCCTTTTTAATCTCGCTTTCCAGTTTATTAATATCCCGTTTGAGTATTGACTGTTTCTCAAGCAATGCGTTGTATTCAACATTTTCGCGTACATCCCCTGTTGCATCAGAAACCTTTGCAAGCTCTTTTGAAATTGCTGCCAATTCAACATTTACAAGCCTGTTAAGCTCTTCCTGCTTACGAGTATATCCTTCCTGGGTTGTTATGAGTACCTCTGCATCAATTTTCCACTCTTCCTCAGTAGTTTTTTGCAGTGGTTTGAAATCAGGATAGCGTGATTTGATAATCTCTAAAAATTTCTCCCGCATTGAATCTTCAATGTAGGGAATACTACCAACAATATCATACACTTTTCCCAAAAATTGGATGTCAAAAGTATTTACAATATCCTTTAAGACAGCTGCATCATTATCAAATATAATATCCAGAGCAAGATTTTTAAGTTTGCTTCCTTTTTGTTCAATTTTCTTTAGCTCATTCATTAATCTGAATAAGGTAAGCACCAGCTGTTGACGGGAATAATCCAGCCACTCATAGTCCCAGGATTTAGAAAGAAGATTCCTGGCTACCCATAAAAATATTTCAGGGAATTCCTTTGCCCCAATAATGGCCTTTTCAACAAATCTATTGATAATACCATATTCATGTGATCGTATTAAAATATTAACAATATATTTATGTATCCTCACTGGTGTTTCAAAAAGAATCTGCGAATAGATTTCAGCCCAGTCATCCCTTGCTTCTTTAATTAGATTAATTAAATCCTTTTTATAGTCATACGATCCTATCTTGCGCGATATTGCTGGAAGCTCCTGTGACTCTTTCACCATTAAAAGTATGTTCTTATATGCCTGATCAAGTTTAAGTTTCTTGGCATCTATAAACTTACTTAATCCGTTCAAAATAAAATATGACAGGATTTTCCTTGTAACAGAATCCCCTTTCAATTCTCCAAGAAAATAATCAACAAAAAACTGCGCTACTGCTGCTCCTTCGCCTGCATCAATATTATTTACAAACTCTATGGCAACATCAAGTCGTTCAGTAAACGAATCTGTTTTAAGGAAATTATCAAGCAATTCATCAGCAAACGTGAGCGGCTTATCACGCATTATGATAACATCTTTTTTCTCAGGAGAAATGCCAAACAAAGGTGATTTCTTAATTTCAGTTCTTTTACTGCTCCACCATTTTGCCCATGCCTTTTCACTGACAAAATCAGGTATCAGTTCCTTTTTAATATCTGCCAATGCCACACTGCCATTGTATGAACGGATCAGTATCTCAAAAAATTGAAGGAAATCTTCCTCAAAAAGTTTTTTAAGGCCTTCATAGTCCTCATACTTCAATACCTGGATATGATCACTTTTAAGAGGTATGAGAGCCTGCAGCGCCATCTGAACGGACATCTGATGTCCGGGCTTTTCTTTAAAATCAACGATTATATTATTAGGGGTGATATCTACAATTCTTCCCACACCCCAGCTCCTATGCCTCACATAATGGCCTTTATCAAAAATTATACTATTTTCAAAATCCTGAATCGCATGCTTTACCGGATATTTAAAATTGTTAAGTTTTGATAACTTCAAGAATAATTGAAACTGTGAATGGGTGCCATATTTTTTTTCATATAGTTTTACCAATTCCCTGCGAGCAGCTGTATCGTTGGGAGTATATTCCAGTATTTTCTTTAATAATTGTATTGACTGGTCAGGATGTTCTTCATCTTTATATTTATGAAGCAATACTTTAAGTAAAGAAGCTGTCAGTTCAAACTGACGAGCCTCAATAAGCATTCTTTCAATTCTTTCAAAAAACTGCACATCTTCCCACGACACCTGTACAAGTTTGTTCCACAGGTCAGCAATCTCTTCATATAGCCCATTCTTTATATGCCCTTCTATTGAAAGCTTCATATACTGAATACTTTTCTGCTTATCCTCATCTATCAGAGCAACGGCTAGTTTTTTTGCAACTTCAGCATCAAATCTATCTATTTTTAATAAGTTCTCCCACACGGGTATCGCTTCTTTGCTTCTGCCTAAACGCTCTAAGCTTGTTGCCAGAGATTTTAAAGCAAAACTACTTTCCCCATACTCCAGAACTTTTTCTGATAAAAGTTCAACAATGACCCATTTATGATATTTTTGATACATATCAATGAGTCTTCGCATTTCCATCTTATCGTCAATAATATCCAGATGATATCCGGTTAAACCAATAAGATATGAAGCAACAATAGAATCAGGATGGCTCTGTATGTGTTCCTTACATATATCCCTTACTTCTTTCACAATACCTGCAGCAACAATTGAATTGAAAAGATCATCAAGTATCCTGAAACGTGATATCCCTACATCTTTAGGATCAAGTCTTCCCCACATCTCTTCTTTAAATAGTGAATGTACTCGTTCTATCAACTTTTCCTTTTCCATATTTGCCTCTCTTTGGTACATATATTAGTATCTTTGTCAATATACTACAAATATCAATAAATGTATAGTTATAACCAATTACTCAATTTCTACTAAATACTACCTCACCCTTCATATTACTTACACCAAAAAATATAACTCACAATTTTTACAAAGGAAGGAACTAATAGTATACCCGGTAATTTTAGTATATTCTATATTTTCTATACTAAAAAAGCAAGAACTTTTATATAGCGAGACATTTTTCTTACAATACAAAACTTACACACCACGGAAACCCGTGGTGTGCAGATATTAAAATAATTTTTAAATTTACTAATGAAAATAATTATTTTGTACCTCCACCTTGCTCCATAAGCTGATGGAGATTCTGACCATCAAAATTAACTTCAAATGTATCAGTTAAAACTTTTATCTGATCAAAAAACAGATATACATCTTCGTTCCCGGCTTCAGGTTTTGCCCTGATCACAAAGCGCACAATTTTGGTAACACGTGTCTGGGGATATGAGTTAGTTTCCTGAGGAACGTATTCCGGAATATATGCTTTCATTGGTCTCCAACCTACAAAATTCAACGAACCCATCTTTAATATATGCACATCCCCTTTATAATCCTTTACCCACACTTCAAGATCATAATTATTACCTCTGCCATGTACCCACAAAGAAATTGCTTTTGCTCTACCTGGAAGCTGTAAAGCACGCTCCTGGACATCCTGCCCCGCACGGGAATCGTAGGTTAAAACCTTTTTTGTTGGATCATCCCAGCGTACCTCTAATGGCGGTAACAGATGTACAGAATTAAAACCAGGATATTTAAACTTAAAGTGTACCCCCAAACATTTCTTCTTTTCCAATCCTTTATTAAGGGGACTCCACTTTTCAGGAATAAGGTCTGCAGGTCCACCATCAACATATTTAAGTTCCAATACTGGAACAGGATCTTTCTTTGGATCCTGATGTTTCTTTGGAACTGTTTCCAGTACCCAATCTGCCTGTGTTTCAAAATCCTCCACAACAAGCGCATTATACTGTTCCGCACTTATATCTGGCTGCACATTGGTAACAATCCTGGATTGTGCTTTTTGTGGAAAAAAACCCACAAACACCATCCCTATAATTACAACACATATTGCAATAAATCGTGTATATTTCATATTAATGCCTCCGAGGTCTCATATTTGGTCATCATGCTTTTTACCAGTTATCCCTGATGCTTGTATCACCAGTGAATTCAGACAGATCTGTAATAACTCTGAAATTATCTAGATAGAAATAGAATGTCCCCGGTACCTCATACAGATCACTTTCAACGAAAAAGGAAACAAAATGCAGGTTCTTATCAAGTAACGCATATCCTGGACTTTGAGGTAACCAACCAGGAATAACTACTGACATTTCTCGCCATCCCCAGAAATCAAGCCTTCCTATTTTAATTTTATGAATTGTCCCTTTATAATCTCTAAGTTTTATATAAAGGGTATGCCTGAATTTTCTACCTAAAGCCCATATTTTAACTTCTTTAGCTTTTCCCCGGATGATATACTCATTAGGCGGAAATACTTCTACTCTGTCAAAACCTCTGTCTAAATAATAGGTTTTGACACCCAGAACATATTTATTCTCATGAGTGATACCGTTATCGTCAGTTATCGTATCAGGATAGTTGATCTCATTACCATTGTCATCTATAGGACGTGGTTTCCCAGGTATCTTCCTGATTTTTGTTTCACCAATAGGACAGGTTGCAACTGCACGCCAGTCCTCACATGCTTCAAAATCATCCATCCAGTCTTCAACTAAACCTGTTTGCTGTTTCTTTGGTTGCTGCGCTTCCTGCGCCTGCACCATTATATTGCCCCCACCGACAATTAATACCAAACTACCGATGGCAAGCGACAATATAAAAGCTTTGACCTCCCTTCTCATTGTCGACTCCTTTATAAAAAAGATTATGGAACAATATACGCACTTATACTATTCTACCACTATCATACCACTATGATATCATATACATAATCGGAAAAATAAGTAAAGAAATTTAACAATAATTTGATACCACAGCCAATAATTGTAATCGTAATGCTTGATATAATTGAATACCATTACGTATAAAAAACAACCAACTTCGATAATATGCAACATTACTTTGTGAATGTCAAGAAATTAATATTTATTTCTTTTTGTATGGCGTATTTATATGCAATTATTATTGATTTTTTTTGCAACATCAATGTACCATCTCTAAAAGTACCTAAGGGATTTTGTGAGACTATATAAAAGTCATCCCTTCTTGTTATGATAACGTAACACCAGGATATAATAAACTATTAAGACTTGAGAGAGAGCACTATGGATATTATTACACGTTTACAGCAAAAAAAACCACTGTTATCATTTGAGGTTTTCCCGCCAAAAACTCAGAATGGGGAAGAAAATTTATTTAATGAGCTATCGGTTATGATACGCTTTAAACCTGATTTTATCTCTGTTACCTATGGTGCGGGCGGCTCTACCAGAGACAAAACACTGGAGATAGCAACCCGCATAAAATCCACATTTGCAATTGAGCCCTTAATTCATTTTACCTGTGTTGGCCAAAGTAGGGACGATATTGCTAACTATCTTAAGCATGTGCAATCACTGGGTTTTAACAATATATTAGCATTGCGTGGCGACCCACCGGCAGGACAAAAACAGTTTATACCACACCCCCAGGGATTTAAGTACGCCAGTGAGCTTGTGGAATTCATACGCACCATGGACCATTTCACCATAGGTGTAGCCGGATATCCTGAAGGCCACATTGAAGCACCTGACCTGGATACTGATATTACAAATTTGAAGAAAAAAGTTGATGCAGGAGCTGATTTTATCATTACCCAGCTTTTTTTTAACAATGACCGGTTTTATACTTTTATGGAAAAAACCGCCAGAGCTGGCATTTCCGTTCCTATTATCCCTGGTATCATGCCGCTAACCAACATGGCACAGCTTCAAAAAGTTACCACCATGTGTAATCCCGATATGCCTGTACCATTACTTCGCGAACTTGAAAAGTGCACTCTCCCTGATGATATGTGTAAAGTTGGCATAGAATTTACCATCAATCAGTGTAAAGAACTGCAATCCTATGGTGTACCGGGTTTTCACTTTTATCCACTAAATAAATCTGCTGCCGTTACATCAATACTGAATGAGTTCTGGCATGTGTAATTATTGATTTTTTAAGGAGGTTGTGTATGAAATCGTATCCTTTTTATTTTTATACAGGTTTAGTGCTTATACTATTTATGCAAATCTGTCTATTGCTGGATATCCGCATTGTAACTATATGGGCAACACCAACCTTATGGACAGGATTAATCCTTCTAACCGATGGTATACTTTCAAAAACCAACCGTTCACTCATCCACAACCGCGCATTGGCACCATTAGCACTCATTTCAGTAATCTCGTGGTGGATGTTCGAGTGGTTTAACATATATTTTTCAAATTGGCATTATCAGGGTTTAGTGCACACACTGTATATACGATACTCTGGATATATATGGGCATTTGCAACAATATTTCCCGGAGTCCTTTTAGTGTATGGGATTATACTCTCAATAATGCCCAAAATTCTTTATAAGCAGTTTCACCTTACATCTTCTTTTCTTGTTGCATCCTTCATCATCGGTATATTCTTCCTTTTCATACCCATTATCCCCTTCTCAATGTATTACGTCAACAGGTCTGCAGATCCTGATCTTTTCGTCTGGCTTAGATGGTCTGCGAATACGTTTTACAGTGAATTTACTGCAGGTTTTATATGGTTAGGGTTTATTTTCCTTCTTGAACCGCTTAACTATCTCTTAAACCGACCATCCCTATATGCTGAGCTTGTGCTTGGCAAATACACAAAGCTTGTTGCACTTCTTTGTGCGGGGCTTCTGTGCGGATATCTGTGGGAATTTTGGAACTGGTGGGCAGCAACAAAATGGATATATACAGTTCCCATTCTACCACACATTAAATTATTTGAAATGCCAATTTTGGGGTATATTGGGTTTGCAACATTTGCGTGGGAAATTTATGCAATCACAGCGCTGGTTTACCCCAAAGCCATAACAATCTTAGAAAGAGAGCACTGATTCCGTATGGAAGACATCATAGTCATTGGCCACAAAAATCCTGACACCGATTCAATATGTGCAGCATACTGTTATGCACATCTAAAGAACAGGGTTGACCCTTTAAACCGTTACACAGCCTATCGTTGCGGCAATGTGAACAGGCAAACACGATTTGTATTTGAAGAAGTTAACCTTCAGCCACCAGAGATTTTAAAAGATGTATATCCTAAAGTAAGCGATATAATGACGCGTAATGTTATCACAGCACATCCTGACGACCCGCTGCTTTCTATTGTCACTCATATCCAGAAAGACCGTGTGCGCATAATTCCCATAGTCAGTGGCGATAGTTACTATGAAGGAGTTGTAAGCTTTGCTGAACTTGCTGAGTTTTACTTTTCTGCCACATCTGTTGATAAACCCTTATACTACTTCAGACCTGAAAATTTCATTTCTACAATCCCCGGGGATTGCATTAAGAAAGGTTTGTCCAAAGAATTTGAAGGCCACATTGTGATAGGTGCAATGGAATCAGCTCAATCACTCAATGTATTAAAAAGCGTGGTACCGGAAAAAACTGTACTTATTGTTGGAAACCGAAAAACAATAATTGAATTTGCAATGCAACATAATTTTGCTGCGATAATTGTCACAGGAACACAGGATTTCAACTATGATATTAGCAATTTTAAAGGGTGGGTATATCTTTCAAAGTTAGATACATTTAACACATTGCGTTTACTTACGCTGAGCATTCCCTGCCGGCATATTATGAAGCAATCGGAAACCATCTTACCACACAACACCGTACAACAGGTACGCGAAAAACTTTTGAAGAGCGAATACAGGGGACTTCCTGTATGCGAAAATGGCACGCTAAAAGGTATTATAACCCGTTCGGATATTATTAAGCCGTATGCCAAAAAACTAATACTGGTGGATCACAACGAATTATCACAGGCAGTTGAAGGTGCCGAAACAGCACACATCATTGAAATTATCGATCATCACCGCTTAGGAGCAATCAAAACCACCACGCCCATATTTGTGTATGCCAAACCAGTAGGCAGTACGTGCACCCTGGTCTATGAGCTCTATAAATATAATGCAATACATCCTGAGCCACACATAGCACTGCTTCTATGCAGTGGTATATTATCTGATACTGCAATGCTACTTTCACCAACAAGCACCCACATGGACAAAAAAGCATTAGAAGAACTATCATCCATTGCAGGCATACAGTACCAGGAATACGGGAAGAAACTCCTGTTATCCACTGAAAGCCTTAAAATCATGGACCCGATGTATGCTGTTAGCAATGACTGCAAGGTATACCAGGAGTATGGTATATCTGTAGCCATATCTCAGGTAGAGGTTATCACGCTGGATGATGTTGAAATTGTCAAAGAATCCCTTCTGAAGGCACTCTCCCAATTTGCGCAAAATAAAAATGTACACTGGGCACTACTTTTAGTAACTGATATTACATCTCAAAACAGCGTGCTGTTTTCCACCGCTTTTGAAGGCGAACAAAAGCTAAATTATGTATCTATAGGGCCACACATGTACAACCTTCCTGGAATTTTATCACGGAAAAAACAATTATTACCGGAAATATTAAGAGTATTAGAAGAGCTATCGCACAAATAAAAATACCCGCCACTTTGGGCGGGTATATGTTGTTGGGCGGGTATTCCCTGATAATTTGTCGCGTTTTTATATTATGTTCCCAAAAGCTGTAAGATTGTTCTTGGCCGTAAATTTGCCTGAGCAAGCATCGCAGTACCACTCTGCACAAGTATCTGATCCTTTGTCAAGTCTACCATTGTTTCAGCCATATCAGCGTCACGTATACGGCTTTCAGATGCTTGAATGTTTTCATATGCAGTCATCAAGCCTTTTGCTGCATGTTCCAACCTGTTGTAATAGGCACCCAGGTCAGCACGCTGCTTGGCTATCTTGTGCAAGGCCTCGTCTATTATACCAATAGTTCTGTTGGCACCTTCTGCAGTTGAAAGATTTGCCAAAAATTTCCCGGTTTTTTCTCGCAGATTCAATCCTAACGATGTCATGGTTCCAATATATACACGCTCACGCTGATGCATATTGGCACCCATATGGAACCACATACTTGCTTTTGGATTGGTTCTTGAGAAATCTCCAAGCAAAAGTTTGAACTTGTTGAACTCAGCCTGAGATGCAATCCGGTCAATTTCATCAACCAGCGCTGAAACTTCAACCTGAATAAGCTGCCTGTCCTCTAGAGTATAAATACCATTGGAAGACTGTACAGCCAGAACCCTTATTCGCTGGAGTATTGTTGCAGTCTGGTTTAAATACCCTTCAGCAGTCTGCACAAATGACATGCCATCTTCAGTGTTTCGTTCAGCCTGACGCAATCCCTGAATCTGAGTCCTCATCTTTTCGGATACGGCTAACCCTGAAGCATCATCCCCTGCTCGGTTGATACGCATGCCAGAGGATAGCTTCTCCATTGACTTGTCAACATCCCAGTGCTTAAACTTAAGCACTTTATTAGAGTTGATAGCGGTGAGATTGTGGTTAATAATCATACACACACTCCTTTGTGTTAATTTGTCCCTGATCTCCCTATCAGGGGTAAAACCGGGTTGGTGATCTTCAAAAAGGGAATACCCTTTTTTATTTCACTACAACCCCCTGTCCTTCATTTCGATTTGCAAGGCACATAAGATACTGTTAAGAAATGGAGTACACGGCGTTGCAGCTACTCATCCTTATGTTTTCAAAGAACCTTACAGCTTATTGTGATGTTCGGTATGAATATGGATATTATTAAAGTCGTTTATAACCTTTTATATCTATTTATAGGCTTTTATACACAATTATGTTAATATATCATTATATTTTATCTATTTATCTAAATTTATGCATATTTTCCCTTAATCATCATTTCGGAATATGAATTTTTTGCTTTAGTATTTTTTAAAATTTTTTTTATACTATTATGTATCGCTGCACCTTCTTATTTTATCAAAAAATATGCTATAATCACATGTCGTTTGAAACAATAGGTGTATACACTATACACAAAAAAAAGAATAAACTTGACAATATTTAGTCGAATATTAAACTAGGTAGATTGTTTTTGTACATGGTACTTTTCTATTTTTGTTTTTTGTTGTACATAATATAACATAAATGAAATCAAATAAACAGGTTTTAATAATCTATGGGATTGAATCCGTTTAAAGAATCAAATATAAGCGACCTCCAGAAACAATTACAGGAACTGATATCTGAAAAGTGGGGGAATATCCGCTACAAACTTTTAACTCAATGGGAACATATTAAAAAAAGAGGGAATGAGCGTTTAACCATTATGATCATCCCTCATTCTGAGAAAAAGATTGTCAATTTACATGTTACCCTTTTTGCACTGACGGGTATTATCACATCCTTAATACTAATTCTGACATTAACATCAATCTTTATAATAAATCATGCTTCAACAATCAAAGAGGTTTCGCGACTTAAGATGTATGGTTCAAATTCCAAAATACAGATTGCAAAGTATAAAGAAGAAATCAATAAATTATATGATATATTTCAGCGTTTAAAACCAGAGCTATCATACCTTTATTCATTAACACCCGGAAACAGGGCCGATACTCTCTGGGCAAAAGGTGGTGTATCTGAAAATATTGATGTTGAACAGGATCAGTCATCTCCACCTATTGAGATCTTGAATATCGAAGAGATGGTGCAGGATTTAGAAACAGCAAAAGACATCATCAAGGATATCAAAAAATTCATGCGCGAGCGGCGCAAGGTTATTGAAAACACTCCATCCATGTGGCCTGTGGATGGATTTGTTATCGCCCGATACGGAATACGGACATCACCCTATTCATTCCAGAAGGAATTTCATGAGGGTGTTGATATAGCATCATTCCCTGGTGCTCCCATCAAAGTTACTGCACCCGGCGTCGTTGAATCAGTTAGATGGGATAGCCGGCTGGGGTTAACTGTATCCGTAAAACATAAATATGGTTTTGTCACCGTATATTCTCATTGCCAGAGGGTAACCGTTGATGAAGGACAAAAGGTAACTAAAGGTGAAGTTATTGGCTATGTTGGAAAAACAGGGAATGCTACACGCCATATATGTTTTTATCAGATCAAGATTGGAACAGAATTTGTCGATCCTCTTCCTTACCTGAATAAAGTTGTAAATCAATAATTGTTATTCTTCTTCACTTCGTTTACTGACAAGGAGTTCATCAGGGATTTCTTCAATCTTTTCGCCTATCTGTACTGCAACCCTATTCCCAATAACCCCCGGACGGCATTTATATTTCTTTCTTCCACCAATCTTCACTATCATATCTGAATTAATCTTTGTATTGGGCAACTTAATAACATCACCCACCTGAATAGCAAGCAGTTCTTCCATGGTTATATCCACTTCACCAACCTCAACTACTATAGGCAATTCAACAGACTCCAGACGGCTTTGAATAATAGCAGCGTTTTCATCAGTTGCACCTTTACGGATACTTGAATACCAGTACTGTGCGGATAGCTTGGAAATAACAGGTTCAATAGTGATGTATGGTATACAGAGATTCATCATACCCTCAACTTCGCCCACCTTTGTTTCAAGCGTCACCAGCACCACCATGTCATTTGGCGGAACAATCTGGGCAAACTGAGGATTTGTTTCAATATTGCCAAGACGTGGACGTAAATCTATTACATTTGACCATGCTTCACGAAGGTTACCAAGTATTCGTACTATAATGCCTTCCATAACCGATAGCTCTATATCGGTCAGTTCACGGCTGATCTTGGTGGATTCACCTGTACCGCCAAAAAGCTTATCTATTATTGTAAAGGTAATAGAAGGGTCTATCTCCAATACTGCAGAGCCTTTGAGAGGATCCATGTTAATTACAGCCAGTGTTGTGGGGTTAGGTATGGAACGAATGAATTCTTCATAGGTAAGCTGGTCAACCGAAGCAACATGGACGCTCACAAGTGCCCGCAATTGTGCTGAAAGAGCCGTAGTGGTTAAACGGGCAAACGTTTCATGCATCATCTGCAGAGTGCGTATCTGGTCTTTGGAAAACTTATCAGGTCGTCTAAAATCATAGATTTTGACCTTACGCTGCTCTTTTACAGCAGTGTAATCTGTTGTATCCGCCTCTCCTGTTGAGATGGCTGTTAACAGGGCATCGATCTCATCCTGTGAAAGTATCTCTGTCATAGATTATTCCTTAACTATTGATGCATCTAAATTAACTATCACCCACATATCCTTATACGGTTCCAGGGTATACCTGTATTTCATTGTTGCAGGGAACCTGGGCCCCCATCGCTTTACTTTAACATCCACGTATGCCACATTATTCTGGGGTAGTATATGCTCACCAATTATAGAAAAGTCAATCAAATAATCAGGACGTTCCTTTGTAATAAAATTAATAAAATCCTGTTGTACAATCAAGCGCTCATAATCATTTGTTGTAGAATACCGCCTGGCAAATTCTGAGTATGCATATATAAATTTTTCAATATTTATGTATTTAATAACATTGTGCCACTGCTTGTTCTTTTCTGCCATCAATGCCAGCATAACCACTTCTGAAGGAGTCACCGTGCGTTCATGTTTGATAATACCTGTACGCATGGCAAACTGCGGTACCGGCAATATTGTAATAATCAATTCATTAGCAGATTTAATTACATATTCATCCTTTGCATCCGGATAAAAATATGCTTTTACCCTGTATTTTTCATTTTTTCTTAATGAATAGAAATTATTGCAATATGCTGTATAGACAAACTTTTCATCCGGCTGCAATATTATTTTCCTACCCTGTTCATTAATAAGCATGTGTGCTGTGGGGATATTTTTTAAACGATACTCAACTTTTAAAGGAGCTTCTTTACCATCCATTGCATACAGCACAGGCTGAAATGTGGTATAGGCAGCATCGTACACTGTAAATTCAACGGGTACGTTAGCTATGTTATGCACAACACAGTACACAATGATATCGTCGTTCTCATCATAAGATATTTTTGGGCTTACCAGTGTTAGCGTAAGATAATCCTGGCCTCCCGGATAAATAGCAACGGCACACAGAATGAAAACTATTATTAGCGCATATTTTTTCATATCATTATCTATCGTACAATGAATAGTATACCTTACTCATTGTATCGACTACAAAGCTTATATTTGTTACCAAAATATGTGTTTTGATAGCGCTTTTTGCATTATGGGTAAAAGTTTTGCCTTGGGTTTACGATCAAACGTACATACACCATTTTCTTCCTGGAAGGTATCGGTAAACTGCGTATAACAAAAACCCTGTATCTGTGGGAATTTTGCCAGTATGGCACAATGCTTTTGAAAACTCTCTTCCAGTGTGTGAGCCTCTGACTGATACATATCAAAACCAAATCCACCCATTTCACTTATCAAAAGCGGTGCTTTGGTATCACCATACCCTTTCAAATAGGGCGTCTGGATATTCTCTTTACCCATGATCATGGAAATAAAATTTGCCCACAATGGAGCCTCTCTCACACCAGAAATAAGCCTGCGATAGAATTCCTCAATATCTTCAAAGCGCTTCAGATAATGGTGTATATCGGCAACATCACTTTTAACATGATGAAATCCACTGTTATCTATCACTATGTATCCCGGATAATCCGTTTTTACTGTGTTATACAATTCTATAAGACTATCACGTACCTTCTTTGAAAAGAACATGGAATAAAGCCCCCAGCTCTCGTTATACAGCACAAGCGTAATGATTGACGGGTGCATACAGTCCCGTTTCATAACTTCCTGTAGCTGCGTATATAACTTTTTCATATTTTTCTTTAATGGGAGATAGTAACCGGGCATTTCCTCCCATACCAAAAATCCAAGAAGATCAGCCCAGTATAAAAATTTTGGATCCTCGATCTTCTGGTGAATACGGCATCCATTAAAACCCATACCTTTCATAGTCTCAATATCAGTCCTGTACATAGCGTTGTCGGCAGGTCTATACAGCCCTGCAGGATAGTAACCTTGATTGAGCAGCAACCGCTGATACAGATTCTTTTTATTCAAGAGAATACACCCATTTTTAATTTCAATATCCCTTCTGCCAAAATAACTATAAATGCAATCAACATCCTTTGTTCCTTTTTTTAAGACTATCTTGATGGGATGAAGAGCAGGATACTGAGGACTCCATGCAGTAAAGACTGATGCCGGTACATCAAAAACCACCTGGCCTTTTTTGAAGACATCAAACATCACGATATCACGATATGTCCTGACAGGTGTTTTCAATATACTTTTTTTGCCATGTACCTGTGATGCATGGATTAATAATTCAATTCTGAAATCATTTGCTATATTTTCAGTAGTTTCAACACCAATAACAAAACGGACACTCCCATCAGCTCTGTAACACATCACCGAACTGATAAATGATGCATCAACCTTTTCAATCCAGACATCCTGCCATATGCCGGTTATATTGGTATACCATACCATAAAGGGTTTAGTAAGAAATGTCTGCTTACCTCGTACTTGCGATGGGGAGAGGCTATCTTCCACAAGTACTGCTAAATAATTTACATCTTCAAAATGAGTAAAAAATGAAAATGGAGTATATCCGCCTTCATGTGTCCCTAAGAGCTTGCCATTGAGCCACACCGTGGCCTTATAATCACAGGCTCCAAAATGGAGCAATCCGCTCTTAATATCTTCTATGCAAAAAGAACAGAAATACCAGTACCGCCTGCACAATATTACCTTTTCAGGATGTATACCGCTCTGGTGGTGAAATTCATTGTTTACATCGGCTTCCAGTGGAAATGGTACTATAACAGGAAATGATTCAAAATCATTAATATTATACCATTGCTGCAGTATCTTCTGAACATTTGTCCTTGAATACCATTGCATGATCTTCCCGCGGTTTTTCTTATCAGGCACAACTACCCACTGGCCATTAAGGCTGTAGGTTGGCAATCGCAACAAATCAGGTCTTGGAAAATGCTGTCTTTCTTCTATACTGTTGGGATTTTTCAATCGTAATAAAACTGGATTCATTGTACTTGAGTCCTCTCCAATAATGATAATATCTTCTGTGCAGCACGTATACCATCAACTGCAGAACTTACAATTCCCCCGGCATATCCGGCACCCTCACCAACAGGATATAATCCCTTGCAATTAATTGACTGATAATTTTCATCACGAACTATTCTAACCGGAGAAGATGTCCTTGTTTCCACCCCCACTAAAATCCCCTCATGAGTGATGAAGCCTTTCATTCTTTTGCCAAAGTACACCATGGCTCTTTGTAAAGGCTGCAGGATTATGTCAGGAAGAATTGTGTTAAAATTACTGGCAACAATCCTTGGTTTATACGAACATACCGGCAATGAAGAATCAATAGAATTTTTTAAAAATGACGTGATGCGTTGAGCAGGAGCGGCAAAACCTCCTCCACCAGCCTGATACGCTTTTTCTTCTAACATAATCTGAAAATTGATGCCATCACAAACGTCTGTAAAATCATTCTGTGAAACGGTTACAACCAGAGCAGCATTTGAACTGGCACCATCACGTTTTGAATAGCTCATCCCGTTTACACATAATCGTTCCTTCTGAGATGAAGAATTAATAATAAATCCTCCAGGACACATACAAAATGAGTAAACACCTCTGCCTGTGATATCTTTAAACGTGAGACGATACTCGGCACCATGCAAGCCATATATGTCCTTATCTCTGCCGTACTGAATTTCATCTATCAACTCTCGTGGGTGTTCAACCCGCACGCCTACCGCAAATCCTTTTTTCTGTAATGCAACACCTCCTGTCCTCAGTAACTGGTATACATCCCGTGCAGAATGTCCGGTGGCAAGTACTAAAATATCGGTTACTATCGCCTCATCATTATTAAAGCTACACCCTTGAAGCGTATTATTATGTATGAGTAGATCAGTAAGTTTTTTGCCAAACGTGATGGTGCAGTTTTTCTGTAGCAGATAATTCCGGATATTTTCAATGATACCAATTAGTTTATCTGTGCCAATATGGGGTTTGGCTTCATATACAATTGATGGCTGAGCACCAAACCTAATCAGAAAATCATAAAAAAGTTTAATCTCTTTTTTATCGATGCGCGTGGTCAATTTGCCATCAGAATAAGTCCCTGCACCACCTTCCCCAAACACAACATTGCTTTCTTCATCAAGAATCCCTTTCTGGCGTAGCTGTGCAACATCCCTGTGGCGTTCAGCAAGCATCTTGCCTCTTTCATATATATCAACTTCAACACCAGCTTCAATCAGGGTCAGAGCACAGAACAACCCCGCGGGTCCACATCCAACTATTGGTATTCGTTTATTACATTTTACTTTTGGTATTGTTACAGGCTCTTCCTCATGATATGGGAATGCCCTGCCAGTTGCCAACAGTGCTGTTGCCACATCCACTGGTATATCCACACAGCATCGGTAATGGTATACAGGTGTTGTACGTGCATCCAGTGATTTTTTGAGTATGTAATATGAATCAATGTTACTCCCGCATAGCAGCGATAGTTCATGTGGCAATTTTTCTTCCCTGAAATCCGGTGTAACTGTTAATTCAACAATAACTTTCATATAAACCATCAGTATACGTATATATGGAAATCCTTATCGGACTGCTTTGCACATGTCACCAGAAGATACCTGTGGTGTATTACTGAACGGTTTACACCACCGCCTTCGGCGGCTTTGGTGTACACTATGTTCATTATGTTCACAAATTTTATTTAATGAATAAATCATGATTTTAAAAATAACTTGTGGACATTTTATAAAATCATTTATTTGTAGTAAATATTATTTTCAATTTGATAAAATCGTTGCATTTTTTCAAGCATCAGGGTTTTAGTATTTTATGATCATATGTAATTTTTAGAACACATGGTGAAAATACGTGACACATTATGATATAGAAAAATTCAGTGCAATTAACAAAAGAATCAATTCCAATCTGAAACTTTCAGATTTATTGATGGTTATTCTTGATATTACCAAGGACATGCTACAAACCGAAGGCTGCTCAATCCTCCTTACAGATCCTGTTACTGAAGACCTCTATTTTTATATTGTAAGGGGAGGCAGTGATTCGCTTATTAAGGGGGAGATAGTCCCTAAAGGAAAAGGCATTGCCGGGCATGTTGCCTTAACCGGCATCCCAAGCATAGTCAATGATCCCCAGAATGATGATAGATTTTATCATGAAATTGATAATAAAGCAAACTTCCACACACGTAATATTATCTGTGCCCCTATGAAACGTGTTGATAGATTGGTTGGCGTTATTGAGGCAGTAAACGCGATTGGCAGGGATTCTTTTACACAGGAAGATCTCAAAGTACTGATGTATATTGCTGATTCAGCTGCTATCGCAATTACCAACCGACAGCTCTATCAGGATCTGTCCACACGGCTTAAGGAACTGGAAGTGATGTATGAAATATCTCAGGCTATTGCACATTCCACCCCTTCTGAGAATATCTTTTCAAAGATTATTCAGCCACTTGCATCATCGGTAGGTGTCAAACGTGCATCAATACTGTTATATAATACCGCAACAGACAAATTTTCTATTGCATCATCATACAATCTTCCCGGATCCATTAATTCCCCATTAAGTAAAAATCAGGCACCCATTGCCTATCATGTGTTTACAAGCGGTGATCCATTACTGGTAAATAATATAATAGCAGATCCATCACTTGCCTCTTTTGCAAAAATTCATGAATACATTACCCCTTCTTTCATCTCCATACCCTTGCGATATAAAAATACCATTATTGGCGTTTTAAATTTAGCAGACAAATCTGACAAAACAAGTTTTGACGCGTATGACCTGAGAGTGGCAACCACCATAGCCAATCAGATTGTGGAAGCGTATCAGAATTCACTATATCTACAACAAACAGAAGAACAAAGGCGACTTGCTCAGGAAATAGATATCGCTTCTGAAATACAGAAAAGAATACTCCCCACCATACCCCAATCTATCAATAATCACCGCCTGTCGGCATTCAATAAATCAGCAAAAGAGGTAGGCGGTGACTTCTACGACCTTTTTCAGTTTGATAATGAAAAATTTGGCTTGCTCATTGCTGACATATCAGGCAAAGGCATACCTGCAGCACTATTTATGGGCACAGCTCGAAATGTTTTGCGTGCTGAATCCCGAATCAACAATCAGCCCGGGCAATTACTTACTCATGCCAACAAATATATTTATGAAGATTCAGAATATGGTATGTTTGTAACCGTATTCTACATGCTCATTGATTCACACAACAATCTTTTAACGTATGGCAGTGCAGGGCATAACAATCAATTGTTAATACGCTCAAAAACTCTTGAGACAATTCGTCTAAATGCAAAAGGGGTAGCACTTGGCATAACCAATGATGCAAAATATGAAGAAAAGGCATTGTTCTTTGATGATGGTGACCTTGTTGTCCTTTTTACGGATGGCGTTCTTGATCTATTAGGAAATGGAAACGTGGATGAAGGCGAGAAAAAACTAATTGAAATTGCGGTAAAATCCCTTGAAAAGGGACCTGATTTTCTTATACAAAGACTCCAGGATAATCTTGTCACGCAGGATGTTGATAAAGAATTCTTAGATGATTTTACTGTCCTTGCCATTCAATTTTAATTTTTTACGGATACACTATGAAAAAAGCCCGTTACATTTTTTTAATTATTGGAATATTAATACTTGTTTTTCTTTTTAAAACTTTTGGTTTTCAAAAAACTATCTTGCAAATCATATCAGTTGGCTGGGGTTTCTGGATTATTGTCAGCATATTTATTGTCAGCCATATCTTTCTTACCCTTGGCTGGAAGGTTTTAATTAATCATCCTGTTAGCTTTAAAACTTTTATACTGCTCATATTTGCCCGTATTGGCGGTGATTCCACATCTTCAATTAATGCCTTTGGATCAATTGCCGGTGAACCATTAAAAGCAATGTATATGAAAGACCTCATCCCGTTACAGGTTGGGTTGGCCTCTGTGGTACTGGATAGAACGGCGCATTCAGTGGCAAATGCTTTGATGTTTTTAACAGGGATTATATTAAGTGTATGTATTCTGAATTTGCCAGTATACCTTACCGTTATTGCTTCAGGATTTTTTTTGCTGACATTGATTGTTCTTGCGCTTATTATACAAAAACAACGGGAGGGTTTACTGGATTTTATTATTTCATTCATACCACCTCGTTTTAGCAAAAAGCTTATCACAGATCAAAGGCAGAAAAAAATTAAAGAGTTAGATGAAGAGATTAAATATATTTTCAGCAGTACATCGCATATACGCAAGTTCATCATATCGGTGCTTCTTCATTATTTTGCTGTAACAATATCCTGTACATTAGAGATATATCTGATAGTATATTTTCTCAACATACATTTTAATATTTACCATGCACTTTTTCTGTACGTATTTGGACTTTTTTTAACATCTGTAATGTTTTTTATGCCAGCAAATTTAGGAACCAGTGAAGGATCATATTCATTAGCTCTTAAATTATTGGGCTACGACCCTTCATTAGGGCTTACTATTGGAATTGTACGAAGATTGCGGACCTTTGTATGGTCAATAATCGGAATTATTATTCTTATGAGTGCCGGTTTGAAAAAGAACGAATAATAGTATCGTGATCATCTTTTGGTTTGATGGATTCATGCTATAATACTACATATAGCATTGCAAACCATAAGTGCTATGTAAAATTATTTGTTATTGGATTATTATGATGTTACTATCGCCACTTTTTAAATATCTAAATAAACAACGACAAAGAAAATCATTTCCAAAAAAGAAGGTACTGATACTTGAAGGTGGTGGCATGCGTGGAGTTTTTTTAACAGGAGTTCTACAGGCATTTGTCGATAGAGATTATTTTCCTTTTAAATTAATCATAGGCTCATCAGCTGGTGCATTGACAGGAGTTGCCTATTCAGCGCACCAGATTCATCTGGCGCGCGATGCTTTTTTTGGAGTTTTATTAAGCGAAAGTTTTATTAAAATTTCTAATATCTTACGACCAACAAAACATATACTTAATCTCGATTGGATGGTTGCCACTGTTATTGAGGGTCAGGAAACATTGAATTTTCAGTTCCTCAAACATTCCATTCCTGTATTAATAACTGCTACCGAATATAGCGATAATAATCCTCCATCAACAATATATCTTAATTCAACCAGGGATGATATTATCACATCATTAAAAGCATCTGCAGCAATACCTGTATTATACCGGGGATTTGTGGAATACAATAACCGTAAACTTTGTGATGGAGGATTGCTTGATCCCATACCCTATAAAAAAGCCTTAAGTCTGGGATACAGAGAAGAAGATATCCTGGTTGTTGTAACCAGAAAAAAAGGGTACAGGAAGAAAGAAGAATCATTCTGGATCAGATATCTTATTGAAAATTACTTTAAAGATTCAAAATATCGCTACCTTATTCAGGCTCTGGAAAACAGATACCTCATGTATAATGCAATGTTAGATGAGCTGGAACATAAACACAAAAAGATACAAATTATCTACCCACCGGACGATTTCAATGTAGATAGATTAACCCGTGATCCTAAAAAAATTCTGGAAGGATTTGAACAGGGCGTTAAGTCCGGCAAAAGCTTTTTATTGTCATAAAGCTATTTTACTGGCCCTGCACTTTTTCAACTTCTTCTTTAATTTTTTCAATGCTTTCCTTATGTTTTCCTTTTATTTCTTCATAACTTTTTCTATACGCTTCCTTAATTGCCATGATAGCCTCATAATTAGCTTTCTGTTGCTGAACAACTCTATCTGCCTGCTGTTTTACTTTATTAAAACTTTCAAAAATTTCCTGTTTCTTTTCTTTATAACTCTGTAGCACATGATCCACTGCTGCATTGGCACAATCGCCCAAACAAAAGTCATCCTCGATCACAGCTGCTTTATTTTCCAGCTCATCCAGATCTTTTTCCAATTTTTTTGAATCCTTTTTCTTAACTGGCGATTGCGTAAGTTTTTCTATTTCCGCTTTCTGCATTGAACTTCTTTGCTCTAACATGGATAAATATTCTTCATAACTGGCAGCATATTTTTGTGGCTCAAGGAGAAAATCTTTATCAGCTGTGTTCTTCCACAATTCAGGATTTTTAGGATTATCGTCCCGCAATGGCTTTTTTGCCACTTCAGCAGTAGCCTGCTCGTCGCCATGTACATTTACCTCGCCATAAGGGTTTACCAGGGTAAGATTTCCTTCTTCCATATTAACACGTGAATCTGAACTATCGCTCACAGCCACAAAAAACTCTGTACCCCTGATTGCACAGACGGTAGTTGGAGTATATACTTTTTTGGACTGGCCCTTTTGTAATTTTGCAATCTTAGCCTTGATAACACCATTAATAACAGATACATTCTCCTGATTATCCTGTATTGATGCAATCTTAACCTTTGTATTTTCAAAAATGCGAACGATACTTTTATCTGCATACAGCAACTCAGCTATACTTGCACTCTTTGTTACAATTATATCTCCCTGGGACAGCTTCATTCCCACTACTGCAATATTGTCTTTATTATTACGTTGCACAATAACGTCGCCAACTACAAAGGTAATCTCCAATGCAAAAATAGATTGTACTGATAACACAACAATGAGAAGCACTATAAACATATACATGTATTTTCTCATATAATCCTCCATTGTTATTTCTACTTCATTTTTTAAATTTATTACTATGTATGTGATCTTTATGTTATATATGTACTATTACTAATTCACAAAAGTGCAATAATTTATTATATTTATCATAATAGAATAGAGTACTTTCTTTCGCAAAAGACGTAGGTGCCCTTTGCATCATTTTCAAATAATTTTAAAGCATACATTATTATGGAGTATATTTCATCCCTAACATTGTTACATCGTCAACAAAACGGTCAACTCCACAGAAATCCTGTATTTTATCAAATAAAAATTCTATTAATTCTGGTATTTCCAGATCTCTATGCTCATCAATTAATTGTTGGAACCGCTTTTCCCCAAGGATTCTGTCAACCCTGTCCGGGCACTCAAAGGCACCATCTGAAAAGAAAAGCAGTTTATCCCCGGGTTCAAGCTCAACTGTTCTTGATGCATACAGTGAAGTATCAAATATTCCAACAAAGGGGCCTGTTGTTTCCATCCTGATCATTTGCCTATCAGCTTTAATCACGATAGGCGAAGGCAAACCCGCATTTACATATTCAATACAGGATTTAATTAAATCAAAATGTGCAAAGAAAATGGTTGCATAGTTATAGCTCATCATCTTTTGCGTCTGTATCAGAAACTGATTCATTTCTTGCAAAATTTTAGAAGGTGGCTTTGATATTTCTACAAATGTGGTTATGGCAGTCTTTACAATTGCAGAATAGAGAGCAGCAGGCACTCCATGGCCAGATACATCCGCAAAGATAAATGAGAAGTGCTTCTCATCATGGATTATAAAATCAAAAAAATCACCACTTATTTTTTCAACAGGCTTAAATTTAAGATAAAAAGAAAATCCCTTAATATCCGGGAAAACAACCGGGAAAAGACACTGTTGCAGGTTACTTGCAATATCAAGCTCATTCTCTATCTGTATAGAACGAGCCTGTAACTGTGCATATAACTGCTCCAATTCCTTGTTTTTTAATTTGAGCTCTTCAACTAACTGTATATTTTCTTTCACAAGCTTGTGGCGTTCATATGCCCTTTTTACTGCAAGTGCTATCTGATCATTTTTAAAGGGCTTTAAGATAAAATCAAAAGCACCCGCTTTTAATGCTGAAATTGCAACCTCAATATCATTATATGCCGTGATGACAATAATGGGAATATTCTCATCTATTTCATGCACTTTATGAATAAATTCCAGTCCATTAATTCCCGGTAAATTGACATCTGTTATTATAACATCGGTAGAAGCTATTATACTACTCTTCAGTGCATCCTCAGCAGTATAGAAATTATATACTTTGTATTCATTTTCTAAAATAAATTTTAAAACTTCATTAACCATCTCGTCATCATCGATGATTACCGCTTTTGGCATTTCAGTTTTTTTCATCTATCGGACACCATCATGTATACCTTTTATTGTGCGACTGTAAAATCTTATCCCCAGCCAGTAGGCAGGATTTTTAAAACGTTTGTCTTTCTTCACATACTGATATGCGGAACTATAAGAATCTAAAAAGCTATCTGTTTTAATTTTGTTACAGAATTCGCGTATAAATATTATGCTATTGACATCTGCAATAGCGCTATTCATCATTATGCTAATCCCCATCTCTTTTTGAACCATAAACACACAATAATAGTACGACACCTGCGATGTATTTGCTACATTAATAATTAGATAACCTGATTGTACCATGTTGCCATTATTCATCAACCCTTTTTTAGCACTATTATAGCTGATTTGTTTATCGGTAATCGTAATACCATTAGCCATCGCATCAGATGTAAATGGAATGTCAGATTGTTTGAGAGCTGATACAATAAGATCATTTTTTGTATCGCTTACATTATTCCATACAATTGGCAACACAGGCTTTGTGTCATCCATTGCAGTCATTAAAGATGGCATAAAAACTATTGCTGTATCACTTGTACCATACTGTAATATTTCATATGGTATCGATTCGGTATATGCATCGGGAACGAAAATTATGGTAGAATAGCCACCAAGTTCCTTTATGACAGGCTTCATGATGTCGTTGATCATAGCTTCTTTATCGAATGACTGCTGGAGTAACGCAACATCATTATAATATTCATGTATGACATCAAATAATTTTTTATACGTATTCTGCAGGCGCACTGGCTGTATATATGTCCTTGTTATTATCCATGTAAATATATCATGTTCATTTTTGGTAATGTATACTATGGCAGTCTGGCGTGGTATGCTTTTTTGAATCTCAGTAAGCGGAAAATGTTTGCTTACAAGTTCTTTATAGATCTTTTTATACTGGTGGTTTTCATCAAACAAAGTAATCCCTGATATCATCTTATGTAATTCAGCATATCGTAACGCATCCCTTTGATTTCCTCTGCTCATTGCATACGATATCGCATAATTGATAAGCGTATCCAGCAGATACTTATACTCAGAATAATACCAACGTATAGTATCATCATGTAAGCCTGAAAACAACTCATCAATATTTTGTGCGATAGTTAGTAATGAAGAGTCATCAGCTTTTTTTAACGCCACAACCCTTTGAAGTTGAATGTTGCAGTTAAAAATATTATATAATACGCTATCTCTGGTAACTATCTGACTTTTGTCTAAAAGTTCCGATGCCTCAGCAGTTTTACCTACCATAATGGCCGAATAGATATAGTATGTATACCATAGTTGTTCTAATCTGAAGGGAAGCTGCCTTATGGACTTGCATGCATTATATGCTTCAATAAAATTGCCCATTCTCTGGTACGCATTAATTGCACTCAACGCTGCAACATTCGATACCAACTTCCCCTTTTCATTAGCAACTGCGTGAATGAATTGAAGCGTTCTTAAAGAATTACTATCCTGTAATAGTTCCGTTAACTGTGCCGTTGTAAATTGCACATCAAGCCACGAATTTCTGCCTTTTTGGGCAACAAACATTATATGTTGCCACTCTTCATCAGTCATCATAGGCTTGCTTCTGACACATTCAAGTAGTGCAAAAAGGGAAATATCTACATATTCATCTATTGTATGAATAAAACTTCCGCTATAACTATCGCCTGTTATTGCTTTTAACATTCTATATGCAACCGTGTTGTTATGTGAATCTATAGAATATCCTAAATTGTAGGCAACTAATAACTCGCGCTGTGAAGGGATATAGTCTGCTTTGTACAGATTCATTGCTTTTTGTGATTTTTCATTTTCCCCTAACAGAAATGCCTCCTGAGCATAGAGCAATACCAATTGATGAACCGGCAACACCGACCTATTTGACATTTTTAGCTCTGTAATATCCGTAAGTTTTTCATTAGGTTTATAACCCTTAATAATTGCTGCATACACGTCATAATCAAACGTACCTGCCACAAGCGGATCTGAAAGCAGCTTTTCTGCACCACGCACATCTCCTAGTAACAGATACGTATACACACTGAATGAACTGGAATATGCACTATCTTTGAAGGAACGCATCAACTGCAATGCGTCATCAAATCTATTCTGATATATCAAAACCTGAATCTTTTTTTCATTATACTCCTTTTCCGTCAATCCTGCTCTCATCCACCGCTGCAATGCTACCATTGCCATGTCATAATAGCCTCTTTTAAGTGCATCGATGAACTCTTTCTGTTTAACTTTTGCAATTTTCTGTACATTATCATTTCTTTCTTTAACAGTATCCGGAACTTTACCCAACACTATTATTTTTGTTTTAAGTGATTCAATAATGCCAGTATCATTATTCAAGACTGCAGCAACAAGAGTTTCAGCATCATCTCCTGAATACACTATAACAGATGCAATATGTGAATACAAGCTTGCATCTGCTAAAAGCATAATGGTATCAGTTTTAATGCTTTCCATACGTTTAAAAACAGCTGAACATTCTAATTTATTGCCAAAACAGAAATGTGGTGTTACGTCAAATGCCGGATTATCAGTATCAACTATATACTCTGAATCATTTATGTGAGTGGTAGTTTTTATATTAACTGGAAGTTTTTTGTCTGTAGCCACCACATCAGCTTGCAGCCATACTAAACGCTCCACATAATCCACTCTGGAAGTAAACGGCACGCCTCCCATACCATAAAGCACAGAATTGCGCATATATCTATGCAGCGCCGTGAATGTATCGTTTAGTATAACATATATTTTACCATTATAAGATTGTATCAATTTTTCCACATTTTCAGATAATCTTTCTGACTGTAACGAATCAGAAATCAAAACCCAATCAACAGTATTTTTATATACAAGCCATCCATAGAGTGTATTATTAAAGGCATGGAAATGTATTACAGGATATGGCGAAACACCTGGCGTGTACACTCCCAGATACGGTAAAAGAAACGCTGAAGCAACCGCTCTGAATCCGGTGAGTTTTTTATAATGCAATGAAATTGCTGATTGTAATTTTGCAATAACACCTTCTTCCTCATTTACTATCGCATTGGTTAATCTTTGCTCTAAATTTTGTATGGTAAAACATGTACGCAAAAAATTACTGTATACCGTCGCATCGCTTTTATTATGGAAATAAGGTATTGATAGTGCCTCAAACGCCATTGTGAGTATCTGTTTACGCTGCTGAATAGTATAGGCCTCTTTGTATCTCTTTTTTTGTATGAGATCATCAGTATATGCATCATAGAGTTTTTTAATAAAGTCTTTCTTCATTGTATACAGAGGTGGCAGCAATTCTACCCGTGATAATACCCCATCAATCAATCTGTCAGGATTATCGATAAGCTGCGCAAGTTCCACAAACGTGTGTGCTAAATCCCATAGTGTTGCATCAGCCAACCATACCAGCTCTTTTGATTGTATTGTATTTGCCTTAAACCGTGCACTTATGATATCATCATATCCATCCCTGAATAATCCACTATGTATCCGGCATATTCCCCTATTAATAAGCAGCTTAATAATAAATTCCTGATGCAATGCATCATTGCCATAGTAATTGATTGCCTGCGAACATAACCTTTCAGCATCGTTATAATATTGAGTAATTGCAGTAACTTTTTTATAGTACTCTACATCATTGGCGGATATTATATCGTGTCCAAGAACGTAAGCCTTATGCATATATAAGAGCGCTTTTAATGCATCAAATTTAATAGTATATGCTTCAACCTGTGTAGTTGCCTGCTGTCGTAATGCTTTTATATCTTCATCAACCGGTTTTTTCTTCTGGGCTTTCATCTTTTTAGTATAATTGTCTACAAGAGAATCAAACACATTATTATACATATCCTGTTTATACTGCTCTATCCTGCGTAGTGCACCATCAATCCGTTCCATTTGTTTTGCGGTATGTTCGCTTGAAGTGTAACAGTATACCCATTGAACCATGGTCTGATAAATCTTATCAATTTCTATATTACTATCTATCGCGATTGATAGTGCAGTATCATATAATTCCAGTGCCTTTTTTATATCACCACTGAGAGCAAAACAATACGCCGCATTATACAACGCGCTAATATGCACATCAGTGAGCAGCGAAGTCTTCTTTTTTTTAGTTATGTTCGATAGTTCTATATATTGAGCCGCAGCTTCACCAAACCTGCCACTTTGTGCTAAGATATCTGCACGCATATTCCGTATAAGTATCTCCATCTCCAGACCTGAAAGATGAGAAACAATTTTTCCCTCACCGATAACAACACTATCCTGTCCCAGGTCATAAAAATGTACAGGGCCAAAACCAGCAAATTTCCATCCAATTTTATACTTCACCGACTCTTCTTGTGGCAATGCACGTGCTGCCAGTTCAAGATACGATAGCGCCTGAGAGTCTTTGTCCATTTTTCGGTAACATTCAGCTATTTCAATGTATACACGTGATTGACCCTGGCCACATTGAAACTTTGTGCAGTGATCCAGAGCTTTGGTATACCATTCTATTGCCTGTTCAAAATTACCCTGCATTCGTTCAAATAGTGCAAAATACCTGTACAGCACATACAGCGTATTTGCAATTGCACTCTCATTTTTCTGAGCTATGGCTTTATAAATGCTATATGCCTGCTGCATTGATGTATATGCCCCGGCATAATTACCTTGCTGCCACAGACAATATCCGTAGTGATAGTAAAATAGGGCTTCTTCTTTCAATGTTGAGAACGTCTTTTTATACTCAACGGCTTTTGCATAATGGCGGGAAGCTAGATTAAAATTCTTTAAAAGAAAATAGATATTCCCCACATTGCAATGAATATCAGCTTCTTTATGGGGATACTGATTTTCATTGTTGGCTGCCAGTGCCTTTTCATACAAAGGAATAGATTTCTCCCATAAATACTCAGGAAAATATGCATCAATTATCCGTTTCTTTGAAGGAAAGCTCACTCGCAATTCATCAACATACTGATATATCCACCCTTTGAGTAGATACGCATCTACAAATGCATCATCTATAAACAGTGACCAGTCAATGTGGCGTAAAGCTTTTGTAAATAACACAAGAAGATTTTCAAATTCCTGCGTGGATTTACCATCCATAGTTTCTGGCCATGGAGAAAGCTTTTGGGCCTGCTTTACATACATATACCCAAGAGCGTATATGTGTGCCTTATCAAAATCCATTCGTGCAATGGGCAATCGTTCCATGTATTCTTTTTCAATGGTGTTCTCTGTGCTGCCTTTCGCCAATGATAGCATTGCATTGATATATCCTATATGAGCACCCGGTGCATTGGCACTGTATATATCTTTATATCGCCGTTTTAGGTGCAATAGCGTATTCATGGTTATATAGCGTTTATATAATGCTGCTGCATCTTTTAAGTTGCCCTCAGCAGCAAGCCTTTGTCCTGTGTTTTCAAAATATTCAGAAAGCCTGTCAATAATAGGCCGTATATCCTGCTTCCACTGTGCCTGATAATTGTTGACAGCTGCCTCATAGTACACAACCCACTCATCATTTCCTTTAGCATAATACAGTTGCCCTAATGCTACATTAATTAAAAAATACGCTACATCCAGCTTCTTTGTATGTTCCAGACCCTGTTTTAGCAATTGTAGTGCTTCATCATTTCGTGAAAGCTCCATAAGGCTTGTTGCAGCCACATAGTTCATAATTGCTTTGATTATTGGGACCGTATAGATTCCTGCAGCTTCATGTGCCTGTGTATATCGTTGCCTGGCAGGAATGGTTTTGGTGTGTTCAATGACTGCAACTGTTATTGCATTTTTAAGGTAGGTATATGAAGACTGTAGCACAGTAACCCACTCTTCAGGAATGGTAAAATCTTTATAGAACAATGCTCCCACTTTATGGCGTACATACATCAAACGTGTATAATTTTGATATTTTTGTATGATGTTGGTGTATAGTTCTTTTGCTTTTGATTTCATCTGTAAGTTTGTATACAGGTCAGCAAGCTCCTCCATAAAAAAAGGTGCAATCTTTTCATTATTTTGTGCTTCAAGCTCACTAACAGCCTTCTGAAGGTAAGAAAGCTTTTCCTTATCCTTTACGGTTCTATAATACATATAAATGTGTGCCGGCTTACTACTGATAGCTGCCTTGGCAAGAACTGCACTAACAAATGAATACTGCGGCACATACGACAGTTCATACAGTGCTTTTGCAATAATCACTTCAGAATCAGCGTCCTTTGATTCATTGAAAAAATGATAGGTGGCAAACAGGCAACGCTGGTAGCGTTCAATGTCGTCAAAATCTTCTTTGTACTTCAGTGCCAGCTCATATTGTCTAACCGCATTTTTTTGTTTGGGGATAATCCCTGTATGCGGAATCATAGCAATATTAATGTTTTGACCTTCAACAATGCTGTACACTATGACCCCATCAGCATACGGAATATAACGTGGCGTGGCCGAAGGCTCTTCAACCAGTGTCAGGGGATATTCCTCTTTTTTTTGTACATCATACGCACACAGCATACCGTTATCATTGGTATCCAGCATACCATCATTATTGGTATCGTACTGTATGCGGGTAAAATATATATCATTGGTTGTTTTTCCAAAGCAGGGCGATAGTTCTACATAATTATTATTGGTGATCTGCGTTACCTCACCTGTTACAAGATTGATAGTGTAGATATTGCTTGCGTTCTGACTTTTTTTCACAAACACAATCGCTTTACCATCGATTGAGAAGCGTGGTTGCGTCCCTTCTGTAATTTTGCGGATATTGGCTCCATTTTTATCCATGATATATATGGATTCTTCTCCATCACGCGTTGAAGAAAATGCAATTAATCTCCCATCAGACGAAAAAGAAGGCCACGCATCACGTACAGGTTTTACAGCCCCTGAAAGCGAATCCCGTATGACCGTAGCGTTTTTTGCAGGTACTTCCTGATCACCCTGCTGTATAATCTTTTCGGGATTAAGTTTCATTATGAAGATATCGCCTTCAGGATCATCGCGTGTGGAAACAAATGCGCACCATTTACCATCGGGCGACACATCCGGTGCAAAATCTCTGGCAGGATGAACGGTTATCCTGACAGTAGTAATATCGTTAAGTGCCCGCAGGTAGATATCAAAATTATTCCGCTCTTTATTTGACGCGTAGACAAAATATTTTCCATCAGCTGTGATACTTCCGCTCACATTCACCGAGCGCTCAAAGGTAAGCGGGATTGAGCGTCCTGTGCCAAAACGGTACTCTTTGGTTAAAACCTGCGAATAATCAAACGGTATATCACGGTACGCTGTTGAAGCGCATCCTACAAAAAATAATGACAAAATGGATAATGTCATGCGTTTCATTTTTTCACCCAGCGCCCATCTTCTTTTTGAATCCAGTCGCCCTTTTTGGCTTTTGCATGCTGCTCTTTAGCAAAATCATAGCCAAATTGAATGGCCCCAGGATCTTTTGCATCCTTAGAGTTTGAACTTTTTATAAAGATAATCTGGCGTGCATTGTTTTCATCATTTACCAGCAATCGTATTGATGCATTATCTTTCATGGATTGCAATTTCTTTTCATCAACTATTGCCAGGTAACCGTTATACATTTCACCCACTATACCCATGTCCTTATATTGACGTATCCTGTCAGCATTGAGTTCTCGCATCTGTATTGCTTTACGCATAGACTCATCAACAGTTACTATCGCATGGCGATCCCCTTTTGATGGCACCATGACGGTGGACGTAACCCATGCGTCTTTTTCAATCTCCCTGTATTCACCAATGAGCTGACGCTCCAGTGCTGTCTTCTCGCCAGTGATGTTAATTGCAGGAGGATGTATTTCAATGCAACTGGGCATTCCTTTCAGGCAGCCGGAAGAACTGCATCGCACCTGCGAATACAGTATGCCGGCAAGGATAGCAAAAGCTACTGCCACTATATGTTTCATAACGTTTCCTCCCTCACCCTGTTGAAGAATTCATTGACGGGGATACGCTCATAGCGCACCTGCTCATTATTCACAGTAACAAAAACACCCAATACCTTCTTTCTAAAAAAAACAGTTGGATACACCAGACCTTTATCCATATAAAAATCAAATCCGGTAATGATGAGCCCATTGTCCACTGCAAATTGCGCCATACCCAATTTTGATTTGCCGCGCTCTTCATTAATGCCCTTAAACAGCCTGTTGGCAAATTTCTCACCAACCTTATATATGTTGACGGAACCTGATATATCAAAGTCCTGCCCTACTTTCAAATTGCGACCCGCAACCTGCGCATTAAGCGATAGCAGTGAATCTTTATTAATCCTTACCGATTCTGGCTTATCAAGCTTGCCAATATCAATATCATTCACATTCAGTGTAACATTGAATTCCATGTGCTGTGGATCAAGATCAGCCAGGTTGAAATTTAATTCCTTAAGTGTAACCGTGCCACTTAACACGCCAGCCTGCAGATCTTTGATTTTAATTATATTGCGTGTAAACCCAATATATCCACGCAGATCTGTAACATATTCAAATGCAATATTTCTTGATGGATGCACAGCCACAACTTTGCCAACTGAAAAATTTGCCTTCTGTCCAAACAGCTGAATATTCATTACATCTGCTGCATCAAAGGGCATTGTAAAACTTTTACCCATTGTATATGCTACAGGTATGTCCATATCAACAGGGCCAACAAAAAGTTTGCCAGCACTGCCTGCAAGTATTAATTTTTTTGACTGCACACTTCCTCTGGCAACCATTGTGTGCATTGACCCTTTAAGCTGTAACAATACCTGCAGCATGCCGCGCAATGTGTAATTGCCAAATGCAACCGGTGCACGCGGTGCAAGGTGTAGCCCTGCATCAACATCAAGTGTTAACTCATCTTTTGTAATCAAAAAGCCTTTTATATACATACTGACATCATGCTTTTTGCTTGCTACATCAAAGCGCCGTATATCAATCCTGCCTGCTTTGAGCTTTTGCAACACATGTGCTGAAACAGTGAGATCATCAATCGAATAATCCGGAATTGCACAAAGGGCATGAAGGCTAATGGTATTGGCTGCGGCAGATGTACTCACATCCGTGTCAATTCGTAGTGTCACCGGCTTAGTTATGGGACTTGATGCCAGTGACTGTTTTAATGGGGCAGGCAGTGTATACGTAATAGAAGGAAGATCAAACCTTAATGTAGAAATACTAATGCTTGCTGTCATCACGTCAGATAGCACCATTGAGCCGGCAAGCTGGCAGCGCACAGCCTCAGCTGTAATCTCAGGTGCCCCGTGTACCAATAATAGCTTCTGAATATCTACTGTATTATTATTAAGGTTGTATCTCACGTTGCATTGTACACTAACGCTATTGTCCCGTGATCTTTGTTCATCCAGTGTATACACAAAATGCGGAAGCCCGATATCAACTGTTGCTTCTACAATAGGGTTGCGCAGAATTACCGCATACGGTATTTCAACTGACGGAATACTGATAGCAAATCCACCAGTTGCAAATGCAATCTTTTGTCCCTTAATTGCACCTTTTACTGTTAATGCGTGGATATTACCCGATATCGTGAGCGGAAAAATAGAAATGGAACCATTAAAGTAAGGCTCTGGCCCAAGCAGCACACTGGTATACCGGTATATCTCATTAAGTTTGATATTGCTGTCAAGCATGGCACACTGAATTTCCGGTTCTGTATTTATATGTTCGATAGTACCCGCAAATGAAATCCATGTTGACTGCCCAAATACAACCCTGAAGCTGTTACAATGCACAGTATCACGTGATGGATTGTATGCGATATCATATTCAACTTTAGCATTGAGTGGTGCAAGATGCTTTCGTGTAAAGCGCACAGGTGTATTGTATGTACCGCATTTGAAATTGCTTGATAGCTGTTTTTCTTCTGGATTATATAACAGATTAAAGGTAAATAGTAATGGCGGTCCGGCAGCAACATCCCTGGATACAAATGAAAACTGCAACGTTTCTTCAGGATTAACCTTTATGTTAAATTTGTCAAAGAGCGTGATTGCCAGCACATTCAATGGAATATCACGCGTTGGGGGAACGTGTAGTGTAATATCAGCTGAAAAATTATTAAGGGTAAGGTTGTATGTACTACTTGAAATATGTAGTGATAGCTCTTGCAGCACAAATCCAAAAAGTATTTCCACCGGTATGGGCAAAGATATCCTGTCTCTGCTTTCTTTTTCTTCTTCAGCTTTTTCTTCTTTCTTCTCTTTTTCTTCTTTTTCAGACGGCTTTACGAGTCTTTGTATATTCCATATTCCTTTCTGTTCTTCAAGATAGATTGATGGCTTATATAAACCAACTTCATATATTTTTATCTTACCAAGTAGCAGTGAAAAAAAACTATACCTCAATCGGAATGTATCAAAATGTACTACTGGTTTTACATCGTCATTTCCTTTAAGAATAAAATTTTGTATTTCAAACCCATTAAACAATGAAAAATGAGTCACCTTAAATGAAGCTTGTGCATTTACATTGGACTCAATCTGACTGGCAATGATTTTTGACACTCTATCAGTGGTCAACACAATATTGGCAATAAAAAGAATAAGTACAATAAGAACTATCAGGCTGCACAATGCCATGCCAGTATATGCGATAATTTTAACACTATATCTGAATAATGTTTTCAAGCCATTACTCCAACTTCTCTATTGCTTATTTATATTATTCTTCATAATAACGCAGACCATTTTTTTTTCATTGACATATCAGTTATTAGCTATGTATCATGACATTAATATTTATACATAAGGGTACATTATGAGTACATTAAATGATCTTTTTTCTTCTGAATATTTACAAAACGATGCTATTCTCATAGGGAAAATTAAAAAGCCCGCAATGACCAAGGAAGAGGCTAACCAAATCTTAGAATTTGTCAAGCAAGATATACAAAACTACCCTGACCACCAGCATTTCATACTTGATGTGTTAAACGTACAGGAAGTTTCCAACCCCATCATTGGTGTGCTAATGAAATCATTGCAATTCTGGAAAAAGACAAGAGGGTATGCACTCCTTGTTATGACTGACGACCTGTTACAAAAAATAATGATTGAGCAGCCCGCAATGTTTGATTTCTTTGCAGTATTTCATACGGTTGATGAGGCAATAGCCTTTACTAAAAAGGCATAAGGCTTACAAACTTTTTACTATTTTTCTATCGATTGCAATGGCTGCGCAGTCAGGGTGTTCAATCACTTCCTTCATTTCAGGCTTTTCCTTGAAGCGCATAACGTTTAACATAAATATTTCAAGTTTGTTCAATGTTGTTGGCGGCAATGTATTGCCATCAATTTCAACTGACATAACAGGATATCCTTTTGTTCGTGCCCACGGTGTAAGAATACCCTCAATCACACGGCCAATCAAACAGGCAAACGGCGATATATTGACAATACCAGAATATCCATCCTGCATTGCCGCTGCTGCTACACCACTTGATACTGTAATTTCTGATTGCAGTTCCAGATTCACAAAATGCTGTTGCGACATATTCATAATGTGGTGCATATTATGTGGTGTTTGTGGAATCAAATTAGTTTTCTTTAAAGCCTTTTTAACTTTTTTCTCTACACGATGTTTATACCACTGCTCAATATGATATTGTATAAGCAATCTGAATTCAGGGATAGTAATCTTTTTATACCACGGTACCAGTTTGATAGCTTTTTTATACTCATACTCACGTATAAAATCACAGTAATATATCCATTCACTCACACCCGAAACCTTTGCAATAATCCCTTTTTTGCTAAAATGCTTAACAAGTTCATCAACGGCAAAATCATCCCTGCGCACATAAATCTCGCCAACAATTAATACTTTTGGGCATTGGGCGATAGTTCTCTGTAACGGGATATTGCTGATGGTGCAAGCAATCTTTTTTAACACCGGTATAACCCCGGTGACATCCTTCTCCGCTACTGTGATTAACTCCTGCCATAACTTATCATATAAGGCCAGTGCACTCACGGGATCTTTGGCACATGCTCTGAGGGACGTTTCAATATCCTTCATATAATCGCTTATTACCACTCCCCACCAGGCATGCTTTGAGAAGTGCGGACCCAACTCTGTATACGAATTAGATGAATCCAGTGTCACCACACATACATTTTCAAAGCGCATATCCTTAAATAAATTTTCATAAAACACAAAGTATTGCCCTGTACGGCATGGTCCCTGCGTTGTGGGCACAAATAAAAGATACACTTCATCTTTTTTATACCGTGGTGACGCAAAGTACTGTAACGCACTTCCTAAAACCAGATGTGAGGGCAGGCACTCTTTGCCCGACACAAACTGCCGTGCCAGTTGTAAAGTCCTGGCATCAGGTACTGGCATTGCTTCTGCGTTAATACCTGCTGAACGCAATGAGGCAGCAAGTAGTTCTGCTCCCAGGCGCCCCATGCTGGCTAGCAATAGTTTCACCTTACTATTATTTCGCACAGGGATTGTGTGATTGGTATAAATGTTTCGAACATACAATTCATTATCTTCAATCACAAAACGCAAACCGTTATCATAACGCGCTGACTGCTCTCCTAAACATTTTTGCCTGTATCCCTCAATTATATCAAGAAATGCTTCAATGCGTGTATCAATCCCAGCATCAGCCGTGTGCGAATCAAGTTCCAGGATTAAAAAAGGTTTTGAACCCATTATCCATTTAAGATAATGCAACATAAAGGAATCAGGCGCACATGAAAAGTTTGAAATAAATGTGACATATATGTTGTTTTCTTTTGCAAGCATAACACTTGTCTTCATATCTAACTGGCCATAGAACCAGTACATATTGGGAAATATTATTTCATCTTCAAATGGAAGGATATCAAATGGGATTACCGTATACCCCATGCTGGTATATTTTTTTGGAATGCCCATGTTTGCATCTTTTGTAAATGCATTATATGGCCGCCCTAAAATAGCTATGGCAGGCTTTTGTAATGTACGTGCAAACTCCAACGCCTGTGTGCCCAGGTCCTTTGCTTTTTTAAAGTACTCTCTTTGTTTTTCAAGTGCTAATCTAAAGGCATTTCGTCCTTCTTCTCTGGAAAAGCCTAAGGTTAATGCAATGTTTACAAACGACGCTTCAGTAATTTCATCTGATAGATTAAAACTTAACACCGGTGAAAGTATTTTTTCTTTAGGGATGTCATCAAATGCTTTTTGAATATAATACGGCAACCCTTGCGTAATTGGGCAGAACGTCGCACGTGCATCTTTCTGATAGCTTTGCATTTCTTTTATATGCGGCAAAAAGATGTAATCAACATTTTTATCAAGGATATTTTTAACCGCACCGTGAGCTATCTCGGCAGGAAAGCAGTATGCACTCTCAACTTTGGCTTTTCCCTCTTCTGAGATTTCATCAGAGGTAACTATCGCCACACCTAACGTATTAAAAAACCATGAATACAGTGGCCACAATGTATATGCAGAAAAGCAAAGCGGTATGCCAACTGTTATTGACGCGTTGTGTGGTGTTTCCCGTGGTGCACATTCACCAAATAAAAGTTCATTCCTTTTTTCAACAAAATCAACAACCTCCTCGTCATGGATAACTCTTTTTTTGCGCATATTGGCATACTTATTGCACCTGCCTCCAAACATGTACCTGTTTCCATTGACGTTGAGCACCCGTATGGGACAATAATTGTCGCATGCCTTGCAGGTAAACTCGCGTTCGTACACAATCTCCGTGTTGAGAATTGCATCAAGTGAATACAATTTTTTCTGTAATAGCCCGCTCTGCAGCTTATTCAGGGCAACTATCGCCACACCAAAACAGCCCATGAGTTCCGGATCCGGTGGTACCGTGATATGTTTGCCAAGTAACATGGCAAATGCAAGCGGTACTGCCTTATTTTTTGCAACACCTCCCTGAAGTACTATTGCATTCCCAATGGTCCTGTTTCCTACCACACGGTTGAGATAGTTGGCAACTATTGAAGTCACCAGGCCTGCAGTGATATCCTCCTTGCTTGCGCCCTGCTGAATTGCCTTGCGTATATCAGAATTAATAAAGGCTGAACAATGCTCGCCAAACTTCAGTGGTTGCTGTGCTTTCAGTGCAATGTCGCCTATCTCCCACGCATGGGCAATATTCAAATCGCCCTGTGCAGATTCCTCTAAAAATGAGCCAGTACCAGCAGAGCACGCTTCATTCATGGCATAGTCAATGGGCACACCATTTTTTAAATACACATACTTTGCGTCCTGCCCACCTATCTCAAAAATAGTGTCAATATCACTCTTGAAGTATGTTGTGCCAACAGAATGGGCTATGATTTCATTATAGATAGCGGGCGTTTCAAGGAAAACTCCCAGTATTTCACGGGATGAGCCGGTGGTTGCTGCAAGTGAGATGGTAATATCGGAATTGCCAATCTGTTCTTGTAGCTGCTTTTTGATTTCAACTATACATTGTTTTAATGCTTTAACAGGATCACCATGTGTGCGCCCATAATATGCTGCCACGATTTCATGAGTAGTAATATCAACAAGGCATGCTTTAGTTGTGGTTGACCCGCCATCAACGCCTAATATATATTCACCACCTGGTTTTGCCATGCCACGTTTTGATGGGATATATGTCACTTTATCAAGAGCTGTTTGTAAACTGCTAAACCGTGGGAAGCTTATACTATGTGTTTCAAACACATCATGGCCTATTGGCTGGCCATACTGCTGTGCCAGAAGTGCTGCACCGTAGCTTTCAAAAAATACAGCATTTTCCGGGATTACAAATTCAACCTGTGGTAATTTTTCTTTAATAAATTTCACTATATACGGATTTTGAGTTATTCCTCCCGTCAGTATAACCGTGCCTTTTTGTATTCGGGCTTTTTTTAAAAAATCAACAACTTTAACTGCCATCACGTTGGAAAGGGAAAGGACAATATCGCCTTTTGATGCCTCACCTTTATTAAGCCGGTGTGTGCAGTCACTTTTCATAAACACAGAACAGCGTGTTGATAGCTTTAACACCTTACTATCTTTTGGGATGGCATGTATATCATTAAGTGACATATCCATTCGGGCTAATTGCTGCTTAAAAAACTCGCCAGTTCCTGCAGCACATTTATTGCCTGAAAAATTATTTTTTATCTTCTTATTTTCATCGATAGTGTATACTACAAGATCCTCCCCACCCATTGATACCACTGCATCAGGCATACACTCAATGTGTTTCAGCGCTTCCTCAATACACACAGATTCTATAACACGGGGAAGATGAAGCAAGAATCGGCCTTCATTACCGGTTACTATCGCCCTTGCTTCTTTTTGAATCTGCAACTTAGAAAAGATTGTTTTAAGTGTAGCAGGCACATCGCCATCATGAGGCATGCCTGCACATTTTTCTATTTTTGTATTGTCACACACTACTACCTTTACACTTGTGGAACCAACATTAATACCAACACTTATCATACCTATACCTCCACAGGGGAGCAACTACTGTAGCTTTTTTTGTTATAAATTATAAAATTTATTTATTTTCCGGAATATACATAGAAGCAACTATTGAAATTGTCAATACAAATGCAATCACCCCCAACGATATTTCGGTGGGGATATGATACCCAACCTGAGCAGAAATCATCTTGCAACCCACATATATCAAAATGACAGATAAGCCATAATGCAAAAATCTAAAAAGCCGCATAACAGCTGCCAGCGCAAAATAGAGGGCTCTAAGCCCAAGAATGGCCATAACATTTGATGTATACACAATAAAGGGGTCATGGCTTATGGCAAGCACTGCAGGAATTGAATCAACTGCAAATACCACATCGGTAGATTCTATAACAAGCAATACTATAAAAAGTGGGGTAACAAAGCGCTTGCCATTTTCTTTTACAAAGAAAAAGCCGTTGCGATAGTCACTGGTAATAGGAAGCATTTTTTTTGCCAGCTTTAATACAGGATTTTTTTCAGGATGTATTTCTTTATCTTTTTCCTTCATCATTTTATAACCGGTATATATCAAAAATGCACCAAAGATATACAGTATCCAGTCAAACTTTTCTATTAACGCTATACCTGCAAAGATAAATACGGCCCTCATGATGAGAGCACCCAGCACACCCCAGAAAAGAACTTTATGCTGATATATTGGATGCACTTTAAAATATGTAAACAGCATAAGGAATACAAAGATATTATCCATACTCAAAGACTTTTCAACAAGGTAGGCGGTAAAAAACAGTATTGCCTTTTGATACCCGGCATAAAAATATATACCGGCATTGAATAATAGGGACAAAACTATCCAGAATATTGTCCAGAGAATTGCTTCTTTTACCTTTATTTCATGTGCCTTTCTGTTGAACACACCAAGATCAAGAAGAAGCATCAACAGTACAAAAACATTAAAACCAACCCATAGAAGAGTTTTGGTCATGAATTTTCTCCATAATAGAACAATATTATTTTCATCAAAGTCATTGGAGGCTCTAATCGAAAAGCTGTTGCCATTGTATCATGTTACTTCCCAATTTTATTTTTGATACGTGATCGTAGAGCTTTTATAAAGCCATCCATACCTTCACCTGTTTTTGCGCTTACTTTATGTATCTCCATTTTGGGGTTTGTACGTTTTACATTTGCCAGCAATTCTTCCATGTTGAATTCAAGATATGGTAACAGGTCAATCTTATTAATTAATAATGTGTGCGAAGAATTAAACATCAATGGATATTTTACTGGTTTGTCTTCTCCTTCGGTTACACTTAGCACCACCACTCTTTCGTCATCCCCTAATTCAAATTCGGCAGGGCATACCAAATTGCCAACATTTTCAATAATGACTACATCCACAGCATCCAGATCAAATTTTTCCAGACACCCCATTATCCATGAACTTTCCAGATGGCAGGCACCCCCAAACAACTTTGTTTCAATTTGAACAATGGGAATATTATACTTTGCCAGCCGCTGTGCATCATTGGTTGTTTCTATATCCCCTTCAATAAGAGCTATAGTGTAATCCTGTATAAGATCTTTGATTATTCTATCAGTGATTGTGGTTTTTCCGGCACCGGGTGAGCTCATTACATCAAACATATAAACCTTTTTTTGGTTGAGTAATTTCTTTATTTCCTCAGCCTTCTGAATATTTGACTCATAGATATTCTGTAATACCTGAATTTCCATAATGAATTCTCCTAAAAATTGAATTTGAATACATACAAAATTTTCTGCACGCCTTATTATACTCAGTTAAATAAGTTCTAATATACTTTTTTAATGTATCACATGAAATGATGAATAAAATAAAATATCGATAAGAAACTAACATATCATATTTATATGTATAAAAATCAAACAAATTTTCTACATTAATGGTCTGTAAATAATTTAAAATCCCACTATATTTTAGCCATTATATTAATGGCAAGTTGTCAATAACTGCAGTTAGATCAATAAATTTTGCGCTGCAGTATATAGCTAATCATTCAATATCTCGTAATTTCTCAATATCCATAGTGGGTATTGAATCCACACATATCTATCAAGTGGTTTGAATCAACATTATAAAAAAAGGCTATCATTCTCTGATGATAGCCCTTTGTGAACATATTATATATTTTCTTAACAAATCTTGAAGGTTCCTATCTCCCTATCACCTTCCACAACATGCACTGCACATGCAATGCATGGGTCAAATGAGCGAACCACACGCGCTGCTTCAATTGGGTTCCTGGGATCAGAAATTGGGGTGCCAAGCAGTGCCTGTTCCACAGGTCCTAATTTGCCATCATCACCTCGCGGACCGCAGAACCATGTAGTTGGGACAACACACTGATAATTTGCAATCTTCTTATCATCAATTATCATCCAGTGTCCTAAAGCTCCACGTGGTGCTTCGGTTAAGCCTTCACCCTGTCCTTTATCAGGTATTTCATAAGTTGTGCGTGGCATCTGTCCAACTTCCAGATCATCAAGCCACTGGTACATTCTCTGGCAAAGCAGTTTACATTCAATAGCGCGGGCTGCGTGGCGTCCCAATGTTGAGAATACTGCATCGATATCAGCATTGAATACTTTTAACAATGCATCTACTTCCTTCTTTACACCTGCATTTCCACCTAAATAATTAATCACAACACGTGCTAATGGACCAACTTCCATTGGCATGCCATCATAGCGTGGAGCTTTAAGCCATGTATATGCTCCGGCTTTATGAGGATCAGGGTTAGTCTGTCCCTGATATGGATGCAGGTTGGTACCGGAGTTATATCGTGCAAAGCGCACCTGTTCGCGTATCTTTGATGAGTCAAATTCATGTAGTTTCTTGCCATCAAACACACCCTGCTTAAAGAAAAACTCTGTCTGCTCAGGATTTTCTTCAAACACACCATATGAAAGGAAGTTTGTATACCGTCCAATCTTGAAATAATCGCTGTATGCTTTCGCTACAGCTATAACATCATTGATATACACCTCATTTACAAACTCTTCCACCTGCTTTAAAAGCTTTCTATACTGCCGTATAGCACTTCGTGTAGGAACCTGAGTGACACCTCCGGGGACTAAACCAATAAGATGCGGCACTCTTCCGCCAAACAGCGTTACCATTTGATGGGCTTTCATGCGTATATCAAGGGCCTGTACATAATGAGCTATGGCTGCTATATTCAGATCAAGATCCTTAATATAAAAATCACCTTCATAACGCGGCAAAAATGGCGCTACGGCAGTGATAGCATCCTGTCGTTCCTTCTTTACCTCCAACTCATTCTTAGCCCAGTCACGCAACGCAAGCAGCTTTTTATCGGTGCCATTATATTTCAGGATAGCGGTTATATCCACGTAATCCAGTGCAGCCAGATGATAGAAATGCAATATATGTGACTGCAAATAGTTTGCACTGAATACAAGGTTTCTAAGCAAGCGCCCGTTTTTATTGGGCACTATGCCAAACGCTGCATCCAGACATTTGCTCGATGCAATACCGTGGGAAACAGGGCATACACCACATATACGCTGTGTTATTTGATTTGCATCAACGGGGTTGCGTCCTTTTAAAATCATCTCAAAACCACGAAACATATCGCCTTTACTCTTTGCATCAACCACCTTACCATTCTGTACATCTATTTCAATAGATAGATGACCTTCTATTCTGGTTATAGGATCTAATAGTACTTTAGCCATTGATGACACCTCCATTTTTAAGTTTTACTACTGTGCTGGCAATTTCAGGATGTAGCTTCTGTAATTCATCATTGCTGGCCACCAGATGTTTATAAATACCTCTGTTGCCATAATCCGGGAACGGAGGCTCTGTACATCCAATACATCCCGAACCGCATCCAGTACAGGTATTCATCCCGCCTACCCAACCACGAGTGGGTATATCACATCCGGTATCCATGCCCAAACAACCCAGAAGATACAGGCATCCTTCCTGTCCCCAGTGTTTGGCAAATCGTCCGCGCTTATAATCGGGAAGCCTCTGGCATTTCTCATGAACAGTTGTGCCAAAATACATTAAAGGCCTATTATATTCATCAAGCTCTGGCATACCTTTGAGCAGCACATGAAGCAGCGTTCCCACCATCCAGTCTGGATGTGGGGGACACCCAGGTATGTTTATGATTTTTTTATCGGGGAATAACGTTTGTAATGGGACTGCACCTGTTGGATTATCACCGGTTTCTCTTATCTTTGCAGCAGGGATGCCACCATATGTAGCACATGATCCCACCGCAACCAGTGCCATTGCATTGTTACCTAACTTTTCAATCCATTCTCGTGCACCTATGATCCTGCCATCCATCTGGCCAATGGTGCAGTATTCATCAGATTTAGTTGGGATTGAACCTTCCACTATTAAGATAAAATCCTTGCGATTTGTCTTAACCGCATTTTCAAGAACCTGTATGGCTGCGTGTCCCGTGCCACCACATAATGTCTGGTGATAGTTAAGGCTTATATGTTCAGTAATAACTGTAGCTATATCAGGCTCAAGCTTATTCAATAAAGATACAGAACATCCCGAACACGATTGTGCCTGTATCCAGATTACATTGGTGCGTTCTGAGGCTTTCTGTAATGCCCTTTTGCAACCCTGTATCAGTACACTGGGGAATGCTACTGCAGCAGTTGTAGCACCCATGACTTTTAAAAATTCTCTTCTATTAAATGACATGTAATAACCTCCTTAATGTATCAGATTAGTACGCTTTAATACTATCAAGAATCAAATCCACCACTTTGGGAATTGATTGTGCCACAGAAGGGCTTGGGGTAATATCCATAGTAGAAATATTCTCAGGAACAATCCCTATCACTTCAACATCGGGGGTAGAACCTTGAATTTTTAAAACCTTCAACACCTCCGCAATACCCATTTCATGCAATGAAACGTGTGGCGACTGTGCTTTTAAATATGAACCGTCAAACCTGTAAATGCTACCCGGCTTGTCCTGTACCTTCAATGCATCCACGATAATCAATTTATCAAAACCCATCATATAAGGAATCAGATCAAAACCAGCTGTACCACCATCAATTAGTTCTACATTTTCAGGCAGACTTAAATTGTTGTTTTGCATATACTGCACCACATGCACTCCAATACCGTCATCTTTTTTTAAAAGATTTCCTATTCCAAGAATTAATGTCTTTTTACGTTTCATTGTGCTATCTATTATAGGCTTTTATTCCCTGGGAATGTGACACTCATTGCAAAGCACTGGACCTTTCTTAGTCTGCGCGTGGCAATTAATGCACAGGCCATGAATGGTATCTTCGCCCCTGGCACCTTTGTGGCAGGCTGCACACTGTTTTATCCTGTCATCATTACCCTCTTTGTGATGGCATATCACACATTTAATACCTGCATTTTCATGCTTGGAATGCGGCATCAAAACAGCATCCATAGCATTAAGTGTTGCAGTAATCCCGGCAGCTTTATCCTTCTCGGTAATAAATGTGTTAATATTTGTGACAGTTACAACATCCGTTGGACTTGGATTAATATTGGTTGTACCCTCAGAGCAACCAATAATCATTGAAATGATGAGAATACTCACACAAACTGCAAGCACGCTTATTTTTTTCACATTTTACCTCCTATAGTACATAGTGTTATTATATAGATGTTGCGACTATACTACTCAGTAAAAATCAATTAAGAAGCATTTTATGTTTTAAACATATTTACAGCAGTAACATAACTATCATTGAATCAATTTACCTATAATTTTTCAATAATTTTGTATGTTTTACTATACTTAGTTTCCTGTCAACCATAAAATAAGAATTGAATTAAATACTTAAGTGTCTAATCCATTGTATTTCCCACACATTATTACACTAAAATACATATAGTGTGCTACAATAGATAGTATGCTACACCATTATAAGATAAAAGTTAAAGGCATTGTGCAGGGAGTGGGATTCAGGCCATTTGTATATAATATAGCTTCCTTGCATAACCTGTATGGAAGTGTATGTAACACAACCGAAGGAGTTATAATACACCTTGAAGGTCCTGAATCTGCAATTCAAAATTGTATCAAAATTATACAAACTAATCCTCCACCGCTTTCTCAGATTACCGATATAACCATTGAACAACTCCCACCTGATGGCTACACGCAATTTTCCATACTGGAAAGCACTGCCACCAGAAATAAAGATGTGTTTATACCCCCTGATGTTGCCATCTGCAATGAATGCCTTGCGGACTTTTTTGACGCACACAACCGTCGCTATCATTACCCCTTTACCACATGCACGCACTGCGGCCCCCGTTTCAGCATTATTGAAGATATTCCCTATGACAGAGAAAATACCGCAATGAAACCATTTACCATGTGTTGGGATTGCCAATCCGAATATAATAACCCTGCTGATCGCCGTTTTCACACACAGCCCAACGCATGTGCCAGATGCGGTCCTCATATCGTGCTGTGCGATAGCTCCGGTAATATACTCCAATCTCAATTTGATGCTGTCATCAGCCAGTTGCAGGAGCTTCTTACACATCACATCGTTGCAATCAAAAGCGTGGGTGGTTACCATTTAGCCTGCGATGCTACCAATGACTTCTGTGTTGAGCTATTACGCAAGCGAAAAAAAAGACCATTCAAGCCGTTTGCCATTATAGTACCATCCATAGAATTTTTAGAAACATTTTGCTCTGTCACTCCTAAGGAAAAGGAGTTGTTGCAAAGCAAGGAACGCCCTATAGTGCTGGTAAAATTACAAAAAGATATTGTAAGCCCTCACGTTGCACCAGGCCTTTCCTGCATTGGCGTTATGCTTCCCTGCACACCACTACAGTACATGCTCTTTCACAACAACAGCCAAAGTATATACGTCATGACCAGCGCCAACATATCCGATGAACCAATCATCTACGATGACAATGATGCCTTCCAGCGTTTACACACTATTGCTGATTACTTTGTCACCTATAATCGCCAGATACTATCGCACACCGATGATTCGGTCATGTATGTTGTTGACGAAACACCATATTTTGTCCGCCGTTCACGCGGCTTTGTGCCAGCACCTATTTTTATTACACACACACCAGTTCATATCCTTGCCACTGGCGGTGATCTAAAAAATAGCTTTGCACTGGCACGCAACAATTTTGCTATTCTAAGCCAGTATTTAGGGGATCTTTCCACTCCGTGGGGTAACGAGCTATACCAAAAAACTATCGCCCATTTTTGTAAAATTTTTGACTTTCATCCAGAGCTTGTTGTGCACGATTTACATCCCAACTATTTTACCACATTGTATGCGCAAAAATATATCGACCAAGGGATAAAGACTTTTGCGGTGCAACACCATCATGCGCACATTGCTTCAGTGTGCCAGGAACACGAGCTATATGATCCTGTGATTGGTATTGCATTTGATGGTACAGGTTATGGCACTGACCACACACTGTGGGGAAGCGAATTCTTAATCGCAGACACACGGCAATTTACACGTGCCGCACATTTTGATTACTTTGGATTGCCTGGCGGTGAAAACGCAATCAAAGATCCATGGAAGATTGGGCTGTCGTTGCTTATGGCAGCCAATATTGATGATGATACGTTCTTTACTGAAAATCACGAAAAGGAATTTGTGAAAGAGATAATTCAAAAAAACATCAACTGCCCCAAAACCTGTAGCATCGGAAGGCTTTTTGATGGCGTGGCAGCACTGTTAGGCATCGCACATCACATCAGCACTGAAGCCGAAGCCGCCATGCTCCTTGAAGAAAAGGCAGCAGAAGCATTGACCCATACCACATCGTTTGCAGTACCCATTACGCAGGGACAATCGCTTGTTGTTCACACTGCCCACATAATTCATGAAATTATCAATATGATACAGATGCACATTCCCATATCTACCATTGCAATGCGATTTCACAGGGCAATTGCTGAAGCCACTATTGCCACAGCATGCAGACTAAGGGAACAATATTCACTACACAGGGTTGTTCTTTCAGGCGGTGTGTTTCACAACAGAATACTTTTGCACCTTATTACCACAGGGCTGCAACAAAAATCATTTGACGTATTTGCACCACAAAAATTACCATGTAATGATGGTGGCATCGCATTAGGTCAGATTGCTATAGGAAGAGACATGTATGGACATTAAAAAAGAAGCAGCAGTACTATCACAATTCAGGATTGATACACCAGTAGCCATAATGGAAGTATGTGGCACTCATACCACTGAATTTTTCCGCACTGGTGTAAAGGACATATTCCCTGAAAATTTGCGCCTTATTGACGGCCCGGGCTGCCCGGTATGTGTTACTTCAAACGATTACCTGGATACCGCTATCGCCATGGGCTGGCAGCACAACTGTGTTATTACCACCTTTGGCGATATGATGAAGGTACCTTCGTCGTACAGTTCGCTGGCAAAGGAAAAGTCAAAAGGATTATCGGTTGAGGTTGTATACTCACCCATGGATGCCGTTGACATGGCAGAAAAAAATCCTGAAAAAAAATTTATCTTCCTGAGTATTGGTTTTGAAACTACTGCTCCCGCTGAAGCTGTATGTGTCCGCGAAGCAAAGAAAAAAAATCTAAAAAATTTCTTCATACTGCCGGGCAACAAACTCACCGTCCCTGCCGTCAAGGTGCTACTTGATTCAGGTGAAGTGAACATAGATGGCTTTATCCTGCCCGGGCATGTGAGTGCAATTATTGGCAGAAAGGCATGGGATTTCATTGCCACCGACTACGGCAAGCCATCAGTTATTGCCGGCTTTGAAGATTATGACCTGATACGCGCAACATTGATGCTGCTGCACTTACTAAAAGACACCACCCCAAAAGTTTTGAATGAGTACGCACGCGTGGTGCGCGATGATGGCAACCCCAAAGCCCTTGAGATAGTGTACAGCGTTTTTACAAAAGGCAATGCAACCTGGCGGGGGATAGGAATAATCCCTGAAAGTGGTCTTGACCTGAAACCGGAATACGCTGACTTTGATGCGTACAAACAATTCCCCGTGGAAGTACCTTTACCTAAAGAGCATCCGGGATGCCGCTGCGGCGAGCTTTTGCGTGGTGTCATCATCCCTACGGATTGCCCGCTCTTTGGCAAAGCATGCACGCCGGAACATGCAGTAGGGCCATGCATGGTTTCATCAGAAGGGCCATGTTCAGCATATTACAAATACGGGAGAAAGTAAATGGATATAATTGTTCCCGCTCACGGTAGTGGCGGCAAGCTGATGAACGACCTTATTACTAATCTTATACAATCAATTCTTGGCAGTGATTCCATACAGTTAGATGATGCTGCAAGCCTGAATCTCCCCACACAGGCTATTGCATTTACAACCGACAGCTATACCATTACACCTATAGAATTTTCAGGAGGCACCATTGGCAGCCTTGCAATTAACGGCACCGTGAATGATCTGGCTGTCATGGGAGCAACTCCTCTGTATATATCATGCGCACTCATACTTGAAGAGGGGCTTGAAATTGAAACACTGAAACGCATCCTTGTTTCCATGAAAGAAGCGGCGCTAAAAGCAAATGTGGCGATAGTAACCGGGGATACCAAGGTTGTGCCAAAAGGCAAGGGCGACAGTATATATATCAACACTGCGGGCATAGGAGTATTTACTACTCCACCCCAGCGAAGGCAAATAAATCCCGGCGATAGCATCATCATAAATGGAACCATTGGCGACCACGGCACCACCATTATGGCTTTAAGGAATAATCTTACATTTTCAAAAGGCCTGTCTTCGGATTGTGCTGCACTCAATCATCTAATTCATGATGTGATACGTAATTATCCTGAAGCTATAAAATTTATGCGCGATGCAACCCGTGGCGGTGTTGCCTCAGTACTCAACGAAATTACGAAAAACGCATCTTTTGGTGCTACACTTATAGAAGAAAATCTGCCAATAAAAGATGAAGTGCGTGGCGTTGCCGAAATTTTAGGAATTGATCCGTTATATATTGCAAATGAAGGAAAGGTTGTTATGATAGTTGACAGCCGCTATACAGATGGTATTATACATGTTTTAAAACAGCATCCTGAAGGTAAGGATGCAGCAGTAATAGGGCAGATTACTGATCAATTTCATGGCAAGGCATATATCGAGACAAAAATTGGCGGTAAAAGGATATTGCCGGTATTGATAGAAGAGCAACTGCCGCGAATATGTTAATACTGTATTTTACAAGGAGATTATCATGTGTTTAGCTATACCAATGACAGTAAAAAAGATAGAAGGATCAAAAGCCATCGTTGAATCAATGGGCGTAGAAAAAGCAGTTGATATTGCTCTGACCCCAGATGTAAAAGTTAATGACAAGGTTATTGTTCATGCAGGTTTTATCATTGAAATCCTTGACCCTGAAGCAGCTCGCGAAATAGAAGCAACATGGGATGAATACACAACACTTCTTAACCAAGAACAGAAATAAATGCGCACCATTTCACAGCAAGAACTGTATTCTGCTGTCGCAGACCTTGTGATAAAGGCCAATTTTAATTTACCTGACCACGTATATCAGGCGCTGTGCACAATGCACGCTACAGAGCAAAAACCCTTAGCAAAAGAAACTATCCATATACTGATACAAAATACACGTATCGCTGCCCAAAAACATATACCACTGTGTCAGGATTGCGGTGCAGTCATAGTTTTTTTACAGATAGGCACCGGCGTCATTATCGATGGCAATCCGATAGATGTAATACACAACGCAGTTGCTGACACCTATAAAAAATATTACCTGCGGCCATCTATTGTACAGGATCCATTATTTGAAAGAAAAAACACCGGCACCAATACACCGGCTTTCGTCCATACAGATATTGTTCCAGGCAACTCTGTCACAATTACAGTATATTTAAAAGGTGGTGGCTCTGAGAATATGACTTCTTTAAAGATGTTTACCCCAACAGCAAAAATTGAAGAAATTATTGATTATATAGTCACAGCTGTACAACAGGCTGGTCCCAATCCCTGCCCGCCTCTTTTTTTAGGTATAGGTATAGGTGGCACTGCAGATGTTGCCATGCTCAATGCAAAAAAAGCAGTACTACAAAAAGAACCTCACCCACAAAAAGAGTATCGCGCTCTTGAAGAAGAGATATTACAAAGGTGTAACCAAACCGGCATTGGCCCCTTGGGCTTTGGTGGCACACATACAGTTGGAATCGTCAGGATAAAAGAAGCCCCCACACATATTGCAACACTTCCCGTGGCACTCAATCTTAATTGTCATTCTTTACGGTACCGGTCTATTGTCATATGAAAACAATCAATATACAAACCCCTCTCTCAACTGACATACTACAGCATCTTACAGCAGGTGACTTTATAACTATATCCGGCACCATCTACACTGCCCGTGACAGAGCACATAAAACTATCGCTGAACTGGTAGCACAGCAAAAACCCCTTCCCATTGATTTTACCAATACAGTAATCTACTACGCAGGACCAAGCCCTACGCCACCGGGGTTGCCTGTCGGAGCTATCGGCCCCACCACATCATACCGTATGGATGCCTATACTGATATCATGCTCTCACTTGGCGTCCGTATGTTCATTGGAAAAGGTTGGCGCAGCCAGGCAGTAAAACAACTTCTGGTTACACACAAAGCGGTATACTGCGCAACCTTTGGCGGAGCTGCTGCCTATCTTGCCCAATGCGTAGTAGATGCACAGATAGTAGGATTTGAAGAGTTTGGCCCTGAAGCAATATATAAATTAACCGTTGAAAAGTTTCCTGTTATTGTTATCAATGATATATATGGTGGAGACCTTTATGCTGACGTTCAGTGATTATAATGAATTTGTATCTTTTTGTGACAGAATAAAAAAGATATTGCAACAGCGCCCACCCCGAGAAATAGAACGTAAAAGCCTTAAGGATGCCGCTGTACTTATTCCAATTCTTTTCAAAGACAATCAGCCTTATGTGCTTGTTACCAAACGCACCAATAATGTTAGTACTCATAAAGGAGAAGTTTCATTGCCCGGTGGAGGAATTGATGAAGAAGATACAACACCACTTGATACAGCGCTTCGCGAAACATTTGAAGAAGTTGGCATTAGCCCTCAGGATGTGACAGTGTTAGGCGAGTTTGACCATTTTATTTCTATATATGGATTCCATGTGTACACGTTTGTGGGAACTATTCCGTATCCATACCAGCTCACCATCAACCACGATGAAATTGAATCATATACTGAGATACCTCTGTCGCTGTTCGTGGAAGAAAAATATGATGATGTGCAATATTATACCTATGAGGGCACACCCTACGCTATTTACTATTACCATTACAATGGTTACACTATATGGGGTTTGACTGCACGCATCCTCACTGATTTTGCACGGAAGGTTATAAAAAAGGTAATGCTCTGAGTATTTAGTGGGGTCAGAGCATAAGAACCCAGAAACATATAATTATCGTAATAATGTATAAAGCTTATAAACAGTAGTAACAACTATTAAAATACCAAATAACTGTTTTATTCTTTCATTTGATACATACCTGCTGGTAAGCCTTGCTCCAAAAAATGAACTAATAGACCCAACTATCACCAGAATAACAGTCATCTGGATATTCCAATGTGCTGTTGGTATGTGCGGGATCAAAGCCGAAAAAGAAGGAGGACATACAGCAAAAGCATTTATCCCTGCAGCCTTTTTAGGTTCAAATCCCAATACAATTAATGAAGGCATGAGCAAAAATCCTGGTCCAACACCCAAAAAGCCTGAAAGTATTGATATAGGTATAGCTAAAAAAACGGCTGCAGTAAAATTTTCCACTGCTGCCGTATGCTTTACTGGTTTAAAAAGTCCATACGCAAGATATAGTACGGATGCAAAATATATGAACCATACATATTTTTGATCTAAATATTGAACAAAGTATGAGCCTATTGGAGCAAATAATGTGGTAATAGTTGCAAGAATAATAGCCTTCTTCCAATCTATAAATCCACTTTTTGCAAAACCAATAACAGAAAATAGTGCAGTAACCCCATTTAAAATTAAACTCAGGGGTTGAACATCGTGAATCAGGTCAGAATAGAACAGCCCAAAAAAAGGTATAGCAGCAAATGCCACTCCAAGTCCAAGCATACCCGATACAAATGCAAGGATAAAAAGTCCTGCTATAATAACAATATCCTGACTCATAGTATTGCTCCTTTATGTTATATATGGTGACCAGCAATAATTACTATCATCAGGTGGACCTGAATAGTGCATACATAAAGTCCTTATATGAATATTATTATGAATTACTCATACTACAGCGTGCGCTATAGTATTCCTAAGATATATGCCAGCGTGTATTTGATAGTACAAGTAAAATTTTTATTTTTTTATCTGAGATAAAAAGAAAAGATAACACATAAAAACACACTGCACGATGGCAAAAATAATGTGAGACCTTTACAAAGATAGCAAATCATATTATATTGTATATGTAAAAACACTTTTTTTGCAAATTGTTCATCTACATTATGAGTTATGATCGCTATGCATCCTATTTGCAAGATGTACAAAATAATATATATAAATTATATTAAAAGGGGTGGATACAAACCACGTATGTGGAATAAAAGGGTCAAAGTACTTTAATTTTTTATCTAAATTATTTAATAAAAATCTTTACAATTTTACACATTTCCAATTATAAACTATTTTAAATTTAATTTAATATGCCGGGATTGTAACTATGAAGAAATATTTTTCCCTTATATTATGTATTATGCTTGTATCCTTTACTGCATGTATTGCTGAAAAATTGTCCCATGAAGAATTTACAATTTTATGGCAGGAATATCTTACACGTGAATTTGTTGAAAGTTTTGACGAACAGCAATCATCCAAACAGCGGCGGGAAATCATGGATACGGTGTTGCAGGATTATAAAGTAAACAAGCAGGTATTTTACAATTATTGTAAAACTAAACATCCTGATAAATATAAGCTTTTTGATGTAAACCCATAAACTAAGTGAGGACAATATGATACAGTGGTTACGTAAACGATCATTCCATATTACATGTATTGCGTTTTTTGCAGGAATATTTATTGGCGTGAATGTTGCATTTACTGTTTCAGCGCAGGAACCTTCATTCAAATATCTGGATTTTTTCCATCAGGTATATCAGCTTATACGCAATGAGTATGTTGAACAACCCGACTCAAAGAATCTATTTTATGGCGCTATCCGCGGGATGATTGCATCACTCAACGATCCGTTTTCTCGTTTTTTGGACGAAAAAGAATACAGCCAGCTAAAAGAAGAAACCAGTGGTGAATTTATTGGCGTGGGAATTGAAATTTCTGCGCAAAATGGTGATATTGTTGTTGTATCGCCCATTGAAGGCACACCTGCAATGAAAGCAGGCATACAGCCCGGCGATATTATCTATAAAATTGATAGCAAGCCAATAAAAAACAAAAACATTAACGACATTGTATCCATGATACGTGGCAAACCGCATACAAAAGTAATACTTTCTATTATTCGCGAAGGCATTGATGAACCCTTTGATGTTGAACTTGAACGGTTACCAATAAAGCTACAAACAGTAAATTACGCAGTTATCGATAACACTGGCGTTGGATATCTTAGAGTAAAAGTCTTCAGCGAAGACACTGCAAACGAAGTAAAAAAAGCGTTACAGTATTTCCAGAACAATAATATTAACAAATGCATCATCGACTTACGGTGGAATCCCGGAGGATTATTGGATCAGGCTATTACCATCAGTGATATGTTTTTGCCCAAAGGGACTATGATTGTATCAACAAAAGGAAGAGGTGGCAAAGAAACGTTGCAGGAATACCGTGCAACAGCAAATCCGTTATTCACCGGCAAATGTATTATACTTGTCAATAAGGGAAGTGCTTCAGCTTCCGAGATCGTATCCGGTGCATTAAAGGATAACAAGCGCGCCAAACTATTAGGGGAAAAAACGTTTGGCAAAGGCTCGGTTCAAAAATTCTTCAATTTAGATGAAAATACCGGTATTACACTCACTATCGCTAAATATTATACACCTTCTGGTGTTTCAATTCACGGCATAGGTATTCAGCCGGATTATAGTGTTTCCATGATAACTATCTCCAAAGAAGAACAAAAGCAGATAAATATACTGATTAAAGAAAAGATCCTGGAAAAATTTTTACAAACGCATAAAAAATATGATGATAGCGTAAAACAGGAGTTTAAACAACTTTTAGAAAAGAATAGTATTAAACTTTCTGATGCAACAGCAAATTTTATTCTAAAATCAGAAATTTACCGTTTTTCCAGGCGGCCACTGTATGACCTTGAATTTGATAATCAGCTCACAGAGGCATTAAAAGTAATTAATGAGCAATAAAGTGTTAGGCATAGGACTGGAAAGTTCATGTGATGAGACAGCAGTAGCGATAGTTGCTGATGGAAAAACAATACTGTCTCATGCCATCTTCAGCCAGATTCATCTTCATAAGGAATACTATGGCGTAGTTCCTGAGATTGCATCGCGTGCCCATTTAGAGGCCATTAATGATTTGATTGATTATTGCATTACACAGGCATCGATCACATTTAACGATCTTTCATATGTTGCTGCAACCTACAGACCCGGGCTTGTTGGATCATTACTGGTTGCGTTGCAGTCAGCAAAGGCACTAAGCTATACCCTATCCATACCACTTATTGCAGTCCATCATTTAGAAGCTCATCTGTATGCACCATTTTTAGAAGGACACGGCATTGAATTTCCGTTTATAGGTTTACTGGTTTCAGGTGGGAATACGGCACTGTATTGTGTGCACGATTATGGAAATTTTGAACTCCTGGGAAGTACAACTGACGATGCAGTTGGCGAAGCATTTGATAAGGTGGCAAAATTTTTATCATTAGGATATCCAGGGGGTCCAATTATAGAAAAGCTTGCAAGCCAGGCAACAGTAAAAAAAACCTTATTTCCAAAAATACTTGCCGATAGCAATGACACATATTCATTTTCATACAGTGGTCTTAAGACTGCAGTGATCAACTACATCCATGATCATCCTGATGCTGATGTAAGCCAGATTGCATACAGTTTTCAGGAGCGGGCTTTAGAAATACTGGTACGCAGACTTTTTGATGCATCCAAACGGCTCAAAATTCACACGCTGGTCATTGCCGGTGGTGTTGCCAGCAATAAACGTTTGCGTGAATTAATCATTGAGAAAAAAAAGGATCACCATGCAATATTTTTTCCATCACCCATACTGTGCACTGACAATGGAGCTATGGTAGCAGGTATAGGTTATCAGTATTACAGAAAAGGTATGTATAGCCCTCTATCAACAGATGTGAAAGCACGGCCTTAAAAAAAATAATTGCTTTTTTCATGATATCATTGTAGTATTCTACTTTGTTAAACGATAATATGATACTATCATGTTTCAACACACAGCTTTATGTTTTGTGCAATTGTCACAAAAATATAGTAAGGAATACCTAACGGCTAGCCACCAAATATGGAAACACAGAATACATACCAAAACCTAATTGATGCAATTATCGACATTGAGGAAGACCCTGACTCACGAGATCCGGCAAAAGGTTTCTTAAGGCTTCTGTGCGATTATTTTTTTGCTTCAGAAACATCCGAAAACAAAGCCATTGCTGGTTTCATATACCAATTACCTGTTCCTGAAGTGATAAAGCAAAAAGGCCTTTTAAAACTTACGCCGGATGATATTGCACTTCTTGTAGAAGGAGAAAATCTTAATGATACCCTGTGTGCACGCATCATGCTGCAGCCTGCGTACCTTAAATATGCATTCCCGCATCACAGCCCATCGTTCTCCAAAATGCCACCGGATATTAAAGGCGAAATTATAAGATCAATTAAAGAAAGAAATCAGATGATACTGAAAGCATTTGAAAAAATGCAGCAGGATATACAGGCCACAAAGCAAAGGAATATCAAAACCCTTATTGCACTCATATTAAAAAATGTACATCTTAAAACAGGAATGCCCTTTGCAAAAATTTCTGAACCGGTAGGACAGCTTATTGAAAAAACTTTTAACTTTTGTGATGAAACGTTTATCGCATCCAATAAACAGATACACGAAATTAATGACGATGCAAAGATTAAGATTTTACTAAAATCACTATTTATTATCAAGAGATTTGATGAGCTTGTAGAGCTTACACAGGCGTTTAAATCAGAAGCAAAACGGTTTACCCGAAGGACACAAAGAATTCTGCAATAATCTACATTTTAATAATTATCTCCACTCTTCGGTTTTTTTGCCTTCCTGCAGCTGTTGCATTGTCATCAATAGGTTTGCTTTTTCCCATCCCACGGTAGGATACTTTATCATGCCCTAATTTATCTTTCAGAATTGAAGCTACAGTCTGTGCACGCTTCTCGGAAAGATTTTGGTTATACTCATCCGAGCCAATATTATCAGTGTGCCCTTCTACAATGATCTCATTGTTGGGGTATTTTGCTTTTATTATCTCTATCAGTTTGTCCAGTATGTTGCGTGCATTAGCATTCAGGTTATATTTGTCAAAATCAAAAAGAATATCCGAAAACCGTATGATCATACCCCGTGAATCAGAATCAACCGAAACGCCATCCTGTTGCAATGCTTTTTCGATCTCCTTTTGCTGCTTCTTTTTTTCATCGTCAGGTACATGCTGATACGCCATATTTTGTTGATCAATGGACATCTTGAATTCAATAGTGTGCAACTTACCAGTTCTGCCAAAAATAAGTAGAAGGTTATAGGCATTCACCGATTTTTTTGGCTGATTTTTTTGTATATCCCAGATTACCTGCCCGGCATACTGTCCATATATTTTTACCGGCATATCATCTGGATATGGTTTATCTTTTAATGTTTTATCAATGAGTATAGAGTAATTGATAAAAGCTTCATTGTTTTGATTGTGTATAAACAGAAGTGTATACTGAGCTTCAAGTAACAGAACAAGTGGTACTGAAAAATTATTAAACACAATGTGAACAGGTGCTTTCCATACTGCACCTGCAGACACATCAGCCTGCGGGAAACTGGGCAAATGACGCAAATTTGGCATAAACATATCTTCTGGAACAACAAATGCACCATTGCTATTAATAAAAAAGTCAGAAAAATATTGTTCTTCCAGTCTATATACATAATCATTGATATTCTTCCTGTAAACTGAAAAAGAGCCTCTAACTGCCTGCCCATTGGAGTTCTTTTTATAACACAATAAATCTATGATGTTTCGTTCACTATATATTTTTCGCAATATGCCATCTTCATAGTACTCAATATTTGCATCATACACAAATTCTAATGATTCATTTTGTGGAATATCCCAGGTCAGGGTAATAGCCTCAACAATAGTTGGGGATACACTATACACAAAAAAAATGATGCCAGCATACACTATATTACAAATAATATTTTTCATTAACTGATAATTCCTGAAATGATAATTTATTCAATACCTGCTATAATGGCATTTTTTTAAACGCCCCTGAGGCCTTTATTTTACTTTTTTATTGTACAATACGCTTTATCCTTACGCAATATTTTTTTATTTTTTTCAATTAATTATTTACAAATAACATAACACTGTTATGCATGAATCGTAAAAAATCAATACAATCCATAAGGGGTTTTTTATGAGCGATAGTTACCATAAATTAGCTGATTATCTCAATTCAATGCCAAATGGTTTCCCACGAACCCAAACAGGCATTGAAATAGAGCTTCTAAAAAAGATATTTACACCCCGGGACGCCGAACTTTTTTGCAAACTTACACTACAGCGGGAAACAGTAGAGCAGATAGCTGCCCGCTCCCAGCTGGATAAAGAATATCTATCGCACCATCTTGAAAGCATGTGGAATAGAGGACTTATTGAATGCCATACAACTAATAATACCAAAACCTACAATGCAGTACCATGGATACTTGGTATTTACGAATTACAGCAAAAATTTATAGATGAAGAGTTTGCACGCCTTCATGCAAAATACATAAAAACTGTTGGTCCTTACTTCTTAACCCCCAAACCGCAGATAATGCAGGTAATTCCCATTGAACAGCATGTGAAATCTGATTCATCACCCATGCCATATGAACAACTTTCTGCCATACTCAACCAGTGCCAATCCTTTGCAGTGAATGAATGTATATGTAAAAAGCAAACAGCTCTTCTTAACAGAGGATGCAGTAAACCGCGCGAGGTATGCTTATCTATCTCACAACATCCTGATTATTTTGATAATCACCCCCATGCAGGAAGAATTATTACCAAAGATGAGGCACTATCCATTCTTAAAATGGCAGAGGATGCAGCACTTGTCCATATGACCGCCAATATCCAGGAAGGGCATTATTTTATATGTAATTGCTGCGGCTGCTGCTGCGTTCAGCTTATTGCTGCACGTTTTGGCATGCCTCAGACAGTAAACGCACATTATTATGCCGTTATTAATCAGGAATTGTGTACACAGTGTGGCACATGTGAAACACGATGTCAGATTCAGGCCATCCAAAGCACTGATGGAATGCGTTCCATTCTGCAACACAAGTGCATTGGCTGCGGACTTTGCGTTTCAACCTGCCCCAATCAGGCAATTGCACTTATACATAAAGATCAATCACAGGATTCTGTACCGCCAAAGGATCAGGATGATTGGTATAAAGAAAAAAGCAAATCACGAAATGCAGGATAATATGTTTTTAATGACTGAAAAAAAACACCGCTTTTTAAAGCGGTGTTTTTTATGCATCCCCGAGGGGATTCGAACCCCTGTTGCCGGGATGAAAACCCGGTGTCCTAGACCCCTAGACGACGGGGACATCTTATGATGTTGACCAGATAAAAAATAATATTGAAACTGTCAATATTATTTTTTTATTGAGTCGCCGGAGAATCGAACTCCGGACCCACTGCTTAAAAGGCAGTTGCTCTACCGACTGAGCTAGCGACTCATAAATCTTAAAATATTTATTTCTTAATCAAAAAAAAAGAATGTACCTTGTATAAATAATACTGTTTGACTGTCAAATAAAAAATACTTCATTTATTTCAACTTTTCAAAAAATTACTTCAATTTAAGCATTTTTATAAATAAATTCACATTAATTTCAATATTTTTAAAATGAATTTATCCATAAAAAAAGATTTTAAATTGGTTTAATACCTTGTAGAAAGCTTTTTATTTAATTATTTCACAACCCATTGCTTGTATTAACATAATTTCTTAAAAATGAGTGAAAGCTGACATTCGCCATCCTGGTGACCGTCCGGCATCCTTTCTCTTTGCATATCATATTTCGTCAGGGTTTATGCCATAACGTATGGTTTCATACTTTCTCTTGTTGGATTACAAAAATCTATGCAATGAAAAACTCCTTGAGTGCCAGGCAAAAGCATTTGTTCATTTCACATCTGCCCGGGCAAATAGAAGCATAGATTCCCGTTCAGCCCATAATGATGACACAACAAAATGTCATACTATCCCAATTTTAATCTGGATGGCAAATCACGTAGCTTTAAAAAAGTGACAGCCCCTTCATTTTTTCTATTTTGTTCAATTTTCCACATATTATTCCATTAACCAAAATTTTAAAAAAATCGCTAAAAAAGTTGTAATTAATTTGCTATTTTATTATCTTGATAAGGTTTGGGGTATTGGATGTAATAATTCTTTTTAAAATATTCTTTTGATACTAAATATGCGTTTCATATTACAACAAAAATTTTCTCATATAACGTATTTCATAGTAATATATATGTTGATTACATTTATTGTATCCTGTACAGATGACAACTTCAATACTATAATAAATCAAGAAAATTCTTATACCAATACTACATCCACATACTCTCCCATTCCAGGAAATAATGGATTGTTAATAATATCTAATATTACCGAAAATTCAGCAACAATACAGTGGGCACCTGCAACTGATAATTCTCCTTCTGAAACCTTGCAGTATCAGGTAGTGTTAAGCCGTACTTCTACTCTTTTTTCATTGAAAGAAATTCTCCAGTCTGGACTTCTTGATGAAAATAATTGGTCCAGCAGTCCTGTAAATGAGTATTTTATAACCAGTTTACTGTATGGCACACAATATTTTGTTAATGTGTGCGTACGTGATCCTGATGGCAATATATCAATATACAATCCTTCATCATTTACTACAATTGGGCGCATATACCTTTTTAGTGCCGGGAAATACAACGGAGCGATGGTTTCAAATTCAAATTCTGCACGTAATGAAATTAACGAGCTGGTACATAGAGCACTTATCAATAAGTATTCTGCACTACCGAAAGATAATTATGTTGCCTTCATAAGTATTGACTGTACTGATGCAATAAAAAATTTCCCGGAACACTATGGTGTTCCCACCAACTGGGCTATATATTCATCAACAGGCAACATCATAGCATACAACTGGTATGATTTGCTTGATGGTACTATACTTGCTCCATTAAAACAACTAGGCGTGTGCGATAGTTTCTGGCGGTCGGGCAGCTTGCAGGATGGATCATGCGATACAGATAATACATGCAATAGCTGGACTTCTAATGATAACACAAATAATGGAAGAAGTGGTTATCACAATAAGAAAGAAGATTGGATTTACAGTAATGACAGAAATTGCAATAATACATTACACCTTTTAGGATTGTGCTGGTAATACATATTTTTTACAATCAAACACGAGATACATGTGAAGGCTTTAATTTTTACAATTTTAATTATGCTCTTTATTATAATAATACCTTCTTATACAAGCTATGCGGACATAGTGTTTCCTGACTATGTAACCGTTGGCACTGTTGCAGGATATTCTGTTATAACTGGCTATTATAGCAACAGTCTGGATAATGGAATTGGTGCTGGTCTTTTTTTCTTTGTTCCTTTTGCCGATTGGGGTATGATTAACAACTCCCTTACCTACAGCCGATTTACTCTGACACACAGCAGCAATTCAACCATGCAGTCATTTGGTATCACCATCATACCATCGTTATACTTTACTATCCCTTATGACGTCACATTATATGCAGGAGCAGGATTTTGCGTGCAGTATCATACCCTTTTTGCCACAAACACAGGTGTTAACGATGCAACGTATAAATCTGGAATAGCGATGAGCGCAGGGATAGCAAAGGGCATATTCCCGCGAACACTTATTGCTACTGAATGCACATATCTTTTATCGGAACTATCGCACAAAAAATTCCAGAATATTGTAATCTGCATGAAAGCAGGTTATCAGTTTGCACTGCATCAGCCTCTTTACTACATAGCTAAAGAAGCAGAAACCGCCAAAATACATGAAAAACGGATTGAACACCTGTACAATTGCGGAACAGAGTATGTACAAAAAAAAGACCATGTACAAGCACTGGATTGCTTTCACAAGGTACTATCGCTTAAACCCGATCATAAAAATGCATTGCATTACATCGCTTCGATTTCGTTAGCCTTAGAACAATATAATTCTGCACTGGTCCTGTTGAAGCAGCACAGGGAGTTTGAGGCATTGCCACTGATTGCTAACGCATCAACCTATATTGCCCATGCAGAAATGCTATTACAACAAATGAAGATGAAGTATACATCTGAAATTCTTAAACTAACCAAAATGGCTATTGAGTCATTCAACAAAAAAGATTACGATAATTGTATTGCAACTATGAATGTAGTGCTTGTAATTGATCCCGATAATGATGTTGCAAAAGCCTATATTGTGCGATCAAAGAGAATCAAAGAAACCATGCAAAAGTTGCAATGATATGAAGATACGATATAAATTCTTTATTGCATTTACTATTATCGTGGCCATCACCGTACCTGTCCCTGTATATATTCTAAATAGACAGATTCAACAGCAACATCAAAATATTATTTCTCAAGGGACTGTGCATACAAAACTGTTATCTCACGCTGTACTCAACATGCTTCTTCTTAATAATGGTAATGTGCCGCAAACAAGTATTGACGCCAGTGAATATGTAAACAATTTGACATCGCAATTAGCAAATGGCTTAGTATCTATTAAAGTAGTACTTTTAACGCCAAATTCACATTACAATGGCACACTGCTTGTAGACATACCCGATGGGAAAACACTCACAAAAATTTCAGAACAACTTTTTCAAAGAATACAAAATCAGGAAACGGTTGTATCAACATCTGTGAATAATATATCATTGGTGGAATTTACTGTACGTACTCATCTAGAAAATAGCCCTATAGCATGCGTTACTCATATTGTGTGTAATAAATCTGTGATCTTGAAACCTGTGTATAACAATTACAAGGTGTTTTTTATAAGTATTGCATCAATCATTATTATTGCGTATGTAGTGGCGCTTGGATTCAGTTATAGATTTGCAAGACCTGTTGAATCCATTATCAAAGCTTTACAAAAATTTGATGAGGGCACAACATCTATCAAAATCCCGGTAACAGCACACAAAGATGAGATAGGAAAACTTGCAGTAACCACACAGCATCTTCTTGATATGGTCAATCTGGAAATAAAAGAATTAACACGCACCAACCTGGAGTTAGTCAGACTCAATAAACTTAAAGATGATTTCCTTGCCAATATATCCCATGAGTTTAAGATCCCCCTTGAAAGCATAACGCTTCTGGCTAACTCCATCATTCACAATTATTCAGATGCTGATAGCCTGGAAAATACTACTTCTCTGGAAATGATTGCCAATAGCTCACTTCGCTTATCATATATGATTGATGATATTCTGGATTTTACCAGACTGAAAAACAATGATATTACGCTCAATACAAAGCTGGTAGATATATCAGGTGTTGTAAATTTTGTCATTTCAATATTGCAACCGGCTATCCGTACAAAATCACTTTCTATTGAGATACATATTGATCCAGGTGCTACTCACATCATTGCCGATGAAGTGCGCTTGCAGCAAATATTCCTGAACATCATTGGCAATGCAGTAAAATATTCACAAAAAGGTACCATATCCATACGTACACAAAAAGACAAAGATAACACTGTGTCTATCATTGTTCAGGATAACGCGGGAGGTTTTCCTGAAATATTATTACATACTATTAATGATTATCAGTACGATAGTATACAAGATGAAGCTCTTGGCGGGTTAAGGTTAGGGCTTTTCATAACAAAAAAGCTTGTAGAACTCCATAATGGCACTATTATTATAGAATCGTTACCTGATAAAGGGACAACTGTAATATTGTCATTTCCATGTGATGAACTGCCTGTAAACAAGGAAATATCACCCATACCACCACGCAGTGAATTCACTCTGCAACAATCATCCACTCATGAATTAAATAATCTTTCAGCACGTGATACAACACGTGGATTTATTTATATTGTTGATGATGATCCCGTTAATGTTAAAGTCCTTTATGATATACTCACCGGTGCAGGCTATTTTGTGCAATGTTCACATGAGGACTCTCCTTTATACTCAATGATACACAAAGGTTTACTACCCGATATCGTATTGCTGGATACAATTCTTCCCGGCACATCTGCGTTTGAAGTGTGCCAGAAAATCCGTAAACAATATTCTCTACATGAATTACCAATAATGATAATAACGTCAAAACACCACACACAGGAGATCATTACAGCTTACAGGATTGGTGCAAATGATTATCTCAGCAAACCCTTCAATAAAGATGAATTATTAGCTAAAATTACCAATCTCATCACTTTAAAAAAATCAATTGAAGAGCATAATGAATTTATCAAGCTAAAACATGAAATACAGCTTGCACATGAAATACACAATTCCGTAGTAATACAGGATATACCGGAACTGGATAACATACATATTGCTCATGCCTATATTCCCACCAGAGAGATGGGTGGCGATTTTTACGATGTCATTACACTTGATAATGACAAAGCAGGTATTATTATTGCTGACGTAACAGGACATGGCATTCCTGCAGCTATTGTTTGTGCCATGCTAAAAATGGCTTTTTTAAATAATAAACATCTTGCACTTCATCCGGCACAACTGCTTACCATGCTTAACAAAGATTTGTATAATAATATAAAAGAGAATTATATTACTGCCGCGTATGCGCTAATTGACACAAAAAATAAAACATTGAAAGTTTCTTCAGCCGGTCACTGGCCACCATTGCTTATAAAAAAACAGGGCTCACTATTCAATACCTGGCCCAAAGGTTTTCCCATAGGGTGGGTAGATAATGGCATTTACAAAGAAGCAGGAATACACTATGAAAGTGGTGATAAAATACTGTTATACACAGATGGCATAATAGAAGCAAAAAATCCCAATAATAAAATATTTGGTTTTGAGAGCCTCTTGGATTATTGTATCCATAACCATCTCAAAGATCCTGAATCTTTTGCTAATGGTCTTATTCAATCATTATTTATATGGGGGGATATAGATAGCTCGAGTTCATTCAGTGATGATGTAACATTGATTATAGCTGAATTATTATAATCATAGTGGACACTATTTTTTATAGTTGATATTTTTTATTATTTATTCCTTAAAATAACTATATTAACGTTCTCGTGTATATTCTGACCAATTTTGGATACATGAATGTACACTAACATGTGTTGATCTGTATAATAATTATGATATGTAAAATCCACAAGTTATCAGGAATAAAGAGCCGATATTTAAATTTTAACCGAGTGGTTCTTGCTGTTGAACTTGCTGATGTTGCGGATATGGATAAAAACAATGATATATTTGTTCTTTTATCATGAAGAAGTAGCGCTTCATTATTTTAGGTACATATAAACTAATTTTTAGTTGGTGGTACACTATGGGTTTTGAAATTGAAATACTGAATCTTTCTTTTATAAACAAAGAAAACATTGATTACGAAACTATTATATTTTACCTAACCTACCCTGAGAAAATCGATATTGAGACATCACGACAATTATGGGTTTTTCTTAGTACTCTTATTAATGGTGGTGCCAGAAAGATTATAGTTGATCTAAAAAAGGTTACCCAGATTGACAGTGGTGGCATCAGTACACTTATTTCTGCAACAAAAAATATACGAAAAAATAATGGCGACCTGGTATTAACCCATCTACAAGATTCCATTTTGAATATCCTTGATGTAGTACGGGTGGGTAGTTTTATAAAAATATTTAACACTGATGTTGACGCTGTACAGTACTTCAGGTATATGAATGCATAAAAGTTAACGATACGCATAAATCATGGATATAGCTTTTAAAGATTACTATGCAATTTTAGACATCCCAAAGACTGCTGATACTAATACTATAAAAGCTGCATTCAGAAAAAAAGCCAAAGAAACACATCCTGACAGCACTAAGGAAAAAAATTATGCACAATTTGTACTTATCCGCGAAGCATATGATATTTTAACCAATCCATCACAGCGTGCACAGTATGACCCTGTCTGGGAAAAATACCATGGTCAATCTTCACCTCAACATTCATCACTATTTGAAGATTTTGGTCCACCTGACGATCGATATGCACAGGAATGGGAATATTTTGTACTGCATCCTGATGATTATTTAAGCCGTTTTGAAAGCACCATTGCCTTACTGAAAGCATCGCTTAAGTCAATTGTTATCAGCATATGTATTCCTCTTCTGGTCACGGCAGGCATTCTTGTAACAGTAACTATCGCCCTTTCTATACTTTTTGTCTTTGCCATAACTATTGCGTCTTACTCATCAATAATTGCCGGCATTATCATAACTGCACTAATGATAAAGCGACTGATTGAAATTATTGCTACACTCTTTACACAGTATGTCAAAAAAGGCGCTGCATGGATGAATGCACAGCTCAAAGGCATCCCAATGAAGGTGGGTAAAATGGTATTCTACGGCACATTTTCTTCGGCATTCCTTCTTTTACTGGGATATGCAACTATAGTGGTGTCTTTAGTACAGTTCATTACATCAACACCGTTTGCAAAGATCATTATCCTTATTATTGGATTGATTGCGCTGGTTGTTGTTTCACTATCTTTATATTTTATGTTTTCAGTTTTTATAACTGCGCTTGTAGAGTACCCAAAAATCCGTTACACAAAGATAAAGGCAAAAAAAGATAATCTACTTGAGTCTAAACTCCTGCTTCGTTAAGGCATTGAAGGTAATCGTAACCATCCTGTATCAGCATGCTCCAGGCGCCTTTATGTGTACTGTGAGTAAGAGAAGCGTTAAGAAGTTTTATAAATTCATCCCGCTCAATAAACCGCGCACCAAACCGCTTCAGGTTATCTGTATATACCTGGCAGTCAATAAATGCAAAACCCAATCTTCGTGCAACTGCAATCAATGTAACCAGCGCAATCTTTGAAGCATTATCAACATTTGTAAACATTGACTCCCCAAAGAATGCATTCCCCAGTGACACTCCATACAGCCCTCCTGCAAGAGATCCGTTATTCCACACCTCAACGGAATGGGCAAAACCCATAGTATGAAGTTGTGTATATGCCTTCTGCATTCGTGCTGTTATCCATGTTCCGGATTCTTTTTTACGGGGCATGGCACATGCTGCTATGACCTGCTGGAATGCAGCGTCCATGCTCACGGTAAAAATCTTTTTTTTCATTATTTGCTTTAATGAACGATGGATCTTCAGTTCATGCGGGAACAATACAAAACGGGGATCAGGGCTCCACCACAAAATCTCGGACATGTCGCTGTTAAACCACGGGAATATTCCTCTGCTGTACGCCTCAAGCAACCACTGTGGTGTCAAATCCCCGCCAAATGCAAGCAAACCATCCTCTATAGCTTCATGTACAGGCGGGAACCAGATAACTTCCTTATCAAGGTAGTACAACATACTATTGTTCTATAGTTATGGATACTGAATCACCCGCTATATCAGCTATTGCCCTGCCACCGTTTTTAAGTGACCCAAACAACACAGCATCCACAAAATATGACTTGATATGTTCCTGAATGATGCGTGCAACCTCACGTGCTCCAAATACGGGCGAATATGCTTTTTCTGAAATCCAGTCAATACATGCATCCGTGCAGACAAGCTGTACATTTTTTTCTTCAAGCTGTTTTGCAAATTCGCCTAACTTCTTCATCACTATCTTACGCATCATTTCTTTATTTATTCCATTGAAATACACAATTGCATCAAGGCGGTTCCTGAATTCAGGGGCAAACAGCCTTTCCAGCTCTTTATTGACCGCATCCATATTGTATGTGGCCATCTCAAAACCAAGAACCCTTTTGTTCATCTCGCGCACACCTGCATTGGATGTCATAATGATAATGGTATTCCTGAAATCAGTCTTTCGACCGGTATTATCAGTCAATGTGGCATAGTCCATTATCTGTAGCAGTGCATTAAACACATCAGGGTGAGCTTTTTCTATCTCATCAAGCAATAATACACAGTATGGGTGTTTTCTGACAGCCTCTGTCAGTTGACCACCTTCTTCATAGCCAACATATCCTGGTGGTGCTCCAATAAGGCGTGCCACCGTATGCTTTTCCTGATACTCACTCATATCAAACCGTATAAGCTCAATACCCATTGCAATGGACAGCTGCCGTGCAAGTTCCGTTTTGCCCACACCTGTTGGCCCAACAAATAAAAACGATGCAATGGGCTTTTCGGCCTCCCTGAATCCGGCGCGGGAACGTTTAATGGCCTCCACAACCTTCTGCACCGCAACATCCTGACCAAAGATCTGCGATTTGAGCTCATCTTCCAGATACTGCAATTTTTGAATTTCACTTGCTGAAACCGTACGCTCGGGTATGCGTGCTATCTTTGCTATTACGCGCTCAATTTCATGGGCAGTGATGACAGGCTCTTCATCATCTTGTGCATACATGCGTGCAAACGCACCTGCCTCATCTATAACATCAATAGCCTTGTCAGGCAGCTTGCGTTCTGTGATGTAGCGTGCTGAAAGCTCTACTGCCTGCTCCAGTGCTTCATCAGTATAGACAACCCCGTGATGCTCTTCGTAGCGGGATTTTAATCCCTGCAATATCTTTATTGTATCTTGATGTGACGGCTCATGGACATCAATTTTCTGGAAGCGTCGTGACAGTGCACCATCCTTTTCAAAGTATTTCCTGTATTCATCGTAGGTTGTGGTGCCAATGCAACGGATCTTCCCATCAGCAAGCACTGGCTTTAATATATTAGATGCATCCATTGATCCACCACTCACAGCACCGGCTCCCACTATGGTGTGTATCTCATCAATAAAAAGGATAACCTTTTCTTTTTTCTGCAGCTCTGCAAGTACCCGTTTAAGGCGTTCCTCAAAATCGCCTCTGAATCGAGTGCCGGCAATCAGCGCACCCATATCAAGCCTGTAAATTTTTGCATCTTTTAGAACAGGGGGAACGGTACCTTCTACTATTCGCTGTGCAAGCCCTTCAGTGATTGCAGTCTTACCTACTCCAGGCTCTCCCACATGCACAGGGTTGTTTTTAAGTCTGCGCGATAGCACCTGCATAGTCCGCTCAAGGATGTCCTCCCTACCAATCAGGGGATCAAGCTCACCTTTGCGTGCCTTTTCAGTCAATTCAACGGTAAACTGCTCAAGTACCTTGCTTTTCTTTCCTGCATCATCTTCAATTTCATCGCCAAAGTCTTCCAGTTCATCCTCATCAAACCCTGCTCCGTGGGATATATAATTCAAAAGGTCATAGCGCGTAATACCCTCACGTGCCAGAAAATACGATGCAAAGGACTCTTCTTCCTCATAGATGGCAATGATGATGTCACCAAAATCAAGTATCTCTTTCTGAGCGGAATTAATGTGCATAATTGCACGCTCAATAACATGTTGCAACCCAACGGATTGTAGTGGTTCGCCTTCTTCAATAACAGGTATGTGAGTTGAAAGATGTTTATCCAGATTACGCTTGAGTTGCTCAGTATTGCCTCCGCAACCTTCTATAACCTCCCTGCCTTCAGGAAAATACAAGGATGCAAATAGCACATGTTCGGGAGTGAGAAATTCATGTTTGCGGTTTTTTGCCTCATTATAGGCAGCCATTAATATCTGATTAAGTACTGTGCTTATCTCCATTGAAAAAAAGCCTTACAATTTTAATTTATGCTTCCTCTACAGTACACTTGAGCGGAAATTCGCGCTGACGTGCCAGCGTATGTACCTGGTTTGCCTTGGACTGTGCAATATCGTAGGTATATACGCCGCAAATACCAAAGCCATTCCTGTGTACCTGTAGCATTAGTTCTGTGGCTTCCATAATATTTTTGTGGAATACCTTAACCAGAACCTCAACAACAAAATCCATGGTAGTATAATGGTCATTGTGCAGTATGACCTTATACATCCTGGGTTTTTTAACCTTTATATCCTTTTTGACCTGGAGATCACCTTCATAATCATATTTGTGTGCCATTGGTATCCCCGCGGTTTACAGTATTTTTATTATTAAAAATATAAGTAAATATTCAGTATTTGGCAACTATCTTATCCAATCAGTTTTTCATATTCCGGTACAATATCTTCTGTAAATTTCTGCATACCCTCAAATGTCTTTTCATGTTTCAGCATATCAGCTATTACACCAAACGGTACCGTTGCTATATGCGCTCCTGCCAGGGTTGCTTCCCTTACCTGCCGTGGATTTCGCAGTGATGCTGCAATAATCTGTGATTGATAGCCATAGTACCCCAGAATTTCTACACACTGTGAAACCAGATCAATCCCTGAAATGATGCCATTATCATTAAGCAACACGCCATTGTGCTCAATACCTTCTTGCGGGAAATAATCGCTCTTACCAAATTTGATATTTGCCCTGCTTCGGATAAGATCATCAATGCGACCTGCAAACGGACTGATGTATGCTGCCCCTGCTTTTGCTGCAAGCAACGCCTGCTCAGGAGTAAACACAAGAGTGCAGTTAACCGGTATACCTTCTGACTGCAACACCTTCACTGCATTGATACCATCAAAATGGCAAGATTCATCTGCTTTCAGGGAAGGATTAACCGGTATCTTGATATTGACATTGTGTGCAACAGGGTTAAACCGCTTATATAAATTACGCCCCTGCTGTATCATTTCATGTGCTGTCCTTTTTGTTACTTCCAGGCTCACAGGGTTGGGTTTTGAAATTTCTAAAAGCTTCGCGATATATGCTTCAAGGTCAAGCTTCTCGCCTTTAGCCTTTCTTCTGTCAACAGCAGTCTTCAGTAATGAAGGGTTTGTGGTAACTCCATCAACAATCCCCCATTCATACGCTTTTGCTATCTCATCAATATCTGCACTATCAATAAAAATCTTCATCGTAATCCTCCATTGTAAATAGAATGTATCCATGCTACACCATATATTTCAATACATAAAACCCTGCAAAAAGCAGCACAACAAAAAGTATCGACAATACATTAAACCATTTATTGATAAACGCATTAATTGGCTGGCCAAATTTCCATATCAGCCCTGCAACCATAAAGAATCGTAATGTGCGACTGATTGCTGAAGCTATGACAAAAATAAAAATATTAATATTTGCCACACCCGCCGTGATAGTTATCACTTTATAAGGAATTGGAGTAAACCCAGCGGTGAACACAATCCAGAATGAGTAGGTATCATACAACTGTCGTGCCGAGTTGAAAGTGTCAACTGTAAAGCCTGGAATGTTATTAAAGAAAAATAAAGCTATTTTAGAAAAACTATCGCCATCATACCACAAAAAATAACCAATGGCATACCCCAACAATCCTCCGATAACAGACGCAACCGAACAGAGCAGAGCAAGCCGCGCAAAAGCTTCTCGTTTACCAAGCACAAGCGCAATGAGCAGCACATCAGGCGGCACCGGAAAGAATGACGATTCGGCAAGCGCAAGAATAAACAATGCCCACGCACCAAATGGCGTATGCGCCCACGAAAGCACCCAGTCATACAAAAACCGGTGAACGTGCAACCCATATTGTTTATATGAATAATGGGCTACCTGCATATATTACCTTTCCGGTTTCAAAAGCGGGAATAAAATAGTATCCTTAATTGACGCTGTATCAATAAAAAGCATTACCAGCCTGTCAATACCAATGCCAAGACCCCCTGCCGGAGGCATGCCATATTCAAGCGCTGTGACATAATCAATGTCCATCATCTGCGCCTCATCATCGCCCGCCTCACGCATCTTTACCTGCTGTTCAAAACGTTCGCGCTGGTCAAACGGATCGTTGAGCTCACTGAACGCATTGGCCATCTCCCTTCCTGCAATATATACCTCAAAGCGTTCAACAAACTCAGGATTGTCTTCCCTGCTTTTTGCAAGGGGCGATAGTTCCTTTGGATAATCTATGACAAATGTGGGCTGAATTAAGTTAGACTCAACCTTTTCCTCAAACATCTCCTCGGCTATTTTCCATTTGGACATACTTTCATCTACATCCATACCCATCTCTTTTGCTTTACGGTAAGCCTGGCTGTGCGATAGTTCCTGAAAATCTAGACCGGTGTATTTATTCAATGCATCAGTATACGTAATTGTGTGCCACGGTGGTGTAAGATCGATGGTATTGCCCTGATACTGTATGAGCATACTTCCAAGAAGCGTTTGTGCCAGCGAGCTTATCATCTCCTGCGTAATTGCCATCATATCGGTATAGTCCGCATACGCCTGATATAGCTCCAGCATGGTAAACTCAGGATTATGGCGTGTAGATATGCCCTCATTGCGAAAATTGCGGTTTAGCTCATACACCTTTTCAAATCCGCCAACTAAAAGCCTCTTTAAATAGAGTTCCGGAGCAATACGCAAATACAGATCAATATCAAGCGCATTATGGTGCGTAATGAATGGGCGGGCTGCCGCACCGCCAGGTATGGCCTGCATCATTGGTGTTTCCACCTCAATAAAATTCTTTTGATTTAAAAATGCCCGTATACCGGTAATAATCCTGCTACGCAGTATAAACTGCTGACGTACCTGTGTATTGACAATTAAATCTACATATCGTTGGCGGTAGCGCTGTTCCTTATCAGCAAATTCATCAAAAACCTGGCCATCCTTTTCTTTAACCACCGGAAGCGGCCGAATACATTTGGCAAGCAACACAACATCACTTATCTCAATGGTTATTTCACCCTGTTTTGTCTTAAACACGTGCCCTGATACGCCAATAATATCGCCCAAATCCAGTGTCTTGAAGAATTCATATTTTTCATCACCAATCCTATCAACACGCGCATATATCTGGACAAGCCCGCTTAAGTCTTCAATATGTGCAAAGCTTGCTTTTCCCATAACCCGCTTGGACTTTATCCTGCCAGCAGCCACCACCTGCAATTCCTGACCTTCGGTAAACATCTCTTTAATCTGGGATGCTGTATGTGTTCGTTTAAACCGTATGGGATACGGATTTATACCTTTTGCTTTTAGTGCTTTGACTTTTTCAATTCGCTGCAGTATTAAATCATTAATGTCTTCACTCATTATCTGTTAACCCCTGGAAATAATTTTTTTAGCAAAGATATTACCATTCTATATGATTCACTTGCTATACATATCCTTAAAGTATATCCACACATACAGGTATTTTCTATCTTTATATATCAGGCGATAGTTATTGTACAACAACACATTGCTGTCAATTCAAAATTATAATTATAGTTGTGTATACTATTTTCCTTTTCCTGAAATCCTGACTTTTTTTTGATATATTTATTTCTACAGGAGAGTATCTCATGCCATACACTTTTGAATTAGGTCCAATTCGTCCCCCATCGGAAGCATACAGCATATTAATTCGTGTCACCAGAAATTGCCCATGGAATAAATGCGCATTCTGCCATACATATAAGGATCAAGCATTTTCCCGCCGCCCTGTGAGTGATGTTATCGCTGATATAGATGCAATATATACAATCGCTCGTCGCATTCTGGATACAGCGGAAAAATCAATTACCATACACACATTGCAAAAGGCAAAAGGAAACGATGACACACCACTGTACTACTATGAGCAGGTGGCATTCTGGCTGCAGTATGGAATGAAGTCGGTTTTTCTGCAGGATGCAAATTCACTGGTACTATCGCCCAAAGACTTATGCACCATACTATCCCACATCAAAAACCGCTTTCCCACAGTTGAGCGTATTACCTCCTATGCACGTGCACTCACTATCAGTAAAAAGACACGTGAAGATCTGCACGCTATCCGCCAGGCAGGGCTCACGCGCCTTCACATAGGGATGGAATCTGGCTCTGACACTGTACTTTCGCTTGTGAACAAAGGCGGCACACAGGCACAGCTCATTGATGCCGGTCAAAAGGCTGTTGAAGCAGGCTTTGATGTATCATACTACTATATGCCGGGATTAGGTGGCAAAGAGTATATGGAAGAAAACGCCATTCAGAGTGCCATAGTTATTAATAACGTTAACCCAACATTTGTGCGCCTTCGCAGCACTGTCCCCATACCCGGCACACCGCTGTATGAGATGATGGAACACGGTACATGGACCCCATTATCAGAAATAGAGAAAGTAAACGAGATAAGACTGTTTATTGAGCACTTACAAGGCATAACCAGTATCCTTACCAGTGATCATATGATGAATTTACTGGAAGATGTTGAAGGAATATTTCCCCACGATAAAGACAGGATGCTTGCAATAATTGATGATTTTCTTGCGATGTCCAAAGAAGATCAGGAAAAATTTATTATTGGAAGAAGAGTGGGAATATACCGGTATTTGAATGATTATTATCCAAACTTCAAGATAGATCAGCTATATTATTCCATAAAACAGCAATATGGAAATGTTGACAAAGCGGTACTGGAGATATTAAAGAATTTTATATAGATTGTGATATTCTTCCTTTAGCGTAATTGAACTCAGGCATTGGTTAAATCCTTTAAATTTTTTTCTGCAATCTGCCTTTGCCAGGCCAACCCAAAGATACTAAAACCTTCCATCTGCCTCATTGCATTCATATATATATCCACGTAATGAGTAAAATCATCAAAATATATAACATCTCCTTGAACAATAGCATTATAATGTAGCATCGGTTTTGATATATCATCATCAATGTATAATACACTTACTTCACCATGCAGCAATTCACTAAGCTTAAGTGAAATAGTACTAATTAACTCGAATATTGAATCTTCATTTTTTTCTTCAGCATAACTGCAATATCAATATCTGAATTATCTCTTTGGGTGCCGTGAGCCCATGAACCATACAAAAAAGCTACTGCTACACCAAATGTATGTGCAGTATCTTTGAAGAAAGTTTTTAAAACCTGTAATAATTCTTCCTTTGTGATATGCAATATTACTTCATCTCAAATGTATTCATACGGTCAGGACCAACGGAAATAATGGAGATAGGCACCTGCACACTATCTTGAATATATTTTACATAATCCTGTGCTGCGTGTGGCAGCTCTTCAAATGATGTGCAGTGTGATATATCTTCTTTCCATCCGGGATGCTCTTCGTATACTGGCACAATCTTATCCTGCATTGATGATGGAAAATAATCTATTCGTTTGCCATTTATTGTATAGCCAACCGCCACTTTGATTTTTTCAAAGCCTGAGAGCACATCCAATTTTGTCAGCGCTATTGTTGTTATCCCGTTAATGCGTATGGTATGTTTTAATAGCTCAAGATCAAACCAGCCGCAGCGGCGTGGTCGGCCGGTTGTAGCGCCAAATTCACCACCACGTGTTCGCATTATCTCACCTGCCTGGCCTTTTTCCTCAGTGGGGAATGGACCTTCTCCCACGCGGGTTACATAGGCTTTGGTTATGCCAACCACTTCCTGTATCATAAACGGATTTATTCCCGAACCGGCTATCGCCCCACCTATACTTGGATTTGATGATGTCACAAATGGATAGGTGCCATGATCAATATCAAGGGCATTTCCCTGTGCACCTTCAAGTAATATATTTTTCCCTTTTTTTGCCTCATTGTGCAGATAATATGGGGTATTTATAGCAAGATCTCCAGCATATGCTTTGAACTGCATAATCAGTTCATATATCTCATCAAATGAAAATCCCTTTTTATTGTAGCAGCGCTCAAACTGAGTATTCTTTACCGCAAGTGCTGTTGTCAGCCGTTCTTTAAGATATTCTTCATCAAAGATATCCCCCACACGTATGCCTACTCGCAGACATTTATCGGCATAACAGGGCCCTATACCTCTCCGCGTAGTCCCGATTTTATTTGATCGCGCTTCCTCCATTGCTGCATCAAGTTCCTTATGAAAAGGCAAAAGAAGATGAGCGGCATCTGAAATATACAAGCGTGAACGTACATCTATACCTTCTTTTTCAAGTAACTGGCACTCAGCAATTAACTGCTCTGGATCCACCACCACGCCATTGCCAATGACACATACTGTACCCTCATGTAAAATGCCTGATGGAATAAGATGAAATACATGTTTCTTGCCATTCACAACAACTGTGTGCCCGGCATTTGCACCACCCTGATATCGCACAATAATATCAGCCTTCTGTGAATAGTAGTCAATCATCTTTGCCTTGCCTTCATCACCCCATTGAGTGCCGATAATGACTGTACAACCCATAGTATATTCCTTTCCAGTTTTATAGTATTAACACCAAATCTGCCACATTACAGGAACATATAAAAATAACAAGCTTTTTTCAACCATTAATCTTCATCCCCGGTTACTATCTCCCTACCTTCTTTTACCAAATATAGCGCCACTATAATTCCCACAATTGGGTCAGCCTGCCATAAACCCCACAGGTAATTAAGCCCCAATCCCAAAAGCAATGCCACCGAGAGGAAAGTACAGGCAAGTGTTTCCTTTGCATCTGAAAGCAGGCTCCTGCTGCCTATTGCGTTACCCACCTCTACTTTTTTTAAGTACAGCATCGGCATGATGATAATGGACAACACAGCAATGATAATACCAACAAGGCTTGTATCAGGAACTTCTGCATAATATAATTTTTTTGCAGACTCATACACAATATAGGCAGCAAGTACAAAGAATGTATAACCCACCAGTCTCAGCGCTTTCTTTTCAACTTCTTCTTCCTCTTCCTGTGATATAACACCATGCTTTGTAAAGCGCCATATCATTATCAAGCCTGACAAAGACTCCACAAAGCTATCCAGCCCAAACCCTACAAGCGCAATGCTCCCGGCATACGCGCCCGCAATAACTGACACCAATCCTTCAAGTATATTGTAGCCAACCGTGAAATATGAAAGATGCAATGCTTTCCTGTAAAGATTATCCATGACATACCTTTTAATTTTTTAATATCAATGAACATACTAGATAACAATCATATCATCATAACAGGACATATTAACTTTTAAAAATTGTTGTTATGATGTTAAAGCACTAGTTTTGAATATGTAGTTTAAACATCTCCGTTAATGTGAATTTTAAAGTATGATATCGGTTTTTAAGAAGTTCTCATACAATGAAAAAATATTGCCCAATAACTCACTTTGTAATTTACGGGTTTTTAAAAATGTTCACGCTGTTATGTTCATGATCAAATCCATCTTCAAATATAGAATGGATATCAATTGATGTAGTTAACACATCGAATTTATTAATACGAACATTTGCCGCCAGTACAACATGATATTCATTTGCATACTGCGCTGCCAGTGAAGTAGGGGCGCTTTTTGATGCAACCACACCAATGCCAGCCGCTACTGCTTTAAGGATTATATCACTGGATATTCTACCGGTAGAATACACTATCTTATCTGCAAGCGGAATATCATGACACAATGCATATCCTACAATTTTGTCTACAGCGCTATGTCTTCCTATCTCATCATAAAATACAATACATTCCCCTGTCGCAGTGTATAATCCAGCGCTGTGGACCCCATGAGTGAGTTTATGTATGTCAGACGTCTGGTAAAATTGTTTCCCGATTTTCAGAATCACCTGTGGCCAAAAAATGCCGGGCTTGATTTTTTTTAACCACGTTCCTTTTACCGCAGCGTTTCCACATCCAGATACTATCGATCGTATAGAAAAAAGACGCTGTATAACGGTATCAGTTTCTTTTATTGTAACATCCATTATTAATTTTTCAGCATCAAAATCAATCTTTTCTATTTCATTTTTATTAGTAATTATACCCTCAGCCACCAAAAAACCTGTGGCAAGCTCTTGTAGCTCTGAGCCTGAACACGCAATGGTTACAAACGGCTTCCCGTTTATAGCTATGGTCATACTATACTCAGCACTGAGCGGCACGGAGATCTTTTCAAAACGCCCTTCCAGATACTGATAGGCATCAAAATACACTACTGTGTCAAGTTGTAGATTCATTGTTAGTAACGTTCTCCCGTAATTTTAAAATTGCTTCAAGCGACAGTCTAATACAGCGCTTATTGGCATCAGGAATATCTATATTTATTAGCATCTCTTCTACATCGTTAATGCCTGCATCTATATCCTTTCCTTTTACCACCTCACTCACCAGCGATGCACCGGCTATGGCATACCCGCATCCATACGCTTCAAATTGTATATCATTAATCGTATTGTTTGCGATAGTAACTGTAAATGTCACCACATCATTACATTGATTACTTTTTACAACAATTTTGTGATCATATTTTTCCAATATCCCTACATTGCGTGGATGTAAGAAATGATCTTTCAAAAGCTTGTATTTCATATAGTTTCCTTATTAGTAAATGATGCTAAATCCATACTTATCACACGATAATAAAGTTTACATCGTTATTGCTTTTTTTCTAAACTATTTTGAGGAACAATTTATAAAACCAATAAAATAGCATTAATTATAAAACCTCACCCAGACCCCTCTTCTTAATTAAGGAGAGGAAAGTTCTATTACGTGATTGTTCCAAATATCGTCTCAGTTCCCACGTATAAGCTATTCTTAAAAAAATTTGCTACACTTTGTGGCAAAATTGCATCTACATGAGGGGAATTTATAATTACACATTCTTGTTATTCACCCAATCAACACCATCTAAAAAATTCAATTAAAGACAGGGTCTAAAAATTTTTCTTCTTATTTGGTTTACTGATTGTCAAAACTATGGTCAACGCATAATTACAAAAAATTATGCCAATAAATATTGACAATCAGCAGTCTTATTGTATATTATATCTGTGAGGGGACGATCTTGGTTTCGACTGCAATGGCGCCTCTACAGTTGCATGCCGAGTTTCTGCTGGCTCGTAAAACCGGCAGGTTTAAAATAAGTGCAGACAATAATTTAGCACTCGCTGCTTAAAAGCAGCGGCGTTCTTATCGATCCTGCTCCTCTGGGGATGATAAGGGCGTAAGATACAGAGGATAGCTATCAAGTTTTGATCCCGGCTTAATAGCAAAACTTTAGGGATCTGCTCACTGAGGCGGGTTCCTGTTCCCCTAACCAGTGAAAAGATAAACGAACAGGATAAGCATGTAGAGACTGTAGGTGTGTGTTGCAGGACGCGGGTTCGACTCCCGCCGTCTCCACGTTATTAACTATTTTTGGATAAAGCTCATATTTTGTAACGTTTGTACACACCGTGTACTAATTTCATTGAGCAGTAAATCCCACAACACCTGGGTGGAAAATTCGTTTGTTTCTTTTCTATCGTGATTATAATCAAAGTATACTATTTTATATTGCTTATCAATAATTACCATTACCGAATCATAGTCTATAAATCCCATTCCGTATGATACAATACCATACGGTTCATAAATGACTAATAGATCACATCCATACTGTTCAAACAATGCGTGTAATTCATCCTTATTTTTAAAACAATAGGAATTTACTATCCCTGTTGCCTTAAAATATAAAAAATCACCATCTAACGATGTTTGAAAAAACCTGTCGTCATTAGATTGAAACACAGTAAGAGCAGGGATCTCATCCTTAATAACTACAATTTCCTTCTTATGCGTATATCCTGCTATCATTGCCTGTAACGTGTGAGTATACCGTGAATACGCAACAGGGCTACTTGCAGGAATCCTCACCATGACAGCTACTTTGTTGATGGTTTTCATCTTAGGCAAGTTCTCATGGAGCTCTTTAGGCTTGCCTGAACTGCACGCCTGGAATAACAATACAACAATAAGTAAAACAAAACTTTTCTGATACATGTTATTAGATAAAAATGCCATGTATTATTTTCTCCTCTAAAATTTGGATTTTACCATCATTACTCCAAGCATGATTCGAAATCTTTTCTTTAATTAATTTTCAAGATTTTGAATCAAGTTCAGGATGACGTTCACTATACTTATATTCATCTGTAGTTATTGAGCATACCTAAACGTGAATGACTACTCCACACAACCATATACAACAACTTTTAAAAATTGAAATTCAGTATTTATAACTGATCAAAATTATACAACCGGAATACTCTTCCCCAGATAAAAGGCTTTAATGTTCATATCTACAAATTTTTCTTTTACACTCTGTTGTATAGCTTCTTCCCAGGCTCTCTGCTCAAATTCCAAAAAATTTGATAACACACCCAGCATTACTATATTGAGTGCTCTGCTGGATCCAGCTTCCTTCAAAGCCTGTGCTGTATCAACCACATGGCAGTGAGGGACATTACTGCATAGCCAGCTTTCAATATCATCGGGGTATTGTGCTATCCCTGCCTCAACCGGAGCAGGATTTACTTTTAATCTATTCACAATAAGAACCCCTTGAGGTGATAGATACTCCAGCTTTCTCATTGCTTCAAGCAGTTCAAGGGCAACTACAAAATCAGCGGTACCCTTTTCAATTAATGGAGAATATACCTGTTTGTCAAAACGCACATGGCAATCAACACTACCGCCCCGCTGTGCCATGCCATGGACCTCAGATTCCTTGACATCATATCCGGCATTCATGGCTACCTGCATTAAAATTTTACTTGCAAGTATAACCCCCTGTCCACCGACTCCGGCAAAAATTACATTCTTCATACCATTACCCTCTATTTGGTCAGAATACATTTTCGTGACGAAATAATAACTGAAGGCTCCTTTGCTGCTATTTCTTCACGCACCGCTTTTTCAAATTCTTCCATATTTTTGGGATCAATCTTTCTTACTCTTTTTACACCAACCGCCCTACATAAAAGCTCCAGATCAAGTTCATGGGTTTCTTCACCCTTTAATGTCCTCCCGGTTGCAGGGTGATCCTGATGACCTGTCATCGCAGTGACACGATTATCCAGTATTATTACGGTACCCGTACCTTTATTATATACCAGATCAATGAGCGGAGTAATTCCCGAATGAACAAATGTTGAATCGCCAATAACTGCAACACTATTGCGGGCCATTTCATCACCGCGTGCTTTTTCAAAACCAAGGTGCATACCAATACTTGCACCCATACATCCCTGTGTGTGCATCGCAGAATACGGTGGCAATACTGCCAGCGTATAGCAGCCTATATCGCCGTTGACAACCACATCAAGTTTTTTTAATACCTCAAACACAAATCCATGAGGACATCCTTTACATAATGCAGGCGGTCTTCCAGGTATAGAACCCGAATAGACAGGGATTTCATTTTTTGGTCTCTTTTTGTTAAGAGCCATATCAATTATTTCTGGCGTTAATTCTCCACATATTGGAATTATTTCTTTGCCTACTGGTTTATAACCCAGCGCACGTACATAATCCTCAATAAATGGATCTAACTCCTCAACCACATACAATTCTTCAACCTTACTGCAGAATTCATGTATCTTTGCATCAGGAAGCGGCCATGCAACACCAATCTTTAAAATTGAAGCATCGGGGCATACATCCTTTACATACTGGTACGCAACACCATTGGTAATAATGCCTCGTTTTGTTGAATTCCATTCTATAGTATTAAGCTCACAGTTGTTTGAATATTCTTTTAATTTAAGCATCTGTTCTTCAATAAACACATGTCGCGGACGTGCATGTGCAGGTATCATCACGTATTTTTGTGGATTGCGCACAAATGGTTTTAATTCAGGTTTACAGGGCTCTTCAAGTGTGACAATACCCTGTGAATGGGCTATACGTGTGGTAATGCGAACTATTACAGGGCGGTCAAACTGTTCTGACAAGTCAAATGCCAGCCTGGTATACATACGCGCTTCCTGTGGGCTTGTTGGTTCAATCATTGGCAATTTGGCAGCGCGTGCATAATGCCTGTTATCCTGTTCATTCTGTGAGCTCCACGCACCCGGGTCATCTGCATTGATAATGACAAATCCACCATTCACACCAGTGTATGAAAATGTAAACAGTGGATCAGCAGCAACATTAAGCCCAACATGCTTCATGGCTGCCATGGCCCGCGCACCAGCAACCGATGCTCCTGCAACCACCTCAAGAGCCACTTTTTCATTTGGCGACCACTGTGCCTTTATATCGGGGTATTGGGCAGCTATCGCTTCCAGAATTTCAGTACTGGGTGTTCCGGGATATGCAGCTGCAACATTACACCCTGCTTCATATGCTCCACGGGCAATTGCTTCATTGCCCAGCATAACCTTTTTTTGCATTGTCTTATTCTCCAATCAGATCAATCTTTTTAACGACGTTAAACCCTTCCTCAAGAAGAGCTTTCTTTGCTGCTTCAATATCAGCAAATTTGAATATCATGACAGCCCTGTCACCACGTTTTTCAGTAAACGCATACATATATTCAATGTTTAAATTCCGTTTTGAAAATGTTTCCAGAGCTTTGAGCAGTGAACCTGGCTTATCATCCAGCTCAATTGCCAGCACATCCGTTGGTGAACACACAAATTTATGCTGCCGCAACGCTTCCAGGGCTTTCTGCGGCTTGTTAACAATCATCCGCACTATACCAAAATCCGCAACTTCAGCGATTGTAAGAGTCATTATATTTACCCCTTCATCTGCAAGAACCTTTAATGCGTTCTGCAAATGTCCGGGTCTATTTTCAAGAAAAAGTGATAGCTGTGTAACGTTCATTGTTTTCCTCCATACAATTTTTTATTATATTTATAACTGTCGCTTATCAATTACACGTTTTGCTTTGCCCTCGCTGCGCTGCAATGTGCTTGGCTCAACCAGCGTAATTTTAGCACTAATCCCTAATGCACTGCGTATACGCTGTTCAATCCTCTCGGCAAGCCCTTTTAATGCACCCAGTTCATCAGTAAATATCTTTTCATTTACCTCAACCATTATTTCAACATCATCAAGTGCACCCTTGCGGTCCACGATAATCTGGTAATGCGGCTCCGTGCCTTCTATCTCCATGAGCACGGCCTCTATCTGCATCGGGAATACGTTCACACCACGGATGATAAGCATATCATCGCTTCTGCCGGTAACCTTTTCCATCTTGATTAAGGTACGTCCGCACTTGCATGCATCTCGATAAATCCGTGTGATATCACGTGAACGGTAGCGTATGACAGGGCATGCTTCTTTAGTAAGCGAAGTATACACTATCTCGCCTTTTTCTCCTTCAGGCAATACCTCGCCCGTTTCAGGATCTATTACCTCTACATAAAAGTGATCTTCAAAGACATGCAACCCGGACTTCTGGCTACACTCACATGACACGCCGGGGCCTATCACCTCACTTAACCCATAGATATCGTACGCATCAATACCCATACGGGATTCTATCTCTTTACGCATATTCTCCGTCCACGGTTCTGCGCCAAAAATGCCTGCTTTCAACTTTGTCTTCTTAAAATCATAGTCAGGCATCTTTTTTTCAACATAATCAGCCATATTAATGGCATACGATGGTGTACAGGCCAGCATGGTTGTGCCAAAATCTTTTATTAGCATAAGCTGCCGTTCGGTGTTGCCACCCGAAATAGGAATAACGGTGGCTCCTAACTTTTCGGCACCATAATGTACTCCAAGACCACCCGTAAAAAGCCCATACCCGTATGCAACCTGAATAATATCTTTTTCACTGCCACCTGCCGCAGCAATAGTGCGTGCCATCACTTCAGCCCACACCTCAATATCATTTTTTGTATACCCAACCACAGTGGCATTTCCTGTTGTTCCCGATGACGAGTGAATGCGCACAACCTTCTCCATGGGCACTGCAAAAAGTCCAAACGGATAGTTATCACGCATAGTTTGTTTCATCAAAAATGGGACATGCTTCAAATCATCAAGGGAAGAAAACTTATCAGGATTAAACTTAGCCTTATCAAATGCTTGACGATAATACGGTACATTATTATACGCATGTGTAAGCGACCATTTTAAACGCTCACGCTGCAATTCTTTTAATTTTTTAACTTCCATTGCTTCATACTGTTTATTAAGCATTGCCGGCTCCTTTTTTTTATGACTATGTATTTTTTAATTTTTGTGCAATAGAGTACACTACATTATTCATTAAATCATTTTAAAAAAAATGTTGTGGTAGATTCTATTTATTTTTATTAAAATTGTCAATAACCTTGCAATTGCAAGGAAAAAAAATTAAAATTTAATTGAGTTTTTTATTATGCCACTACTATACTGTGAATGTACGGTTCATATTTGGGGCGATAGTTACTGCTAGTATACTCTGTATATGCAAACAGAATCCAGTAAATAAATGTGTATAGCAGTACTATTTTTATTATAGCAAGGGGACTTTACTATGAAATACCGCATACTATCATCTGTTATCGCACTATTCATTTTTACAGAATTACTTATTGCAAGCGATTATATTGAAATGCTAAAAAGTGGTACCTGGGAACAGCGAATCACTGCAATGTACACGTTAGGCTATTCAGGTAACAAAAAGGCTTTCTGGTATCTGGTGAAATATCTTGACCAATCATTCCAATCAGAAAATCAGACCTTAGCAGTACGAGTGCGACAGGCAGCAGCTATCTCGTTAGGAAGGCTTAAAGATGAAAGGGCAGTGCCATATTTAGTTGAACGCTACAAGAAAGAAGACAACGCTGATGTTAAACGCGCAATAATTTTTGCACTGCGTTTTTTTAAGCCAACACCTGAAGCTATCACGGTAGTAAAACAGGGACTTGCTGATTCCAACAAGGATATTAAATGGGAAGCGCTCATGGTTTCATCAATATATTGCGATAGTTCTCTGTCAGGGGAAATTTCGCAACTGGCACAAAGTGATGACCCGGAAATTAAAGTGATTACTGCATATATACAGTACATGCTAAATCAGAACAAACCCGAAAATGAAGCACTTATGCGCAAATCCTTAGCACATAAAAGCCCGCTTGTACGATACTGGGCATCGCATTTTTTAACCAAATCACTTGGCACCCCTGCACTTGAAGATATTATGAAAGCACTTGAGATTGAATCAGTGTGGTGGGTTGCAAACGAAATGGAGAACAGCGTCTATATACTATCCCGCAAGAAATTTAACGAAGAGATGGTTGAACAGTTAGGATCTTTCAGATTTGTGGTGGATAAAAAAGAAAAACAACAGCAGTAAATACATACTATCACACCGCGTTGCGCAACATGATAAGCATCATACCATTTATTTTTTCATTGAAATCTTGAATGCATATTTCCCAACTATATCTTCAATTGCTATTACTCCAAACAGCCTGCTATCACTGGGAGTATCCCAATTATCGTTCAACACAAATACATGCCCATCAGGAACTGTGATAGCGTTCATATTGTCTCGGTTGACAAACCGTGGTGGGAATATCCGTGTATCGCTTTTTTTTATTACCCACCCTGGGGATACTTTTATACCATTTATATAAAGCTGTTTATTTATTATCTCTACTGTATCACCTGATCTGGCAATTACCCTGGTTACAAGCTCCCCTGAAAGAGGGCTTTTATAAAGAACTATCGAACCTGAATCAACTTTTTTTGTCTTATAAAACCACACGTAATCATTAATTGTCAGAGTGGGCTCCATAAGATGGTTGCCAATCTTAACCGGGATAACAAAGAGACGTATAACAATAAACCCAACTATAAACCCCAGCACAGCAAAGAGAACTTTTGCAAAAATATTGAATGAATCTTTCTGTTCTATCATAGGTACACTTTTTATCAAAGAGATTCAAGAGCTTTTTTAAATTGCGGCATGGATTTTTCAATCACCTTCTCTGGCACACAGAACGCCAGCCTGAAATACCCGGGTCCCCCAAATCCAACCCCCGGAACAGCCAGTATATTGAAATTAAGCAGATGCTTTACAAATACCACATCATCCTCCAGTGGCGATTTACAAAACACATAAAATGCGCCCTGTGGCTTTACAAATGAATATCCTGCCTTTTGCAAACCTTCACATATCATATCACGGCGAATTTTATAGGCGTTAACATCAACTGTGTCAAAAGCAATTTTCTCTATAACCCGCTGCATCAGCGCAGGAGCATTCACAAATCCAAGTATCCTGTTACATAAAATAAGTCCTGCCATAACAATGTCAGCCTCTGGCATGGATGGGTTAGTTGCAATGTACCCAATACGTTCTCCCGGAAGTGAGAGTGTTTTTGAAAATGATGACACCACTATTGAATGAGTGTAATGTGAAAGAATACCCGGCACATTTATATTGTCATACACCAGTTCGCGGTATGGCTCATCTGAAAGCAGATAAATGGGTTTTCCATATTTTTCTGAGTAGCGCTGCAATACGCTTGTTAGCCTTGTAATATCTTCATGTGAATAGATTACACCTGTTGGATTATTAGGAGAATTAATGAGTACTGCGCGCGTTTTTTCGTGTATGGCTTTTTCTATCGCATCAATATCAAGTGTAAAATCAGGTTTTGATGGAACAAGCGTTATGACTCCATTATGATTTGAAACATAAAAACCATATTCCACAAAATAGGGTTTGGGGACTATGACTTCCTCACCAGGATTTAGAATGGTTTTTAAAGCAACATTCAGCCCCCCTGCAGCCCCGCAGGTTAATACAATATAATCACCACTAATATCTATTAAGTGATCCCTTGCAACTTTTTTAGCAATGATTGCGCGTGCTGAAGCAAATCCCGCATTTGGCATATATCCATGAGCTTTTGGCTCGGGTTGCCCTGCTAACGTTTGCAGTGTAGTAAAAAATGATTGGGGTGGGCTGACATCTGGGTTGCCCAGGCTGAAATCAAATACATTTTCCTCCCCGTGCTGGGCTTTCAGGCGAGCTCCCTCCTCGAACATCTTCCGTATCCATGATGACCTGGTCATGGCTTCAGCAATATATGTAGCAACTGACATGGTAACCTCTCGTATAATACCTATAAGATTATATATATCAAGGTTGTGATGCTAAATAATATAGTATTCGATAGTATTTATCAAGTGTTTTTTCTGTGATACATATAAAAGAAGCGAGGTGATGCAATCACCTCGCATTACTGTTATTTTCGTAAACCTTTTTCCATTTCATCAAGCAATTCATACAATTCTTTTGGAAGATGATCGCCAAATTTTGGATAGTGATTTCTACGAATATCGTCCACTTCCTGTAGCCAGCCTTCTGTATCAACTTTCAGCAATATTTCCATATCCTGTGCAGATACGCTTGCAGGCCTGTCGATAGCGTCAAGCGGGGGCATATTGCCAATTGGCGTCTCAACTGCTTTTCCGCTTCCATCGCACCGCTCAAATATCCATTTCAATACCCTGCTATTATCACCATATCCCGGCCATAGCCACTTATCATCATCTGTCTTTCTAAACCAGTTGACAAAGTAAATTTTTGGTAGTTTGTCAGGTGTTGTTTTCCTTGCAATATGTATCCAGTGCTTGAAATAATCGCCCATATGATAGCCACAGAATGGAAGCATCGCAAAAGGATCTCTGCGCACCTGACCCACTTTGAGGTCCAGTGCTGCAGCCGTTACTTCCGATCCAACTATCGAACCTAAAAACACACCATGCAACCAGTTTTTTGATTCAAGCACAAGAGGTATGGTGTGTGCACGCCTTCCACCAAATAAAAATGCACTGATAGGTACTCCGTTTGGATCCTCCCACTCATGTGCAATAGATGGGCATTGACTGGCTGGTGTTGTGAAACGCGAATTGGGATGTGCAGCAGGTGCATTGTTTTTATTCTTGTCGTACACCCATTCTTTGCCTGTCCAATCTATAAGCGTGCCTTCCGGTTCATATCCAATACCTTCCCACCATACATCCATATCTTTTGTCAATGCTACGTTGGTAAAAATAGTATTCTTTTCTATGGTTTTCATTGCATTGTAATTTGATTCTTCCGAGGTACCGGGAGCAACGCCAAAAAATCCCGCTTCTGGATTAATTGCATATAATCTCCCGTCACTGCCAAATTTTAACCAGGCAATATCGTCACCAACTGTTTCAACCTTCCATCCCGGTATTGTTGGCACAAGCATTGCCAGATTGGTTTTACCGCATGCTGAAGGGAACGCACCTGCAATATATTTTGCTTTTCCCTGGGGGTTGGTTATTTTAAGTATCAGCATATGTTCAGCAAGCCAGCCTTCATCACGCGCCATGACTGATGCAATGCGTAGTGCAAGACACTTTTTCCCCAATAATGCATTGCCGCCGTATCCTGAACCATACGACCAGATTTCACGGGTTTCAGGAAAATGTGAAATATATTTTTTTTCTAAAGGTGCGCATGGCCATGTGCCATTGTCACTTTCACCTTTTTTAAGTGGCTTCCCAACTGAATGATAGCATGGAACAAACTCGCCATCCCCTCCCAGCGCATCCAGTACCCGGGTTCCCACTCGGGTCATAATATGCATGTTTATCACTACATACGCGGAATCAGTAATTTCCACTCCAATTTTTGCTATAGGTGATCCTACAGGACCCATTGAAAAGGGAATAACATACATTGTACGACCACGCATACATCCACGGTAAAGATCTGTCATGGTCTGCTTAAGTTCAACAGGATCTATCCAGTTATTTGTAGGGCCTGCAGCATCCTGTGTTCTGGATGCAATAAATGTCCTGTTTTCAACACGAGCAACATCGCTTGGGTCTGAACGGAACAAAAGGCATCCAGGGCGTTTTTGCGCATTTAACCTAATTGCCAGACCTTCTTTAACCATCTGTTCTGATAGCCTTTCATATTCAGTCTTTGACCCATCGCATACATACACATTATCCGGCTGCATCAATTCAACAGCATCCTCAATCCACTTTTTGAGCTTCTTGTGTTTCAGCTCCTTTAATTCCATAATTCATCCTTTCTATTATTTGATATGTTGTAAAATGGTATTACTCAATATTAAAAACAGCGTGGTATTATACAACTATTTTGTCAACTATTCTGTTGTAGAACATGTAAAGCAAAAATTTTTTAAAAAAATTTTAAATGAAGCGGTGAATGGATGTAATTAAATATATACTATATATACTATCACTTTATTTCTAAAATGGTATCAACACGTATGGAACGGAACATCCTCAAAATATCAGCGGGGATATTTTTAAATTCACATTTTTTATTATGCTGAATGGTACTTTTTTTTATATCAATCAAAAATCCTATTCCCGCAGAATCAATATAATTCAATCCTGATAGGTCAACAAGGATATTATCAGGATCTGATAGAAATACTTTTTTTACATCTTCTTTGAGGTTATATGAGGAATAAAGATCTAGATCTCCTTCAATCTTCAAGATGTATCCTGAACCACTTTTATTAAATGAGTATACCATAAATAATTTACACCGATGGCTATAATGCTGTTCTGATTTTCGGACATGTGGAGCAATTTATTGAGTAAATTATTTTAACGTCAGCGAGTGCAGAGGACATACTCATAGATAAACATATCACCTATAAACTGTCGCAATATTTCATACTCATCTTTGACACTTGCAGTGCTATGTAAAATAAACCTCAATTTGGGGGTCATCTCACAACCAAATATATCATTATATACACCCCTGTGAACAGTATATCCCCATTTTCTTGCAACAGCCTCCAGATGTGAAAACCGTAGAGCATATTCACTATGCCCAAAAAGCCGTATCTCATAAGGGTTAAAGGTTGGCCTCACATGCACACATTCCTTGAAATCACCCTGTGATTCTGATTCACAGCTGTGCTCACTGGCATATATATATTTGATTCCTGCCTGGCACATCTTTTCCAGTGCAAGGAGTGCTCCAAGATTAAAATTAAATGGCTCAGAGCATATTCCAAGATTGTACTCAGCAATAAGGCGCCTTATTTCTTTGATTTCTGATAGTTCAGATGACTCTAAAATCTCTTTGGTTATGTTACATACAGTAATGAAATCCCCTAATATTTCATTGCAAATAATCAGGTCCATATTTGTTAATATATCATCATCTACCTTCAGAAAATCCGATTCTATAAAAGTAATCTTCCCCTGCACATTTCTCTTTTGTTCTTCAAGCATTGCCGGGGAAATATCTATCATGGTGACCAAAGCCTCAGGACAAAACTGCAGGAGATCCTTCATTAGAAAACCATAGCCACCTCCTACTTCCATAATATGTGTAATCTGCGTAATATCTATAAACTCTGAAAGAAATTCATAAAGCAACGTTCCATACGAAGCATTTTTCCTGATCACCTGCCTGCAGGGGCTGTGTTCAGGATAGAGCATATTGCATACTGTAAGCTCCCAGCCTAACGTGATAATCTGTTCTTTATGGTAGGTGGACGTGTCATTAATGTGGATCATATAACAATGCCATTCTCAGGAGGTTGTGGATTTGTAAAGAAGATATAATACACAATAATCATGGAAAGCAATATAACGGCTATAGCAACAGCAATAATTTTTATTTTATCTTTAGTTGGCAATATTTTAAAATTACCAAGTGTGTACCAGTATGAATACATTGTTTCAATTATTGTGTGTACTATACTTTTAGCAGAAAAAGCTCTTTTTGATTTTTTATGTAAAGAGAGATCAAACGTAGCATCGGTATATAATGCCGGGTCATCCGGATTAGCTAAAAATGAATATCCACAACGGCATCGTACCTTAACTATTCCAGCATCAATAGGGAAACGCAGCTTAATACCGCAGGAAGGGCATGGCTTGATGATATGCATGGGTAAATCCTAAAGGATATCTTTTGCCCTGGCCATAAGTTCAGGGATATCACTATAAAACTTTTCCAGCTGTGGATCATGTAATCCCAGCATTGTCACTGCATCCTGGTTTAATTCATGGTACAACCCATCACTGCCAATGCCAATACCTGCCATCAGGCACAACGTATTTGCGATATGAACTATCGACACTATTTTTTTATGTTCATTTGGAGCATTAATAGGCTCATGGTGATATCGAACAATTGATTGCAGCACTTTGGGAAACTTCCATTTAATTGTAACCTGCTCTCCAATCTGCTGATGGTCAAAGCCCATGATTAATTTTTCCGCTTCCTGGAATGTAATATTTTTTTCAGTTACCGCAGTGAGTATATCCTTGAAAGTATTCTGCACAAATAACGCCAGAACTGTTTTACCCACATCATGGATTATGCCACCGGTAAAAGCAATATCAGCTACTGCTTTCTGGCTACACTCGGTTGCAATTTTTTTTGCAAGCATGGCTACTGCAACACCATGTTTCCATAATTCACCCCGTGCTAAGTCATATCCTATAATAACTTTATTCAACACCGATTTGGTTGTGGCAAGCACCACAATATCTTTTACTTCTTTAAGACCCAATATGACAATGGCCCGATCAATAGAAGATATTTCCTTGCCTTTACTGAAATAAGCCGAATTGCATAGCTTTAAAATATTGGCAGTGATAGCCTGGTCCTTGGCTATCTCATCAGCAACCTGCTTGAAGGAAACATTTGGATCATTGACCATATTGATTATCCTGCTTACCACATCTGGCAAAGAAGGCAACTGGTCAACATTCTGAATTATGGACTGAATCCTCTGTTGTATATGTTCATGCATAATTATTATCTCCAATCCATCTATCAAACCTTATAATACATCTTTTCCTGACCACTGGCTTTTACTTTTAACCTGCCATCATCCAGAAAAAAGTCTATAACCCTGCCTGTACTGCCACCAACATCCTCGGCCACAATGGGGATTCCAAATTTAGCAAGAGCCTGACGCGTTGCCTCAATATTATTCTCGCCAATATTTGCCAGCGCAGTTGTTGATTTAAATTTAAACATGGACGCACCACCGGCAATCTTTGCTGACATGAACTCTTTTTTACAGCCTTTTTTTAATAATTGCTGTACCAGGATAGGAATGGCTGTATCGGCATATTTTTCATGGTTGCTATCGCCCGGATTTTTAGGTAATAGTATATGGGCAAGCCCACCTATCTTTTTATTACGCTCATAAATACATATACCCACACAGCTACCCAGAATAGTACGCAACACCGCGGGATTTTCGGCAACTGCAAGCTGTGCCACACCAATGTTGATAAGATTATCCATCCCTTCTACCAATTAAAAAAATTGCCATCTGCATAATTATTATCTTGATAAAAAATTACTTCATTATGAATATTTGTCAAGGCAAAAGGCAATATTTATTATAATAAATTTTGAAGGTAATATAATGTCACCAGACCAGATTAACAATCTCATCCGTCACATTGATGCACATCATAGCAATAAGACCGGAAACATCTATATAAATATCTTAAAAAACGAATTTATCATGCTCAATGAAGAGATAATTATACCTAAAATTCCGGTATCACAATTGTCCTACACTGAAGCCTTGCCCATAGTACAACGCATCATACCCCTTATACCAGAATTTTTAATTGGGCACACCTTGCTACAGGAGCGGCAGCCATCACACGAGCTACACAATCTACATTTTATCAGAGTACTTGAAGGCACATGTATCAATTTTTATCATGTATTACGCCTGGATTTTAAGTTTGGGGGCGATAGTTCCACAATAATAGAGCCAGGCAATAATGACTACTACCCTTCATACAGAACAAACAGGCTATACTATAAGTCGCGTCTTGTGCCTGCACTAAAAGAATCATCACCGCCAATTACTCCAATAAAACTCATTCAATCCATTACTACTGAATCGGACCAGTATTTTCATACGTACGCAATTTTTGATGATATCGATACCTCCCACATAACTGAAGAATTTATACACACATTGCCTGACATCTTTCCCATACCAGCTCATCTGTACCCTTTTATTGTTATGGACTATTACACCGCATGTTTGAATGTCATCAATCCTGTTCCTGAAGAACTCAATCGCGCAGTTACAATCTTTGAACCGCTCTTTTTCATTATTGCATCACGGTTTGTTCCTGTTGAATCTTTTATACCCCCTTCTGAATTGGAAGCTAATTTTCCCGATTTTCTTGAAATTGACGCAAACATGCTGCGTGCATCTGACACACTTATTAGCCTTGCAAAAGAATACTTCAGTAGCTACTCTCTCAACCGTGACGATCAATGCATGCTCAAAGGATGGTGGCAGATTGTTAGCAAATAAAATCTGGATACTTTTAGGGATCTTTTTCTTCATTTCCTGCACGGATAAACCACTCAAAATTATTCACGCTGAATGTGGCAGCAGTGTAACAATGACAGGAACTATCACCAATACATCCCTGAGCTATACGTTTAAACCATGTACCCACTGCAAAACATTAAAAGATGTATGCAACTATATCTATTTTCAGGGAGACACACTGTGTTTCAGTATACACTGCAATCAGAATATTGAACACGCAGCCGTAACAGCGTACTTTGAAAACCCGCTTACACATGCAATCTATAAAGCTGAACGTGTGGAAAAAGTAAAAACTACTGTATACGGATTTTCACTTGTAGGCAGTCTGCTGGAAAAACTATATTTTACTGCACTAAGTAAGAATTATCCTTTTAAAACCATTGCCCTTCCCTTCACCATCTATGTGACAATTGAAAAGCACAACAGCAGAGCACAGTATGCCCTTGCAAATACTATGTATGTTGAGTTTCCGGATTGATATATTTTTGAAGAATATCATAAATTATGTCGAAAAATTAACATCACAAGAATTGTAAACAAGACTCTAATGAAAAAAAAGAAAACAAACATGTATGTACGCTTCTGGGGTGTAAGAGGATCAATACCAACACCGGGTAAAGACTTTATAAAATATGGTGGCAATACTTCATGTGTGGAGCTCAGATGCGGTACTACTATTCTTATCTTTGATGCAGGTACCGGCATCAGAATGCTGGGGCAGTCCTTAACACGGGAATTTTCAGGCAAACCTGTTGAGGTTCATCTTTTCATCAGCCACACGCACTGGGATCATATTCAGGGATTCCCATTCTTTGATCTTGCATATAATAAGAATGCAACGATTTATTTTTACGGCGGACACAGTGTTTCTACCTTAGAAAAGCTCATCTTAGGGCAAATGGAAAGAGAGTACTTTCCAGTAACCTTATTTGAACTATCATCCAACATCCATTTTGTTGAGCTATCAAAGAACCCTTTCACCATACATGACGTTACTATATGGTACACTCATTTATTCCATCCCGGATTATCATTGGGATTTCGTGTTGAATACAATAATCATGTCTTTGTATATGCAAGTGATAATGAAGTATTAAACGATCCTGAATTGGGTGATTATAACCTTAAAAATATTGGCAATTTAATAAAAAATGCAGACATCCTTGTTGCCGATTGCCAGTATACTTCACAAGAGTATGCTCATCGTATCGGATGGGGCCATTCTTCTTTAGATGCGGTTGCACATGTTGCTGCACGATTTAACGTTAAGCATCTAATTACATTCCACCATGATCCCAACCATACCGACCGTGACATTACCAGAGCTATCAGACACACTAAACGCCATTCACTTCCCATTAAGATATCTGCTGCAAAAGAAGGTGATATTCTTTACATTTAAAAAATATTGATTTTATATTTTCTTTATCTATACTGGCACCTGTATGAAGTCCATAGTGTTACATAATACATATCTGTGCATGCGCCATGCACAAAGTATTGCCAACAAAACGCATGTTATCATAAGTGATCCAAAAGCTGGAATCAACAATTATGGCTTGACACAGGAAGGGGAACAACAGGTTTTGCAGGCGATAGTTACTAATAAAGAATTACTATCTGTAAACCATATCTATACATCGGATTTTTTGCGTGCATATCAGACAGCCTTGATAATTGCTCAACAGTGCAACAATATTCCTGTCATAAAAGATGCACGATTGCGAGAACGCTTCTTTGGCCAATTTGAAAGAACTGACAGCGAAAATTATCATAAAGTGTGGGATATGGATTGCATAGCAGAAAATGATGTTGCCTGTTATGATGTTGAACCTATTCATGCCGTTGCCCGGAGGATGCTGTCATTTATATTTGATTGCGAAAAAAATCATTACAAGCAAAATATTCTTATTGTATCGCATGGTGATCCCTTACAGATTTTATATGCTATTACACATGGACTATCGCCCAAACAATTTAAATCATTACCACATTTTATAAATGCTGAGGTACGGTTATTACCATCACACTTTACAATTCAGGAGGAATATACTGCATGAATTCACCCTGGCTGCCCTTCATATATCAGTACAGTATTTTCACCATATTCTTTATGTTTACCACAATTATAGCGTTAAAGAAAAATGTTATATCACTCTCTCATCCCACCGAACGCCGGATACTTTTTGAAATTTTTGCCGGGTATTTGTTTTTTATTATTTTACATGCATCAATGATTATCATAGCGGGAGTGTAATCATGATTAAAGGGACAATACTTGATTTTGCCATTATTGTATTCTATTTTTTGTTCATATTAGGTTTTGGGACTTTTTTTGGCAAATATGTAAAAAGCACAAAGGACTTCTTCTTTGGTGGTCAGCGTTTTAGCTGGTGGCTTATTGGTTTTAGCTGTGTTGCCACAACAGTAGGTTCATATAGCTTTATTAAATATTCAGCTGTTGCATATCAGTATGGATTTTCTTCCACCATGACGTATCTTAATGACTGGTTCATACTCCCTCTTTTTGTATTTATATGGTTGCCAATCATATATTATGCACGCATAACATCCATCCCGGAATACTTTGAAAAGCGTTTTAACAGCACAACACGCACTATAAGCGTATATATTCTTTTAATTTATTTACTGGGGTATATAGGAATAAACCTATATACCATAGGAGTTGCATTTAATGCCATGTTTGGATGGGATGTTATGGTAACAGCTATACTGATATCATTTGTGTGCGCAGTGTACATGCATGCGGGTGGACAGACATCCGTTATCATGACCGACCTGGCACAGGCATTGCTGTTACTATCAGCTGGCTTTCTGGTATTCTTTCTTGGACTGGACAAAATAGGCAGCTTTACGTCCTTCTGGAAATCATTGCCGTATGAATTCAAGCTGCCTTTTTCACCATTTAATAAACCACCTGACTTTAATTTTGTAGGCATCTTCTGGCAGGATGCGTTTGGCAGCTCAATGGCATTTTACTTTATGAATCAGGGTATACTCATGCGCTTTTTAAGTGTTCGTTCCCCGCGCGATGGGCGTAAGGCAATGTTTTTAGTATGTCTTGTACTTATGCCACTTGCTGCATTTGCTGTGGCAAACGCCGGATGGATAGGCCGCTCAATGCAACAATTAGGATTATTATCTGCTAATAATGATCCCAATCATATTTTTGTTGATGTAGCGTTTACAATTACCAAACCCGGTATCTTTGGATTTATTATGGCTGCATTAATTGCTGCACTCATGTCTACAATTGATACATTAATTAATGGAGTTGTCGCTATAGGTGTGAATGATATTGTAAAAAAATTTGCACCCAATAAAGAAGATACATTTTACCTCAAATGGGCCCGTACTATCTCTCTTGTTGCTGCAGTCATCGGTGTAGCATTGGTACCATTATTCATGCAGTTTAAATCCATTTATCTGGCACATGGTACATTTATTGCTGCAGTAACACCGCCAATGATAGTTACAATCTTATTTGGCATTTTATGGAAACGTTACACTACAAAAGCTGCTATATTTACACTCACATTAGGTAGCATTGCAATGCTTATTTCTATAGAATGGCCGGTTGTGCTAACATTTTTATCACATGGAGTTGCACCCCAGGGACTACAATATTTACGAGCATTGTATGGATTGTTAGTATGCACGGCTATTAGTATTGGAACAACACTATTGACAAAACCAAAAGCATTACAGGACATTCCCGGCCTGGTTGTAGATACCATACATGAAGGAAAAGTGCTATTTAAAGGCGGTGAACCGGATGATTTTGATGAGGGCAAAATTGTCCATTGCTATATTGCCCAAACCAGTGAAGGTGTTTCTTTAAGCACTAAAATGATGGAATACCTGCAGGCAAAGCCGGGTGATATCCTGTATATTGCTGATGAACGATGGTGGTTAGGGGGCCTTAGATCCATACATGCTAAAGCCGGCACACCGCATGAAGGTGTTGATAATCTCATTTTTTTAGGGACAGATCTTATCCAGCAGGGAAATTTAGATGTAAAAAGAAGGGTAACTGTTATAAAAATTATATAATTTTTCCACTACTTATTCCTTAAATAAAATTTGTGAACAAACTAAACATAGTGTACATCCCCGCCGCCATCAGCGGCCGGGATGTACACCGTTTTATTAACAAAATATTTTTGGGGAATTACTAGTGTAATTTTTCTAATCGTTACTTCTTTTTTGTAACAAATGAAGCAAATTTTTGAGCAAAACCATTATGTACCGTTACACCGCTTAGCTGTTGTTTCACATCCTCGATAGTAATGAATGCGTTTGGTTCTAATGTCCGAACAATCTCTACAACCTTTTTTACATCTCTTTTTGGCACAACTGTAAACAGCATAGTAATTGGGCCTCTCATACCTGCCCCATCAATCAACGTAACACCGAACCCCTCCTGCCGTAGCACCAGCGGCAATGCCGAAACAACCTTGCTGGTGATAATTCGTATTGATTGATAGCCAATTGCAATCTTTTCCTCAAGAAGCATTCCAACATAATTGCCTGTGGCAAATCCTGCAGCATACACTATATAGCTGAGTGCTCCATCAAAATGCTTCAAAGCCGAATTTATGGCCACAAGCCAGATTAAGACTTCAAAAAATCCAAGCACTGGAGCTATTGACCTGTACCCTCGCGCCATTAAAATAATTCGCATGGTGCCTATGGATACATCAAAAATACGGGCAATAAATATTAAAAATAGCGTGCCGTAATCAGAAAAAAATGTGTTAACAATATTCTCAATAATTTCCATAGTATAAAAAAATAGTATGTTAACTTTACTTTTTTTAGTATATTTCTTGAAAAAATATATATACTATTCACTGTCAATAGTAATTTTATATTACCTGTGGACAGGTGAAAGAAGGTGTCGGGATATCTCATTGGGATTTTAGTATATATTATCTTCCAGCTTATCTTGGGGATCATAGTTTCCCGTAAGATTCATTCCGATGATGATTTTATCCTTGCGGGAAGGAAATTGGGCTACCTTCTTGTTACTTTCTCAATATTTGCAACATGGTTTGGGGCCGAATCCTGCATTGGAACTTCCGGTGCAGCGTATGCAGACGGGCTTGTTGGGGTTACAGCTGATCCGTTTGGCTATGCGATAGTTCTTTTTGTATTGGGCCTCTTTTTTGCAACACGCCTGTGGAATATGCAACTTACAACTATCTCCGATTTCTTTAAGAACAGATATGACAGCACTGTAGAAAAACTCACCGCTATTATCCTTATACCCACTTCACTACTCTGGGCTGCAGCTCAGATACGGGCTTTTGGTCAGGTGTTATCGGCATCATCCCAGATGGAATTGACCATATCCATTACCATATCTGCAATAGTAGTCATTTTGTATACCGGATTAGGGGGATTACTTGCAGATGCCATAACCGATATTGTCCAGGGTACCATTTTAATTATTGGGCTGTGTGTTATCTTTTTTTCTGTCCTTGGTGATATAGGCGGTTTGGCGCGTGCAGTAGAAATGATTGATACCAACCGGTTAACATTTGTCCCTCACTCACTAACAAACCCCTGGCAGCGATTACTGACAATGGCAGAGTCATGGGCTGTGCCAATCTGCGGCTCACTTGTTGCACAGGAAGTTATCTCGCGGATGCTGGCTGCACGTTCAGCAACGGTTGCCCGCAGGGGTTCACTTTTAGCTTCACTTATGTATATTTCAATTGGCTTGATACCACTATGTATAGGTCTTATTGGCTATCATGTCATGCCAGGGTTACAGGATCCAGAACAAATCTTGCCACGAATGGCCCAATTCCATTTTCATAAATATCTGTATATCATTTTTGCAGGGGCATTAGTATCAGCTATCCTTTCCACTGTTGATAGTGCGTTACTTGCTTCATCAGCGCTTCTCACCCACAACCTTATTTTCAACTTCTATCCAAAATTGAGTGATAGGTCAAAGCTAGTAGCTGACAGAATAGGCGTTTTACTACTTGGCATAACTGCGTATATGTTAGCCCTTCATGCGCAGGGCATATATTCCCTTGTAAAAGAAGCGTCAGCATTTGGAAGTGCGGGTGTTTTTGTCATCTATATCATCGGTATGTATTCAAAAAATACCAGTGTATCCGCTGCAATAGTAACATTGATAACAGGAGCAGCCACCTATTTTGTTGGTAAATTCTTTATTCACTTTGAATATAGCTTTTTGCTGTCAGTTCTGGTTGCTGTGTTAAGTTATTACACTGTTCTACTGATAACCAGGTCAACACCAGCCGAACTACCCGTTACAGTAAAAGATACCGATAGTTAAAAATTTCTTGCATTTGTAGTACGTGTATGCCTGTAATATAAAACAAAGTATGGAATGTATATCGCCAGTGTATAAAGCGATATATTGCATTATTTACACAACATTTTTAAGGAATGTTTGTAAAATGTATGTAATAAAAGTACGTTTGATCTTTTACCACAGAAAGGTACTATATGAAAAGTAACTATCTCATAATCTTATTAATCGTAATCATTATCGCAAAGCCACTGTATGCAAAATTTTTATGCCAGGTACCATGTAAAAGCACTATATCACTACATCGTATAGCTGACGACAGCACAACAAAGAAAGAACCACCACCAGAAAATGGCCAGAACCAGGATCCGCAGGATAACAGTTCAAATGATGATAACCTGGATCACAATGATAGTGAACCGGAAGAAGATCTGGAAGATATACCTGACGATTTTTACGATTATCAGGAAGAAAATCTTTAAGCTCTCTTAATGACAAGGCACGGCACAGGTGATTTTCTTACCACTTTTTCCGTTACCGAACCCAATAACATTTCTTCAATATTGCTTTTTCCATGAGAGCTCATTACAATACAAGAAACCTTATGTAGCTTGGCTGCATGGATAATTTCTTTGAAAGGGATACCTTCAACAATTAATGGAGTAACGTGAAATATACGTGAAAATTGCTTGATTAATGTTTTCATCTGGCTTTCAGCTTCTTTTTTCAGGATGTCTGATATATCATACGGGTATATAAATGTTTCGCCAAATGCCGTTGTATCTATTATTGTGCTCTGGCGAATATCAATAACGTGTAGAATAACAAGCTCTTTTGTCCCTGCTTTTTTCATGGTTTTTATATATGGAATGGCAGCCTGAGCACATTCTGAAAAATCTGTGGGATAAAGAATTTTTTTAAACATAACAGTTTCCTTGTAATGAGTCAAATTTGAGCGTGATTAAAGAATACTACTATGAGCGATAGTAATCAAGAAAAAAAATCTCCTTTTGATGATTACAGCTTTGCTGTAATGTATGAAAACCGCAATGCGCAATTTGGCTATCCCGGCCTGCTTTTAGATCATGTTATAGAACATCTCAAACGGTACGATGTGACTTCAGTTGCGGACATCGGAGCTGGTACCGGTGCCTTCAGTATCCCACTGGCCATGGCTGGATTTACCGTATATGCCGTTGAACCAGCGTATGGTATGCAGAGCATTTTATCAGATAAAATAAAAAATCTTTCTTTACACCTGACTATCTATCCTGTGCCTCTTGAAAAAATCAAAGGATTGAAATCTGATGCCTGTATAGCAATGCATTCACTTTATAGTATAAAGCCACTGAAAAAAGCTATCGCCACAATGAACACGATTGCCCCATTAGTGATGATAGCAGTACGCACTGAAAAGACTCATACCTTAAGTGATGTTGTCAGAAGCTATTTTAAGAAGGAACGTCCAAAATATTATGTACAACAAATCATTGAGTACCTTAATGAACTATCAATACCTTATGAACGCTATTTCATACACCAATCACATATCGTCAGGATTACTGATATATTTCAGGAAGCATTATTTCATTGCCATGCTATGGGTTTAGACAAAAGTTATGTTGGTACAATCATTACCATTCTTGAACAACACCTTCATAAAAACGAAACATACTGGTTTGAAAATGTGCATGACGATGCACTCATTATTATTCATCCGTGATTCATTCTTTTACACTACAGCATCCTGTGTCGTTGACTACCTGTTGTACCTTTGTAAAAAATTTCTGGCTGCTGATAATAGTAAATACACCATTATCAATAACTAAGCTATCACGCGTTTCACCTTTTATGGAATATACAAATGGCAATGTATACATTTCATCATTGAATACATATATATATATTTGCTGGCCGGTATGTATCACAACACCATGTTCGGTCATATGAATATCTGTTACGCTGGTAAAGTTTTTGATTATTTTTTCCTGTTTTGTTTTAATATTAATACTTTTGAAGTCCCAGTTTCCAGCACTTCCTTTAACTACAAAGAGCATACCATTACGCAAAAAATGCTTCCATGAAGACACTCTCACTGATGAAAGAAGTACTTCACCACCAGTATTTAATACCCACAGATTATATGATCCCGCTATACCTACAATAACAATGAGCATATTATCCACAATATCAATATACGCATTATAGTACTTAAATGCTTCAGGCGGGGAAAATTGCGTTTTAGAAAAATTTCTTATCTCTTTATTTTTCCCATCACACACAAATAATTCTTTGCCACTAATAAAATACGTATGTGTAGCATGGGCAACCGCTTTTATAGGTTCCCGGGATGGATTGTTTATAATGGATTCTTTATCTTTAATTGAAAGATATACTACAACGCCATCAGTAACTGCACACACATCTTCTTCTGGATTATACCATACGCTGACAACCTCCCGGGGGAAATTATATGAATGCTTTTCTGGATACATTACCGATACAATATTTTCAAAAGAAAAAATTGCCTGCGGAGCAAAATAAATATTCTGGGCACTGATAGTCCCAATAGCGGAATAGCTAATCAACCCTTCTCTTAACTTTACCAGTGCACTTTGTGTAAGCCCTTCATTGTAAAGCCGTATTCCTTCACTAATCTCCTTTTCCCTGGAACATGAAATAATTGCAAGCAGCACACACAAAAGCAAAAAAACTAATCTCTTCATTTTTTAGACCTTTTTGCCTTTAATCTTTTCCATGGTTTTCTGTAAAAATCTGCCATCCATAATTTCAATCATCTTATTTGCTGCCTGTGATTTTGCATTAATGCTAAATTTTGATGTTGTAATATAAATACCAGTTCTGCATTTTTCCTCAAGCATTCTCTGATAGAATGCATTGATCTGCCCTTCAGTTATATCACGTGTTGTACGTATGAAGTTGATCAACACGGGCGGTTCGTTAATCCTTTTTACACTGAAGCATTTATACATATATTCATTGGGCGAAACCTCTTTTTTATACACAATGCTGTAGTTAAGCTGGGCAATTATTTCAGTTATGAGTGGCTGTAATTCAGACATAGCTGAAGTAAACAAAAATTTAAGATTTTTATTCTCCAGTATCGCTTTGTAGTCATCTAATTTCAGTTGCGTACTGCGGTAATTTGGATTGACGCTTGCAATTTTTTCCCAGTGATGCACTGCTTCCTGAATCTTATTTTCCATTTCATAACATTCAGCCAGCAAATACCGGTACGCCAGGCCTTCATCAGTACTATCCTTTATATACGAAAGCCCCTTCTCCAGCTCTTCAATAGCTTTGTTGTATTCCTCATTGTCAAAATACATCTGCCCTATAGCATACTGGCATTTCACAAAGTATCGCCTGTCATTACGTGCCTTCGATAACATATCCAGTGCAGCCGCATAGTCCTTTTTCATTTTAAAAATCATACCCAGATAATAATGAGGTTCATAGTTTGCAGGGTTGCTTTCAATTGCCTTGATAAGAAAGTTTTGCGCCAGCTCATAATCTGCTAAGTTAAAAAGACATATACCTAAGGGTGCAAAAATATCAGCAAGCGCAGGATCCAGGGTAACTGCCTTAAGCAAATAATCCTTTGCACCAATATAATCATGTTGCCGGTATAACACTATGCCAAGCCGGTGATTAGCGTTAATATCATCAGGATTAAACTGTAAAATTATCCTGAACTCTTCAACCTCTTTTTGCCATTGCTGTGTTTCATGGTACAGGTCAGCAAGCATGTAATGAATATCAAGTTCATTCACAAATTTATTAAATTCAGGAATGGCAAGGATACCATTGAGTTCAGAAATTGCTAAAAGATATTGCTTTTGTTTAATTAAAATCTGCGCTCTAAGGTAGCGAGCCGGCACATAGTCTTTCCTGCGTTCAAGAACAAGCTTGACAATTTCACTTGCCTTTGCAATGTCTCCATTATCAAGATATTCCTGAGCTTTACGCACCTTTGCAGGATACTGGTGAGCTCGTATAACTAAAAGCAACGCACCAACTATAGATGCACCCACAATAAAAAATGTTATGCTTAAAAGTGACATGGTATTTTCACATTTAAAATTTGATTTTATTACTGCACGCATTATATTTTAAGTCAAGCATTATAGTGTGCCAGAGCTCTTAAAAGAGCATAATTACTTGAAGGAGGCAACCATGCCAGAAGTAGGAATTATTGTAGGAAGTGATTCAGATCTGCCAAAATTAAAAGGATGTGTTACAACTCTTGATGATTTTGGTGTATCATACGATGTCAAGGCATATTCAGCTCACAGAACTCCGCATTTAGTAGCTGAATGGATAAAAAATATGGAAAACGATGGTGCCAAGGTTATCATTGCAGCTGCAGGCGGTGCAGCGCATCTTCCCGGCGTTGTGGCATCGCATACCATCCTGCCGGTAATAGGCATCCCTGTAGAAACACCAATAGCAGGCGGTCTTGATTCGCTTTTATCTATCGTGCAGATGCCATCAGGTATCCCTGTGGCCACAGTCGCAGTCGGTAAAGCTGGTGCAACCAACGCAGCGCTGCTTGCAGTGTCAATACTGGCAGCTTTTAATCCTGCCTATCAGGAAAAGTTACGTAACTATCGCCGCACCATGCAAAAATCTATTATTGAAAAAAATGAAACACTTTCAAAACAGGGTATATACCAATACATACAGGCATTAGAGGCAAATAAATGATTGAGCACGGCATTGGGATCTCTTCTCAGAACAAGGTAATCATTCTTGATTTTGGATCACAGTATACACAACTCATAGCCCGTAAGATACGAGAGCTTCACGTGTATGCGGAGATAGTTCCGTATACCATATCCATTGAAGAAATAATAAAAGAAAATCCCAAAGCACTGGTACTGTCCGGCGGGCCATCATCCCTGTATGAAGAAGATTCACCAAAGATTAGCAAGGATCTTTTTTCACTGAATATACCGATACTGGGGATATGCTATGGATTATATGTGGTTGTTGATGCATTTGGCGGTGTGATTACGCCATCACCTTTCAAGGAATATGGCAGGGCAGATATAACCATTACTGCAGATTCGCCATTATTTCAAGGGCTGCCTGGCACACAGACAGTGTGGATGAGTCATGGCGACAGGGTTGAGAGCGTACCACAGCAGTTTACTATTATTGCAAGCTCTCGCAATGCAAAAATTGCAGCAATAGAATACAGACAAAAAAAGATCTATGGCGTACAATTTCATCCCGAAGTATACCATACTCAGCATGGCAAAGAGATTCTGCATAACTTCCTTTTTGAAATTTGTGAATTTGAGCCAACATGGACCATGCAATCATTTATTGATTCAGCCATCACTGATATACGTACGGTGGTAGGCAACGGAACGGTACTGTTAGGGCTTTCCGGTGGTGTGGACTCTTCTGTTACTGCTGTATTGTTACAAAAAGCTATTGGAAACCGCTTATACTGTGTCTTTGTCAACAATGGATTATTACGCAAGGATGAACACACAAAAGTAATTGAACGCTTTAAAAAACATCTCAATCTTAATCTCATCTATGCAGATGCTGAAGAGTTATTTTTGCAGAAACTTAAAGGCATAACAGACCCAGAACAAAAGCGAAAAATCATCGGTAAAGAATTTATTAACGTCTTTAAAGCAGAAGCTGCAAAGATTGGTACATTTGATTTCCTTGCTCAGGGGACATTGTACCCTGATGTGATAGAATCAGTTTCCACCAAAGGGCCTTCTGATACCATAAAAAGCCATCACAACAGGGTCCCCGAAGTGCTTGAACTTATAAAAGAGGGTAAGGTCATTGAACCTTTGAAAGAGCTATTCAAGGATGAGGTTAGAGAATTAGGCAGGCAACTTGGCATGCCTGAAGAGCTAATACAAAGGCACCCATTCCCCGGTCCGGGGCTTGCCATCCGTATCATTGGTGAGGTAACAAAAGAGCGCCTTTTCATCTTACGTGAAGCTGATGACATCCTTATTGAAGAGATAAAGAAAGCTGACTATTATACAAAATTGTGGCAGGCATTTGCTGTATTTTTGCCTATTAAATCTGTGGGTGTTATGGGCGATAAACGAACGTATGAAAATGTCATTGCCATAAGGGCTGTGACTTCGTTAGATGCCATGACAGCCGACTGGGCATATCTGCCTGAAGATCTAATGAGGCAAATTTCTACACGGATTATCAATGAAGTAAAGGGCGTTAACAGAGTGGTATATGACATTTCATCAAAACCACCATCAACCATAGAGTGGGAATAAAAAATTTTTAATTGTGTCAGTTGACGAAAAATAAAATATTAATTATATTGCAATATTAAAGAATATTCTTAAATTAATCTTTATGTAATATTAATCAAAGCTTTAATTTAAAATTATATTTTATATTTATCTATGGAATAAGATTGTACATATAAACGTCAAGAAACTATTGCACACTTCATCACATTCTCATTACTTTTTTAGGCATCGATGAATGTAGTGAAGTTATAAATAAACCTTATTATCAGGGGAGGAATGAACAGTACATGCTATTGCGAGAATATGATGCACAGGCAATTAAAAATGAGATTGCACAATGTGTTGCACATAATATCTTTGAATCTGAACCAGACAGCCTTACAAAGGCCACAGAATTATTACATGAACTTTTTATTATTGCAGGCGGCAATTTTGAAAGGCCTGATTATGATTCAATAATGAAGGTGCTAAAGCTTATTGCAGCCCGCCAGCTCAAGAAAGGGAAGGATACAAAAATAATAGCTGAGCGCTTCAAAGAGATAGCTAAAAAAATTGAATCTATGGCAGTGTATTCTTAAATCATCGCATACGTTTATAACGTTGCAATTCTCTGTCAGCATCGCGCTTTTTTATATCATGGCGCTTATCATACTGTGTCTTTCCTTTAGCAAGACCCAACAGCACTTTGACCTTGCCATTTTTCCAGTACAACTTAAGGGGTACAAGCGTCAGCCCCTTTTCCTGCTGCTTGCCCGTCAGGCGCTTTATCTCCTGTTTGTGCAGCAAAAGTTTTCGCACGCGCAACGGGTCATGGTTAAATATATTTCCTGCTTCGTACTGCGATATATTCATACCATACAAAAATGCCTCGCCATCCTTGATACGGGCATACGAATCCTGTATACTGACTTTTTTCTGTCGAATTGATTTAACCTCAGTACCTTTCAATACAATACCTGCTTCAAAGGTATCAAGTATCTCATATTCAAAGCGAGCTTTTTTATTCTGAATTATTTCTTTTTCCTCTTTCATATCCAATCCACGATGGTGTTACTACGTTATTTATAATAAGTTTACCATTTTTTCTTTGAAAGCGGTAGTGCAATGCCTATCGCTATTACTACCGTACCTAACCACACCAGCCATATCAGCCGTTTAAACGAGATATCAACTATTGCTGAATCAGGCGGCACAGTAGCACCTGCAGGTGCATCGATATGCAACACTATAATCTTTTCCTGTATATCAAAATCCAGCAATGAAATTGCTCGTGTTGTACCCGGCAGCACTGTGGGTACGCTATTTCGCCTGTTGCCATCAAACATGACGCCCGGACGCAGTGCGTACTCCCTGCCCTGATACTTCACGGTGCACAGTGCATAGATTGTAGCATTTCCCTGCATCATGGTCATGCGGTCAACATCAAACCCATCAAAACGAACTGTGACATCATTAAATGATCGCACCTCTCCTTTCTTAAGCATAATCTGAGTTAATCTATCCTTACCGGATATATATTCAACAGGGGAAATATACACATCATAATGAAGGTTATAATCAATATACGGTTCCCTGAAGAGCTGATTGGTGCGTGTGTCAATAAAATATGGCGTTTGTATAATCCTGGAAGTGTTGTAATATTCATAGTTAAACACAATGGCATTTTTAACACCATCACTCATGCCTACAAGTTGCAGTGTGACTGGATATAATGTCTTTTTTTCGTTCTGCGTTACTTCGGCGTGATACTCAACCGATTGTGTGTGTGACGTAATGATCCCAACAACAAGCAATGCCACACCACAATGCGCTATACGCGCTGACACACTCAATGGTATGTGCGCTACTATACCTTTACTATTGGTCAGCACCACAGCAAAGGAAAGCATCATCAAAATAAACGTAGCAGGTACAAATGGTTGCCCCATAAATACAAGCAGGGATACTGCAAGGGCGATAGTACCTGTTATAAGTACCACCCTTACAGATGGCCGTTTTGTAAATGGTGCAAGCAACAATAATATTATAATAAGAAAACCAATTGGCCTTGATATACTTGCGTAATACGACTCCTGTACTGTGGACGCCTGCCCAAAGAAACCTGTGATGATAGGCATACAGGTACCAATCATCACAAACAGTGCAAAGAATAGCAAAGCAGCAATACCATATATCATTACATTCTCTTTTGCAAACAATGTATTATCTAATGGTTTTCCTGTTGCTGCATCTCTTCGGTATACCAGCAATACTATACCTGTGAGGATAACTGTTACCATAAAAAGCAGCAGGTCAGTAAAATTACCCGCACCACCAAATGAATGCACCGAGAAATCAGAAAGGACTCCGCTGCGTGTTAAAAATGTCCCAAAGATAACCATTACAAAGGTAACTATCGCCATTATTATATTAAACCGTACAAGTGCCTGCTTCCTTTTTTGTATAATCAAACCATGCATAAGGGATAGCCCCGCAAGCCAGGGAATAAGCGACGCATTTTCAACAGGGTCCCATCCCCAGTAGCCGCCCCAGCCCAGCACCTTGTACGCCCAGTACCCCCCTAAAAATATACCAGCCCCCAATGCAAGCACTGTGGCAACAACAAAGCGGTAGCCTGCAGTCATCACCGAATAATCATTGTACACAAGAGCAATCATCGCATATATATACGGCACTGTTGCCAGTGCATAGCCGGCAAAGAGCACAGGTGGATGTATCACCATCCAGAAATCCTGTAGAAGCGGATTTAATCCCTGGCCATTTTCAGGTTTTACACCGCTCACCACGTCTTTGACACTATCCCATACATACGCAAATGGATTATTGTGCAGACAATGTATGATAAATACCAGCGTCACAAGCCCTGCCAGTGTTACAAAGCTTTGTGCATACTGTGTTTGATAGCGCAATGCCAGCACTACCGTTAGCATTACCAAAAAAGTCCACAGCAAAAATGAGCCTTGCTGCCCTGCCCACACCGCAGCTATGCGATAGGCAAGCGGCAACTCAGTGGAAGAATAGTTGTACACATACGCAAATTGAAATTGATTGGTAATAAAGGCAATGGTAACTGCAACAAGCATGATGCCCGCCACAGCAGTGGCACCATAATATATATACCGAGCAATCTTTAAAAGATTGTCGTTCTTAAACGATTGAACCGCAACAATAACAGATGCAACTACCATCACTGCACAAAGCCATGGAAGGTAATAGAGCAGATTCATTATTTATTCTCCTTGCTGTATTTGGAAGGGCATTTGACTAATATTTTATCTGCTTCAAATATGTGTGTACTGCCGTTGTACGTTCCTATTGCCACCACACCTGTCGCATGCTCAAAGTTGAGTGGCTTTGAACCTCTGTGCATCACCGTCATACGATTTTTGTTATCATCCTCAATGATGAATATAAACCCGTCAGCAGTATTCTGAACCGGCACCCCTTTTACCAGATTGCCCAGTACCTGAACATACCCGCTTCTTTTTGCCTCATCAAACGGCACATACGGCGTTAAAAGCCCTTTAAAGGAAAAGAGTGCCACAAGCGCACATGCGCCAATTATTATAATAACAATTATTTTACTTTTTTTCATTTATCCTCTTTTCTAATTTTTTTACTTTAGTGTAAAGCAACACCAGGTAGCACACAATCCCAATCCACACCACCGCTGATACCCAGAACAACACTAAAGTATTACTGTTATTTTGTGTTATTGTTTGGGCGATAGTTACCAAAAAAAGTAGCTTCATGATACATCCTCGCGTAAAGAATTTTCCAGCTTATGAATTTTTAGCAAAAGTCCAAGCAGAATAATATATAAAAGCGTAAATGCTATCACCGACACCAGCAACACCATCCTCATTTCATTATCCAGAAGTATTGTCCCCTGTGTATTAATCACAGTGTCAGGATGCAGTGAAGGATACAGACGCGGTGCAACAAATATCAAAAATGGTGCTGCAACAAGTGCTATGACCAGATATACACTTTCAAGCATTGCACCTTGAGGGCTTCTGTGCACAATCTGATGAAGGCTGAAATACGCAAGATATATCAGTAATAACAGAGTGATTGACGTTTCACGCGGGTCCCAGTTCCAGAAACTCCCCCACATGACCTTTGCCCACAGTGAACCTGTGAGTACTGTGAGCACGCTAAAAAAAAATCCAATATGCACAGAGCTATGTGCATAATATCTACACTGTACTTCATTTTTACGAATATACTGAATGGAAGCAATGCCCGCAACAATAAAGGCAAGCGTTGCTACCCAGGCCAGCGGTACATGCAGGTACAGTATTCTGCTTGTATGGCCAAGTATTGCAGCAGGCGGTACCCATAAAAAAATAAGATACAATGACAGAAGCATTAACACTGCATCAATCAGAATAAGAATCATTTAGATCTCCAAATAACATAATTTGTTTTTTTACCCCTAAGTGCGCATCATATGGCGGCGTGCCTCACTTGCTATATATAACTCCTTCCACTGTGGACTGCAGAATAGCTTCCGTTCAGGTCCATGCCCGCATCCCGATTTGCCGTACATCCGTGAACGGCAAAACCTTGCATTTTTACATTTACAATTCTAAATCACAATCTGGTTTTATCCACATCTAATAGGTGTAAAATCGTAATTACTATTGAAAAATAAACTTAATTTGTGAACATTTTCCTGTTTTCAACCATTCAGGCACCTGAATAACAATCAGGAAGAATCCACTGTCAGGCAACAATATTAAAACTCTCGCCATATATAGGGAAACAGTATATACGATACCACTCCAAGCAATGATGAAAATGCAAGCAGAAAAAGTATAGCGCTAAAAGGGGAAAAAATCACGGCCAAAAAACTCTGTGCTGTAGTTTTTATCACCACTGTAATAACTGGCAGAGTGATGGGAAATGATAATATTGCAAAAAGTCCTCCACGGGCTTGTGCCACAGCTGCTATTGCAGCAATGATGGTGGTACATACAGCCAGTGATAAACTTCCTGAAAGCAACATGGATGCATAACTCAATGGATGATAGACCACAACATCCATAACAAACAGATACAGCACACCAACTATAATTGAAACTGCAAACATAATACTGCAATTTACAAAAAGCTTTGCTACAAATATGCTTTCCGGGCTGTAATACATAAGGTTAAACAGTGCGGTATTTTCTTCTATTTCTCGATAAAAGATATGAGAGCTGTTCATTCCTGAAAAAAATATAATAACCCACAAAAGTACAGAATGCACCATGGGGCTTTCAATCATACCGCCTGACGCAAAGCCTATAGATACAGTCACAATGACACAAAACGATACTATCAGCGAGATGACGATCCTGCTTCTGAATTCTATACGCACGTCTTTAACAATATTACGCAACAACGCTGGTAGCAAGATTAATACTCCTCTGGCAAATGTTTGCTTCCCTGCTATCATTTGTTGCCACAACAATAGCAGTGTGGGAACTTATTTCTTTTATTATCTCAAAGAGAATCGTGCGTCCGTATTCATCCATGTTTGATCCTGGTTCATCCAGCAACAGCACTGGCGGCTTTTTTAACAATGCCATTGCAATCTTAGCGCGCTGCAGCATCCCCGTAGAATACGTATGAAGCATCCTGTCTTTGTGCTGATATAAATCCAAACGCTTTATAAGCGTGATGGCGTCTTGTGTTACAGCACCAAAAGCAAAATTAATATTTTCGGTTAAAGTAAGCTGATTGTAGCACTGTATGTAGGGAGCCACAATCCCTGTATAATGAAAAACATTACCTGCAGGGATAGCATCCTGATGGTTAAAGTATTCTACACTACCAGTATCAGGGAACACAATACTCCCTATAATCTTCAGCAATGTTGATTTTCCGCTACCATTGGGTCCCACTATTGCAATGGACTGGCCCGTTGATACGGTAAAGGAAATATTGCTGAACAATCTGTACGTATAGCGTTTTGAAATATTGTGAGCCTTTATTGTAAACACAATACCTTACAGCACTATCTCTTTTCTGGCTGTTGCCATCTCAATAACAGGCAATTTTATAGCTTTATCCTTCATCACCTCATCCACTGCTTTCTGATCGGCCAAACGGTACAGTAATCTTGTCTGTATAGTATATTTGCCTTTCAAGCCTTTAGGCAGTATGATGGTGTTGGTAACGGATTCTTTAGGAAGAATACGATTATCAAAAAGGATCTCCTTTGCTTTTGCAATGTTTGCAACTGGCTTCCCTGTGCCATCGCCAAAAACTGTTTTAAAGATTATAGTGTTATCAGGCAGATAGCCCTTTGTATCAGCTTTCCCTATTGCAAAAACCTCTTTGCCATATTGATTCAGGATAACTATCTCCAGCCACATCTGCCTCACATCGGTAAGCCCGGTTGGAAGTTTGTGTCCGGCACCGGTATTTGTTACTGTTATAGCGATAGTACCTGTTGAAATGTCGCGTACATCAATCAACAGGGTAGCTGCATTTTTCAAACGCTCCTCTGCCATTGATGCTTTTATTTTATCATTATACAGCCCCGGTATTACGCTGTTACCGCCCACAAAATAATGTGTAAAAATGTGGTCACGCTGTGGGCCTCCAAAAGCTGCAAAACCGGGATTATTGGGGCGCGGTGTGGATCCGGTTGCCGGCACACCCGGTCTGTGATACATATGGCATCCCTGGCAGGGAACAGTGGTTTTTTCATCACCAGTGTTGTAAGGGCTCTTGCTCCATTCCTCAAAGGTTGTCTCTAATTTTGTACCGTAAACTACATGTTTCACATCATGACATGTGCCGCAGAATGCTGATTGTGTATGAAACTTAGAATACGCAGCCTGATGCCAGTCTGGATTTGAATCCTTAAAAGGACCACGTTTTACACCGGGGTCTGCCTCGCCATTACCAGGCTTATAGGTAAACTGTGCATTATAGGTTTTCTTTGCACCAACTATGACATGGCAATAATCACACTGAATTCCTTCTTTTGTGATCTGTGGCAATTCATTCTCCATTGCCAGTTCTTCTGTTACTGTTACCGGTTTACCGGTGATAAATCCTACCGGTATATGACACTTCACACAGCTTTCTGCTTCTTCAAGCTCATCTTTATTTACAGGATCCTGCGTTTTAATTTGATTTACATAAAACGCAGCAAACTCTTTATAGATTATATCCTTCTGGGATAGGTTATGCATTGAATTTTTCCACTGCTCATAAATCTCATCATGACACCCGCCGCATGTAGCAGGGCTTATAAATTGTGCCAATTGGTAATGATGGGTAGATTTACAGCCTGCAAAGAATGCATACACTGTTAATATAATAAAGCTTGGTATAATAACTATTTTTGATTTCATTCAAAATTCCTCCAGAGATGAACATTTGTACTATGTGTACCATAGAATACATGTAACCATACACAAATGTATGTAAACCATCTGTTACATCATTCTTTAACAAAACAAAAATGTCAACAATGTTTACTCTTTTACAATATGAACAACCCTTTGGGGAAATGGTATTTCAATGCCTTCTTTTTTGAAGCGGTTGAAAATTCGCTTACGCAGTTCAGATTGTACGGGGAACTGATCAGCATATTCCTTTACATACACAATTAAAGTAAAATCCAGTGAGCTATCGCCAAACCCAGGAATAAAGCGCACCACTGGCTGTGGCTCTAAAATGAGCTCTTTAATTTCACCGGAAGCCTTTTTTACCTCATCCAGCATCACATCTTCAACATGCTGGGGGTCAGAGCTATAGCTTACACTTACAGGAATTCGCACCGCCAGATGAGGAATAGGAAGATAAAAATTGGTTATCATGCTTTGTGCCATTTTACTGTTGGGTATTATCACAATATTGTTAGGTAGCATGCGTATTCGTGTAGTGCGCCAGGTGATATCCTCAACATATCCTTCAATACCTTCATCAATCTTTACAAAATCCCCCACTCGCACCGAGCGCTCTATTAAAATCTGCATCCCCGCAAAAAGATTTGACAGTGTGTCCTGCAGCGCCAGAGCCACCGCCAATCCCCCTACACCAAGGGTTGTGAGTATGGGGGCTATCGATATGCCCAGGTAATTGAGGATGATTAAAACACCTATAAGTACAAATAAACCCTTGATGATAATATACGTTAAACCGGTTGGAGCCAGAGGTATGTTGGCTGACCTTACATATTTTTGCAATAACGCCCCACCAATATTAGCAACACCAAGAGTAAAGGCAAAGATAATGATAACATTTACACTCTTTGTTATGAATACCTGCCACTTTTCAGAAAATGATGTGTACTGAAACGCAATAAGAATAGAGATGGCCAGAACAATAAAAAATGAAGGCTTGCGTAATGCGTTAACAACAATATCATCAATATCAAAGCTTGTACTGGAAGCCCATTTGGTGAGCAATGAAAATAGCATTCTTTTGACAATTAACAAAACAATCAAAGATAGGCTAAAATACAGTGCTGGCATAAAATTCAAAATATATTCCTGTATCGCATTCATTGTCTGCTCCCGTTAACACAGTATTAAACTTTTACAAAATATCTACTTATCCCGGTCATGTCCCATATAGTGTGTAAAAGATGCTTGAAAAAAAGCATTGTACTCCTACCAGAAAATAGTAAAACTAAAATAAACGAAAAATTATTATTTATAAACATTTATTCCTTAACTAAAATTTGTGAACATAATAAACATAGAGTACCCCTATTTATTAACAAAATATTCTTAATGAATTATTAGTTATTATTTATAAATAACTCACAAAAATTGTATTGATTTTTTAATACATGTGGCAATAATAAATCTACACATGATAAATTGTAACAAATTATATTTATATACAACAACTTTTCATCTCAAGATACTATACTAATTTTTTGGAGGATATCAATGAAAAAAATACTGAAATGGGTGGCGATAGTTATAGGCAGTGTACTTGCCCTGATAATTATCGCAAGCATCGTACTCATGCTGGTTATTACCAAAGATATGATTGCCCAGCAGATGGAGAAGGCACTTAACCGCCATGTCACAATTGAAAAGATTGATGTGAGCATATTCAGCGTTGTTTCCGGTATTGAAGTGAAGGGTGTTGCAATATCAAACTTCAAGACCGCTCAACAGCTACAAGCTCTACAGGGAAAGCCTGTTGAAAAGGGTGATCTTTTTGTTGGCCTTGATTCGTTTACATTTAAGCTAAAGTTTATGCCTTTACTGCAGGGTAAATTTGAACTACGTGAGCTTTTATTGTCGGGGCCAAAAATCAACATTATACGCTATCCAAACGGAGCATTCAACTTTTCTGATTTAATAAAGCCATCCAAAGAAGAAAAGAAGGTTGAAGAAATCAAAAAAGAAGAGCCTTCCAAACCCTTAACAGTAGATACATTGCCTGTGAGTATCACCGCTGGCAAGGTGGGTATTGAAAAGGGTGCGATTACCTTTGTTGATCAATCCCTGAAGCAGACGCTACAGCTGTATAATCTCAACGCGCTTGTGTATGATATTGAGATAGACCCAAAAGACCTTGCAAAGAAAAACCAGGTTAAACTAAAACTGGACATAGGTATCAAAACCATAGGCAAGACAAGTAGCGGCAGCGTTGAATCATTTGACATAGGACTTGCATCTCGTGGCACGGTAAAGCCATTTGATCTTAAAACCCGTATCTTAAATCCTGAAATTTCACTAAAAGCCGGAAGCCCTTACGGCACAATGACGGGCCTGCAGATTTTTGATGCAATAAAAAGCAATGAAACACTGGCAAATTATGCCGGAAAATTTGATTTTTTAGCAAAAGATGTAAAATGGAAGAATGGCTATGTTGACATCTGGTATAAGGGAGGATTGTTAAAAATTACCAATGGCAAGATCAGCACCGATGACTACTCGGGCAACTTCAAGGCTGATATAAACCTCAATACAAAAGCAGTGAACGCAGATGTTGACATGACCCTCAATGAAAAACATAACAAATCCATTTACAATGGCATTGAAAAGAATGCGTCCAAACTCATCAAGGGTGATGTTGCAAAATATGTAAAACCCGACAAAGTTGCCCAAAAGGCTTTTGGCTATCTTACCAACAAAGATGGAAAGGTATTTCTGCAGTTTCTTGTAACCGGCACTATGGATAAACCAAACTCAAAGCTTGTTGCGCCAAAACTGCCATCGCTTATGGATGTTATCAAAGATTTAGGCGGTGATGTGGCAGATGTAGCAAAAGAAAAGGCTAAAGAAAAAGCTCAAGAAGCCACACAAAAAGCTGTGGATAAAGGCACTGAAAAAGCAAAGGAAAAAGCAACCAAAAAGCTTAAAAAACTCTTCTAAACACTAAACACTAAAAAAGCCGCGCGTTGAAAACGTGCGGCTTTTTTATTATTAGTTATTTGCCTGTAAACTTTGGCTTACGTTTCTGTGCAAATGCGGTAAACGCCTCAAAAAGATCATCAGATGGGATAATGTTGGCACTTATTGATGCAACATACTTCAATGCATCGTCTATTGTCTTGCCAATACCAAAGTTTAACACATCCTTTGAAGCCTGTACTGCCAGTGGCGAATTTTCAGCTATCTCCAGTGCCATCTTTTCCGCACCTTCATACAGGGACTTCTGATCGGGATATACTTCATTGACAAGCAGAATCTCTTTTGCACGCTGTGCGGTGATATATTTTGCGGTATAGGCAAGCTCTCGTGTAATGCCCTGTCCCACAATATGTGGCAGGCGCTGTAATACTCCCACATCTGCCACAAAACCCACTGCTGCTTCCCTCAGGCTAAACTGCGCATCAGCGCTTGCAAGCCTGATATCACACGCAGCTATCATGTCAAGCCCGGCACCAACGCAATATCCATGAACCGCTGCAATAACCGGCTTACGGCATTTTTCAATACATGTCATGGTATCCTGCATTCTATAAATCTTTTGCAACAGACTTCGTTTAATGCCTCCCTTCTGTGCAGGATCTGCAAGTTCTTTTATTTCACCAGCCATCTCAATCAAATCAATGCCTGCAGTAAACGCAGGTCCCTTGCCCGCAATGATGATCACTCGAATTTCGTCATCAGCATCAAGCTCCTTAAACACCGCTGGTGCTTCCCACCACGCAGGTGGATTCATGGCGTTCTTTTTCTCCGGCCTGTTTAAATACACCCAGGCAATTGGCGGCTTTTTTTCTACTAAATAGTATTTATATTCCATACACAATACCTCTGGTAAAAATTTTATACACCTTAATTACACTACATTTTTTTAGCAATCAAAAAATTACACTGTTATGTTATTTGGGCGATATTTAAATTCAATTTTGAATACATTATTTTACAAAGACATCGTAACAAAGGAGCAAACACTATGAATTCCAAGAAAGTATGTTCAAAGAACACGGGCAAGCCATGACAAAAAGAATTACACAAGCTTTTTTATACAGAAATAAATATTTTTGTTTCCTTTACATTTTATTTTACATTTTCTAATCAATATAGTAGTATGTATATTATCAATATGTAAACTATGGAGGATTTTATGTTAAAAAAATCAGTAATTTTTGTAGCATTTGTAGCTTTAGGATTAATAGCGTTGCCCATACAGGCTGAAGTCAACAGCGGCAATTTTGGATTAATCCTTAACGGTGGAGTTGGTACCGGTTCTTCAATGTATGGGGTAATTCTTAATACCACAAATGATTCAAGCTCAACATTGGGTATAGGGCCTGGCAGCAGCTTCAATGCAGGTGTTATGGCCAATTTTAGCCTGATTGCCATTCATTCACAACTGTACTATGCAACTATTAAAGATCTGGAGTGGGATCAGAATGTTAGTGGAGTAGATGCAAAATTTAAAACTGAAGGCACAGGTTATTACTGGACATGGGACGGAACTTTGGGGATAAAAGCGCTTACCGAAGAAGGGGATATGGGATATACCCATATATTTGTGGGTTTCCGTATATGGAAAGCAACGCGTGATGAAGATACACGCACGGTAAATGGTGTATCTTCATCATATCCACCTGTAAAAAATCAGGAAATGGTTGGCAATGGCTTTATACTTGGAATACGCGATTTTACCACACTACCACTTGGTCCTGTATCACTGGCATTGCAGACAGGTCTATGGCTATACAAGGCACCACTAAGCACATTTAAACAGAACGGGAACGAAGAAAAAACAACTGCCGATCAGAACATTGGTCTTGGTTTTGAAATTGGCGGTGGTCTTGCCTTTGAAGATTTAGGGCTGGCCGCCATAGTGGGACTGCGCATGGATGTACAGGCAACCGAAATTAAAATAAATGATATAACCGATGCGGTTGCTGGTTCCGGCTATGCACAGTTCTTCTTTGCGGTAAGTAAGGAATTTGGGTTTTAAATACAACACAATTACAGGGGCCACAGGTGCCCCTGTAATTTTTCTATTGCAATAATTTACCTCACACTGTACTATCTTTTCATATTACATCATTTCTTTACATGTAAGGCAATCAAATATGAAACAATGGAAGTGCGTAACAGTAACTATCGCCACCTTATTTTTATTTTTTATTCCCCCTGCGGTAAGCCTTGATGCCGTGTATGATATGCGCACTCTTCCCTTTGATGATTCTACCACCTATAAACTAACATCACACTGGCTTTTCTGGTGGAATGAGCTTGTTGACCCTGCTGCCATTGCAGACGGCACTGCACCACAACCAACCGATAGCGTCATGATGCCACAACACTGGACCGAATATATGCTGGATGGCAAAAAGTTGCCGGCACAAGGTTGTGCAACCTATGCCATCACAATTCTATTGCCCGACAACGCAATTTACGGCATGTATCTTGACCATATGGTTACCGCATATCGTGTATTTATAAATGGTGTTGAGGTGGCAACCAATGGTAAAGTATCTAAAGATCTGTCAAAAATGGAAAATGAATTCAGGCATCAGGCAATCTATTTTACTCCAAAAAACAACATGGCACTGTGTGTAGTACATATTTCTAACAGGGACTATCGCACCGCAGGCATGTGGCAGCCTATCGTTATTGGTAAAGCCAGCGCAATACTTGCACACTATAACGCTAAAATCATCCGTGATCTTTTCTTATTTGGGGCTATTGTAATTATTGGCTTATACAATATTGCGCTTTTTCTGTTCCGTACAAAAGACAGAGCTCCATTGTGGTTTGGCCTTTTTTGTCTTACCGTGTGTGCTCGAATCCTTGCCACTGGAAGCACTATCATTGCTACCATGTTCCCCGGTTTCCCGTGGGAATTGCAGATCAAAATGGAATTAGGTGTATTCTATTTAGGTGGACTTTTCTTTGGTATGTTCTTTCATGAAATATATCCTCTGGAAGTCAGGATGAAGCATCTGCGGTTCTTTAATGCTGTGTTTATTATATTCACACTCCTTGCCATCACCACACCTGTTTCATTTTTTAACCGGCTGGTACCACTGATGCAGATTTCAGTGCTATCAGGGCTTACGTATGTACTGGCCTGTCTTATCATAGCGGCAAAACGCAGGCGTCTGCATATCAACTATTTCCTTGCAGGATTTGTACTTTTCATGCTGGCAGCTATCAATGATATCCTGTATGCACGAAACATATTGCCAACCATGTATGTACTGCCTGTTGGCTTATTTGTATTTATTTTTACTCAGGCAATTGCTATCGCTCGTATTTTTTCTTTTTCATTTTTGCAAGTGGAACATCTTTCCACGCACCTTAGCAATCTCAATCAATCTTTAGAGCGATTTGTTCCGCATGAATTTTTATCCTTTCTGCAAAAACAGAGCATTATGGATGTACAGCTTGGCGATCAGACGCTTAAGGACATCACCATACTCTTTGCCGATATTCGATCATTCACCACACTTTCCGAAAAGATGACTCCAGAAGAGACATTTAAATTTTTAAACTCATATCTCAACCGCATTGGCCCAATCATCCGCAGCCATAACGGTTTTATTGATAAATACATTGGCGATGCCATTATGGCGCTGTTTCCGCAATCACCACGCGATGCCATTGATGCTGCCATAGCCATGATTCAGCGCATTAAAGAATATAATCAGGAACGCACATCCTGGGGATTAGAACCCATTAGCATTGGTATTGGAATTCACACCGGTAGTGCAATACTTGGCATAATTGGGGAAACCATGCGCATAGAAAGCACCGTTATCTCTGATGCGGTTAATCTTTCCAGCCGTATTGAAAGCTTAACAAAAAATTTCCGCGCCACTATCTTGGTATCCGGCGATGTCTATGAGCAGGTAAAAGAACTACCGGGCTATCATTTCCGCTATATAAGCAGGGTAATAGTAAAAGGTAAATCAAAACCCACAAAAATTTATGAGGTGTTATCAGTATATCCACCCGAATCAATGAGCGCATTTGAATCTACTGCTCTAAAATTTCAGAAAGCATTAGCTTTATATAACAAAAAGCAATATGATGAAGCAATTGCGTTATTCAAAGAAATACTTGCCATAAATCCACACGATATGATTGCCAAAAATTTTATTGAAGATTTAGAGTAATTGCCTGAAATAAATCTCCCTCAATCTCAATCCATTCATACATAAAACAATCTATATTTAAAAACTTGCCCCTCTCCTTACCAGGGGGAGGGGCAAGGGGTGAGGGTAACACACAGGCAGGGACTACTCTGCCTGTGTGTATAATTTATTTGTTTAGTTGATACTGTAAAAAAAATTATATCCCGGTTGAACGAGTACGGGTACCAAAACCAACGTAGAAAGCCATATCATAATTTTTATCAATATCACCAACTTCTGAAAACTGATTCTTTGTAAGGTTCCAGCCAAAGCGCGCCTGAAGGTCTACATAGATACCTTCTGCAACCGGTGTCATAAATCCTGCTACACCATTTACCCACAGGTCAACCTCACTATCAGGCTCACCTGCCCCTTTTGGCAGATATGAGCTCATCAGATATCGCAATGAAAGCCCGGGGCCAATGTAGAATCCACCAGGAGCAAGGAACTTGAGTGATGCCATAGGGCTCAAGAAACCGTAATCCCATGATTTATCATCATTATCAGATACATATGCATACTCCAGTGAGAACCCTGCAAGCATGCCTCCTAGATTAAGGTTATACTCACCTTCAATGACAAAACCATTTAATTTCCCATCATTTTGACCAGATGCATCCCATTTGATGGTATTCCACTGATAGCCCGCACGCAAAAATGCCACGTCATCAGTCATCTCCTGAGCCTGCAGCCCTGTGGTCATAGCTACCGCTGCTACCAGGATACACAACGCTAATTTTTTAAACATCGTACAACCTCCTTACATGTGTAATTTTTGTTATTTTGCTTTAAAAAAACAAAATAGAAAAACGTTTAAATATTTATAAGATATATATGTATATTTGATAAAAAAAATCAAGCTTTATTTCACTATTTATTCCTGAACACTAATGTACGAATACAATACAAAATAGTGCACGAACTGTTTTAAAAGTTATTCTTCTATTCCTATCTTTTCAAACTTCAACCTCAAATTCCTTCCTCTGTGTTTCTATATTTAAAGGTTCAACTGCTTCCAACATTAGTGTATACGCTTCACGGATATTCATGATTAATTCTTCAAGCGTTTCACCCTGGCTGAATACACCCGGAACTTCACGCAATCTCCCTGCATACCAGTCTTCATCTGGCCAGTACTCAAGTGTAAATTTTCTGCTCATATAGTATTATCCTTTTACTACATTGGATCTTAAAGCAATAGTGATGAAATAAATATAAAATTAATTTTATTCAACGTAAAGCTAAAAAAAGTCACAATTACGCAATAGCGTCAAAAAATGTGCCGGGGGTAACAAAAGAATTGCTTTTGTGTATACGGGCACTGCTGGTATACAGTGGCTCCGGGTTTTCTTTTACCTGCGATAGTAACCGTGCATGATCATCCGGTGTGGGCTTTATGTATTGAATATTATTTTCTAACCTGCGTGCAACGCCTTTCACCGGTGTGATGCGCCTATCATCATACACCGGCCAGACCATGACCGTGCGTGCAGGTTGTGCCGTTGTCTTTGGCAGTGAAATAACAGATAAACCATCAGAGATTCTCATGTAGCTATTATCGGAATAAATTATGCAAAAGTTAAGTTACTAAAGCAAGCAGCTATTAAATTATTTATGGACACCGTGCACAGCTTTTAACTTGATTGCACAATTAACCAGAAGGGGAAAAATCCTCCCTCTCATTTGTTAAGGAGAGGGGCTGGGGGTGTACCCATAGTCAGGCAATTTATTTTATCACCCCATAATCTCTTCCGGCATTCCACCATATATAGCCGCCTATACCAGCATCGGTGCAGGCATCCCTCTGCTTCTTAATATAGGCATATCCCCACCCTGGTGAAAGCATGTTGAACGCCTGTAGATATGGACGCACCGTAGCCTGTGAGTTCATTAAAGCCCTGAGCACGCTTTCAATAACTATCGCATAATAGCTTTCCGCATCAATACTTTTATCAAAAAATTTCCTGCCATAATGCGATGGATACACCATGGGGCATAGCACATCAACAATTGAAGTCATTGTTTCAATATCCTGTCCCAACCACTGACCAAATTCATACCACACCGTAAATCCATACACATCCACGCTTACAGGGATGGTAAGCGCCTGTTTTGCGCTGCGCAGGAAATCAGCTATGGCTTCATATTTATATATACCATTATCCGGCTTATACGCATACACACATCTATGCACAGGCCCATCGGTGGGGAAGCGAATATAATCAAACTGAATTTCATCAAAGCCAGCCTTCTGTGCCTGTGTTGCAATTGAAACGTTGTACCCGTGCACAAACTCTGAATATGGATCAACCCAGTACTCTTTTGGATTACCCTTCCACGGTGTCTTTGTGGCAGCATCCTTTATTGCGTATGCATTGTTAAATGCGCGGTACAATCGCTCATCTTTAAACACTACCATACGGGCTATTGCTTTGATATTGTGCACATGCAGATAATTACATAATTCCTTTGCCGGCACGCCCGTGCGCACTGCACCAATTGAAGAAGCGGTTTCATCGTGTACATACACATATCCGTAATCATCCTTAATGTCACACACCAGCGCATTGTGGCCTGTTCTGTGTGCCACCGCCACAAGTTCTTTTACCACCTTCCACGATGTAAGGGCACCTGCATACAATCCACGTATGGTGTCATTATTTTTTCTTGCTGAATGCACACACACATAGTGTGTACCATCGGTTAGCAATGCACATTGAGCGTATATGGGCGATAGTTCATAGTAGTGCTCACCAGCATGTGAAAGCATCACCAGTGTGTATTTGTCCACCACAAGCGCTTTGCCATTAACAATTGCCCCACCACTAAGCAGCCCCATATTCCCCTTATACCGCTTTTTCCATTCCCCCCCGCTATAAGAGAATACTTCATGTGTGTATTTTGTGATGCAGTACTCTGGCGAAATGCTCACCACCTCTTCTGTAAACGTAACGCTGTCTGAATATTTTCGCTGTGTAATGCCTTTGCCAAAAGGTACAAAACGGTTGCCGGCCATTCTATACACCCCATTCCAGGATGTTCCCACCAATAATTCCTCACCCCTTGCATATAGTGCGGTGATACATGAATTGGCAGGCAGCCCCCTCAGGGCAACGGGTATCCAGTGTATGCCCCCATCCGGTGAGCGGTAGAGCGAATATTTAGTGGCAACATATAGTATACCGGGGTCAGAGCCATCAATACAAAAGGCTGATATACTTCGGTAGTATGGCACAAACCCCTTTATTGACCGCATGTGCGCATCAGGTGGGGTGATGTTGTGCCAGTAACTATCGCCCATATTTCTTTTAAATATTCCGTGCTTGAGCGTGGTGATATAGAAAACCGCGTTATGAAGCTGTATGTCTTTTATGGTTATATCGTGTGGTAAGCCCTGATGAAATGCCTTACCCTTATAATACACGGTGCCATCGTATGCCTGATACAAAAGCGGCTGCCAGGCAAAGGCGGCCGAAGTGATGCACATAAAAATGCTAAACGCTAAACTTTTCATTGAACATGCTTTCATTCATTATGATGTAGGTGTAGCCCTGCTCCGTTAAGAAAAGCTGACGGTTGTGAGCAAAGTTTTCTTCCACTGTGTGGGCAGTGATGAGCGAATAAAAATATGCGGTGTTATCACCCGGCTTTGGTCTAAGTATTCGCCCTAAACGCTGTGCCTCCTCCTGACGTGAACCAAATGTCCCCGACACCTGAATGGCAACATTTGCATCCGGCAGGTCAATGGAAAAATTTGCCACCTTTGACACAATAAGCCGCGTTATGGTGCCTTCCTTAAACTGTTTGTAAAGCTCCTCACGCTCCTTCACCGGTGTGCTTCCGGTAATAAGATGAAATTTAAAACGCTCCTTAATCTTTTCAAGCTGGTCAATATACTGGCCAATAATGAGCACACGATCGTTCAGGTGGGCTTTCAGCAACTTTTCCACATAGTGCATCTTTCTTTCATTTTCAGATGCAATCCTGAACTTTTGCCTGTCACCGGCAACAGTATACTGATAGCGCACACTCTGGGGCAATTCTATGCGTACCTCAGTACAGATGGCTTTTGCAATCCAGCTACATTCCTCAAGGATTTTCCAGGGCATATCAAATTTTTTAGGGCCAATTAAGCTGAACACATCTGCTTCAAGGCCATCCTCTCGTACCAGGGTTGCAGTAAGCCCTAACCTGCGTCGGGACTGTATCTCGGCAGTCATTCTGAACACCGGCGCAGGCAAAAGATGTACCTCATCATAAATAATAAGACCCCAGTTATTCTGTGTAAAAAGCCCAAAGTGTTTGAACTCATCCTCTTTTTTGCGCCTATAGGTTAAAATATTATATGTGGCGATAGTGACCGGTTTAATATCTTTATTGTCGCCAGAATACTCAGCAATCATATCCCTGGTAAGCGTTGTTTTGTCCAGAAGTTCATCAATCCATTGACGTAGTGCAACGGTGTTGGTTACACACACAAGCGTTTTAGTCTGATACAGGTGCATAATCCCAATACCAACGATGGTTTTGCCGGCACCACAGGGCAAAACCACCACACCGCTTCCTCCTTCCACACTACCTGATTGATAGAAGCTATGTATTGCATCCTTCTGATAATCTCGTATCACAAATGGTGCACCGCTCAACGTGACATCTCTGAGCTCAAACGGGCACGGATCGCCATCAACATATCCTGCCCTGTCATCAACGGGAAAACCAATCTTGATAAGCGCCTGTTTAATATGTCCACGGTTGTGTGGCTTTACAATGATTTCGTACTCTGTAATCTGCCCTTCAATAAATTTTTGAATCTGTTTATTGGTAACTATCTCACGTATGATATGCACATCATCAGATTGTAGAATGAGGTTCTGGCCTTTTTTTACTAACTTCAAAAGCCCGTAGCGGTCCATCTGCTCTTGAATGGTGGTGATAACTATTGCAGGCACCGCATAGCGAGAATATTTCCGAATACGCGTAAGGATCTCTTGTGTGGTTAACCCTGCTGAGGCAGCATTCCACAATGAAAGCGGCGTTATACGGTAGGTATGAATATGTTCCGGGCTTTTTTCAAGCTCGGCAAATGGCAGAATGGCATCCCGCACCTCTTCATACAGGGGATTATCTACCTCAAGAAGCAGAGTATTGTCACTCTGGACAATTAGTGGTTTTGTCATTGTTTACAACTGAGTTTGTAATATTTTTCCAAGCAGTGCTAATTCTTTTTTAATCCTTCGTTTTATTATAGCGTGCACAAGCGGGGCAACAATAAAATATCTAAACGGCAGCTTGATTGCGCATTCAATAATGACTTTGGTTGTTCCCCCATCCGTTGTTATGGTATATGTGTACCTATACTGTTTCAGAGCACCTTTCAGCATCTTGAGCTCACAATACTTATGCGGGATGGCGGTATATTTAAGCCGTAAAGGGAAATTTTTCAGGATAAAACGCACATTCACATCAATAAGCTGCAAGCCTTCTTCATCACGAGCTATGCGATAGCTCTTGATATCAGTCTTAATCCTGGCAAGCTTATTAATATGATTTATGGCTTCAAAAACCTGGCCCGCTTTATGTGAATATGACTGTGATAATGCCACCTTTACCATAACAATCCTGCCACTAAATGCAAAGTGTATAGTGGATGGAGCGTATATATTTGTCAAATATTTAATTATGATTGTAATGAATAACGGTGTACACTCCCGCCGCCTTAGGCGGCAAGAGTGTACACCATGTTTATTATGTTCACAAAATTTATTTAAGCAATAAATCGTGTGTTTATTCTATCTTTTCTTTTGTAGACAGTATTTCAAGAACTTCCTTCTCATTATACTTTAAGAAAAGTATTAATCCCGCAATACAGAAGAAGAATGCAACTACACATGTGATGCGCACGCCAATATCATTTTCTGGTGTTTTCCCAAGCAAAATAAGTGATGGAAACATAAGCGCTGCAATCATCTGGCCCATCTTTGACATAAAGGTGCGTGCCCCAAAGAAAATACCAGCTTTAAAATTCCCTGTCTTAATGCCATCAGCTTCAGCAATATCAGCAATGATAGCATTGGGTAAAATCCCAAAAATTGCCAGTGGCAGGGATGTCATAAAAACAACTGCCAATCCCTGTAGATTTTTATCAAGAGGGAACCATCCAAGCATGGAAGCCACCACATACACAGATGAATACAGCACAAATGCAATAACCAGTAATTTTTTCTTGCCAATCTTTTGTGCTATCAGATTAACCGGAACATAGAAAATAAAACTCAATGCAAATAAGATGAGCATGTACTGCGAATACACTGATTTATCCAGTTGCAGCAGAACCGTAACATAGTATACAAGCCCTGTTGTGATGAATGTCAATGCAACCCAGTACGCCAGATCAGATATAGTAAAGAATAAAAAGTTTTTGTTTTTAAACGCTGAGCGCAATGCTTCAAAGGTTCCCTCATTTGAAGCTTTTGGCTCGCAATAGCGCCGTTCATCAATAAAAATTACCGGCAGATACATCAGCACTAACGATATTCCACCAAATATTATCATGACAAGCTGAAAAGCTTTTGTGGAACTGTACCCATAACTATTTTCAAACATAGACTGCAACGCTACTGCCTGTGAACCAACCGCAAAGCCAATTGCCCAGGTGATGGATATTAGTGTACTTAAAAATAATCGTTCATTGGGGTTATGCCCCAGCTCAGACATCCATGCAAAAAATGGCGTTACGTACATAGTCATAAACCAGTAAAATAATGTAACTACAATAAAGAGCCACACTGCATTCCACGGTGACATAGCATTCACCGGGGGTGTAAATGCAAGTACACCTAGCAGGGCAAATGGAAAAGCCCCGATAGCCAGAAATTTTCTTCTTCTTCCAAAGGGTGAACGTGAACGGTCAGACATTGTTGCAATTAGTGGATCGGTGATTGCATCCCACAGTCTTCCAAATGCATAAATAAGCCCAATAATGGTAAGTACACCAATGACATATCCCTGGTAGATATATGCAGGGAATATTGCTTTATCAGCTGATTCAGGCGGAAGATAAAAATATATTAATAAATTCCCAACACTGAATGATGCCAATGACCACCCTAACTGGCCTAACGCATAGATGATCTTTTTCCCCAACGGCAATGTTTCTACATTGTTTTTCATTGGATTTGCCCTCCATAAATAGAATTCTGCCAATGTCATTATGGGCCTGGCCCTAAAATATATTGTTACGATATCCTGATGCAAGCTCAGGATGATTTATGCTCTACTTTATATTCATAACTTTTTGTCATCGTACATTGGATGACATTGTCACATACTTCCACTCATTGATAACTCAAATCATTTATTATATCGATAACGATATTAATGATTTAAATAAAATCAATCTTTTTTTGGGATTATTATTTTTTTTTGAGTAAAAAAAATAATGTCACCGCATTACAGGGTTTATTTTACAGTTACCTACAGTGGATATAACAGCGCTACTAAGAAGCTGGTGAAGCAACTTTATCCCCTAAATTTATTTTTGTAAGTGAAACCCCAACAATTACCATACTTTCAGGATAAAAAAATGTTTTCATACTGGCCTCATATCTTTATCATACAATAATACATATATAACAAGATATTATACACATATTTTAATAGTCAAGATTTTTAATAATAAATATTTTATATTTTATTTATTGGGCTCATTCCGTAATTTTAAGAAAATTATAAAAAATACGAAAAAATGTTGAAATCACTTTTTTGTTATATAATTTTTGTCCCAAAAATCAAAAAAAAAGGGAAAATGATTATTGTTCGCATCTATATACGCAGTGAACAAAACAGGTTCGTTCAATCTTTGAGCAAACACTTAAACTTATCACACAGGTCTTGTTTAAACAATGACTATTTTATGTAACAATTATCTTTTTATTGTCACAATATCAATTAACTATCGATATAATCAAATAAGTTGCTAAAAGGTTCTATGGGAACGATTACTGAATATATCCCCATCTCAACAAACGGACAGGGTGATATCATTGATATAACTTCTATGGCACAGGAAATTATACACACGTATAATGTACAAAGCGGAATACTGTGCCTTTTTGTACCTGGCTCAACTGCTGCTCTCACCACTATTGAATATGAACCAGGACTGCAAAAGGATATAAATATATTGTTAGAGAAATTAATCCCCCGCAATGAACACTATCATCATCATAACACCTGGCATGATGATAACGGTTCTTCACATCTTAGAGCATCAATGATTGGACCATCTATTACGGTGCCAATAGTTGATGGAGCACTTACATTAGGCACATGGCAGCAGATAGTTGTCATTGAATGTGATACCCGCAAAAGAAATAGAAAAATAGTGGCACAGATAGTATATTGATTGATTTATTGTTGACATTGCAATATATTATCTTATAGCATAAAAACGATAAGTACAAAAGGGTAGATATGCCAAAAAAAGTATCCTGCCAAACTCTCAGATATTCCAGCACACAGGAGAAAAGACATAGAAGCTTCTTTGCGTTGGTTTTTGCGATTTTCACCCGTTGATAGAATAAAAATTTCTGAACATCAATGGGACAAAGTGCAATCTTATATACAAAATTTTCAATAATAAAAAAATGGAATCAGGATAAGAACTCACTTTCTTGGAAATAATACAATTATTTAACTTCTCAGGTATTCATTACTTAATCGTTGGCAGGCGTGCTCTTATACTTTGTGGTGCTCCAGTTATGACATCAGATTTAGAGAGAAAAAATACTTGATTTTTTTTAAATAATATATTACAATATTATTAGATTATTTGTTTATGTTAATTAAACCATCACACATTTGATACTTATGAGCTATACTGCATATTGCTTTCATCCGCATTATCTGCACCATAAAACAGGGGATTCGCATCCTGAATCCCCTAAACGTCTGGAGATACTTGATAAATATATCCGTAACAATATAAATTATTCCTCATTGCTTTATGTACAGCCGCGTAAAGCTGACCCTGCCGTTCTGTTATATGCTCATGACCCAGACTACGTTCAGATGATTGCCAATGCCAAGCCAAATGGGATAACCTGTATTGATGGCTACGATACTGTTATATCCGATGAAACATACGATGTTGCATTGTGGGCAATTGGAGGTATTCTTGAAGTATGTGATTATATTCTTGCAGGTGAAGCCACCAATGGCTTTTGTGCGGTGCGGCCCCCGGGACATCATGCTGAGATAGCTCAGGCAATGGGCTTCTGTATTTTTAATAACGTTGCTATCGTAGCCCGCTATCTCCAATATACATATAATATACGGAAAATTGCCATAATTGATTGGGATGCCCATCACGGCAATGGCACTCAGCATATATTTGAAGCTGATCCTTCCGTATTTTATATCAGCACACATCAGTTCCCGTTTTATCCTGGCACAGGCAGTGTGGATGAGATAGGTATTGGCCCTGGATATGGGTATACCATAAACATACCTATGAGCCCTGGTAGTAACGATAAAACATATAAGAGTGCGTTCAGTGAAATCATTATACCTGCGTTAGAACATTTTAAGCCTGAATTTATTTTAATTTCTGCAGGTTTTGATGCGCATAAAAGTGATCCACTTTCATCCCTGAACCTTTCAAGTGGATCATACTATATGTTCACACGTATGCTGATGGATGTAGCATCACGGTATGCTCATAACAGGATTATTGTGGTGCTAGAAGGTGGGTATGAAATACATTCAATGGTAGAAAGTGTGGATTATGTACTGAAAGCCTTGATGGAATGATTACCTGAAAATAAATTCAAGATAGTTATGATGTGTTGTAGCTCTGCGTGTGAAAATCATCCCCAATGGTTTTGAAACTTCAAGAATATGTTCAAAGATTCTGGCTGCCAGATGACCTTCCAGAACTTCTGGTTGTATCATACCATCATTATGTATTCCTTTAATAGCATACACATGCATCTTTATAATTTTCCCCTTTTGTGACATATATAGTGCACAGGCAATATTATCATTAATTCCTTCATGTACTGAACCAAATAAAAAATTACCCAATGAGTACACAATTGGCTTATTTTTATAAATTTCAATGCCCTGATATACATGCGGATGATGACCGATAATAGCATCTGCCCCCGCATCAATGAGTGCGTGAGCTACATCAATCTGTTTTGACGAAGGATAATAAAAATATTCATTTCCCCAATGAATGTTAATGATGACTCTGTCGCAGAAGCGGTATTTCTGAATATCCTCTTTAGCCTTATTCATTTCAAAATAATTAATACCTGGATTGTTATGTGCAACCATATCCTTAGCGTAGATCTGAGTATAACATAACACGGCAATACGTGATTGCCCTAACGTGTATATGACAGGCAATGATGCAGTTGTAGCATTTGTTCCGGCACCCGCATAAAGCACCTGAGCAGTAGACAGGGAAGCAATAGTATCCAGTAACCCCTGAACACCATAATCAAGCATATGATTATTTGCCAGGGTAACTGCTGTTATTCCAGCATCATAAAGAATATACGCAATATCAGGTGACGCTTTAAAAATATATTTTTGATACGGATGAGTCTTGCGCGCGTGTGTTAAGGGCGATTCAAGATTTGCCATTACAAAATCAAATGAGTGTAAAAAGGGTTTTATCTTTTTTAAAGGATAGTCGGTACCATAGCGTTGCATGGTGTCCTTCACTGCCCATTCAAACATCATATCGCCAATAAAAAGTATGCTGTGGCCGGAAGTAGCCGTAACAGAGTGTGTGGGGATTCGTTCCTTTGGTGTGGAACAAGATAATGCACACACACACAATAATACAGTTATAACACGCATTGGCTTTTTCACAGTACTAATGCCCTTTTGTATATGGGTACAGATGAATCTCTCCGGTTATAAAATCCTTAAGGCCAGGCATGGAAGCAATATCATCTAGATGTGATAATAGCCCATCAACAGGATATGTACAATCAAATTCTCTTATTTTTAAATGGAAATGTGCGGCCTGTATCAGGATTTGTACAAGCGCTGCATCCGAAAATTCTGTTATCTCAAATAAATCGGCATGATTCATGGATATCCCTTTTACTGGCGAAAACGGATCCACAATATGCAGGCCCGTGTGCTGATTGAAGTAATGTACGATGCCGTTATACTGTGAGTTTTTAATAATATCAGCTTCTACTGTAAACCTGTTGCCTGTGATAATATCTCCATCCTGGAAAAAGGATAGATACTCTGAAATAGTACGCCAATCATGGAAGGCTCCCAGCGGCATCATGAACAATGATCCCAGCGAATAATCTCTGGCATACCCAAAGGCACTCATGAGTGCACCGCCATAACCCAGCGGTTCTTCATGCATCACAAAGTGGATGTCCATATCGGAAACCATTGATGGCGATTGGTCGTCTGAACCATCATCAATAATAAGTGGCATCACATGGGCATAGGGGCAATTGCTTATAGTGTCCAATTTACTGCGCAATAATTGCTCATTATTGCGGACAACAATTGCAACCAGTACATCACTCATGGTGTAACATCCTGTTTAAATTCCCGGATTTGAATCCTTCTAGATCTACTGCAGCATATAAAAATCCCAGTTGTTTACAAAATGCAACGATTTTATCCCGTACTGTGGAATCAAAAATTCGTGGCATATCCTGTAGCATCAGTTCTATGCGTGCAATTGGATAATGATAGCGTACACGTACACCTTCAAAGCCCAAAGATAAAATAAAATCCTCAGCTTTTTGTATAGTCTCAAGGATTTCCCGGGTAATGTCTGTTCCGTATGGAACCCGACTTGCCAGGCATGCATTGGATGTTTTAGAATATGGTATATGTAACATTTGTAATCCCCGTATAATATCTCCTTTAGTAAAACCTGCTTCAAGAAGCGGAGAGCGTACACCTAATTCTATAAGCGCCTTTTTACCCGGCCTGTAATCAGCAATATCCGACACATTGCCCGCATCAATAACATTCTTGAAACCATTGTGCAAAGCGTATTTCTGTATTTCGTTAAACAGTTTCTTTTTGCAATGATAACAACGATCTTTATTGTTAGTAACTATCTCCCCAATCCCCATTACCGAAATATTGATTTCATGATACGGGATATTGTGCTCATGTGCAAAGATGCGCGCGCGATCTGTATCACTTAAAATGGTAAATTCACTTATACAGTGGATCAAACAAAAATCCATTGAAAAATGTTGTGATATAGCTGCTAAAAATGTTGAATCGTTGCCACCAGAATAGGCTATTGCATAAGGCTCTAGCACCTTTAATATGTTCTGCAGTTGTTGTAACTTATCTTTGTCCATATTCTATTCACTATCGCTACCTGCGTATAATGATTGTAGCACAGCGCTGAAAAAATAAAATTTTAAAAGTATGCAGTTGCACTACATTCTGCTATAGTTTGTTTGTGCGGATGTAGCTGTGATACAAATCGTGCCGACAGCGTAGAAAATGTATTACTAAAGCGCATGCGCGCAACAATAAAAAAAGAAGAGGCGGCGATAGTTTCTGACATAATATTTGTATGTGGGAGCGGAAGCAGTGCAACATACATTTTTTCACCATTAGTATGTGCATAGAGTGCTCCAAGGTCATTTTGCAGAGCACCTATTTTAAGCCCGATACCCGATGCAGTGTACCATGCACTGGTGTCACTGTGATACAATCCGCATTTGGCATGGACTGATGAGTTTTTTGTTATTCCCCATACAGTGCTCTGCTGCATTCGCCAAACTGTATGTTCTGTACCATCTTTATAAAACTGCGCATACCGATAATCTGAAGTTAACACAATATTTTTGTGTTTATATACCATGCGCGTGTAATAGATGCGTTTATGCGGATATTCAGTATAATATGGGGATGGAAGCAAATTATTTTGGTCAATATATGCAAGTGCCAGTGAAATTTTCTTTGATGGTTTCAATTTGGCTGAATAATAATAAATATCTCTTGGGGAATTGCTGCCAAATGTGTTGCTAAAAGGCGCATAAAAATTTTTATCTGACTTCTGTACAGTGCTGTGTACTTTGAATAGCTTGTCTGTTACAGTGAAACCCCAATGATATGCATCGCTGTACCTGTTACAAGAATTACCGTTTCCTGTAACCTTAACTTGCGATAATGCATATTCTGCAAAAAGTGTTATCTTTTTGTCCTGGTACTTGCCATACAGGCTATATCCTCCAAAAGAATCTTTTGCAATAGCATTCTGTGAGTTGCTATCAAAACGTATACGCTTAGTATCATAATACACGCGTGTTGCATAATAACAACCTTGAAGTGTAATATACTCTGCTGGTACAAAATTTGCATTAGAAAAATGGGTCACTACCTGCACCGGTTCAGTATAGCTGCCATTTTTTTTGTAATGCGATAGTAGGCCGTTAATACTGTAGGGATATAGATTATTTTCTATATCACCGGGGGTAACATAGCATTCTTTATATGAAACCCCTGCATTAAACCTGACTTTAGCTTTTTCTTTTGCATTATACAGGGAAGCAACCATGCCATACATGGCATACTGCGGATTGCCGCTTGTACATAATGATATGGGTGTACCATCTTTCTGCATATTAATTGAATATGGGTCAGGATTATACACTGCACTTTTACCCAATAATAAGCCAGTTGCATTATGCACATAGTAATGACCGCCAGCAATTGCAGCAAAATTACCATTGGTAAGAAACGACCACGTTGCGCTGGTTTCACTTGTATCTGATTTCACCAAAGCTGCATTAACCTGTGTACTATCTGTTTCAATGGTTGCACGTGTGCGGATATAATGTTCTTTTTCAATGCCATAATCAAGAGCGTCCTGCCTGTATTCAACAGATATAGAATTTGCAAATGCAAGTATTGGCACAAGTACACAATACACACATAGTATGATTACTGTATTCCGCATGCTGTTTTGACCACTTTTTGTTGATGTATGGGTAAACTTTTAAATACTGGTGATTGCAATACTCCTTTTGCACCTGATTTCTGATATTCCTCAGCAAGCGACAGTGCAGTGTATGCAGGTATTTCAGCAGCAATCATTGATTGAAATAGCTGTTTGATCTTTTTGTTTTTTTCTTCACTGGATATGTAATTTTTTTGTAACGCTTTTTTATTCTCTTTACTGTCAGTATGGACATCTTTTCCCTGTTCATAAAAATTATACGCATACTGCTGTAAATCACGTACCTGCTGTGTGGTAAATCCCAACTGATATAATGAAGTGATACTGACCGGACCAAACATTGCACGATACTTCACCACACGCTGGCATAGCACTTCAGGAACAATATCCAGTGCCATTAATTCTTCTGCGGTGCATGTCTGTATGTCCAATTTTAGTGTTTCTTTTTTTACGGGTTTACCAGACAATGCATACGTTAATGGGTTATATGAATACACCAAACCAAAACGGTGCGTGTTACCCAGAAAAGTATGATGCTGTAATTCATACCGTAGTAACAATGAATCCCACAATATAGTAACCCCTGCTGAAGACAGGTGTAATTCCCTGCTATAGGCAATGTCTACAGCACAATAATGGGTTATATAGCCATTAATTCTAAAAATCTGCCAGATATAATCACTATAATGTAACTCATATTCTATTATACATCCTTTAAAAATTTCTGCGCGTGTCTGAAGCATTGATTCTGAAGGGATATACCCATCGTCGTGAAAATGCATGATATTATTCTGCATAATAAAAAATTGTATAGGGTCAAAGGGCTTGATGATGCAATATACGCCATAGTCATAGAAGTTTTGTGTGCGCGTAAACTTCTCAGTATGTATTGAAAGAATATAATCATGTAGTTCCACACCAAGGTTTATCCATTGAGCTATCGCCCAGCCTGCCCCAACACTTACGGTATCCTCACGGTATTCAGGTATTCCAAAATACTGCCATTGCAAACCCACTGAATAATCGTGCACTGCGGAATGAATAAATGAAGTTGTGCTGTACAGGTCAGGATACCCAAAAGGGTTAGAGTATGTTACTCCTGAGATTACTGGTGAAGTAGTAACATTTTGTACAGTTGCTATCGCCCATATACCGGGTGCCAGCGGTTGAGCTGACTCAAATGCCTGTACCATCAACATTGCCGAAACAAGCAGCCAGGCCATCATTCAGCCACAATACAATAAAATTTTATACTCTGACGAGTTCTGCTATTCTGGGCTTCAACAGTTCCCAGATACAAACCGCTGCGCACTTTTCCAAGATGATGTACCCAATCAAGAGAATAGAACCCTGGCAGTGCTGACAGAAGTGGGCTTTCATATATTTTACGCCCAACAGTTGAAAACAGCCTTACCCTGAAACTGCACGGCTGAAATACAAAAATAGTAAATGGTGCGATAGCTCCTTTGATAAGTGTAACTTTTGTATCTATTTTGATGAAATCATCTTCTGCATATTTTACAGGCAGTATATTGCTACGCCCGGGTGTTTGATATTGTGTGACAACAAAATCATTTACGGAATTTGAATCCGCTGTACTTATGCGGATAATACTCTGGTATGAAGAAAGGCCGTTACCACCAATATCAACCATATACTCTTCTGATGCTTTGCCCATCCACTGACCCTGCTGAATTGCCCGGGATAGATACTGCCCTATGGATTGATTGAGCGCACCATCTCTGTTTGAATACGCAACAAAATCAATGATTCCACCATTTGAAGGGTCATCGTCAGTATCAATTGCAACAACGCAGTCAGTATTCCACAGGCTACTGGCATAATTATTGCAATAGACTTCAAGTACACCATTGCCATTGGTATCCCCCGTGGCATCACATTCGTCTGGCGTTAAAGGATCCGTCAGGTGTACAACCACAAAACGGTCATCCCATGGCGTTTCTGGCCTATCATAGCTATAGATGGTAACAGGATTTTGTGACAGCGATTCATTGGTACCATAATACATGGTTACATACAAAGAAGAGATATCCATTGATAGGGGTTGAGCAGAATAAAGAAACAGCTCTACCCAATCGCTTCCGGATACATTACATGCAATTTCGTTAATTAACAGTTGTGCATATAGAAATGATGGAGTAAAAAGATAAACTATAAGTAACCAGCGCATTTATGTAACCCCCTCAAATTCTGCTTTTTATATATAATTACGCTGGAGTGAGAAAAATTTAAAAGATTGTAGAAAAATTTTTAAAATTTTTTCACGATTTATTCCCTAAATAAATTTTGTGAACATAATAAACATAGTGTACACCCCGCCGCCTTTGGCGGACTGTACACCTTTTATTAACAAAACATTTTTAAAAAATTATTAGTGAAATTTTTTTATAAAAATAATACATCCAGTAATTAATTGCTTGACCAATTCTATTTTGCATAAAATATTTTTTTATTATGGTTAAGCTTGATAATCCATATGCTTTCTACCGGCCATCGTGGAAAGTATTTATACCCATGCTATTGCTGTATCCCCTGCTAAGATGGGTTATTCACTATACCTATTTTTCTTTCCTATATCAGTACAGTATTGCCCTTCTTATTCTGATTATCATTGCGCAGCATGTAGATGAAAAACTATTCACCAGAGATCGTATTTTTTCTTTTGACTTTCCTTTTGAGAAAAAAATATTCTACCTTTTTGTTATGATTATTGTGCTTATACCCGTTCGTAATATAGCTATACAATTTACTTCAACACCTCAATTACTTAATTTTTATCAGGGTAATATAAAATCCTTAGAATCAATACTTATTATGGTGGCAGTTATTGCCCCTTGTGAAGAACTTTTTTTCAGAGGTTTTATCCAGTATAACCTTTCTTTTTTCTTAGGTAAGTATGGCGGGATTATCGCAGCTGCGCTGTTATATAGTATAACAGGCATAGCAGCTCATTCATTGTATCTTTCTGTGTTGTTCTTTATTATTGGAATAATAATAGGCCTTATCTATAGCAGGGTAAAATCACTGGTACAGGCTGTATTGTTACATATAATAACAATTATCTTTATGTACCTGTTTCCCTTCTAATTATCAATCTTTAAACGCTCTTCCCATACTGACTGCCAGTTTCTGCCAACATCACATTTTTTAGGATTACTATCAATTTTTGGTAAAATACATAAAACTAAAAGTGAAGAAACTACCATTATCACAACAAATACTGAATACATAAAAAAGCCTCTATTAACCTTTAGCAATTTAAGTGATATCAATAGTTGAAGGATAACGTAAGAAGGATGAATTTTAGTCAAGTTTTTTTAAAAAAAATATCGTTACCAGCCAATTTATTATGTCTTATCACACAACAGCCAATCTGTCAGATGTAACTGCAATCCTTTTCTGGTATATCTGGCTCTTAGAAGGTTCAACATTGGAAAAAGCTCTGTACAAATCCAGTTCAAATTCAAGCCCCAGCTGTATGGATTTTGCAATATTATCTGTTTTTTTGCAATCGAATACAAGGTGCCGCGTATTGACTCTATGGGGCTGAACAAACTTTTGTACTACTTCAGCATTAGAAGGATTTACCTGGCCCCCTACGGATGTTACCTTGCCAGCTAATTTTGCAGCTTTAACAATATGTGCAGTAGCATATAATACATCATCATCATCCACTCCCTTTTTCATTGATTGTGACAGATCACTTCTTCCAACGGTAATCTGATTGATGTATGAAAAACATGGATGTGTATAAATAGCTGAAAGATTGTGATATGCAGTAATTGTTTCAATATTTATTGCCAGGTATGGCAAGGTTGTATCTTTATAGATATCCATGATAGCTGTAATGAAATTTTCAAGAGCATATTCTGACTCAACCATAGGTGCCAGGATACCATCAATAGCTATCGATTTACAATATCGTATATCATTTCTTGCTTCAGGACCGCCTATTTTTACGATAACCGGCAGATTAATAGCTATCTGTTTTAAAAAGAGTAGCTCATCGTATGTCATGTCCTCAACTTCAGTTCCACCTTTTAATGCCACTAATCCATAGAGATTGGTAAGCTCATCTAATTTTGATTCCAGGGTCTCTATAAGTCTCATAACAATTCTTCCTTTCTTTAGTGATTTTCTTTATACTCCTATACCATTAATCGGCATTTTTTTGGATAATGTTGATACAAATAAATGTGTGGCTAAATGTAAACGGTGTACACCCCCTCGCCCAATGGTACGTCTGTATTTTTTTCATTATCCATGCAACGATTTTAAGTAATAAATAGCAAAAAAAAGTATTTTTTGAATAAAATTTATTTTATTTGACAATTATTATGCTATAGTTATTATGATTAACAGTTGGTATCCTCCAAATTACTTAGTTTTTCCTTCCTTAATAATTGGCAAGCTAAAACAGTACATGCAGGATGTTCAACGGTAACAGGTGTAATCTCCTGTTATAACAAATTATTATATGGAGTGTCATACAATGGCAAAAGGTACAGTAAAATGGTTCAATGAAAGCAAAGGTTATGGCTTTCTATCACAGGATGATGGAAAAGATGTTTTTGTTCATCATTCAGGGATTGCTGGCGACGGGTTTAAAACTCTCTTTGAAGGTGATCGAGTAGAATTTTCTATAGAACAGAGTGAAAAAGGACCCCGGGCTGTTTCAGTAAGAACCATTCGATAAATACAACATCTGAAAGTTATAAAGCTTTTTATATACTCGCACGTTGTATTTGGCAAAAAACCCGATTAATAATCGGGTTTTTTTATCTATTAATCTCTTTTGTAATCTCTTTTGGAATTTTTATAATCGCGTATATTTAATACAATCGTAATCAGTAAACTAAGGAAATAAATAGTTGCCACAAACATATCTGTAATAACTGCATCGGGTACAAACCCTGTAATTTCATACACCAGAAACTGCACGTATGAATTAAAAGGTACCGGCTGCCCCAACCGCTCTCTTACCTGCCAGTGCCAGTCTGTACAGAAGCAGTATCCCCAGCCATACCATATACCCAGTATAAACCACGAACATCCGGTGAGTATCATAGTCACACAATGAACCTTCCGGGTTTTCACTGAAATCCAGCCAAGCATATTAAAAAATGTTATGATTGTGTGAAATACCAGAAAAAATATATCAAGAAATATATATAGCATCTTCATAATAAATATAATCGTATCAAGTGAAAAAATAAAATCATATTTCACCCATTATTTGTACAAACCACTGTATGAACAAAACATATAATAGAATACACCCTGCCACCCTGACAGTGGAGTTATTCCCCATCAATAAATATATCTGTCAAATCCCTGTGTTTGTATTTCTCTAATAAATTGTTTTTTCCAGTGTTTGCCCAAACATTGTTCAGCCAGATACACCACTAACGATTTTCCGGTAACCTTGACAGTATCCTGAATTTTACATAAACCCTGTACGCAGCTTGGGCAGGTTGTGAGCACTACAACATTTTTCTTTTTAACAGCGGTTCTGATGTTGGTCTCTTTCCTTTCGCGCAAGGTATTGGATATATCAGGAGTTGATAATGCAAGTGTGCCGCCTTCACCACAACAATTAGGAACTGCTGTGGGTTTTGTATTGAATAACCTGGAAAATGTTTTTTGATAGCCCATGAATTTCAGAGGAGTGTGGCATGGTTCATGGTAAATTAAGGTATCTTTTATTGTCGTGGAGTATAACCCTTCACGGGCTATAAACTCATTCACATCTATAAGTTTTGCACCCCTGAAGACATCTTCAAGATGATAATCTGATAACATCTCATAACATGTACCACACGAAATCACAATATCTTCAATTTCCATGTATGAAAATGTATCTGCCATTCTGTGGAATATAACCCTGTTTTCATTGGTTTTAATACGCGCCTGATCCAGTTTACCGTTAGCTTTCATTGGGTAGCCACAGCACAAATAGGTTGGAGGGATAATAACCCTGACACCCGCATTATAGAGCAGAGCAATGGTTGCCATACTGATTTCAGGGAACATACGTTCCGAACCACAACCCGGAAAATATACCACTGTTTTTAGCACGGGTTTATTTTTATTGCGGAATACATAAAATGTATTAGTGCTTTTCAGTTTCAACTCGTCACGCAGGGTTTTGCTTCCTGACTTTGGAAGCCTTCCTTTAAGCATCATCGCTATGTATGGTGTAACAGCATTGAGTATGTGGGCTACAGGCCTGGTTGCATAAAAACCAAACCGCTGTATACTGTAAGCCCATTTTAAAAGAACTATCCTGAATACTGTATTGATGTAATATCCCTTTTGCTTAAGGTAAAACAATGTAACCCAGGTAAGTGGCTTAAAAGTAGATTTTTTTCTTTCTTCAAGGATGGAGCGTATGTTCAAAGTTATATTTCCAAAATCGATAGCAACCGGGCATGGCTTCTGACAATTATGGCATATAGTACAATAGTTGGATATCTCACGCAGATTATTGAAATGCTTGAAACTCAGTGATGTCGAGGTCTGTATGTCATATAGAACAGCTTCCATGATAAGAGCTGTTGCCAATATTTTGTTTCGCGGATTATAAAAGACCACACCATCCGGATAATGTGTATTGCAGACAGATTTACACTTGCCACAACGGATACATGTTGCAATTGAATTAAATACTGTTTCAAGGTCAGTGGCCTTTAAAATAAAGGCTTCACCTTCAAGAAGATTAAATGATGGCGTATAGACAGTCTCCAGGTTAAAATCTCTTGTGAGTTTACGAGGGTTAAACAAATCTTCCGGGTCCGCATAGCTATTGTATTCAGCAAACTTTTGAAGAGTTTCATCATCAATGAACCGTATTTTTGTAAGCCCAATTCCATGTTCACCGCTTACCACACCACCCAGTGCCACTGTCTGGCGCATGACGGTAGTCACGGTTTCATCAGCATCGCGCATCATAAGATAATCGTTGGAATGTACCGGGATATTGACATGCACATTGCCATCACCCGCGTGCATATGGGTAGCAACAACAATACGACGCTTTCTTGCAGCTTCTTTTATTTGCTGTACCTTTGTCAGTATATCATCATAACCATAAAAAAGCTTTTGCAGCGGTTCATCAACTTCCTTCTCAAAATTCACACTTATTTCATTGTTCTGTATAAGCTGAAAAACTGTGTTCAGTCTGAGGGCATATTCTGAATCATACTTAAAATAATCTTTAGCGTGAGTATCAAGATTATTGAGTATATCAGTATATCGCGACTGCATCGACAGCAACTGTCCAATACCTGCATTGCAGCGTTCAACACATACGTTATCTTCCTCGGTTTTTACTCTTTCCTTCAAGTAATCAGTGAGTGCGTGTATAATCTGGATGTTATTTTCCAGTTCTTTTTTGACATTGAGCTTTTCAATAAAATCAGAAAAATTCTGTAGCTTTTCCAGAGGTATAACAATGTCCTCATTCAGCTTAAAAGCATTGGTATGCTTTGCAATTGCACTTAAATTTTTCCTGTCCTGCCAGAATTTTTCCCGAGTTTCTGCATCCTTACCAATAATCCCTTCGGTATTGAATTGCTTAACTTTTGCTACCAGGTCTTCTGTTGCCTTTTCTAATGTAGCTTCATCATCACTTTCAATATCAACTACCAGCACTGCTTTGGGGATTTCAGTACGGGAAGATTTGTTTTTATACTGAATTGCTTTTACGTATTGCTCATCAAAGTGCTCAAGAGCTGTCAAAAACACAACCGGGTCATCCTCAAACGTTTTGACAATCTCTACGATAGCTTTTGAGGCATTGATCATATTATTACCAAAAAACTCAAAGCATACAGATCGTGTATGTTTAAACGGCCTGTACAGAACAAACGTTGCATTGACGATGATACCATCACAGCCTTCTTTCTGTAATCCTGGCAATCCACCCAATGCCTTATTGGTAATATCCTTCCCCAAACCTTTTTTACGGATATCAAGCCCCGATAAGGTAATTGTTTTTATTATCTTTTTATTTTTTTCTACAGAAAAGGTAACTTCATCACCCGGCAATATCTTTCGGTATGGATGATCCACTCTGCGTACTGTTATGATATCACCATTATGGTCTATTATATCAAATGACAAAATATTATCTATGCAGGTGCCCCACATGACGCATTTCTTGCCACCTGCGTTTTCAGCGATATTGCCGCCAATGGTACATGCCCATGCCGATGTGGGGTCAGTTGCAAATATGTAATTCTGATGCTGACAATATTCCATTACATCTTCGGTTACCGCACCTGCATCAACCGTGATAGTAGGAATTTCCCTTCCATTTATAACCGTTGTTTCAATTGCGCCTATGCGGTTCAGCTTTTCAGTATTAATTATCATGGTATTGGGCAAAAGAGGTATGGCCCCACCGGTAAGCCCTGTGCCACCGCCCCGAGCAATGATAACAAGATTTAGCTTTTTTGCAGCTTTTACAAGCTCCTGCACTTCATGCACTGAATCTGGATACACCACAACAATAGGATACTCCACTCGCCAATCTGTTGCATCAGTTACATGAGCAGCACGATGGAATGGACTGAAATGTATATTACCAGGCGCGGTGATATGTTTTAGTTTGTTAAAAATCTTCTCCTGCAGTTTCTTTGTTGTTTTAAGCTTTGTAAAAAATGATTCATCTAATTGTTCAATTTTTGCTATGAATTCAAGAACCTGCTGGTCGCCATTAGCTCCTTCTTTTACCGTTGCAAGCCTTCTTTGATGTCGTTTGTACAGATTTTTAAGCTTTTTTGGGTTTTCCACAATATCATATTGGATATAAGGATTTCTATCTATAATAAAGATATCGCCAATATTCTCAAAAAGGAGCTTTGCACTTCTGCCAGTTCTACGCTTGGCTCTCAGAGCCTGTACCAGATCCCAGGTCTTTTCATCAAAATACTTTAAGATTATTTCCCTATCAGAAAATGATGTATAGTTATAGGGTATTTCCCTGTACTTAAAATCTCGTTTAAAAATTTTATCCATTAGGTTCCCTGCTGATAAAAATTGTTTCAAAATCCAAGCAAGTACAACTATTATACCACACAAGCTAAAAATAGCAATGTGTTATAGCACGTATTAATATTATTTAATACGTATTACATTGTACGATAGATACCGGTCAACATATTATTAAAAAATTTTTTATGAGGAGTTAACTATAAGAGATGTTGATGTTGTCTAAACTACTAAAACAGATTTGATTCGTCTATGCCCTTATAGGGAAGCTGTAAATGTTCATACGCCAGCCGTGCTGCAACCCTGCCGCGGGGAGTTCGTTTCAACATACCAATCTGTACCAGATATGGTTCGTAAAAATCTTCCAGAGTGGTTATTTCTTCGCCTATTGAGATGGCAATTGTCTTTATCCCCACAGGCCCACCATCGTATTTTTCGATGATAGTTGAAAGTATTTTACGGTCCATATCATCAAGCCCTAACGCATCAATGTGGAGCCTGTCCAGTGCATATTGAGCTATCTCAAGATCAATTGCCCCTTTATTCATAACTATCGCAAAATCAAGTACCCGTTTCACAAGCCTGTTAACAATCCTGGGAGTTCGGCGCGAACGCCTGGCAATTTCACACGAAGCCATATCATCAATGTTACACCCAATAATCGTTGCGGTGCGCCTGGCTATGATTTCCAGGTCTTCAATTTCATAATAATCCAGCCTCAGCGGAATGCCAAATCGGTCGCGCAGTGCTGATGTCAAAAGCCCTGTGCGGGTGGTTGCACCAATAAGTGTGAACGGTGCCAGTTGCAGCTTTATACTTTTTGCGCCAACACCCTGCCCCAAGATGATGTCAAGCTCACCATCTTCCATAGCGCTGTAGAGCAGTTCCTCAATAGTGGGTGAGAGCCTGTGAATCTCATCAATGAACAGGACGTCCATAGGCTCAAGATTTGTCAGCATCGAAGCCATATCACCGGGTTTTTCTATAGCTGGAGCTGACGTTGCCTTGATGTTTACGCCAAGCTCATTTGCAATGATGAAGGCAAGAGTGGTCTTGCCAAGCCCCGGTGGACCAGCCAGGAGCACATGATCCAATGGTTTTTTTCGAAGTTTTGCTGATTCAATAAATATACGCAGATTTTCTGTAAGCTGCTTCTGCCCAATAAATTCATCAAGAAACTTAGGCCTTAAATTTTTTTCAAAATCTTCTTCTTCCAGTGATAGCGGAGAAATCAGGCTTTGGGGTGTGTTATTGTTTTTTTCCTTTTTGTTCATATTCTTTCAAAATCTTTATTATATCCTGAGCATCTTTTGCCGTTGATAACGCTTCACGCAATGTATCATCACTCATGAGTTTGGCAATGTTTGCCAGTGTCTTGATATGCTGTGATATTTTATCTTTTGGGACAATTAAAAGAATAGCTATATGTACAGGCATATTATCAATTGAATCAAAGTTTACACCTTTTTTACTCAACGCCATTATCATCACTACATCATCCACATACGGGCAGCTGCAATGTGGTATGGCCACTCCCTTCCCTATGCCTGTACTCATTGATTTTTCACGTTCAAACAACGTTTTTTTTATACCTTCACGATATTCGGATTTTATGGTCTTATTTTTAATTGCCACATCAAGCATTGCTTCAATTAATTCCCATCGATCTTTTACTGACGGGTTTATAAGTATTGTCTTTTTATTTAAATAATCACTTAACACCATATCCGCAATCAACCCCAAAAATATACAAACCCCATAATTACAACTAAAATACCACCCGTATAAGAATTTCGTCAAGTGTAATATAATTTTTTTACAATTTACATGGTGTATCTAAGGTTGGAAACAGAAAGGGAATATGTAATTTTTTAATGAATATTTTTCATATATTGTAAACTATGGTATACCATCAAATAATGAAACAAAGCTCCTAACAGAATAAAACCATGAAAAATTTCATGAAATCCTACATGCCCGTTAATCTTTTTTGGCCACTTTATAATATAAAACAGTGCACCAACAGTAAACGCACTACCACCTAAAAAAAGATACCACAGGGACTTATAATCCATAACACGGATAATATCCTTGATAACAATTACAGCCATCCACCCCATCGCAAGATATATTGCAGTATACAGAACACGCGGCGCATTGAAATAATATACCTTGAAGATAATACCTACTACCACAATCAGCCACTGAGAAACAATAATATACAATGCAGTTGTATAGTCAAGATAGATATAGCATACGGGAGTATATGTTCCTGCAATCATTATGAAGATTGCCATATGGTCAAATCTTCTCCACACTGAGTCTTCATTTTCCCGCTGCTTTAACCCATGATATAAGGTACTGGCAGTAAACAATACAATTACTGAAATTCCATATATGAGTGATAGTAACTGCATAGTGGGACTGTTAGCTGTAACAATTAAAATACATAACCCCACAATTGCAAGAATAACTCCCAGTGCATGAGAATAGAATGATACGAGTTCTGATTTATTGACAGGCATTGGACATCCTTTCTGCAAGCATAAAATTATTGTATATTTTCAATAAGACCAGATATCTGTTTTTTTGGTTGCAAATATTTTTGTTTTATAGTTATAAAAGTTTTCCACAGTGTAACAAATGTTGTATATGGAGAACAGAATATGTACAAAAAATCTGTTAAAGAAAGTACCATCACAATAGTACAACAGATGACTCATCAGGATGCAAATCTGGCTGGAAATGTGCACGGCGGAACTATCATGAAACTTATTGATAATACTGGCGGTATTGTTGCTTCCCGTCACGCAGGATCACTTGTTGTTACTGCATCGATAGACAGGCTGGATTTTCACAGTCCTGTATATGTAGGGGATCTTTTGCGGCTTAAAGCAAGTGTCAATTACGTTGGAAACACTTCAATGGAAGTTGGAGTGCGTGTTGAAGCGGAAAACTTCATTACCGGTAAAGTCAGGCATACTGCTTCTGCCTATCTTACCTATGTTGCTCTTGATGAAAACGGAAAACCTAAAAAAGTACCGCCCTTATCACTGGAAACTGAAGAAGAAAAACGCCGCTACCATGAAGCCGAAGTAAGAAGAAGACACAGATTGGGGAATTTTTCAGATTCTAAGCCTATCTCGTAATTGTCCCGACTTCCGTTGCGACATACTTGATGCAGGATTGCTACACATTGCGTCTTGCTGAACTGGATTCAGCATCTCAGTTTACAGTGAAAATGAAAAACTCTCAGAGTTAAAATGATAATGTTAGAATATAATCTTCAGGAGGAATTGAAATGGAATACTGTGTGATATTTTGTACTGTACCCAGTAACGAAGTTGGACAGGAAATAGCCAACAATCTGGTTTCAAGTAAGTTGGCTGCCTGTGTTAATATTGTTCCAGGGCTAACTTCCATTTACACATGGAAAGGTGAAATATGTACGGATCCGGAATTGCTTTGCATCATTAAAACTAAAAAGAATCTTTTTAAAGAAGTGGAGGAAGCAATTAAAAGAATCCACCCTTATGAAATTGCTGAGATAATTGCACTACCTGTCATCAGCGGGTCATCAGATTATTTGCACTGGATAGAAAGTGTTACCAAATGAAAAATTCCGTACTTGTGGTACGGAATTTTATATAGAAACGCATGGTGAGGTCATCACCGATGCGGTCATATAATGTTTATAGCACACGCTTTTGTTTTTTCAAAAAAATTATTTTTATATATACTAATTATTATAAACGAAATAACCGTTTACTGTTAGTTTTAGGCTTTTCCTGATACAATTCCTTTTTTTCCTGCTCAAGTGCATCAACTTTTGCAATTAATACCCTGATAAGATGTGTAAGGTATTCTTCCTTCTTCTGCAAATCTCGTAGTATATCGCCTTTGGCTGTCTGTATCTCATTACGTAACGATGCTTCCAGCTCACGTAATTCCCTGATTGTTGTAAAATCTACCAAACTATCATTATTCATTGTTCTCTCCATTGTACATAAGTTATTTTGACATTATTCAACACACTTCACGGTGACAATATTGCCAATCTCCATCACCTACCCCTATTCATATATCCTGAATCGCAAGGTGTTTATTCATTATCCTCTACAATAGAGTATAGCAACACATTGCAACAGTTCATTAATATTTTATATACAAATTAGCATTTATATGTGCCTTGCATATCTCTCTGGTAACTATCGCCCAAATTGATTTTTTTAAAAAACTATTTGCGTAATAATAATTCATTTTATACAATGCCCCTATTGAAAACTACATACAAAGCCACCAGGGCTGGAGGGGGAGTAGTATGAAAGCAATAAAATTTTTACCAATTTTGCTATTTATATTTGTCATAAGCTGTGCTTCAGCGCCAAAAAACTGCAAAGACGGTGATTGCAATAATGGAGTTGGAACTACCATTCATGAAAATGGTTCATATAAGGGTAGTTTTAAAAACAGCACTCGTGAAGGTGTTGGTGAGTATACATTCAACAATGGCGACATCTACCGCGGCAGTTATAAAAACAATCTGCGTAATGGCGAAGGTGAATACATCTGGAAAAATGGCGATAGTTACCGGGGCAGCTGGGTTGACGGCAAAAGAAATGGTTTTGGGATTTATATCTGGACTGACGGAACACGATATGAAGGCCAGTGGAAGGATGATGCACGTCATGGACAGGGAAAACTTATTTTAAAAGACGGCACTATCTTTGATGGCATGTGGGAAAATGATGCGTATATCCGCAAATAATTTTAATTACAATTAATATATTTCAAATCTTTTCAGGAGGTTATATGAATAAAAGGAATGTGCTTGTAGTTTGTTGCATTGCATTACTCATTCCGGCATTTATTTTTGCTCAGGGTGTAGTGAAAGTGAAAAAATCCAGCGCAGCACCTAAACAGGGTACTGTAACATTTGATCATCAGTTACATAAAAACAAAGGTGTCACCGATTGTAAAACGTGCCACCATACCGGCAATACTGCAAAAAAATGTGGTGATAGTGGCTGTCACTGGGAAACACAGAATAAAGGATATAATGCCATTCACAATAAATGCTTAGGATGCCACAGGACAAAGGGTGGCAAAGCTCCTACGTTATGCATTCAATGCCATAAACGATAAACAAAGTTGCCGGGGGATTTTTATATCCCCCAGATATTTGTACATATGCCCGGATTAATCACTCATCAACGAATCTTTGTAGAATCTGTTAAGTCATTAAAGAAACAAAAGCATCCCAATTACGCAACACATCTTTTAGACATTCAATTTGCCAATCAACAATTTAGCTCATCGGCCATGACAGGCTTGCTTATACCAAACCTTTTTGATTATATTCCAGGTAAAAGAGATATCTTTTTTGGAAATACTATCAAACATCTTCTACATTCCGATGATGGGATTGCAATCATTAATTACATGGTTTCTACTGTATTAAAGCATTCATCAGGTGAACCAAACGAATGGCTGTATTATCAAAAAGGTTTTTTGTATGGCTATATTGCACACTGGGTGGTGGATGCACTATTTCATCCATTTGTGTTTTACTGGTCAGGATTTCCTACATTTAAAGATAATCGGGTCACATTATACAGAAATCAGCATCTTCTATTTGAATATACTATCGATCAGTATATGGCATATTTTTTTAATTCTGAGCCATTTGACTATAATCTTGAAGCAATGCTTCCTGAAAAAGGTTCGGTACAGTATAGAGCCATCAAAGATTTACTTGCCACAGCTTTAGCCCATACCAATTCTTCATTAAAAATAACCACACCTGTGCTTCCCTGTACAACGTATGACATGTTTGACATTGCAATCAAAAGTGTTCCTGTGGTGTATACAATAAAAAAAACACGCAGCCTGCGATTTATTAAGCTATTGCGGTTTTTTGAAAAAAGATTCTACAGCGATTTTCTGGTACGATACCCCGATGGCAGAAGAATAAACAGACACATACTGAATCTTCATCGTGAACGGTGGTTTATACCTACCGGTGAAATTGGATTGCATTATGAATCGGTGGACGACCTTTTCAGGATTGCAAGGGACAAAACCGTGCGTATATGGACACAGATAGAAGAATTTTTTACACAAAAACAGAATATTTCCCTGCAGCAATTAAGCCTGGTGCTGGAATTTGCCAATGCCTATACAGGCAAAAAAGGGTTTTCGTTGGATAAAATGACACAGCAAAATCCAATTCGTTTGCGCAATTAAAGTTACCGAAGATTTTTTATGGTTGTTTCAAAATGCAGTTTTGCAATCTTCTTTAAATCTTCTAATGGGATCTGTTTAATAAGCGAAGGTTTTTCAATATATTCGCTGTTAGCAGTATACAGTGATAAAAACTTAATGAAGTTTGTAGCCGCAATGCGATGGGGATTAATGGTATTGTAGTCAAGGTAACTGTATAGTATTGCAAGACCCAAATATGTGTTATAATAAATGGTACTGCTCAATGCAAGCTCCTCACCTATTACCTGATCAAAGAAATAATAGTAATTATTTAAAATTTTATGTGTTAGCTCATGTATTTCAAACATTCTCCAGATTTCGTCAAATATGGTTTCTTTGCTGGTAAATGCTTTTTTTATACAATATTTAATATCATCAGTAACATGTGCACCAACAAAAAACATATTGTCGCAGGATTTCCCCTCAATAACTCTTTTTGATATAATGTAATCGTTATACACTTCATCAGGATTGATGTATATCATGTCAAAATAGAAAGTTGAATTGCTTGTTGAAAATTCATCATAATAAATTAAAGGCTGGATATTAAATATTTTTTCCTTCACATTAAAAAGTGGGTGATTAATGGTTACCGGTTTACGTTTTCCAAAAATGCAATAGTCAAGAAGATATCTGAATGTAGTACCATCTTTGTTTTTTGAAAAGCGTAAAACGATATTTCTGTTCTCCAGTTTTTGTGTTAGTTGTTCCAATTCCACATCGGTTATTTTATCAGGCTCTTTATACACCTGAAGAATCTGCTGTGCAAGGCCTTTCAAGGACGCGTCCTGAAGTGTCCGTATATACGCTTCATATTGCATGATATTAAAACCAGGTGTCTGCATAAGCCTTACAGGAATACTGTCAGCCTGTATTAAATTTACAAAATGCGGATTTTCATTAAACAGCAATACTATATAGGCATATAACTTCCCGTTAGTGGTACGAATATTGATTAAGTTTGGGCGGACGCTGGCAATATTTATCTCATAACCGGAGATGCCGAGCGGCCATAATAACATCACAAGCAACAACAATCCCTTTAGTTTTATTGAAAAGCTCCCCATATAATAAATTCCTTATTTACAAACAATGTAGCCTTGTTATGATTATTATACAAAAAATAATTGTCATTACGCAATATAATAAAAAATTCTTCACGCAGCAAATGTTATTGAAAAATTTTATGGCTTTTATCATGTAGCTATATCATGTATAGCATGTGTATAACGTATCCACCGGTTACAGTTTATGGGCGATAGTTGATTGTACAAAACATGATTATTATATATTAGAGGCCACAATGAAAATTTTTGCACAGGGTCAAATTAATGATTATTGCCATGCGATAGGGCATATTGGCTATCCAGCGTATATTGTTAAGGGGAAACCCAAAATCATGATGATTGATGCCGGCATTAATCTTTTAGCGCCAAAATATTACTCTGATTTGAAAGCAACGATAAGTGATCCACAAAAGTTAAATTTTATAGCTATTACTCACTCACACTATGATCATCTTGGGGCAATTCCATACCTTATAAAAAAAATTCCAGGCTTAATTATAGTAGGTGCAGAGCGTATTCAACATCTACTTGCAAAGCCGTCAGTTATTGATTTTATGACGCACTTAAGCAACATACAACAGCCTTTGTTTGCCGATATAACAGGGCCGGAAGATGTGTCGCTGTCTCCTTTTAATATAACCTTACCCGTAAAAGAAGGCGATACTATAGATCTGGGAGGCTTAACCTGCAGCGTATATGAAGTTCCCGGACATACCCGTGATTCTTTAGCCTATTATTTTCCTCAAATCAAGATGTTATGCCCTGGCGAATCAGTAGGTGTCCCTGAGGGAATAGATGGAAACAAAGTACAGGTGGAATTTTTATCTTCATACGAAGATTATTATGCTTCACTGGAAAAAATGGCATCGTTAGATGTCAAAACACTTTGTCTTGCTCATGGCTTTGTCTATACCGATGATGACGTAAAATCATTTTTTGCCGCATCACTCACAGCAACTGAACAATATAAAAATTTACTATTAGAATACCTTGATAGAGTTAATGGTGATATTGAACAGGCAATTCAATTAATAACCAGGGAGGAATATGATAAAAAAGGAACAATTCATCAGGAAAGGAATGCCTATATATCAAACCTTACTGCACAGGTAAAATTAGTTGCTAAAGATTATCAGTACATCAAGGGGTAGCTATAGAAATGACAAACCACATAAACATGACAACAATCAGAATCCCCCACAGTGCAACAAGACCCATAGCTATACCGGGATGATTATATACCCACTTAAAAAGAGCGGTTTCTTTATACTGAATAATAAGCATAAAAACCTTATCAAAGAGAGTGCTTTTCTTTTTTGACTTTTTCTTTATGGTATTCGTGTCAGCCATTATCCCCTCTCTGTATACAAAAATACAGTCCTATAACTTAAAAATAGTGTATATAAACATTTTAATAATTGTCAACTAATAAAAAGTTGTTATACATCTATTTTTTTTGACTGTAATAATTGCGGATATACTCATCAATATACCCTTGAGGGTCTTCAACTGCTTCTTTTGTTATTATAAATCTTTCCAGATTCATTAATTTAATTCCATATGGATAGTCATGGAATAAATCATCACAATACTGTTTTATACTCATCCCTGCAGCACGGGCCTTTTCCTGAATAATCTGCAATGCTTGATTTTCAAATTCCATCACTATGCCATGTTTTAATAAGAATTCTTTCTGGAATTTTCGGATATTATCACTCAACAATATTCGTCGCAATACTTCTTCAGGGTGTTCAACTACTTCTCTGTCAACGACAAGCTTTTTAATATCAGTTGAAGGGAGTGTTTTTTCAAATTTGATCAGCGTTTTTTCAAATACACTTAAAAGACCTCGTGCGCCAGTACGCTCATTGTATGCTTTGGTTGCCAGCATACGCAATGCTTCATCTGTAAATTCAAGTTCTATGCCATACGCTTTGAAATCCAGTTTCTTGCCCAATACAACTGTGCTGTATTTATTTTTTAATATCTTATACAAGCCTTCTTCATCAAGATCATTAAGCACAACAGTAACCGGCAAACGTCCCACAAACTCCGATTCAAAACCATACTCAATCAGGTCCTCCGTTTTTACCATTTTAAGGACACTCTGCCTGTCCTCTCGCCTTACCTGTGATTTATCAAAACCAATGGCCTGTTTATTTAATCGCTTATTGATAATATCTTCAAGGCCCCCAAACGCACCTGAAACAATGAATAATATATTTTTGGTATTGATCTTTTTTCGGGTCACTTTTCCTGTGCGTTGTGCCTCCATTGCGGCTTCAACCTGTGACGCTAAATCGTGAGGTGTTTTAAGGTCTACATCTGCTTCTTCCATGAGCTTCAAGAGGTTGCGCTGAACCCCTGCCCGTGACACATCCGGCCCATATACGTTTCCGCTGGAGGCTATTTTATCTATCTCATCTAAGTAGATGATACCATATTCAGCTTTTGCAATATCGCCATCAGCCTCATGAACCAGCTCACGCACCAGATCCTCAACATCACCGCCTACATAGCCGGTTTCACTGAACTTTGTTGCGTCAGCTTTTACAAATGGGACACCAATCTTTTTTGCTATTAATTTAATAATATACGTTTTTCCTACACCGGTAGGGCCAATGAGCAGCATGTTACTTTTAATATTGCCAACTATCTTTTCGTCTTCAGGCAATTCTTGTTCAAGGTGCATGCGGTTAAAATGGGTACATATTTTTGTGGCAATAACCTCAATTGCTTCTTCCTGACCAACAATGTATTTATTCAAATAGCTTTCCAGCTCTTCGGGTTTTAACTGAAAATTTATTTCACCCCGCCTTGACCTAACTCCAGCTTTACCTCCCACGGGCTCGGCCTCAGGTGATGCTTTATGCAACTCTTCATCTAAATCTAATATATCTTTAATGTTTTTAAGATTTTCAGGCATCTGATTAGGCATTGGTTTACCTCGTATCCAAAATAAATTAATAAGCAATATACATAGTATCTCTTAATATATAAATATAACACAAAAATGTGTAAGTGTGTGAAAAAAACCAAAGGGAAATGGGGGATTCACTTCTACTTAGCCCAGTGACCGGCCATCCCCCGTTTCCCTTATGTATCCCTTTACCCCCGGCTTGCCTCCGGTATTGACTCATCCTTCCACCGCAAGCCTTCCTGAATAACATCATTTATAACTACCTGTGATGATATAAAAAAGCATGGTTGCTGAGCTTGCCGAAGCACGCCGTACTGAGTTTGTCGAAGCATGGTTGCTGAGCTTGTCGAAGTGTGCCGCACTTCCCTGTGCGGCAGGGCTGTGTGCTTTTTCGTGTGAAACTTTATTTGACTTTTTTATACCCCCTTATTCATCATATGAAAAATCTTTTTCTGAATACCGCACTATGCTTATTTTTTTCTCAAGCCTTGATGCACCCTTGAGACTTATCCTGGTTTTATCTATTACCAATTCCTCAAGTGTCTTCATACTCTCAAATACTGGCACTGATTTGTCTGTTACTTTTGTCCC